>JAYFNX010000024.1:0-6387 GCA_034933245.1 Candidatus Pelethousia sp.
CATTTCCGCTTTTTGCAACGCCGGATTCGATTTAATGGGAATTTTGGAGCCGTCTTCTTCGCTTACGGCCTTTGTGGACGATCCGCTGGTTGTCCTAACGATTGCCTCGCTCATTATAGTGGGGGGCATTGGATTCGTGGTATGGAGCGATCTTGTGGAATGCGGATTTTTCCGGCCGGAAAAATTTAAACTGCATACGCTTACAGCCCTTATGGCTACCATAATTCTTATTGTGACGGGAACGGCCGCATTCCTTTTCCTTGAGAGGGACGGAGAGCTGGCCGGCATGGATGCAGGCACACGGGTCCTGGCCGCGTTCTTTCAATCCGTGACGCCTCGAACGGCCGGTTTTAACACCCTGAACACCGCGGGGCTTTCGGATGGCGGAAAACTGGCAACCATGGTTCTTATGTTCGTTGGCGCCGCCCCCGGCGGCACCGGCGGCGGCGTAAAGGTTACGACTTTGGCCGTGATTGCCGCGGCGGTATTTTCGTCCCTCCGAAACCGTGAGGATGTCTCCATCTGGCATTTTCGACTGGATACGGAAACACTGCGCCGTTCCTTCTGCGGCATTACAACCTATACAGGATTGGCTTTAGGGGGTATGCTTATTCTATGTGCGCAGAACCTGCCGTTTACGGACGCGGCTTTTGAGTGTTTGTCCGCCATTGGAACCGTGGGGCTTTCCACGGGCATTACGACAGCGTTGCCTCCGCTATCCAGAGTCGCAATCATTTTGCTTATGTATGCGGGCCGCGTGGGGAGCCTTACGGTATTTCTGGCTGTGGTGAACGCAAACGGCGGGGCAAAATTAAGAAATCCCATAGGGAAAATTATTGTTGGATAAATACGGAAAGGATTGAATGGGATATGAGATCGATGCTTGTAATAGGCGCGGGGCGGTTCGGCAAGAACTTGGCCGTAAAGCTTTCGGAACTCGGGAACGAAGTGCTTATTGTAGACATGGATGAGGATGCGGTGCATAAGCTCGCACCCTATGTAACAAGGGCGCAAATTGGCGATTGCATGGATAGGGATGTGCTTACCGAATTGGGCGTCCGCAATTTTGATGTATGCTTTGTGTGCATCAGCGATAACTTCCAGTCATCGATGGAGATCACTTCGCTGCTTAAAGAATTGGGTGCGCAGTATGTGGTTGCAAAGTCGGATAGGGATATCCATGCGGAGCTGCTCAGAAAAATCGGCGCCGACGATGTGGTTTATCCGGAAAGGGACATGGCGCAACGCACGGCGGCGCGTTATTCCGCCAGGGGAGCATTCGACTATATTGAATTATCTCCGGAATATGCTATCATGGAAATTATTCCACCAAATGATTGGATTGGCCGATGCGTCCGGGAGTTGAATGTGCGCACGGAGCATAAGATCAACGTGATCGGCATACGCGTAGGCAAGCATATTTTGCCGCTTATCAGCGCAGATCATGTTTTTGAGGCGCAAGAACATATTATTGTGGCGGGAGAACAGAAGGATATCCTGAAGATGATGAACAAAAAATAAGAAGGATAGATTAAGCAAAGCGGGAGGTAAACGCCATGACAAAGAATGCAGCCAAAACCATGCTGGTCATGACGCTTGCCACAGGCTGCTCGCTTCTGATTGCCTCCTTTGGCGTAAATAATGAGAGCATCATTATGGTGTTCCTTTTGGGCGTACTCTTTACGGCGGTTTTAACCAGCAGCAAAGGGTGGGCTACGGGTACGTCCATCGTGTCCGCCATCCTCTTTAATTATTTGTTTACGGAGCCACGGTATTCCTTTTTTGTATATAGCACAAACGATCTGATGCTGCTGGCGTTTTTCCTGGTAACGGGTATTGTTTCGGGCACCGTAACCTCCCGCCTGCAAAACGAGATGGAACTGGCAAATCGGAACGAAGGTACCGCGCGGACGCTGTACCAGATTGCCTCCAGTTTCCTCTCCGCCTGCGGAAAGGAGACCGTTGTCAAAAAGGCGGAGGATCTTATTCAACAATATGCGGATTTGGATTGCACGATTGTTTTGGGCCAGGACAAGACCGGGCAAGGGTATGCCATTCAAAGCGGTTCCGGCAGGCTGGGGCGGCTGATCCCTTCCCAGGGGGAACCGCAAGGGCAAAAACTTTTAATCGTACAGGCCGTTTGCACGCAGCTTGGCATTGCCTTAGAACGGGAAAACTTAGTGGCCGAGCGCGAGGAAATTCGGCTGGCTATGGAGCGGGAACATCAGCGGGGCATGCTCCTTCGCTCCATCGCCCATGATCTGCGCAGCCCGCTTACCGCCCTTTCCGGGGCGGGGAACCTATTGGCGGATAATTATGATTCCCTCACGGATTCCGAACGCAAAAAGCTTGCCGGCGACCTGAGTGAAGAAATCATATGGCTTACGGACCTTGTGGAAAACATCCTCAATATGACGCGCATCAGCGAGCGCAAGATCGTTCTGCATAAGCAGGACGAGGTGGTGGACGATGTGATCGGGGAGGCCGTAAAGCATACGGAGCGGCTGTTTGGAGACAGGCGCTTTCGTGTTAAGCTGCCGGATGAAGTGATTGCCGTGCCCATGGATGGAAAATTGATCTCCCAGGTTATTATTAACCTTTTAGAGAATGCGGTGCGCCATGCGCCACAGAAGAGCGAAATAACCCTTGCGGTGGAAACGGAAGGCGGCCAGATGAAGGTATCGGTGGCCGATACGGGGAACGGCGTTCCGGAAGAGATTCGCGGCCGACTCTTCGAAAGCTTTGTAACCCAGGACAAGGGAGTTGTGGATGGGAGACGCGGCCTGGGGCTGGGCCTGGCAATTTGTAAGGCTATTGTGGAAGCGCATGGAGGGAAAATCCATGTGGAGGATAACGTTCCCAGCGGGTCGGTGTTTATCTTTACATTGCCTATGGAGGAAAGCGAATGAATGAGAAACGAACGATCCTTATCGTGGAGGACGATAAATATATTTCCCATTTTATCGATATATCGCTGACCAAAGAGGGATATAGTGTGCTTGTGGCAGAAACGGCGGACGAGGGGATGTTCCTGATTTCCTCTCATCGGCCGGATATCGTTTTACTGGATCTCGGCCTGCCGGACCGTGACGGAATTGAGATGCTGCGGGAACTGCGGGCGTTTTCCGACATACCCGTCCTCGTCGTATCAGCGCGCGGGCAGGAAAAGGAAAAAATAACCGCGCTTGATATTGGCGCTAACGATTACATTACGAAACCCTTCCATATGGGCGAACTCATGGCTCGTATCCGCGTGGCGGAGCGTTCCATACAAAAGGTGGGGGCCATAACTGGCGAAACGAAATTCTCGTGCGACTGGCTTAGCGTGGATTATGAGAAACACCGGGTTTTTGTGGATGATACAGAAATCCACCTTACGCCCACGGAATATAAAACGCTTCTGCTACTCATAGCAAACAAAGGAAAAGTCTTAACGCACAATTACATCATAAAGCAAATTTGGGGATATGAGGGCAGGGATAGTAAAAGCGTGCGCGTCTTCATGGCGAACCTACGCCGAAAGTTGGAAAAAGATACAGCCCATCCGCGCTTCATTTTAACGGAGGTAGGCGTGGGCTATCGTTTTGCCGATGAATAGCCAAGTGGGCTCGGCAGCAGATGGCGGAAAGCCGCCTCATGGCCGCATTCATGCCGAAATCCGGCGGGGCTGGGCGGCCCCTTTACGCAAAAGCAAAATGCCGACTGCGTGATCTTTTTGGGGATCTTTGTTCCTTAAAATGTAATTTAGTGATGCAACATACTGAGAATTCTTTTCGACGGCTTTGGCATCTGCAGAAAGCTGCACAATTTTTGCGTAAAACAACAAAAAAAGTTCCGCTTCAAAAGCAGTTATTTTATCGATAGCGGCATATATGCGCTTCAGATCCTTCATGAGCGCTTTGATATCCTTGCACGAAACAAACCTGGTAGTGTCCCGAATCTGATGGGCAATACATTTGCTGGGCCTTCACGTTCGGATAGACAGCTTCAATGGCATTGGTGAAGCCGCTCAGCCCATCTATCCAGGCGATCAGGATGACTCCCATGCCGCGGTTCCGTATGCCGGTCAGAATTCCGGTCCGGAGATTGGCCCGTACGTTTTCTCAAACCCACATGCCCGGGACGTTACGTTTGCCTTCCATGTACAGAAATTTGATTGCGTACGAACTCTCAAATGGCCGCTGCTGTCATTCTCTCACCATCTGCATCCATTCATTCAATTGCCTGGTGTGCTTATATTCCCGGATATCCATCGCCAACATGCCAATTCTGCCTTTAAGTGCCGATAGATATTGCAAACCCCTCAAGACTCCTCCGGATAGATTGCCTCAAATTGAAAGGCATTTAAATACGCGCCAGTCTGCTTGACGCCTATTCCTTCATCATAAGCATACGCGGTTTCTTGCTATTAGAGAAGAGTGCCAGGCATGCAGAAACGGCAGCTAATCGTTATCATGAACCGGCATGGATCTCGCAGCCCTGAATATCCAGGTATACGCTGGCGGTTAAAAGGGATCGCAAGGGGATTTTTTAAAGCAAAAGGGCGGACTTCCCGTTTGGGAAGCTCGCCCTTTCTTAATGGTTGTTCGTTCAGGCCTTCCGATACCGGGCGCTCTTTATGCAGGGAAGGTATTGGCCAATGCCCTCCTGTGCCAAGACACCCTGCCGCACCACGGGAATGCCGTTGACCAGCACGTCCCGAGCGGCGCCCACCACGTTAAACATGGCATAGATGGAAATATCGCAGTCCATACTGTGATTGGTGTCTGTGATGATGCCTTGGGCATGGGGGTCCCATATCACAAGATCCGAAAAATTGCCCTCCCGAACGGCGCCCCGGCCCTCCACACCAAAAAGCGCTGCAACGTTGGTAGAAAGCAGGGCCACCATCTGCTCGATCGTGATTCGTCCCGCCCGAACGCCGTAGGTGTAGAGCAGTTGCCCCCGGTGCTGAATGCCTGCGCAGCCGTTGGGCACTAGCGAAAAGTCATCCGCATGCTTCAATTTCTCCGCTAAAGAGAAGGAACAGTGATCTGTGCCGATGGTATCAATTTCCCCGGCGTACACAGCTTCCCATATACGTAGCAACCATCTGCGCTACAACGAAACGGAGCAATAATTCGAAACAAGGGATAAGATCGAGCAAGGGCTTGGGCGCAGATCTATCGCTAAGAAAGGGCTGAGGACCCTTATAAATTGAGCGCCGTGGCCGAGCCGATACAGTTAATGGTATGCCAAAAGGAAGAAAGCAAAGTAAAAATGTTCAATCACGGAAAACCCAGGGGCGAGATTACCTAGGTTATGCGCATAGAAGTACCGCGCATATTCACCCAATAACAGGAAGACTGCAATTCCTAATCTTTTTGCGAGATAATTCAATGGGCAACCGCCGGGCGTGTGCGGTATCAGTAATTGGACGTATGTCGTCCGCGTGAAAAAAATGGGCATCCTTCTCCAATACACGCAGGTTCCATAGGGATCGCAACAGGGAATTCGACCATTCGCTGCGTGGTGAACTGGTTGACAGCTTTCGGGCCAGCCGTTCGCCGAGCACGAAAGGGCAATACAGTGGCTGAATCCACCTTAAAATGAGCAAGGCGGAGTCCGTTTCTTGTGGGCGCTTCCATACATCCGATATAATTTCTGCCTGACTTACCGCTGGCATTCCATTATTCGATTTAACGTATTATAATAGTTCGACGCACATTTGCGAGAGGATAGGAATCATGTATTATGTTTCCGTTCAAAAAACCGCTCTCAAGTGGGCGCTTTGGAACGCCGTAGACAGAAATTGTGTGAAGAGAGCCGCGTTGAGGGGGCCGTTTGATTTTGCAGAGTTTGGGCTATCCAAAAGGATACGAAAAGCCGATAAACGAACGAACGCTGGGGGGAGGCGGGCAAGGTGGCAAAGAACCAAGGAAATGAACGAACAAAAATAATCCGGTACACGCTGATTCTGCTTATTGGCGTTTCCCTGGCTACGGGCATTGGGTGGCTTTTTCGCTATTGGAGTTTCCCCGAAACGAATATCGTTGTGGTATATATCTTGTCCGTGGTGCTCACGGCTCGGTTTACAAAAGGATATATGTATGGCATCGCAGCGGCCGTTCTAGCTACATGCGCATTTAATTATTTCTTCACAGAGCCACACTTTACACTTTCGGTCAACGATCCAACCTATTTTATTACCTTCACAATCATGACGCTTACATCCGTAATTACGAGCGCATTAACCACAAAAGTGAAACAGAAGGCTTTTGAGGCACAGGAAAAAGAATCGGAAGCCAGTGCTCTTTATCAGCTCACGAGCCATCTGACTGACGCAGCAGACATATCCGATATAGCAAAGACTACAGTGAGAACAATCAGCAGTATTATGAATTGCCG
>JAYFNX010000025.1:0-29367 GCA_034933245.1 Candidatus Pelethousia sp.
CTTTCCGTACGGACGGCGTGCTTCTTCGGAACGTGCGGCGCATAGGCGGGCAGGGAGCCCATCTAAAGGCTACCGCCGTGCAGAACAATCATTATGGAGAGCTTGTTGCATGGGGCGCGGGGTACCGCTTGCAGGAATTGCTTGATAAAGAGCGTTGCGATATCATTTATACGCCTTCCCTGAACGAATGGAATGGCCTTAGGCAAGTGCAGCTTCGGGTGGAAGCCTTCCGGGGCACGGCCATTAAGGAAGCACCGGCTTTTCTTTCCAAAAGGTCGGATAAATTTATTGATGCATTTTCCCACAACATTCTGTATAATAGTGGATGTGCCTTGCGCGAGGATACGGGCTTGGAAAAACGCCTGGCGGATCTATGGCGGGGCGGGAATGGGATCCTTGCCCTTTGCTTTACCTTGGGTGGGGCCGAGAGGCTGCTGGCCTTAATGGAAACGGAACGCCTATTTGACTGGGCGGATGTTGCATTCCACCAAAATGCCCCGGGCCCTTGTGCTTATGGTACGGCGGTTTTGGCGCCGGTTTTGGATCGGCTTTCCATAACCCGATACCGAACCGTGGTTTGCTACGACGGGGCTTCGGAGGGCGTAGCTGCCCGCCTGCGGGAACTCGCGCCGATGGCGGAGATTTTAATGGGAAAGACGGAGCCGATGCCTCCCCTGCGGTTTGACCGGGAGGATATGGCGCTGTTCTATCGGGCTTTGTTGCAGGCCCAGCGCCGGTTTTTTAACAGGGCGGAGCTTGTGGATCACCTGAGCACTGCAACGGGAAAGCCTCTCTATATGGCCCGGATCGCTCTGGAAATCATGGCGGAGCTGGGCTTTTTGGAGGAAAATAAAGGCATTAGGCCCGTGGCAAACCCCGTGCCACGAGATTTGACGCAAAGCAAACTTTATGCGGCCATTGCCGCTTTATCACACTAGAAAGCAGGAAAACGAACCATGGATCTCAAGGACAGCATTCGTACCATACCGGATTTCCCCAAGGCAGGTATCATCTTCCGGGATGTAACCACCTTGTTTAAGCATCCCCAGGCTTATCGGCAGCTCATAGACGGCATTGTAGAGAGCTTGGACGGCCGGGAGATCGATTTGGTGGTGGGCCCTGAGGCCCGCGGCTTTGTGCTTGGCTCCGCCTTGGCCTATGCCTTGGGGGCCGGCTTTATCCTGGCACGGAAGCCCGGCAAGCTTCCCTGCAAAACTATTCGCTACGAATACGAACTGGAATACGGGGTAGACGCCCTAGAGATCCATACCGATTCCATCCTGCCTGGCCAGCGGGTTCTGGTGGTGGATGACCTTCTGGCCACGGGCGGCACGGCATTGGCAACGATTCGCCTCGTCGAGCAGGCAGGCGGCCAAGTGGTGGCAGCACGCTTTGCCATCGAACTTTCAGATTTGGGTGGCCGAGCCCTGCTGGCGGGCTACGACGTGGGCGCCGCCGTTTGTTATTGAAGCTTCCAAGCGGAGAGATCAACGGTGGGCCGTTGATCTCTCCTATTTTTTAGATCGCATGCCCTGTTGTGCAGAAAGGAAGGTGAGCATATGGAGCAGTTGAATAAGGACGGGTCTGCGTCCACCGGAAAAGAGAAGAGCGAGCTTGTAGGTATGCCGGCAACCCTTCCCGATACCGCGCCAAGCAGCGGATCTTCGGATGCGTTGGTAGCGGCCTGCGCAAAAAAGTTCACGCCCAGCGAGATGGAGTTGCTTCAAAAAGCCATTACCATCGCCAAATCTGCCCATGCCGGGCAGAAGCGGGAGAGCGGGGAAGCTTATTATATTCATCCCGAACAAGTGGCTATCATGCTTTCGGAGATGGGTATGGATAGCCATACGATTATAGCGGGATTGCTGCACGACGTGATCGAAGATGACGGCAAGGACTTTGACGTGCAGAAGCTTACGGCCCTGTTTGGGACGGATATCGCGGAAATGGTGGATGGCGTCACGAAGCTGACCAAAACCGGCAAGAGCGAGTTTGTCACCCAGGAGGAGGCCCAGGCGGAAAACCTGCGCAAGATGTTCTTAGCCATTGCCAAGGATGTGCGGGTCGTAATCATCAAACTCACGGACCGGCTGCATAACATGCGCACGCTGGAATATTGCTGTGAGGAAAAGCGAATTCGCAAGGCAAAGGAGACGTTGGAGGTATACGCCCCTTTGGCGCACCGCTTCGGAATGGGCGCCATCAAGTGCGAGCTGGAAGATTTGTGCTTCTTATATATCTGGCCCGAGGAGTACAAAAAGCTCATAAACGCCATTGCGCCGCAACAGGCCGAGCATATGCGCACACTCAACACGGTTATTTCCACCATTTCGGAGCATCTGAAAGCTGCGGGTATTGATGCTGTCGTCAATGGCCGGCCAAAGCATCTATATAGTATTTATAAAAAGCTGGTTAAGCAAAATAAGACCCTGGAGGAGATCTACGACCTTATTGCCGTGCGGGTTGTGGTAAACACGGTGAACGACTGCTATGCGGCCCTGGGGCTTATTCATAACCTTTGGCGGCCGATTCCCGGCCGGTTTAAGGATTATATTGCGATGCCAAAAACCAATATGTATCGCTCGATCCATACCACGCTCTTTTCAGGGGACGGCAGCGGCATGCCCTTTGAAGTGCAGATCCGAACCCATGAAATGCACCGGGCGGCTGAATATGGCATCGCGGCCCACTGGATGTATAAAGAAGGCCGCGCCTCGCAGGATGATTTGGATAATAAGCTCGCTTGGTTGCGTGAAGCCCTGGAGATGGAGAACTATAGCGACACCACCAAGGAATTTGTAGAGAATATCCGCAAGGACTTTTTCAGCGACTATGTTTATGTGCTTACGCCCCAGGGCAGGATTATCGATCTGGTTACGGGGAGCACGCCTCTGGACTTTGCCTATCGTATCCATACGAACGTTGGCAGCCAAACGCAGCATGCAAAAGTAAACGGCGCCATTGTGCGGCTGGATTATAAGCTCAAGAATAACGATGTGGTGGAGATTATCACCTCACCCAACGCTTCGCCCAGCCGGGATTGGCTGAAAATCGTTAAGACCCAGCAAGCGAAAGCAAAGATCCGGCAATGGTTTAAAAAGGCCAACCGGGCGGAAAATATCCAGCGCGGCAAGGAAATGCTGGCGGAATCCCTCAAACGGCAGGGCTATACTTTTGCCGAAGCCACGAAAAACGACTATTTTGCGGAGCTGCTCAAGCGCTTTAATATGTCCGATCCCGAGGATGTTTACGCAGCCGTGGGGTATGGCGGCGTAACCACCGCCCAAGTGCTGCACAAACTGCTGGAGCAGGTGCGCCGGGCACGCAGGGAGGCGGACCTGCAGGAAAAGATGGAGAGCTTGGAAGCAGGCGGGGCCGAGCAGCGGGGGGTGGAAAAGCGCGGACCGAGCTCCGCCGGCGTTATCATCGAAGGAAATGCGGATATGGCGGTGCGCTTTGCCCGCTGCTGCAGCCCGCTGCCCGGTGATGACATTATCGGCTACATTACACGGGGCCGGGGCGTATCCATCCATCGCAAGGATTGCCCCAATATTGACGACCTCATGCTGGACACCGAGCGCATCGTAGACGCTCGATGGGCCATGGATGCCAAGAGTTCGTATACCGCAACCATCCAGGTGGAGGCAAACGAGCGAACCGGCCTTTTGATGGATATCTCCCAGGTATTGGCAAGCATGAATATTTCCATCATCACGATGAATGCCAAGACGGATAAAAACAACGATATCGTTTGGACGCTGCTTACTTTCGACGTGGTCAGCGCGGGCCAGCAGGATAACATAATCAAGAGCATGCGAAAGATCCGGGGCGTTACCCGCGCTTATCGCATTAACGTATAGCCATGCGGGCGGTCGTACAGCGGGTATCCCGCGCAAGCGTAACCATCTCCAGCGAGGTCTGCGGCAAAATAGGCCCCGGTTTTCTGGTGCTCCTGGGAGTAGAAGATACGGACGGGCCGGAGGATCTGGCCTACATTTGCGATAAAATCCTGGGACTCCGCGTTTTTGAGGATGCGGCAGGAAAGATGAATCTGGATATCCTTCAAACGGGCGGGAAAGTGCTGCTCATTTCCCAATTTACGCTCTATGGGGATGCCCGCCACGGGCGCCGCCCCAGCTTTATTAAGGCCGCCCGGCCTGAAACGGCCATTCCTCTATACGAGGAGATGGTGGAACGACTCCGCCGGAAGGTTCCGGTGGAAACCGGGCGCTTCGGGGCGGAAATGCAGGTGGAGCTGATAAACGACGGGCCGGTAACCATTCTGCTGGAAAGCAAAAAGCTCTTTTAAGGAAAGGAAATGGGAATGTCCATCGCGATCGAAACTATGCATACAGGCCCGTTGCGGGTGAATACCTATATTGTTTCAGGCGGTTTGCCGGGCGAATGCTTCATTGTGGACCCGGCGGACGCCAATCGGCACGTGCTCCCATACTTAAACGAAAAGGGCCTCCGCTGCACGGCCGTGTTGCTTACCCATTGCCATTTCGACCATATCCTGGGCGTGGCGGAGCTGCAGCGGCAGGGCGCAAAGGTATACATCGGCAAGGCGGATGCGGCCGGCCTTTATGATGAAACATACAATCTTCAGCATGTGGGCATATACCCCGTAGAACCATGCCGGGCGGATGTTACCCTGGAGGGTGGCGAGGAGATCACCCCGGCGGGGATTTCTTTGCAGGTGATCGCCACGCCCGGGCATAGTCCCGGCGGCCTGTGCTATGTGTGCGAGGAAGCAAAAACCATCTTCAGCGGCGATACCCTTTTTTGTGAAAACGTAGGCAGGTGCGACCTTTTTGGCGGAAGCGCACAGCAGCTCTACGATTCCGTTCGGGACAGGCTATTTTCCCTGGAAGGAGACTATAAAGTCCTGCCCGGCCATGAAGCCGCTACTACGTTGGAATATGAGCGCAAATATAACCCTTATCTGCAAAGGAGCCCGGAGCTATGGTGAGCCTTTGCACAAACAGACCCGGTTATTTTAACGATATCGCCGAAGAAATTCGGCTTTTTTTCCATGCGGTGGAAATCGAGCCTCTTGAAATGGGACAGAAAAAGGACTTCGCACCCGGGGATGCCCTGGTGAAGGTCACATTGGACACATCCGGGTCCCAATGGCAGGCGATGGCTGCTGTTACCTTATTCGAAGGCGTCGTCCCCCGCACAGCCACATACCGCTATGATCATCCGGCCGTAGAGGGCGGGCCGGTCATGCAAAAACGCTATGAAAAGCGGTGCGTGAAGATCGCGGTCTTTCGGGCATTGCGCCCGCTTTGCCCCGAAGCCCTTCTGCCATGGGGATCCCTCACGGGGATCCGCCCAACCAGACTTTTGCGGGAACTGGTGGAAGGAGAAGGGGCGGAGAAGGCCAGGCGCATCATGCTGGAGGAGTTCAACGTATCCCTGGACAAACTGCGCCTATGTGCCGAGACCAACGCCGTGCAGGGGCGGGTATTTCAAAGCCAGACCGCGCGGGATTTGGATGTATATATTGGCATTCCCTTCTGTGCCTCCCGGTGCCTGTATTGTTCTTTTTTAAGCCAGGTCCGGGGACCAAAAACGGATATGGACGGGTACCTGGCTGCCCTGAAGGAGGATATCCGGTTGGGCGCTTCCCTCATGCGGGAGGCAGGCTATAGGCTGCGGGCACTCTATGTGGGCGGCGGGACGCCCACCGTTCTTACACGGGATGAGCTGGCCGACCTGATGAATTTTGTACTAGAAGCTTACGGTGGCTTTGGGATGGAGCTTACCGTGGAGGCGGGCCGACCGGACACGATTACCCGGGAAAAGCTGCTGCTCCTTAAGGCGCTTGGGACAGGCCGCATCTCCATCAATCCCCAAACCATGAATGCGGACACCCTCCTGCGCATTGGACGTTCCCACACGCCGGAGGATATCCGGGCGTGCTATCGGATAGCCCGGGAAATAGGCTTTGAAAGCATCAATATGGATGTGATCGCCGGGTTGCCCGGGGAGGGGGCGGGGGACATGGCGCAAACCTTGGCTGAAATTGAAAAGCTGGCCCCCGAAAATCTGACGGTTCATACCCTGGCCATTAAGCGATCCTCCAAGCTTAAGGAGCGGCTGGAGGAGTTCCCTTTGGCCGATGCGGAGGAAGCCGAGGAAATGGTGGCGATGGGCCGCCGGAGCGCGGCGCGCATGGGCCTTGTGCCGTATTACATGTACCGGCAGAAGTACATGCGCGGCAATTTGGAAAATGTAGGCTATGCCAGGCCGGACAAGATCTGCTTGTATAATGTGGATATGATGGAAGAGACCACCTCCATCCTGGCCCATGGCGCGGGCGCGATGAGCAAGCGTATCTTCGGTGGAGAACACCGGGTGGAACGCATTCCCAACCCAAAGGATGTTGAAACCTACATCGCCAAGATCCATACGGTGGATAGGGAAAAGAGGATCCTGTTCGGCCTGCATTAGGGTTTGGATATGCCCGCGTCTTCAAACGCAGGGCCATCGTATGGCTTTTGTCTCGCCAACAGGAGGGGAACTACTTAAAAAAGCCGAATCAAAAAACGGCCCGGCGCTTTTCGATTGCGCCGGGCCGTTTTATCTAGCATGGTTTATTGAGTTCACAAGGGATGCATTTGCCAAAAAGCGCCCATGCAACCGATTACATTCCATGGCCTTGCCGGCTGCTCATGCGGAGCCTAGCCATGGCCCTGGAGAGAGCGATCTGGGAAGATCTGTATTCCTGCATGCTTCGCTTCTGGCGCAAACGCTCCTCAGCCCGCTTGCGCGCAGCTTCCGCCCGGCGGGTGTCAATGTTTTCCGGCCATTCGCATGCCTGTACAAAAAGCTTGGCGCCCCAAGGCCCCGCTTCCAAAAACCCCTCGGATTGGAAAGCCTCGCGCCATTGGTTTGCCTGTTTAATCTTGATTTTGCCCACGGCCAGGGGAGCGGTGATGGGAGCGTGGCCCTTGAGCACCGTCAGCTCTCCATCAACGCTGGTAACGGTGAGGGCTTCTACTTCCCCGGTAAAAAACTGGTGCTCCGGGGTTAAGATTTCCAATGGGAATGTGGCACTCATGCCTGGGCCTCCTGGGAGGCCATTCCCTTGGCTTTGCTTCGTGCCTCGTCCAAATCGCCCACCATGAAGAAGGCGTTTTCCGGAAGATCATCCCCTTGGCCTTCCAGAATGGCGTTAAAGCTCTGGATACTGGCCTGCAGGGTCACAAAACGGCCGGGCATGCCCGTGAATGCTTCCGCCACATGGAGGGGCTGGGAAAGGAATTTTTGCAGCCGCCGGGCACGGTGCACACAGGTCCGGTCCTCGGCGGAAAGCTCCTCCATGCCCAGTATCGCGATGATATCCTTGAGCTCGTTATAACGCTGGAGGGTTTGCTGCACCCGCCTGGCTGCGTTATAATGCTCGGTGCCTATAACGGTGGGATCTAGAATCCGGCTGCCCGACTCCAAAGGACTTACGGCGGGATAGATGCCCATTTCAGATACCTGCCGGGAGAGCACGGTGGTGGCGTCCAAGTGGGAGAAAATAGCGGCCGGGGCCGGGTCCGTCAGGTCGTCTGCAGGAACGTAGATGGCTTGCACGGAGGTGATGGAACCGTTGCGTGTGGAGGTGATGCGCTCCTGCAATTCGCCCAATTCCGTGGCCAGGGTGGGCTGGTAGCCCACCGCGGAGGGCATGCGGCCCATCATGGCGGAGACCTCGTTGCCCGCCTGCACGTACCGGTAGATGTTATCGATAAACAGCAGCACGTCCCGGTCATCCGCATCCCGCAGGTATTCGGCCATCGTCAATCCGGTAAGGGCCACCCGCATACGGCTTCCCGGCGGTTCGTTCATTTGCCCGAAGGCCAGGGCGGTTTTTGTGATAACCCCGCTATCCCGCATATCGTTAATCAGGTCGCAGCCTTCCCGGCTGCGCTCACCCACGCCGGTAAAAACCGAATAGCCGCCATGCTCTGTGGCGATGTTGTGGATAAGCTCCATAATGAGCACCGTCTTGCCCACGCCCGCGCCGCCGAAGAGGCCGATTTTACCTCCCTTTGGGTAGGGGGCCAGTAGGTCGATCACCTTGATGCCCGTTTCGAACATTTCCGTTACGGGGTCCTGTTCCGTAAAACCGGGAGCGGGGCGGTGGATGCTGCGGCGTTCGCCTTCGATGGGGCCCATGCCATCGATGGGCGCGCCCATCACGTTCACAACCCGGCCCAGGACTTGCGTCCCCACGGGGACTTCGATGCCATGGCCCGTATCCGTGATGGACATGCCGCAATAAAGGCCGTCCGTCGCCTCTAGGGCAATGCAGCGCACCTCACCCTGCCGCAGGTGGGCGGCCACCTCCAAATGTACGCCGTTTTTGGTTTGAAGCAGGCCGTTTGTGGCTGGTTCGTGATCGGGAAAAGTTACGTCGATCACGGGGCCGCTAATTCGGCTAATGGTTCCAGTTTGCATATCAATCCTCCGGGAGGCGCAACGCCTGGGCTGCCCCTGAGATTTCCGTGATCTCCCGGGTGATGGCGGCCTGGCGGGCCATGTTGTATTGTTGCCGCAGCTTTTTTAGCATGCCGTCCGCGCTATCCGTAGCGCCGCGCATCGCATTCATGCGGGCGCAATGTTCGCTGGCATAGGATTGCACCAGCGACGCAAAGAGCACGCTCACCATATATTCCGGCACGAGGCGGTCAAAAACCGCTTTGGGGGATGGATGGTAAAGCATGGGCCCTCCTTCCGGATCGCCCTCGCATGTTTGAGGATCGGAAAGGAGAAGGGGTAAAATCTGGCGGACAATGGGGCGGGTCCGCACGGTGGAATAAAAGGCGGTATAGACCAAATACACCCGGTCCACTGCGCCGCTGTCGAAAAGATCCTTGACGGCAGCGGTTAAACGGCGGGCATTTTCCAAGGAAGGATCCTGGGGGAGGCCGAACACCTCGCTCTCGGGCACCACGCCCCGCTCCCGGAAGAAGCGGGAAGCCATCACGCCAACCGTTGCAATATGGGAATTGGGATGTGCCTGTATATGCCCCCAGGCAAGGTTTAGCACGGTGGCGTTATAATCCCCGGCCATACCCTTATCTCCCGCCACAATAATATAGAAACACCGAGCATCCCCACGGTCCTCCAGATAAGGGTGGTGAATGCGGCCGCCGCAGCGCAAAATTTCCTGCATGGCAGCCTGCACTTTTTGGAAGTACATCCGGTCGTATTCCACATGGGGCAGGGCGCGTTTCATGCGGGAGGAGGCCACCAGGTACATGGCGTTGGTCAGCTTGCGAGTCTGTTCGACGGCCCGAATATGCTGGCGGATTTCATTGAGGTTCTGCATAGCTCCTCACGCCTCCGTGCGGCTCTTTAAAAAAGACTGGAAGGCCTGTTCCAGGGATGCCTTGTCGTTTTCCCGCAAATCCCCCGCATCATCAATGGAACGAAGCACATGGCTATAGCGGCTACGCAGCAAGGTGAGAAGGGCTTCCCGCGCCGCCACAATTTCATGGGGCGCCACCTTAGAAAACACGTTCTGATTAAAAGCCAGAAGAAGCACGGTCTGCTCGCTTAAACTGAAGATGGTATTTTGATCCTGCTTAAGCAGCTCCGTCAGCCGTTCGCCCCTGGAAAGCTGCTCCTTGGTGGCGGCGTCAATATCCGAGCCAAACTGGGCGAATACGGCCATTTCCCTATATTGCGCCAGCTCCAGGCGCAGTTGGCCGCTGACCTTGCGGATGGCGGCGGGTTGGGCGGAGCGGCCCACACGGGATACGGAAAGCCCAACATTCACCGCTGGGCGCACACCCGCGTTGAAGAACTCGCTCTCCAGATAAATCTGCCCATCCGTGATGGAAATGACGTTGGTAGGGATATAAGCGGAAATATCGCCGGCCATGGTTTCCACAATGGGCAGGGCCGTCATGGAGCCGCCGCCTTTTTCGGGGCTAAGCTTTGCCGCCCGTTCCAAAAGGCGGCTGTGGAGATAGAATACGTCTCCGGGGTAGGCTTCCCGTCCCGGCGGCCTGTGAAGCAGCAGGGACATGGCCCGGTAACTGGCGGCGTGCTTGCTTAAATCATCATAGACCACCAAGACGTCCCGCCCCTGAAGCATAAAGCTTTCTCCGATGGAGCAGGCAGCATAGGGGGCGATGTATTGCATAGAAGCCCCGGTGGAGGCCGTGGCGCTAACCACGATGCAGTTGGACATGGCCCCATCCTGGGAAAGGGTGTGCACGAGGCGGGCTACGGTGGAAGCCTTTTGGCCGATGGCGCAATAGATGCAAATTACACCCTGGCGGCTTTGGTTGCGCATGGCGGAAAGGGCGATGGTGGTCTTTCCCGTTTGCCTGTCTCCAATGATGAGCTCCCGTTGGCCCTTGCCGATGGGAATCATGCTATCGATGGACAGAATGCCGGTTTGCAGGGGTTCCTTGACGCCGGCCCGGTCCAATATAGCCGGAGCCGGGCACTCGATGGGCCGGAATCCACCCGGCTTCAGGGGCTTCCCGTCTATGGGGCGGCCAATGGGGTCCACGACCCGTCCCAGCAAGGAATTGCCCACCGCCACATCGGCGATATGGCCCGTGCCCCGGACGATGCAGCCCGAAACAATGGATTCGTCATCCGAAAGAAGTACGGCGCCTACCCGGGCACTACTCAGCTCCATGGCCATGCCAAAGGCGCCGCCATCAAAGGAGAGCAGTTCGCCGTATTGAATGTTACGGAGCCCGTCGATCTGCACGATACCGTCGGCGCAGCTTTGCACAACACCGTAGGGATAGATGGTAGGGCCCTGGGAAAAGCCGCCGATTCGGCCGGCTATGTGTTCGCTTATAGTTTGTAGGGTTTCCATGGCATTTACCCTTCCTGAAGATGCTTGCGCAGGCTCTTGAGCTGCGTGCGCAGGCTCATGTCGTATACGCGGCCGTCCATGTAGGCGATAAAACCGCCGATAAGGGATTCCTCCCGGCTTACCTCAAAATCCACCGGCTCGCCTATAAGACGGCTAAATCCATTTTGCAGAGCCAGGATATCCCCATTTTCCATGGGACCGGCAATTGAGAGCTTTCCATACCGCATGGCTCATCCCACCTTTTCCTGGGACTGGAAGAAGCTGTCGATCAAGGCGCGGTTATCCTCTCGGCTCACCTCACGGCCCAAAAGCTTTTCGGCAATATCCACGGATATGTCGACGATTTGCGGCCGCACTTGCCGCTGAATTGTCTCGCGCTGCTGGTCGGCCTCGGTCTGCGCCTGCTCCAGGATGGTCTTTGCTTCTTCTTGGGCTTGTGCGGTAATGGCTGCGGCCGCTTCGCTGGCGGCACGGTTGGCCTCCTGCATCTTATTGCTGGCCTCTTCTTCCATGGCAGCGAGCCGCTGCTCATACTCCGCTTGCTTTTGATGGGCTTCTTCGTTGATGCGGGTGGCCTCGTCCATCTGCGCCTGCACTCTGGCGGCCCGGTTATCCATAAATTTGCGCACGGGCTTATAAATGAGAAGCCGCAGCAAAAGATAGAGAACCACAATATTTACCAGGTGCAAAATAATGTCTGAAACATTTAGCTGCATCGTCAACCTCCGCTCTTACGCCAAGGTGAACATCATGATCAGCCCGGTAACGAAGCCGTAAATTGCGGTGGATTCGGTAAGGGCCAAGCCCATGATGAGAACGGAATTAATCTTTCCGGAGGCTTCGGGCTGCCGGGCTACGGCATCCACAGCCTTGGATGTTGCAAAGCCCATGGAAAGGGCGGCGGCAGCGCAGGAAAGCAGGCAAAGAGCCACGCCGATAGGAAGATTGGTCATAGTAGAACACCTCCAAATTATTATAAATTCTTCTATATGTTAAAAGCGGTCATTCCGCTTCGCCCGCCGCCTCGCTAATAAAGCTCAAGGTCAGCGTAACGAAGATGAAAGTCTGAATTAAGGGGTGAAAGGCGTTGAAATATAAGCCTACCACGCCGGAAATGCCCAAGGCAGCGTTGCCCAGGCCCGAATAGAGCAGATCCATCACCACCATGCCGCCCAGCATATTGCCGAAGAGACGGCAGGCCATGGATACGGGAACAGCTAGGTCGCAGACGATGCGGATGGGGAATACCAACGGCGTGGGGGAGGCAAGCGCCCGCACGCGTCCTCCCAAGCCCTTTTCCTTAATGCCGTAATAATTAAAGGCCAAAAAGGTGCAGAGCGCCATGGCGAACGTCATGGTGATATCCGCCGTGGGAGCCCGAAGGCCCAGCAATTCCACCGCCGCGCAAGCCACCATCAGGGCCGATAGGCTAAAGAGATAGGGGCTGATGCTCCGGCTGATCTTTTTGCCCACGATGGAATTTGCATAATCGCCCACGCCCTCCACGGCCACCTCAAGAATGGTTTGTATGCCATGGGGCACATCCTGCATTTTGGGGATTACCAGCAGACGCGCCAGCACCGCCAGCACCAGAACAAGGGCCATGGCAAGCCAGGTTACGATGACCGTGGAACTGATACTATACCCGAAAAGGTTCATACGCTCCGGCGATATTTCGACGGAAAACCCTTCGTTTCCGCCAGCCCCCGGCAAAAGGCCCACAAGCTGCACGCTTAGCAGCCACAGCGCCAGAACGAGAAGAACCTTACCAAATTTCTTGGCGCCCTTGGTGTGAAGAATCGTTTTACTCATGCGTTCCCTCCTTTTCGCCGGAAGCGGGGAGCCTCCCTATGGACTGAAGCGCCGCTCCTAAAATAAGCGCCCCAGCCAGGCCGCTGCCCGCCCAGGCTAAATGATGGGGGAAGAGCAGGGCGCACGCCCCAAGACAGGCGCCGATAAGCGCCAGATTGGCGGCCATGAGAAGAACCGCGCCGGGAAGGCCCCGCAACATGCGGAAACAGGCGGCGCGTAGACAGAAAAAAGCGCCTGCGCCCCAAGCCACACCCCAGAATAATGCCAACATAAGCTGCTTGCCTCCTTATCTTACGACCGAATGCAAGATGGCCCAACACCGTGAAAAACACGGCCGGGCCATAGCAGATCGGTCCTTGCATACAGTATTATTGATTGCGTTGCATATTGCGTATACGTACCACATTATACGCCCCTGATTTTCAGATTGCAAGGCAACTGGCATATGCTACGATATAATGTCTTTATGCACGCCAAGGAAGGTCTTTATGCACATCATCAATAATTATGGATGAAACTTGCAACTCGAACGACTCATGGGAACGCCTATGCGCAAAAACAAAGCGTATGCCTGGAGGAGAATGAAATTATAGACGATAGGAAGGCTGAAATTCCCAGCGAATTCCCGCCAAATGTTTGCTTTTTTGCATAGCCGACTGTATAATAAACTGATTAATAATGGCGCGGGAAATGGCTTGCCTATCCCGCATCCGTTTATTCCAAAGAGCAGGAGGCAGCATGGCCATTCAAGCGCCAAAAGGCACCAAGGACGTTATCCCCAAGGAGAGTTATAAGTGGCAATATCTCGAGGGCTTGGCCCGGGAGTTATGTCAATTATATGGATTCCGGGAGGTTCGCACCCCCGTCATTGAGCATACGGAGCTGTTTTTAAGGGGCGTAGGCGATACGACGGATATCGTTCAGAAGGAGATGTATACCTTTGATGACCGGGGCGGCCGCTCCATCACCCTCAAACCCGAGGGCACGGCGGGCGCTGCACGTATGTTTTTGGAAAACGGCCTCTTCAACGATGCGCAGCCTACCAAGATGTATTACCTGAACTGCCCCGTTTTCCGCTATGACAAGCCCCAGGCCGGCCGCCTTCGGGAGCACCATCAATTCGGGGTGGAGGTTTATGGCGCCCCCCTCGCCAGCGCGGACGCGGAATGTATCCGCTTGGCCATGGCGCTTCTTGGGAAAGTGGGGGTGCGGCATATTTCCGTTCACATCAATTCCATCGGATGCCCCAACTGCCGTCCAGCCTATAACGACGCCCTGCGTTCGTATCTGCGGGGCCGGTATGGGGAACTGTGCGATGTGTGCAAGAGCCGGTTTGAAAAGAACCCCCTGCGCATTCTGGATTGCAAGGAAGAACGCTGCCGGGCTGTTTGCCAGGGAGCACCCACTATTTTGGACTGCCTTTGCGGAGAATGCGCGGAGCATTTTTCACAACTGCAAGGTTGCCTTGCAGGCGTGGGCGTACAATTCAAAGTGGATCCCTATATTGTGCGGGGCTTGGATTATTATACGAAGACCGTGTTTGAAATTATCGCCGAATGCCAAGGCTATACGGGCACGGTTTGCGGCGGCGGCCGCTACGACGGACTCATTGCCGAATTGGGCGGCCCCCAACTTCCCGGCGTGGGTTTCGGTATGGGAATGGAACGCTTGCTGCTGGTGGCGGAGTTATCCGGGGCTGCGATTCCCCTGCCCCCATCCGTGGATGTATACATCGCCGCCCTTGGCGAAGCTGCCCGCTCCCAGGGCTTCGCTTTGGTGGACGGTCTTCGGGCACAAGGTATCCGGGCCGAGTTCGACCATGTGGGTCGCAGTTTCAAAGCCCAGTTCAAATATGCGGACAAGCTGGGTGCACGAAAGGTGGCCATCCTGGGGGATGACGAGCTGTCCAAAGGCTGCGTTAAGCTCAAGGACATGGCCAGCGGCGAAGAACGGCTGCTTCCTTTGGAAGAATTGGCCGGGGCTCTCAAGAACTGAAACGAAACACGACATGCGAACCAACAATATTTAAATTTATAAATAACGAGGAGCAATACAATGGCAGACTTATTGCAAGGCTGGAAACGCACACATTATTGCGCCGAGCCCGCCCAAGCGGAAGTGGGCACGGAAGTGCTTTTGATGGGATGGGCCGATTCTTGGCGTAATCTGGGCTCGCTCATCTTTATAGGGCTTAGGGATCGCAGCGGCGTCATGCAGGTTACCTTCGATGAAAGCTCCCTTCCTAAGGACGTGTTCACGCTGGCGGAAACCATCCGCAACGAATACGTGCTGGCCGTGAAGGGCGTCCTTTGTGAGCGTGCTTCCGGCATGGTGAACAAGAATATGGCCACGGGGCAATACGAAGTACGGGCCACGGCTCTCAAAATACTGGGCGCCGCCGAAACACCGCCTATCTACGTGCAGGATGATTTGGACGCCGCGGAACAGGTCCGCCTCAAATACCGCTATCTTGATCTCCGCCGGCCCTGCATGCAGAAAAACCTCATCATGCGCAACAAAGTCACCCAAGTTACCCATGCTTATTTCGAGGAAAAGGGTTTCCTGGAGATTGAAACCCCCATTCTTTGCAAATCCACCCCCGAAGGCGCCCGGGACTATCTGGTGCCCAGCCGGGTTCAGCCGGGCAAATTCTATGCCCTGCCTCAAAGCCCGCAGCAGTTTAAACAGCTGCTCATGGTTTCCGGTTACGACCGCTATATGCAGATTGCCCGCTGTTTCCGGGATGAAGACCTGCGCGCGGATAGACAGCCCGAGTTCACCCAGATCGACTTGGAAATGAGCTTTGTGGATCGGGATGATGTTTTGGAAGTCAACGAAGGCTTTATCGCACGGCTTCTGAAGGAGACGCTCAATTATGATGTGAAGCTTCCTCTTCCCCGCCTTTCCTGGCAGGAAGCCATGGACCGATATGGATCGGATAAGCCGGACACCCGCTATGGTATGGAGCTTTGTGATGTAAGCGAAATCGCGAAAGCCTGCGATTTCAGCGTATTCTCCGGCGCGGTGGAGGCAGGCGGCAGTGTGCGCTGCATCAACGTAAAGGGCGGGGCGGATCAGTTCCCCCGCAAAAAGTTGGACGAGCTTTCCGAATTCGCAAAAATCTACCGGGCGAAGGGCCTTGCCTGGATGGGGCTGAAGACGGACGGCCTTCAGTGCACCTTTGCCAAGTTTCTGACTGGAGAGCAGATTGCGGCCATCCAGCAAAAGGCTGGGGCGAAGCAGGGGGACTTGCTGCTCTTCGTGGCGGATGCAAAAAACAGCGTGGTATATGCTTCTCTGGGGGCCTTGCGCCAGGAGGTGGCCAAACGGCTGAACTTGATTCCGGAAGGGATGATCGATCTGCTGTGGGTGGTGGACTTCCCGCTTCTTGAGTACGACGAGGAGGAGAAACGCTTTACGGCTATGCATCACCCCTTCACCAGCCCCATGGATGAGGATATCCAATATATGGATACGGATCCAGCCAGGGTACGGGCCAAGGCGTACGATATGGTTATGAACGGCAATGAGATTGGCGGCGGATCGATTCGTATCCACTCGCCACAGCTTCAGGAAAAAATGTTTGAGACCCTGGGCTTTACAAAAGAAGAAGCCTGGCGGCGCTTCGGTTTCCTTATGGAAGCGTTCAAATATGGCACGCCGCCCCATGGCGGCCTTGCATACGGCTTGGACCGGCTGGTTATGCTGATAACCAAGGCGCAAAGCATCCGGGATGTTATCGCCTTCCCGAAGGTGCAAACGGCCTCCTGCCTCATGACAAACGCGCCGGACATTGTGGACCAGCAGCAGTTGGATGAGTTGAGCTTGAGCATTCAGCACGAATAAGCGCATAAGGGTGGAGCAAGAATGGAAGAGTTATGCCGTACGGGCAAGGTGATATCCCTTTCGGGCAAAACGGCGGTGGTGCGCTTTATGCGTAGCGATGCCTGCGGCCATTGCAATGCCTGTTTCCATCTGGGCTCGCAGGAAGCGGATATAGAGATCGTCAATACTGCCGGCGCCGAAGTGGGGGATGTGGTATCTATCGAGCTGCGGGGAAGCAGTATGGTCAGAGCAAGCCTGATCATGTACGGCATCCCGCTCATAGGGCTGCTCGCAGGGGTTCTGGTGGGAGCCCAATGGGGAGATTTATATGCCGCGGTGGGAGGCATTGTGCTTTGTGCGGGGACTTATTTCATTTTGCGAGGTTTGGAGCCGCGCTTTTCCCGGATGAATCAATTTAAGCCCCGTATGCTGGAGATTATTGAGAGGAGTAAGGACAATGGCTGAAGTATTGCATGTGACAGAGGCGGATTTTGCGGAGCAGGTGCTCAAAAGTCCGTTGCCCGTATTTGTGGATTTCTGGGCGCCCTGGTGCGGTCCCTGCAGGATGTTGGCCCCCATCGTGGAGGAGCTGGCGAAAAAGTATGATGGAAAAATGCGCTTTTGCAAGGTGAACGTAGATGAAAATATGGGCCTAGCAAAGACTTACCGGGTAATGGGCATACCCCAGGTCAGCATTTTCCGAGGCGGCCAACGGGTATCGGAACTGCAGGGTTTGCAACCCGTTAAGGTGTTTTCCGATGTGATTGAGGAAAACCTGTAAGTTCGTTAAAAAAAGAGGCGCGGCGATTGCAATCCGTCCGCGCTTTTCTTATAATGAAAAGTAGTCCGATATAGGACGTATTGCCCATCTTAACAGCTTAGCCAAATATACATACCAAAAGGAGAGAGAAGCATGATTCAATTCGATCTAATTCGCAAAACGGATCCGATGGTGGCCGAGGCCATGGAAAAAGAGCTGCAACGGCAGCGTACCAACATTGAGTTGATCGCCTCCGAAAATTTCGTATCCGAAGCGGTCATGGCCGCCATGGGCAGCCATCTCACCAATAAGTATGCCGAGGGTTATCCGGGCAAGCGCTATTATGGCGGCTGTGAATGTGTGGATACCGTGGAGAATATCGCCCGAGATCGCGCTTGCCAGCTCTTTGGCGCGGAGCATGCAAATGTGCAGCCCCATTCCGGCGCACAGGCAAACTTGGCGGTTTATTTTGCTTTGTTGGAGTATGGCGATACCATCCTTGGTATGAGCCTCTCCCACGGCGGCCATCTTACCCATGGCAGCCCGGTGAATATGAGCGGAAAATACTATAACTTCGTGCCTTATGGCGTTATGCCTGATACGGAGCAGATCGATTATGACAACATCCGGGATCTGGCCAAGCAGCATAAGCCCAAGATGATCGTAGCCGGCGCTTCTGCTTACCCCCGGGCACTGGATTTTGCGAAATTCCGGGAAATCGCGGATGAGGTGGGCGCTCTCCTCATGGTGGACATGGCCCATATCGCCGGGCTTGTGGCCGGTGGCGAGCATATGAACCCCGTACCCTATGCCGATATCGTTACCACGACTACCCATAAGACCCTTCGCGGCCCCCGCGGCGGCATGATCCTGTGCAAGGAGCAATATGCCAAGCAGATTGACAAGGGCATTTTCCCCGGCATGCAGGGCGGCCCCCTCATGCACATTATCGCAGCCAAGGCCGTGTGCCTGGAAGAGGCTTTACAGCCCGGCTTCAAGGCCTATGCCAAGCAGATCCGCAAGAATGCAGACGCATTGGCCAAGGGCTTACTGGACGAGGGCATAAAGCTGGTCTCCGGCGGCACGGATAACCACTTGATGCTGGTGGATCTTGGCCCCGATGGGCTTACGGGCAAGGAAGTGGAGCATATCTTGGACGAGGCCCACATCACTGCCAACAAGAACACCGTGCCCAGCGAAACTCGCAGCCCCTTTGTAACCAGCGGCATCCGCTTGGGTACCCCCGCCGCTACGACCCGCGGCTTGGTGGAAGAGGATTTCGAGAAGATCGCCACCTTCTTTGCGAAGATCGTCCGGGAAGGCGAAGCAGCCGTTCCTGCGGTGCAGGCGGGCGTTGCCGAGATCACCAAGAAATATCCCATGTATATGTAAGGCTTTCAGCCTACGAAAAGAGAGGGCGGAAGCCCTCTCTTTTTTTTGCGTCTATCCGGAAATGGTAGCATTTTGCCGCCCGGAAGAAGCAATTGGACAAGCTCTTAAAGAACAGCTAAAATATTTTTAGCTATTCAAACACATTTTAAGAAATCCCCCTTTACAATAACGTAAAAATGGGCTACACTGAAAACATCGATGCCTTAGGGCACACAAAAAATGTGGGCCCTGTAAAATAAAAGCATAGCGGGGTGTATCATCATGATCGATCTGACAATGAACAAAGAAAGCCTGGCGCATAATATTCAGAAGGCCAGGGAAAACAACATCGTGCTGCCCACCTTTGCCCAGATGCGGGATCCTAAGAAGGTTCCCGATAAGATCAAGCAGGGGCTCAAGAACGTTGGACTGTGGGATGTAAATCCGCTGAACCTTTTCCGCATCACTTGGCATAACGAGCCTACCATGCAGGGCGGCCAGTATGGCGGTGTAAACTTCATTGAACTGCCCAGCGCCCTCACCGGGGTGGATGCGCGCATCATCGTCCTGTGCGGCAAGTGGATGCCCACCGGATGCCATAAGGTTGGCGCCAGTTATGCCTGCTTGGCGCCGCGCTTGGTTACGGGTCAGTTCGACGCGACCTATCACAAGGCTGTGTGGCCTTCCACCGGCAACTATTGCCGTGGCGGCGCGTTCAACTCCAAACTTCTATCCTGCGAATCCGTGGCGATCCTGCCTGCCGAAATGAGCAAAGAGCGCTTTGAATGGCTGTCCAAGATTGCGGGCGAAGTTATTGCTACCCCCGGTTGCGAGAGCAATGTGAAGGAAATTTTCGACAAGACCTGGGAACTGCGCAAGACTCGTAACGATGTGGTCATTTTCAATCAGTTCGACGAGATGGGCAACGTGATCTGGCATTATCAGGTAACGGGCAACGCGATTGCGGAAGTTTACGAATCCATCAAGACGGACAAGACCCGCTTCGCAGGCGCTTGCTTCACCAGCGGCAGCGCCGGCACCATGGCGGCCGGCGATCTCCTCAAGGAGAAGTACCCCAACTCCAAGCTGGCCGTGGGCGAGGCGCTTCAGTGCCCCACCCTGCTGAACAATGGGTTTGGCGGCCACCGCATCGAGGGCATCGGGGACAAGCATGTGCCTTGGGTGCATAATGTAAAGAATACCGACATGGTTATTGCCATCGACGATGATGACAGCCAGAACCTCCTGCGCCTGTTTAACACCGAAGCCGGCCATAAATATCTGCGGGAAGAGGTGGGCGTGCCCCAGGCTACCATCGACCAGCTTTCCCTGCTGGGAATCTCCGGTATCGCCAATGTCCTCTGCTGCATTAAGTTCGCTAAGTACTACGAGCTTACGGAAAACGACGTGGTTGCAACCGTGGCTACGGATAGCGCCATCATGTACGAGAGCCGCGTGAAGGAATTGGACGAGAAGCAGGGCGCATACAGCCAGTTGAAGGCTGCCCGGGATTACTGCGAGCATATGCATGGCGTGCGCACGGATGCTATGCTGGAGCTCAGCTATGAACAACGCAAGCGCGTGCATAACCTCAAGTATTACACTTGGGTAGAGCAGCAGGCCAAGACCGTGGATGAACTCAACGCCCAGTGGTATGACGACAGCTATTGGACCGGCATCCATGCGCAGGCGGCGGAACTCGATAAGTTGATTGACGCCTTCAACGCTGAAACCGGTGTGCTGGCGAACATGAAATAAAAAGCACGGTTTACGCAAATGAAAATGCGGGCTTTACAGCCCGCATTTTTATTTGTCGAAGGAGGCAGAATAATGATTTTAGGGGCAAGGTATTAGGGGCTAGCGTAATGGCGCCTAAAATAGGCGCTTGTGCTTGCAAAATATGCAAATAAAAAACAACCTATTTCATCACAGCGAATTCATAAAATGGTCATAAAAGTGGTGATAAGTGTTGCGAAGTGGTGAATCAGATGTTATAATACGGCCATGGTAGACCCATACCCATCCCATTGGATGGAGGCGGAGGTGTGGGACCTTCGCTGAGATCGGCTGCATCTGGCAGAAAGGCGGCATCCGCGTGCTCATTAGTTCATTTGAACATAGCGTGGACGCCAAGGGCAGGGTATTTATTCCCGCCAAATGGCGCGACGATCTTGGAGACACCATCGTCATTACCCGGGACATGCCGGGCGGGGGCGATACACGGTGTCTTTTCGGTATGTCGTTGCCCGTATGGAATGAGATGCTGGAACGCTTCAAACGGATCGCCATATCGGATATTCCCGCCCAGAATGCCATGCGCATGATGTTCGCGGGCGCTACGGACTGTGAGCTGGACAAGCAGGGCCGCGTTCTTTTGAGCGCAAATCTGCGCCAGTATGCCGAGATTGACAAGGATGCGGTGCTTATCGGCATGGGCAACCGGATCGAAATATGGAGCGCGGAGCGCTGGACAAAACATTGTGAGGCAAATGACAAAGTGAGCGCCGAAACCCTTCGTTACCTAACGGAGCTTGGCATATGAGTTGCTTTCATCACACCCCCATCATGGTGGAGCAAGTGCTCGCCCTCCTGGAACCGGAGCGGGGCGGCGTGTTTTTGGACGGTACGCTGGGAGGCGGCGGGCATGCGGAAGCTGTGCTTTCCCTGTTGCCGTCCGGGTCCAAACTGTATGGCATCGACCGGGACGAGGCGGCCATCCAAGCTGCCACAGCCAGGTTGGCTCCCTTCGGAGAGAAGTTCAAACCGTTGCGGGGAAACTTTTTTCAGATGACGGAGTTGCTTCTGGCCCAGGGAGAGATGGCTGTGGACGGTATTTTGCTGGACTTGGGGGTATCCTCTCACCAGCTGGATACGCCGGAACGGGGCTTTTCCTACCATGAGGACGCGCCGCTGGACATGCGTATGGATGCATCCGCTTCGTTTTCCGCCTATGAGGTGGTTAATGGCTATAGCGCGGAGGAACTATGCCGCGTCATCCGGGACTATGGCGAGGAGCGATATGCCGCCCGGGTGGCAAAGGCCATTGTGCGGGCCAGAGAATCGGAGGGACCTATCATGGGAACCGTCCGGCTGGCAGAAATCATTAAAGCAGCCATTCCCGCTTCAAACCGTCGGGAAGGTCCCCATCCTGCCAGGCGCACGTTCCAAGCCCTGCGCATAGAGGTGAACGGAGAGTTGGATGGGCTGGATGCGGCTATAGAACGGGCTCATGATCTTTTGCGGCCCGGGGGGCGCATGGCGGTGATCACGTTCCATTCGTTGGAGGACCGTATCGCCAAACAGGCGTTTAAACGTTTCGAAAAACCGTGCATATGTGATCCCAGAGCGCCCATTTGCACCTGCGGACGAAAGCCTACGGCCCGGATCTTGACGAAAAAGCCATTCGTGGCGGATGCGGCGGAGCTCGAAGATAATCCAAGGGCCCGAAGCGCCAAGCTTCGGGGAATCGAAAAGTTATAACCAAAGGGAATGGAGAATACAAATGGCAGTAGCGGCAAAAAAGTCGGATGATTCGGTGCGGTATGCACCCGGAACCCGGATATATTCCCGGGGTGCCGCCGCGCCTGCCCTGGAAATAGAAAAAGAAAAGCAGCCGCATGCTGCGCCTAAACGGCAGCAAGGTGCCGCTGCCCAAATAACCAGGGTAGCCAAGGATGCTTGCCCGCGCCCCAAAGTGAGCGCTGGACGGCTGCTGCTTGTGACCCTCGGCATTTTGGCCAGTGCGGCGTTACTGCTTATCACCCTTGTGCGTTACGCCATGATTTCCCAGGAGTATGCCGTCGTAAACGAGACAAAAACGCAAATTGAGACGTATCAGAGAGAAATCGCGGCACTCAATGTACAGTTGAACGCTGCCGTCAGTTTGGAAAAGGCACGCGCCGCTGCTTTGGCGGCCGGAATGGGTTACCCTACGGCGGAACAGATCGTCCGCCTACAAGGGGAGGATCAGGCGCAAACCGGAGGCCAAACGGCCCCCGAATGAGGGCCGTGGAGGTGAACGGATTTGGGAAACACAAGCGTTTCGGGCAAAAAACGGCTGGCCATTACCCTTCTGGGTGTGGCAGTGATGTTTTTTATGCTTATGTTGCGCTTGTTTTGGGTCATGATTATCCAAGGGGCGGAGTTGAGCGAGAAGGCCATTCTTCAACAGACCCAGGATACTTCTCTTACGGCCGCCAGAGGATCTATTACGGACGCAGGCGGTGTGGTTCTTGCACAGAGCGGCACAGCTTATAAAGTGTTGCTCAACCCTTATCAAATGTCCCTGCAAAAATATCGGGATGATCGCCAGCGCATTGCCCTGGAGCTTTCAGAAATCCTGGAAATGGATTATGACTATGTCCTAAGTCAGGTGCAAAAGCAGAACAGCGCGGGCGTATACTATAAAGAAGTGATCCTCAAGCGGCAAGTGGAGCGGGACGTCATAGACGCTCTCAATAGCAGGCAGCTAGGCCCCGGCGTTTATACCGCCATCGACTCCAAACGCTATTATCCTAACGGCAGCCTTTTCTCGCAGCTTTTAGGCTTTACGACCATAGACGGCGTGGGCCAAAGCGGGCTGGAGCAGAAGTACGATAAATACTTGGCGGGCGAGGACGGCCGCATGATTACGGAAACGGATGCGGTGGGCAGCGCCTTGGCCTATGGCGCGCAGGAGATCATTGAGCCGGTGAACGGCTATGATGTGGTCCTAACCACGGATAGCGCCATCCAGTCCTTTCTGGAAAAGGCGCTAAAAGAGGCCAAGGAGGTAAATCAGGCCGAAACTGCCCAGGGCATTGTGATGAACTGCAAGACAGGGGCCATCGTGGCCCTTTCGACTCAGCCGGATTACGACCCCAACGACCCGCCACGGGACGATATTACCACGCTAAACGCCTTGAGCCGAAACCGGGTTGTGTCCGACAGCTATGAGCCAGGGTCCACTTTTAAGATTCTAACCCTTTCGTCTGCACTGGATAGCGGGGCGGTGGATCTTGCAACCGGCTTTTATTGCCCGGGCTATTATATAGTCAACGGGGAGCGGATTAAATGCTGGAAGGCTGGCGGCCATGGAAGCGAGACGTTGGAAAAGGCCGTGCAGAATTCCTGCAACCCAGCTTTCATGCAGATGGCGCTCCGGATGGGTGTGGATACCTTTTATGATTATATCTATGCGTTTGGCCTTGGGTCCACGACGGCCAGCGGGATCTCGGGAGAGACCAGCGGCATCGTAACCCATCAAAAATATATGACGGAGAATACCCTTGCCCGTATCGGCTTTGGGCAGAGCATCGCCGTATCGCCGATTCAACTGGTAACCGCCGTTTGTGCGGCGGTGAACGGCGGGGAATTGATGCAGCCCTATGTGGTGGATCGCATTGTGAGCCAAAGCGGGGAAATCATCCTGCAAAATGAGCCCACCACCGTGCGCCGTGTAATTTCCAAGGAGACCAGCGGCAAGGTGCGGGATCTGCTGGAGAGCGTGGTGGCCGAAGGCAGCGGAAAGAATGCCGCCATTCCGGGATACCGGGTAGGCGGAAAAACCGGAACTGCCCAGAAATATGAGGATGGAAAAATTGCCGAGGGAAAGCTCATCGCATCTTTCATCGGCTTTGCGCCGGCGGATGATCCGGAATATGTGTGCCTGATTCTGGTGGATGAACCCAAAGTGGGCACCATCTTCGGCAGCACGGTGGCCGCGCCCTTTGTGAAGCAAGTGATGGAGGAAACCCTCCGCCATTATGGCTATTTACCCACGGAAAGCGTGGAAACAGTGAGCGTTCCCGACTTGGTCGGCATGAGCATCAACGAGGCGAAGGCCGTGCTCAAAGCCAACGACTTGGGCGCCGTATACCAGGACGCGGGAGAGGATATCGTTATAGCCCAGGTTTGCGCGGCCAATGAAATCGTCCAGAAGGGTAGCGAAGTGCTGCTTTATACGGATAAGACCGGCATTGAAATCACCGAGGCGGAGGTGGAAATGGTCACGGTGCCAAACGTGATGGGCCGGACGCGCCTTTCGGCCAACGACCAATTGGCGGAGGCGGGGCTGAAGATATTGATCGACCCGCCCGATCAGAGCGGCGTGGCCTTTCGGCAATATCCAGAGGCCGGAACTAAAGTGGAGGCAGGCACAGAGGTGCTGGTGGAATTTGAAAATGCGGCTACGGCTTCCATGCCGGGAAGCGAATAGCGGCGGCAAAACGACGGGACGGAGGCGCCATGGCGCCCATGGAGGAAAGCGATATGTTATTAAGCGAATTAGCAAGGCCTACAGCCCATACCCTACTGGGGCCGGATATTAAAACGGGAGAACTGCAATACAATTCCCGCAAGGTAAACAAGGGAGATGTGTTCTGCTGCATCGTGGGTACGTTTGCGGACGGCCATAAATTCGCGGCACAGGCCGTGGAAAAAGGGGCGGCCGCGCTGGTGGTGGAACGTAGGCTTCCCCTGGATGTGCCGCAGATTCTGGTGCCAAATACCCGCATTGCCATGGCGGAGATGGCCGCCGGGTATTATGGGTATCCCACGCGGGATATGACCATTTTGGGCGTTACCGGGACGAACGGAAAAACCAGCACCACCTATATGCTTAAGGCCATTGCGGAACGCATGGGGAAGAAGGTGGGCTTGATTGGCACCATTCGCAACATGATTGGCGATATTATCATTGATACCGAACGCACCACGCCCGAAAGCGTGGATCTGCAGCGCATATTCAGACAGATGAAGGATGAGCATGTGGATGTGGTGATCATGGAGGTATCCAGCCATTCCCTGGATCAAAAACGCGTACATGGCATTGAATTCGATGTAGGAGAGTTTACCAACCTCACCCAAGACCATCTGGATTACCATAAAACCTTTGCCAATTATCTGGCGGCAAAAAAGCAGCTTTTTTATCAGAGCAAGAAGGCGGTCGTCAACCTGGATGATTCCCATGCCGGCGAGCTTATGGAGGAGCTGAATATCCCCACCATGACCTTCGGCATCCGCGAACAGGCGGACATTACCGCCAGTGAAATCGATATTACCACCCGGGGCGTGCAGTTCGACATGCATTATAAAAACATTACGTCCCGGCTTAACATACCCATCCCCGGCTTGTTTTCGGTGTTCAACGCCATGGGCGCGGCTGGGGTAGCCCTTTCCTTGGGTTGGACGCTGGATTCCATCAAGGGTGGGCTGGAGAACATGATGAGTGTAAGCGGGAGGCTGGAGCCTCTGCCAACGGGCAAACACGCATTTACAGTGCTGTTGGATTACGCCCATACCCCAGACGCCTTGGAAAACGTCCTCAAGACGGTGCGAGGCTTTGCCGCAGGGCGGGTTATTACCCTCTTTGGCTGCGGTGGGGATCGGGACCACGCAAAGCGGCCCATCATGGGCGAGGTAGCGGGCCGGTACAGCGATTTTCTGGTCGTAACCTCGGATAATCCCCGCAGTGAGCAACCTATGGATATCATTGCGGATATTCTTGACGGTGTGAAAAAGAGCGGTTGCGAGCATACCGTGATTGAGAACCGGCGGGAAGCCATCCGGTACGCCTTGGAAAACGCACGCAAGAACGACGTGATCATCCTGGCCGGCAAGGGCCATGAGAATTATCAGGAGATCAACGGCGGCAAGCATCACTTTGACGAAAAGGAGATCGTGGCCGAGATACTTGGAACAAACTGATCCGCCACGAACTGGAGGTAATTCATGCGTTACATGATATACGCCCTGCTTTTGAGCGCGGCGGTAACAATCGCCCTGGGACCAGTTCTGATCCCGATGCTCAAGCGGCTTAAGTTTGGCCAGACGGAACGGGAACTGGGGCCAAAAAGCCATCTTACCAAGCAGGGCACCCCTACCATGGGCGGGCTCATGTTCATCTTCGGCATTCTGGCGGGAACCCTTTCCTTTTCGCTTTCCGCTACGGAATTGGTGTTGCCGGCGTTGCTCTGCACGGCAGGCTTTTCCCTTGTGGGGTTTTTAGACGATTTTCTGAAAGTGCGTTTTAAAAACACCGTGGGCCTAAGGGCTTATCAAAAGATTATTGCCCAGTTCCTGATTGCGGGAATTTTGGCTGTATATGCTTACAGAAGCCCGTTTTTGGGTTCTGAAATTTACCTGGCCTTCCTGGGCATCGAATGGGATCTGGGCATTTATTATATCCCGGCCATGATGTTTGTGATTATCGCTACGGTGAACAGCGTGAATTTAACCGATGGGTTGGATGGCCTGGCATCGGGGATTACCCTGGTCTACGCCATTACCATGAGCGTAGTTTTCTTATACCTTTCCACCATCATGAAGTCGCCTGTGGATATGGGACAAGCACAGCAGACCCAATATGCTGCGGAACTGAACTCTATGGCCATTTTTGCTGCGGCGGTAGCGGGGGGGTGCTTGGGCTTCCTTCGTTATAACAGCTACCCGGCCCGGGTGTTTATGGGGGACACGGGTTCCCTGGCGCTGGGCGGTGCGGTGGCCGTGATGGCTATCTTCTCCCGGGCTGTTTTGCTGCTCCCGCTTATGGGCGCATGCTTTGTGGCCAGCACCCTATCCGTAATCCTGCAGGTAGGCAGCTATAAACTGCGGCGCAAGCGCATCTTCAAGATGGCGCCCCTGCACCATCATTTTGAATTGTTGGGTTACAGCGAAACCCGCATCGTGTCCGTGTATATGATCATCACCACGGCGCTCTGCCTTATTTCGCTGCTGGCCTTTCAATAATAGCCTCGCCTTTGGGCGGACGAGCCCTGGCATTTCTATCGTTTTCGATTTGCCGCTCGGTGGCAGGTACCGTATGGCCGTGGTTTTGGCGCTTGGCACGGCAGGCGGGTTCAAGGCGTTTGAGAGAGGACGCGGCTCCTTGTCTCAAACTCCCTGAAACTACTACCGGGCGGCTTTTTTATCCGGACGATAAATAAGCGCGCAAGAGGACGCAAAGCGTTAGGAGGATAACGCATGGAAAAACGGAAAAAAGTGCTCATATGCGGCATGGCGAAAAGCGGCATGGCCAGTGCGAGGCTACTGGCGCGGCACGGTTATCTTGTGACCATAAACGACATGAAAAACGACATTCCCGGTCTAAAGGATGCGCTAAACGGCATAGAGTATATAGACGCTTTGGGCCGTGACCCCATGGAATTGGTGGATGGCCAGGATTTGGTGGTTCTCAGCCCCGTAATTCCCATTTTTGCCCCCTTTGCAAAGCGTGCGAAAGAGCTGGGGGCGGAGGTTATCGGCGAAATCGAACTGGGCTGGCGCTATTGCGCTCCCGGAACGCGGTTCATCTGTATCAGCGGCACAAACGGAAAAACCACCACCACGGCCCTTACCGGAGAGCTGTTCCGGGCGGCGGGAGAGCGGACCTTTGTGCTTGGAAACATTGGGGTGCCCATCACCCAGGAAGCGGAAAACGTTCGCTCCGGGGATTCTGTGGTGGCGGAGGTGGCTGCCCTGCAGTTGGAGAGCATTGTGCGGTTTCGGCCAAACGCCATGGGAATGCTCAACATTTCCGAGGATCATCTGAACCGCTTTGAAAACAGGATGGAAAATTACGTGGCCGCTAAGTGCCGTGCCTTTGAAAACCAGAGGGCGGAGGATTTTGCCGTCCTCAATTTTGACGACCCCGTGGTGCGGGATATGGCCCGGCTTACCAAGGCCCGGGTGGTGTATTTCTCCCAGGAGCGGCAACTGGATGAAGGCATGAGCCTGGTGGATGGCTGCCTGACTTGGCGGCTGGATGAAAAGGAAATTTTAATCGTCCGGCCCGAAGAACTGCGCATTCCCGGCGCGCATAATGTGCAAAACGCCATGTGTGCCGCCTCTCTCGCCCTGTGTATGGGGGTGGAACCCGAAGCGGTGCGAAAAGGGCTCAGGCGGTTTCCAGGGGTGGAACACCGTATCGAATTTGTGCGGGAAGTGAAGGGCGTGCGCTATGTGAACGATTCCAAGGGCACAAATCCGGACTCCACCATCAAGGCTGTGCAAGCCATGGACCGGCCTACCGTGCTGATGCTGGGCGTAGGGGATTACGATAAACACAGCGATTTCACCCCCCTGTTCCAAGCATTTCATGGCAAGATCAAGGCGGTAATCGCTTCGGGCTGCAACATTGCGGCCATTGAGCGGGCGGCCAAGGCCACGGGATTTGTGGCGATACACACCTATACCGGGGATTTTGAAGGGATGATCCGTGCGGCGGGCGCCCTTGCTTCACCGGGAGAAACGGTATTGCTATCACCCGCGGCGGCAAGTTGGGGCCAATTTGAAAATTACGAGCAGCGGGGAGAGATATTCAAGGAAATCGTACACCGCTTATAACAGGATGGCGGGGGAAAGGGGCGATTGTATGGAACAACGGCGGTCCTTAAAAACGGGCCAAATGGATTATTGGCTCTATTCCGCCGTATTGGTTATCTGCGCTTTCGGCCTGGTAATGATGTTTTCCGCCAGTTACTACTCTGCCCAGAACAACGCCAATTTGGACAACGACGGCCTTTATTATTTGCGCAATCAAGCGCGGTACTTGGTTGTAGGGATTGTGGCCATGTATGCTGTTTCCCGGCTGAATTACCATAGGCTGGAAAAGGTCAAGAGCATTGCCCTTATTATAACGATGGGCCTTATGCTGGCCGTGGTATTTTGGGGCAAAGAACTAAACGGGGCAAAACGATGGCTTCAGATCGGCCCCCTTCCTTCCTTTCAGCCGTCAGAGTTGGCACAATTCGTCCTGATCCTCTATATGGCCTCCTTC
>JAYFNX010000026.1:0-63470 GCA_034933245.1 Candidatus Pelethousia sp.
ATTGATGGTATACTTTATGTAATCCTAGATATCACAACCGTCTAGCGCTAAGGGGGAGGGAATTGCCATGCGCCTGTTTATCGCCATCGAACTTCCAAAGAGCTTTTGCAAAGAGCTTGCCGGCCTTCAACGCACGGTTCGGGAGGAAAGCCGGGGCGGCCGCTTTGTGCCGGCGGATAATTTTCATATTACGCTCCACTTTATCGGCGAAAGTAACGATCTGTTGGGCCCCGTGGAGGCCATGGAGCAAGCCGCCCGAGGAATCCGGCCCTTTGCCCTGCATCTGGGCCCATTTTCCACCTTCCCCCGCAAGGATGGCCACACGGCCTTTTTCGCCGTGCGAGGGGAGCTGGATGAGTGCAACGCCCTTTATGAATCCCTGCAAAGCGCCCTGCAAGAGCGCGGCTTCCCCCGGGACCAAAAGCGCTTTACCCCGCATGTCACGCTGGGCCGCAGCGTGGAACTATCCAATGAAGCGCTGCTCCGGCTCGAAAGCCTCGTGCCGAACGCTTCCATGCAGGTACAGGGCATTACCCTTTTTGAAAGCGTGCGCCGGGATGGCCGCATGGTTTATTCGGCCATCCACCGCACTCGGTTTTAAGCATGGCCGCCCGCATGCATCTTGTTCTGGGCCGCGCCGGTTCGGGCAAAAGCCGCTTTCTCCGGGCAAGCATCCAGGATCTTCTAAATGCCGGGGCGCCCGTGGCGTATATCGTGCCCGAACAGTTCACGTTTGAGACGGAGCGGCAGCTTGCGGAGGCCGGTATTTCCGGCGCGCCGGTCTATTCCTTCACCACGCTGGCCAGGCGGGCCCTGGCGGAACAGGGGGATCAAGCCGTATTCCTATCCCCCCAGGGCAAGCGCATGGTCGTGCGCAAAATGGCGGAAGATTTGGGCGGCAGCCTCCTCTCCTTCGGCCGGGTTCGCCAAACGCCGGGCTTCGCCGCATCCTGTGCCCAGATTTTCACCCGTTTCAAACGGTATGAAATTAGCCCCGCCGCCCTGGCGGATGCCGCCAAAGCCCTGCCCCAGGCGGATCTGCTGGGGGAAAAACTGCGGGATCTGGCCCTCCTATACAGCGGAACGGAATCCTATCTTGCAGGCCGCTATCTGGACGAAGAGGATGCCTTCGCCGCCTTTTGCGCGGCCCTGCCCGCTTCCTCATTTGCCGGGCGGCACATTGTGCTGGACGGCATAGAGCTGCGGGGAGAGCAAACCTGGCGTGCGCTTGGCATTCTGATGGATATCGCGGCCTCGTTGTATGTTTCTCTGCGGCTGGATCCGCTTCCCGGCCGGGACGCCCCGCTCTTTCGGTGCGAACGGCGGGCCTTGGCGCGGCTACAAGCCATGGCCGCGGAGCGGAAGTGCGCCGTTTTTACCCACAGCTTGCCCTTGCCGGGCTTCGCGCCCAGGCAAGCATCCCCCCGCCTGCTGCACTTGGAGCGGGAGGCTTTTGCCTGGCCATTTTCCCCCTTTGCAGGCGCGGACGGCAAAGACTCCATTCGCATCTTTGCCGCCCTGGACAGGCCTGGCGAATGCGAAGCCGCGGCCGAAGCGGTTTTGGCCGCGGCCCAGAGCGGCATGCGTTACCGGGACATGGCTGTCATCGCGGCGGACCCGGCCTATCTGGACCCGCTGGCCCGCGCCTTCCGGGTGCGGGGGATTCCCTTTTTCGCGGATGCCCTTCACCGCCTTTCGGATTATGCGGCGCCCCGGTTGCTGGTGGCCGCCCTCCGGTGCATAAGCCGGGGCTTTGCGCAAAACGATCTGCTCGATTTGATAAAAACCGGCCTTTGCGGCGTGGAACGGGACGAATCGGAACTTTTTGAAAATCATATCCTGGCCCACGGGCTTCGGGGCACGGCTTTAACCCGTCCCTTTTCCGGCAAGGACCTGCCCGCCGGGGCCGAGGCGGCTCGGCAAGCCCTCGTCCCCCCCCTGCTCACCCTTCGGGAAGCTTTAGCTGTGGCCGATACGGCGGCGAAAAAAACCGAGGCGCTTTTTGCCTATATGGAAGAACTGGCCCTCTACGACCAGCTCCAAGCCCTCACCCAATCCCTCCGGCAGGCGGGCGAACTGGAGCTGATGGAGGAAAACGCCCAGGTTTATAATGATATTCTCACCGTGCTGGATCAGCTTCATGCCATCCTGGGGGAGTCCAAAATCAGCACGCGCCGGTATCTAACCGTTTTGCGGGAAGGGATGGACGCCTACGAGATCGGCGCAATTCCGGCCACGGTGGATCAGGTGCTGTTGGGCAGCCTGGACAGAACCCGTTACCGGGATATTCGCGCCCTGTTCGTGCTGGGCGCGAATGAGGGCAGCTTTCCGCCGGATGAAGCGGATGACGGCATCGTGGACGACGATGAGCTGAACCGTTTGGAGTCCATGGGATTAAACCGCTGGGAAACCAGCCGGGAGCGGGCCGAAGCGGCTCAAATGGATATTTATGCGGCCCTGGCCAAGCCCAAGGATTTGCTCTACCTCTCCTATACCATGCGCGCCGGAGCCGAAGCAGCCCTGCCCGCCGCCATAATCGACCGGGTACGCGCCCTTTTCCCGGACATTCCGGAGGAAAGCCAGCTTTTTCCCCCGCCTACCCGAAGCCCTGCGGGCGGGTTATGGGCCTTGGCCAGCGGCCTTCGGGCTTTCGTGGATACAGGGATCGCGCCCCCCAGCCTCCCGGCCCTTTGCTGCTGGTTCACGGGGCAGCCGGCATACCGCAATGAACTTAGCAGGTTGGAAACGGCCCTTTATCCTTCCCTTTCCCCCGAGCCTTTCGGTTACGGGCTTGCCCTGCGGCTCTATGGAGGTGCGCCCAGCGGCGGCGCCACGCGGCTGGAAACTTACAACCGCTGCCCCTTCCGGCATTTTGTGCAGTATGGTTTGGCCGCCCAGCCCCGCAAGACGTTTACGGAACGCCGGGCAGACGAGGGAGCCTTCTGCCACGAGGCCCTGGATGCATTCCTTCGAGAAGCCTCCAAAGGAGATATGCGGCACATGGATGAAGATGCGGTGGACGCCATTTTGGACGCGCTTCTGCCCCCCATTCTGGCGGGGCACAACGGCGGTGTCCTTCTGGATACGGCCCGGGGAAGGGCAAAGGCCGCCAGGCTGGTCCTCGCCGTGAAAGCCACGGCCCGTGCCATTGTGCGCCAAGCCCGCTTCGGGGCTTTTCTACCCGGAAAAAGCGAGGTTCGCTTTGGCAAAGGTTGCGAGTATCCGCCCCTTGTCATCGCCCTGCCCGGCGGCGCGTCCTATGCCCTCAGCGGTCGGATCGACCGAGTGGACGGGGCTGCGATCGGCGGTGCGTCCTATTACCGGGTTGTGGATTACAAAAGCGGGGGCGCCATGTTCGATTATGCCCAGCTCTATCATGGGCTCAAGCTGCAGCTTCCCCTGTATGTGGCCGCGCTCGCGGCAACGGAGAGCTTATCTTCCCCCGCGGGCATGTATTACATGCCCATTGCAGACCCGGTGGCCCAGGAGGGGGACACGCCGCTTTCCGAGCGCATACAGGAAGCATTTCGCCTTCGGGGTCTTACCCTTTCGGACGCGGAGGTGGTGGAGGCCACCGCCGGGCATGACCCGGCAAACAAACTCATTCCCACTGGAAAGGGTGCGGGCGGGCTGGTAAGCAGTGCGGAGCTTTCCTCGGTGGTCGCCTTTGCCAAGGGGAAAGCCCAGTCCACCCTTTCTTCCATTATGGAAGGGGATGCGGCGGTCTCCCCTGCCCGCTACCGCAAGCGAGACGCCTGCGAAGGCTGTGATTACCGGGGCGTATGCGGCTTCGATCCCAAGGCCGGGTGCAAAGCCCGGGATTTGCAGAGCTTAAACAAAGCGGCTTTTTTTGCCGCCATCAGCGGTGAGGAGGGCGGCCATGGAATGGACGATTGAGCAGCGCCGGGCCATCGAAACGCCGGGGAACCTATTGGTTTCCGCGGCGGCGGGCAGCGGCAAGACGGCCGTGCTCACCGAGCGCATCGCCCGCCTTGTGGCCGAAGGATGCCCCCTAAACCGCTTTTTGGTCGTTACCTTCACCCGGGCCGCTGCTGCGGAAATGAAAAAGCGCATCGGGGCGCGGTTGGCGCAGTTGGCCCAGGAGGCGCGGGGAGACGAGGAGGCAAGCCGGCTTTGTGCGGCGGCGGCGGGCGTGGGCCAGGCCAGCATCTCCACCATCGATGCCTTTTGCGCCCATATCCTTCGGCGTCACTTTCATGCCGCCGGGCTGGATCCCTCCTTTCGCGCGGCGGATGAAGCCCAAGCCGAAGTCCTGCGACAGGAGGTTTGGGACGATATTCTGGAAGAAGGGTATGCCGAAGATAACCTGCAGGAGCTGATCGCGGTGTTTGGAAGCGAGGAAACCCTGCTGGAAAGCGCCGCCCGCCTATATGATTTTCTTTGCGCCCAGCCTCAAATGGAGGGGTGGCTGGGCGAAGCCCTGGCCGCTTATGATATGGATGAAGCCGCCCTGGCCGCATCCCCGCAGATGGCGGCTTTCCTGCATACCGCCCAGCGCAGCCTTGGGGCCCGAATCGACGCCCTCGCATCCCTGCGAGAGGAATTTGCCGATGCGTTCCCCGGCGTAGCCCAAATCCTGGATGGGGAGCTCGTCCAGCTTCGCGCCCTTCTTTTGCCCCATACCTATGCGGGCTTTTGGGACCAGCTTCAAAGCCTTTCCTTCGGCCGTCTTACCTGGCCCCGCGGAACGGAGAGCGCCGTGAAGGCCCCTGTTGTGGATGCGCGGGACGCCGTCAAAAAGGAGATTGCCAAGGTATCCTCGGCTTTCTCCCTGCCCATTCGGGAACATGTAGACCGGCTCCGATCCTACAAGCCCCACCTGGAGCGCCTGCAAGCCCTGATGCTGGCTTTTCACAGGGAGTACGGCCGTCGCAAGCAGGATGCCGGCCTCGTGGATTATGCGGATATGGAGCACATGGCCCTGGCTCTTTTGCAACGCCCAGCCATTGCCGCTGAATACCGGAACCGTTTTCTCCATGTGTTTGTGGATGAATATCAGGATATCAATCCGGTGCAGGCGTGCATTTTGCAGGCGCTCTCCCGGCCGGACAACCTGTTCCTCGTGGGGGATGTTAAGCAGTCGATTTACGGCTTCCGCATGGCGGATCCCGGTCTTTTCCTTGAAAAATACGCTGCCTTTGGCCACGGCCGCGGCGGAACCAGGATTGATCTAAACGCCAACTTTCGCTCAGGCGGCGGGATCATCCGTGCGGTGAACGGTCTCTTCTCCCGGGTTATGTGCGCAGAGGCCGGCGGCATCGAATACGACGAAGCGGCCGCCCTGCGCCAGGGAAGGCCGGAGCTTTCGGGCGAAACGGAGCTTCACATCCTGCGCCAGCAAATTCTCTTTGCAGAAGAGGAGGAAGCCGCAGGTGAGGATGATGCATTGGAGCTTTTGCAGGCGGCGGAGACGGAAGCCCGTTTCGCCGCCCGCCGCATCCGGGAATTGGTTGGCGGCGATGCCTCCGCCCCCGACAACGCCGGGCTCCATTACCGGGATATTGTGATTTTGCACAGCGCGCCCAAGCGCATTGCCGAGCTTTGGGTTCAAACCCTGGCGAGGGAGGGCATTCCCGCTTATGCGGAGCTGACCGGAGGCTATTTTGAGGCTATCGAGGTGCAGGTTCTTCTTAACCTTCTTCGGCTCATCGATAATCGCCGCCAGGACATTGCCCTCCTTAGCGTGCTGCGCAGCCCCATCGGCGATATCTCCACCGAGGAGCTCATTGAATTGCGGGCCGGGCGGCAGGGGGAGAGCTGTTACGATTCCCTGCTGGCAGCCGCTTCCTATGATACGCCCCTTGGGAAAAAAGCGGCGGCCTTTCTGGCCTCCCTTTCCCGCTGGCAGGAAAAAGCCCGGCTGTTGGGCCTGCCCCAATTGATCGGCTTGGTAACGGAGGAAACGGGATATGGCCGCTTTGTGCGCGCCCTGCCGGGCGGCGCCGCCCGAAAGGGCAATCTGGACGCCCTTATCGAAAGCGCGGAAGCATGGAGCCAAAATGGGCATGGTCTTTCCGGTTTTCTGCGTTTTATGGACCGCGTTCGGGATACAGGCCGCATGGGCGCCGCCCAGGTGGGCGGCGCGGACGTGGTTCGCATGCTTTCCATCCATAAAAGCAAGGGACTGGAATTCCCCGTGGTCTTTTTAGCCGGTCTTAACAAACAATTCAACCAGGCGGACAAGCGGTCGGTTCTGGTAATGGATGCGGCGCTGGGCTTGGGCTTCAAGCCCGTGGTGCATAACACCCGGCAGAGCAGCCTGTTCCACGCGGCCATTTCCGGGCGGATTTGGGAACGAACCGTCGCGGAACAGATGCGTGTGCTGTATGTGGCGATGACAAGGGCGCAGAAGCGGCTGATCCTGCTGGCAGCCATGCCGAAACCCGAGGCAACCATAGGGCGGGCCCTATTCCCCCTTTCCCCGGCGCGTAGCTTGCAGGCCCTATGCTTTGGAAATTGGGTGCTGCCCGCCGTGCTTGCCGGCCCCGAAGGAAACTGCCTGCGCAGTCTTCTCAACCTGCCCCCTGCCCCGCCAGGCCAAATGCACACGGATATTTGCTGCTTTTTCCATGCGGGGGTGGAACCTGGCGGAAGCGAGACAGCGCTGCCCCTAGAAGCCTACCGGTCCTTTATGCAAGCCGCCCGCCAATCCCCCTGCCCCGATATGGAGGCACGTCTGGGCTGGGCTTACCCCTATGCGGCGGACGCGGGCCTGCCCGGCAAGGTGAGCGTTTCCACCCTCATCGGCAACCTGCCCACCCTGCCCCGTTCCCCCCTTTTCCTAAAAGAGACGCGGCCCCTCACCACCGTGGAGCGGGGCGTGGCCGTGCATACCCTTATGGAACATATTCCCCTTCGTTCCCACACGACGGCTTCGGTTCATGCCGCCATGGCGGATTTAGAAAGCCGGGGGCTTCTTTCCGCCCTCCAGCGACAAAGCATTTACGCGCCGGCCATTGCCGCCTTTTTTCAAAGCAATCTAGGGAAACGGCTTTGCGCTTCCCCCAGGGTGGAGCGGGAACTGCCCTTCAGTTGCCGTGTCCCCGCCCGGGATCTGGGACTGGGTAATTCCGATGAAACGGTTTTGCTCCAGGGCGTGGCCGATTGCTGCTTTATGGAGGATGGAGCCTGGGTGCTGGTGGATTATAAAACGGATTATGCGGAGGAGGGGGATGGGGATATGGCCGCCCTGCGCCACGTTCCCCAGCTTGCCCTTTATGAGCGGGCACTTTGGGAGCTTACGGGCCTTCCCGTAAAAGAGCGCTACATCGCGTTGCTGCGCAGCGGGGAATGCGTCCGGGTTTAGGCGTGCGCGCAGGTCCGTTTCTTTTTACAGCGATGCAAGCGCTTCCCTAGGGCAACAAAAAAAGTGGCATACGCCACTTTTTTGCTTATCCATATCAATTGGCCGGTCAATCCCCGTATCCGTTTTTCAGCAAATCCTTCACGGCTTCTTCGGTATCCAAATCCAAAACCCGCCGGGCAAGAGCCTCCGCTTCCCGAAGGGTCGTGCGGGACAGGGCGCGCTTGACATCCGCAATGCAGGCGGCGTTCATGCTGAATTTACGTAGTCCCAGCCCCGCAAGGGCCGGCGCGGCCAGCGGCAATCCCGCCATCTCCCCGCATACCGATACGGGCTTTTGCTCTGCGCCAAAGGCGTCGAACACGGTTTTCATCACGCGGAACATAGCCGGGGAATAGGTCTGGTAATAACCGGCAACCTGGGCGTTCATCCGATCCGCCGCATGCAGGTATTGACAAAGGTCATTGGTGCCGATGCTGGCAAAATCGCACGCTTTGGCAACCACATCCGCCACAATGGCGATGGAGGGGATTTCCACCATAATGCCCACGGGCACACTTTCTTCAAATGGGAGCCCCCGCGCCCGGAGCTGCTCCTTAGCCTCCTCCAGCGCCGCCTTCCCGGCCCGAAAGTCATCCAAGGATCCCACCATCGGGAACATGATTTGCAGCTTTCCAAAGAGAGACGCCCGGAGTGCGGCCCGAAGCTGGGTTAAAAAGATGTCCCGGTGCCGGAGGCACAGCCGCAGGGCGCGGCAGCCCAAGAAAGGATTCTCCTCCTGGGGCATCGGCAGGGCCGGCAGCGTTTTGTCCCCGCCGATGTCCAGCGTACGCAGGGTCACCGGCCGCCCATTCGCCGCTTCGAGCACCCGCCGGTAAGCCGTGAACTGCTCTTCCTCCGTGGGCAGGCGTTCCTTCTCCATATAGAGAAATTCCGTGCGGAACAGACCGATAAAATCGCAGGCCTCCATGTGCGAAGGGTCCGCATGGGAGCCGATGTTCAGCCCGATATCGATCCGGGTGCCGTCCCGCATGCGGGGTTCCCGGGCAAAATAACGGGCCGCGTCCCGCCGGTCCGCCTGGTACGTCTCGCGTTTCGTCTCGTAGGTTCGAATGGTCGCCTCGTCCGGGTTCAGCAACACCTCGCCCCGCATGGCGTCTACGATCACCGCGGCTCCGGTGGGAAGGGCTTTTGTGGCATTTGGCACGCCCAACACAGCAGGGATGCCGAAAGCCCGGGCGAGAATGGCGGAATGGGAGGTGGCCCCCCCCACTTCCGTCACAATTCCCAGCACGTTTTTTCGATCCATGGTCGCCGTGTCGCTGGGCAGAAGGTCATGGGCAACCACGATAACCTGCCCGTTCAGGCGAGAAAGATTTTGTTCCGCTTCCCCGTGAAGCACGCGGACCATCCTGTTGCGCACATCCCGCAGGTCCACGGCCCGGGAGGCGATCAGCGCGTCCCCCGTTGCGCTCAGAAGGGCCGCATACTCCGTATATACCCGGTTCACGGCAAAGTCCGGCGCTTGCCGCCTTTCCAGAATGCCGCCGCGAATTTCCTCATCCATTTCCTCATCGGCCAGCAATTCCCGGTGGGCGGCGAATATTTTGGCTTTGTCCGCATCCTCCGCGGCAAAGGAGGCGATGATATCGCACAGTTCCCCATCCGCCGTTTTACGGGCCGCCTCATATTTTGCAACGGCATCCTGTTCCTGCCCCGGTTGCACGTAAGCTTCGTACACATCGCACACATACGCTTTATACTGATACGCATTCCCGGCGGCAAAGCCGGGGGATACGGGATTCCCCTTGAAAATATGCATAGGCCTATTCCTCGCCGAACCCGCTATCGATCAGGGTGATAAGCTGGGTAACGGCCTCTTGCTCATCCGGGCCGTCGGCGGAAATCTCCACGGTCGTGCCGGCGCTTAGGCCCACGGAAAGGAGCCGCACGATGGATTTTGCATTTACGGGCTGGGTGTCCGGCTTATCCGCGTTGCGGATAAGCACTTGGGATGAAAACCCTTTCGCCCGGGCCACCAGCTCGGAAGCGGGGCGGGCATGCAGGCCGGAAGCATTTTTTAGCAGGGTTTGCCTTACATACATGGCGGTTCTCCTTTCTCTTCGTTCCAATGGGTTAACAGATACGCTTCCGCCTCCGCACACCAAAGGCCCCGGCTGGCTTGTATGATCTCCCGGAGGGCGCAGAAGCGTTCATCCTCCCCGGCGAGGCGTTCAAAATCGGCAATGGCCGTGAGGGGCATGGAGATATGGTTGTAGATGAGCTTTTTCCCGCCCGGAATCTTGGGCAGGTTCAAAATGGTTTCGGCCGCGCAGTCCAGCCCGCCCACATGGGTCACCATAACCGCGGGGTCGATCTCCCCCGTTTCCGCCAGGCGCAGGGCTTCTTTTAAGTCCTCCGTGTTGCCCCCCGTGGTTCCCATCACATGGGTCGCGTTGTAATGCACGTCGTAAAGGTTGATGTGGGCGCCGAACTTTGGGTCCATGGGCCCGGCAAAAAAGTTCATGCAGCCGTCCCGCCCTAAAATGGCGTTGCCCAGCTCCGCCGCCGCCGCCACCGGTGCGAAGACGAACACATCGTCAAACCCGCCCGGTGCCATGGCGCGAAGCTTTGCGGCAGGGTCCTCCATGCCGGAAGTGTTTACAAAGCGCACATCCACTCCATTGCGCTGCGCCTTTTGGCGAAAAATTTCCTCCGCCCGGCCCAAACGCGCGGCGTCTAGATCCGCCACCACCAGAAGCCCCGGCCGCCTTTCGCAACTGATGGCATAATCCAAAGCGCCCAGGCCCATGGGACCGGCCCCTGCTACGATGGCAACTTTTCCGCCCCGCACGATCCCCATTTCATGATGATAATCGCCCATTCGCGTGTGATAAGCGGCATGAAACGCCCCGATGCTACAGCTCATGGGCTCCGCCAGAGAGGCCTCGAAATATGCCTTGCCGCCATATTCCAAGAAGCAGCCCAGCTCCATCACCTCCGGCGGAATGATGCAGCGGGTGGCGTTGCCGCCAAAATACGGATAGGAATACCCCGGAGACCACATGGTCCCCTTGTAATTGAGGGCCGGCTGCAGGGTAAACTTCGCCCCTTCCCGGAATTGGCCCTTGTATTTTGCGCCCACGGCAAGGATGTTGCCGGCCATTTCATGGCCCATAATGGTGGGATTGTGCGCCACATCCGGCGGCACCCGTTTATGCGCCTGACCCAAGATGGCGCATTTGTAGGTGGACATACAAACGCTGTCCGAAATTACTTCCACGAGGATCTCATCGTCCTTTATTTCCGGCAGCTCAAAGGTTTCCAGCCGCAGATCCCCCGCGCCGTATAGGCGGACGGCTCTGGTTTTCATACAATCCCCCCCTTATCCTTTCAAAACTGTGATCCCTATCCTCTCAACATACGAAAATACCTCCGCGTAAGAGGGTGGGCTGCTCCCCGGGCACGTCACCTTTGCCGTGGCGGCGGCCACGGCAAAGCGGGCGGCTTGCTCCTTTGGCGCGCCATTCTCCATGCCCAGGAGGAGCCCGGCCAGCAGCGTATCCCCCGCGCCCACCGTGCTGACGGCATCCACCCGGGGACCCGTAGCCAGCAGAACGCCTGCTTTGTCCACAAATAGCGCGCCCTTTGGGCCCATGGAGACGGCCACGCGGCCCACGCCTTTCTGCACGAGGTTGCGCGCGGCTTTTGCAAGGCTCTCCATACGCATGTCCGCCAGGCCGCAAAGCTCCGCCAATTCCGAAGCGTTGGGTTTGATGAGGTACGGCTTGCTCTCCACCATGGCTTTCAAGCGCGGGCCGTCCAGATCCGCCACGATACGGGCTCCCTTGGGGGACAGCGCTTGCGCCCACAGGGCGGGCAGGTCGTCCGCAATGCCTTGGGGCGAGCTGCCTGCAAAAAGCACCGTATCGTTCGGCTTTATACAGGCGGCGAGGCGGCCGAACAGGTCTTCCGCCGCGCCAGGTGGCACAACCGGCCCCGGCTCGTTAATATCCGTATAGGTATGGCTGGCCGGGTCGAACACCTTGAGGTTGGTCCGGGTTTCGCCGTTCACCCGCACGAAGCTGCAGGGTATCCCCTGGGCTTCCAATTCGCAAAGCAGCGTCTCCCCGCCGGAGCCGCCGGCAAAGCCCATGGCCGTGGACTCGCGCCCCCAGGCTTGCAGCGCCTTGGATACGTTCACGCCTTTCCCCCCGGCATCCAGCCGCGCATGGGATACGCGGTTTACCGCATCCAGCTTAAAACCCGCAATGGTAACGGTTTTATCCAGGGCGGGGTTAAGCGTTACGGTGATGATCACCCTTCCTCACCTCCGTCACAAAGCTGGGTGTAAATGAACGCCGGATCCGTGGAATGTTTGATTTTCTCAAAGGTTTCCTCCTCCAGCATCCGGTTTGCCAGAGCCTGCAAAATCGGGAGATGCTCTTCCTCAAGGCCCGCAATGCCCACCACGAGATACGCCTTTTCCTCATCAAACCGGACGCCGTCCGGGAATTGCAGCACGCAAAGACCGGTGCTATGAATCATGGCTTTTGCCGCGCCTATGCCATGGGGGATGGCAACGCCCTCGCCGATATAGGTCGTTACAACATCCTCCCGCTCCAGCATGGCTTCCACATATTGCGGTTCCACGCACCCCCGCGCAACGAGCATTTCGCCGGCCATGCGGATGGCTTCGTATTTATCCGATGCGCGGAGTCCCGTGCGCACATCCTCCGGGCGCAGGCAGGCAAAGCAGGCAGGTCTTTTGGTGGCAGTTCCCATGTTTTCCATAAACACTCCTTATTGATTCGTTATTTCACAATAATATCCGTTCAAAACCCGCTCTACGGCATCATGGCAAGCCTGCCTGTCGCCGGAGCGGAGCACATGCATAAATCCTTTGTTTTCAATCACTTCCTGGGAAATGGCGCCCAGGGTTTCCAATGCCTGCTTGGGTGCATCCTTGGGTGCCAGCATAACCAGCACCGTCCGAAGCGTCCCCCCGGTTTCAGATGTTTCCCCTGGTTCCGGCCGGATGACGCCGAACCACGCCTCGCTCACGCCATCCGTGCGGCAGTGCAGCAGCATGGTTTCCCCATCCGGGGTTACGGTACTTCCATATTTTTCTCGTTCGCATAGATCCGCATATACGGTCTCCGCTTCTTCCGGCGCCCTTTGGGTATAGGCGGCCACCCGCCTGGCCAGCCCTTCTATATCCGCAATATGCGCCCCCTCCCATAGGAACAGGTTGGAAAGCACTTGCAGGATCGTATCGATCACATGGCGGGTTTTAGAAAGCGTGGTAGCCAAATCGCTCAGGCGTACGCCGCTCTGCTTTTTCTGCGGTTCATTTCTGCAAATTTTGAGCAACTGCCATACGGCATCCTTCTCGGAATCGGAAAGAAAGGGAGATACCTGCACGCTCGGGAGGCGCACCTCCGGCAACTGCACGGTGGATATGATCATCTCGATGTTATCCCGTTCCAGCTGTTCATTTTTCAGCTTGGCCGTGGAAACCACATCCTTCACTTCTATATCGGAAAATTCCCGCTTGATGCGCAGAGAGAGAAGCTGGGCCGTGACCATGCCGCTGGGACAGCAGACGATGGCCCTGCACCGCCTGGAAGAATAGCTGCGGCTATCCTCCAGCGCCACGCCCAGATGCACGGCCAAATAGCCGATCTCCGAATCCGGAACTTCCGTGTGCAGTTCCTCCCGCAATACGCCGGCGCATTCCTGCGCCAGCTCATATAAGGCTCCATAGTGGGCTTTCACATCCTCCAGGATCGGGTTGCGAATATCCAGGCCCATGGAAAGCCGGGCAATGGTGGGAACTAAATGCCGTTTCAGGGCTTCGGCAAAGCCCGCGTTTGGATCGATCATGACCCCGGTGCGCGCTTCCGCATGCATGATCATACGCTCGGCGATGCGCCCGGCCTGCTTTTCCGCATCCTCGTCCGAAAGGCCGCGCAGTCCTTGGGCACTATGCAGAACCGAGGCAAGATACAGCCGCTCCCCCCCGGGGATTTGTACGCCGAAATTTTCCTCCAGCGCGGCAAGCAGCGTATCCGCCAGGCTCCCGGCAGCATCGTCCTGCACCAGATTGCCGGGCTTCTGTATGCCCTCCCCCTGCGACACCCGCAGCAAAAGCAAGCTTAAATGCAGCGCCAAAGCCTTGCGTCCCCGGTCGTTTTGGATCATTCCCTCCAGTGCCGTTATGCCGTCCAGCAGGCGTTCGATCCGCTCCATCTGCAAAGGCGGGAACAGTTTGCGCGCATCGAATCCATCCGGCAGCCGCATAAGATATTGGTTCTCATCGTTCTTTCTTTTGTGGTAATCCTCCTGCTCATAATAAAGCCGGATAAGCGCCCGCCGCCGCTGCCATTCGTCCGCTTCCACATATATGCCGACGCCCGGCTTGCGAAACAGAGGTACGCCCTTCTCCGCCAGCCATTTCTCGCAGGTGTTCAGGTCCGATCCCACCGTTGTTTCCGCAATGCCGAGGCATCTTGTAAACGAATAAATTTTTTGGGGTTGCGTTTCTATTAACAGGCGTAGCAGGATTGCAAAAGCCCGTTCTTCCTGGGAATATACAGGCCGAAGCTTATCCAGGCGCGCCATTTTGTTCATCAGATGTGCGCGCTGCTCCCGATTCCCATGAAAGCGCACGCCGTTTCCGCTTTTTATTTCGATCAGGTTTCCCGCATCCGTCAGGGAGGCTAAAATGGCCTCCAGCTCCCGCTGAACCGTCCGTTTGCTCACGCCTAGGCGGCCGGCGAGAGCGGCCATGGTTTTATAACCATCCCCCTCTAAAACGTGCGTCAGCAATTCAAATTGGCGAGTCGTCAGAGTCAAGCCATCCACCTCCCGCCCTTTAATCTGAGGAAGGGTTTTGCATGCCCTTCCTCAGCGATGTGATGCTCTGCGATGGTTCTATTGCCCGATTTCCGCTATAAACGTATCATATTCTGATGGATTCATAAAGCTGCCGATCTCAAAAACCTTTGCCTTCGGTACCTTTGCCCGAACGCGCTGCACCAGGGAGCTTTGCGCCAGCACATAGTCCGCGTCCGAAGGGATGTCCTCGATGGAACTATGAAGCACCCTGGCGTCATAGCCCACCGCATTGAGGCGTTTGCGCAGTGTGGTGGCGCCCATGGCGCTGGAGCCCATGCCGGCATCGCAGGCAAACACAATTTTTGCATCCAACGCTTTCACCGTTCCCTTGCTCACCATCTTTCTGGCCTTCATTTCCTGTTGCGCCGCGGTAAGCGCGCCTTCATCCGTCTCTTTCTTCGCCGCGATCTTTACGAATACGGACGCTACCAGGAACGCCACGGCGCAGGAGGTGATTACGCTCAGGAGCACCCAGAAGATATCGCCCTTGGGCGCCATGGCAAGCAGCGCGAAGATGCTGCCGGGAGAAGGCGTTGCGACTAGGCCGGCTCCGGTAATAACATTGGTGAGCACCCCCACCGAGCCGCCCGCGATGACCGCCAGCAGCAGCGCCGGATTCATCATCACAAAGGGGAAATAGATCTCATGAATTCCGCCAAGGAAATGGATAACCGCCGCGCCCGGCGCGGTGCTCTTGGCCTGTCCCTTGCCAAAGAGCCAATAAGCCAGGATGATGCCCATCCCGGGGCCGGGGTTGGTCTCAATGAGGAACATGATGGATTTGCCCAGCTCGGCAGCCTGCTGAATGCCGATGGGGCCCATGATGCCATGGTTGATGGCGTTGTTCAGGAACAGAATCTTGGCCGGCTCCACAAACACAGAGATCAGCGGCAGGAAGCCCGCTTTATAGATCAGATTTGCGCCGCCGGTGAGGAACGCGGTGATGGCCGTTACAAACGGGCCCACAAGGTAGTAACCCAAGATGGCCAAAAGCGTGCCGATAATGCCGATGGAGAAGTTATCAACCAGCATCTCGAAGCCGGCCTTTATCTTGCCTTCAATGGCCTTGTCAAACTTTTTGATGATCCATGCCGCCAGCGGCGCATAGATCATTACGCCCAGGAACATGGGGATTTCGGAACCGACAATCACGCCGATGGACGCGATGCCCGCGATGACCGCGCCCCGATGGCCGTTGATGTTTTTGCCCGCCGTATACGCCACGAACAAGGGAAGCAGGTAGGAGAGCATGGGGCTCACCAGGGTTGCCAGCTTTTCGTTGGGCAACCAGCCGCTTGAAATGAAAAGCGTGGTAATCAGCCCCCATGCCACAAACGCGCCGATGTTGGGCATAACCATGCCGCTTAGGCTCCGGCCCACTCGCTGGACGCCTGTTTTGAAGTTACTGTTCGACAAAATAATTCCCCCTTTTGATTTGATTCAGCTTGGCATAAGATGTGCTTGGTAGATCCTGGATCTCTCTTTAAGAAAATTATAGGGCTCCGGGTGATGGAAATGCAATCTTAAGAAACATTGTCTTGGCCGCTGCACATGCGGACAAAATTAGGATAACACAATGTTGTCCACAATGAATGCGGCAGGTTTGCTTCAATGCCGCAGCGCTTGGCCGGTTCCGGCAATTTTTGCTCGCGTTATCCGGCCTTGCGGATGCTTTTTGCAAGGAAAAAAGGGCCATGACAAAATTGCATTCTGTCATGGCCCCTGCGCAATGGAAACGGCGCCGGAAGGTTATTCTTCAAGCAACAAAATATAATCCAGGGGGTCAACGGCCTTCTCATCCTTGTAGATTTCAAAATGCAGATGCGATGGATCGGCGCATTCGGCCAGAGAGGTGTTCCCCACTTGGCCCACGGGATCGTTGGCGTTTACCCGCTGCCCTTCCTTTACCGGTAGATTTTCGGCCAGGTTGGCATACACGGTGCGCAGCCCGTCGCTATGGGCGATCTCCACGATTACGCCCAAATCCTCATCTTCATAAATGGCGTCCACCGTCCCGCCCCATACGGCATATACCTCGCTGCCTTTAGCAGCGGCAATGTCGATGCCATTGTGGGTCATCCACTGGTGCAGCGTGGCGGAATAGATCAGCTCCTCCGCCGCAAACCCCCATTGGAGAGAGCCCTTCACAGGGGCGCTGCGCTTTTCCCGGCCCGGCTTTTTGGTGGGCGCCGGGGTTTGGGGGGGAGCGGAAGCCGCTGGGGAAGGGGAGACGGTAGGCACGGGGCTGAGCGTAGGGGTAGCGCGGGTGGCCTCGGACAGGCGCTCGTCCTTAGAGGAGGAAACCTGGGCGGGCGTAGGCGTGGGTTGGGCGGCTTCGTTCTTTTGGGGCGCATAGGCAAGGTAGGCTGCCCCGCCTACCACCAATAAGCAGAGAAGCGCCACCACATACAAGCCTTTTTCTTTTAAAAAGGCCATAGTTTTTTCCTTATACTGTGAAAAATTATTATGTTTGCCATTTATCATGCTCAAATCACCTCATGGCTAGTATTGCCAGAAAGGGGCTTTTGCCATACATTTTCACATTTGTTCGTATGCGAGGCCAAAGCTTCTATGGTATAATACAAAATGGTATGGAAGGGCCTGCTCTTTTATGCCGGAAAGGAAACAAGGTACATGAAAAAATGCAGTGTTGGCGGCCAGGCCGTCATGGAAGGCGTAATGATGAAATCTCCCACGGGCATAGCCATGGCCGTGCGGGAACCGGATGGCAGCATTGCGTTGGACTATATGCCCTTTACCACCAAGGCGCAGAAGGGCACATTCCTGGGCTTGCCCATTGTGCGCGGGGTGGTGGCCTTTGTGGAATCCATCAGCCTGGGCATGGGCACCCTCACCAAATCCGCCGAATTGGCGGGCGAGGATTATCAGGAGGAGCCCGGCAAATTTGAAAAATGGCTTGCGAAAAAGCTTGGAAAATCCGTGGAAAAGGTTGTAATGGGCATGGCCGTAGTCATCGCCGTTGCGCTTTCTTTCGGCCTGTTCTTTCTTCTGCCCCAACTCATCAGCTCCGCCGTCTTCTCGAAGGTGGCTGCCGGTTCCTTGGCTAAAAGTTTAACCGAGGGCGTGATACGGCTGTTGATCTTTGTGGGCTATATTCTATTTTGCGCCAGCGTCAAGGAAGTACGGCGCATTTTCATGTATCATGGCGCGGAGCACAAGACCATCGCCTGCTATGAGGCGGAAGAGGCGGTCACCCCGGAAAACGCCATGAAACACCGGCGGCTCCATCCCCGTTGCGGCACCAACTACCTGTTCCTCGTTATGGCGGTTTCCATCCTGTTTTTCGCCGTCATTGGCTGGAACGCCAGCTTCTGGATGCGCATCCTGAGCCGCATCCTGTTTCTCCCCCTGGTAGCCGGTGTGAGTTATGAGCTGCTGCGTTTTGCGGCCAAATACGAAAACTTCCTCACCAAGGCAATTCGGGCCCCCGGCATGGCCCTGCAGTATATCACCACCAAGGAGCCCACGGAGGATATGCTGGAGGTTGCCATTGAAGCCTTCAATCTGGCTATGCTGCCGGATGCGGAGGCCAAGGCAAAGCTCGCGGCCCACAAGGCGGCCAAAGCGCAGGCGGAAGAAGCCGCCGCTGCCCAGGCTCCACAAGCGGAAGCGTGAAAACCCTTTTTCAAGTTTTAAACGAAACCGAGGCCGCTCTTAAGCCCGTTGCCGGGGAGGAGGCCTCCCAACAAGCCCGCCTTCTTATTTCCCACCTTCTGGGGGAAGCACGGCTTGGGAGTCGGGGGCTTTCTGCCCGGATGTTTCCCCCGGATAAGGAGGGCCCGCTCGCCGTGCTGACGGCCCGGCGTCTGCAAGGGGAACCGCTTCAATATATTCTGGGCGAATGGGATTTTATGGGCTTGCCTTTTTTTGTGGGTCCCGAGGCCCTCATCCCCCGCCAGGATACGGAAACCCTCTGCGAGGCCGTGCTACAGCGGCGGCCCGCCGGGAAGGCCCTTCGTCTACTGGATCTTTGTTGTGGCACGGGCTGTATTGGCCTGAGCCTGGGCAAGCTTGGCGGCTATGCGCCCACCCTGGCGGATATCAGTCCCGCCTGTTTGGATTTGGCCCGGCGCAATGCCGCGCGCCTGGAAATAGCGGCCGCTTTCGCCCAGGGCGACCTTTTCGCGGCTTTCCCTTTGGGAGAAAAGTTCGACATCATCTGTTGCAACCCGCCCTATATTCCCCGGTCTGATCTGGATGCGCTCCAACCGGAGGTGCGGCGGGAACCCCGCCTGGCCTTGGACGGCGGAACGGACGGGCTGGATTTTTATCGGCGCATTGCCCGGGAATACCCGGCTTATTTGGCCCGAGGCGGACTTATGGCTCTGGAGATCGGCTTTGACCAGAGGCATGCGGTTTCCTCCCTGCTTCGGGGCGGGGCATGCATACAGGATATTTGCGGCCAAGACCGCGTGATTTTGCTGGAAGGATAGGAGAATCTATGCTCAACAAGTTGCAGGGAATCAAGGCCCGCTATAATGAATTGACCCACGCCTTAAGCCAGCCGGACGCCATGAACGACCAGGCGGCCTGGCGAAATATGGTAAAGGAGCATGCGCAGTTAGAGGAAATCGTCACGGTGTTCGACGCTTATACCCAAACGGTCCAGAGCGCGGAGGACTGCAAGGCCATGCTGGGTGAGCATCTGGACGCCGACATGCGGGAGCTGGTGCATGGCGAGCTCAGCGAGCTGAACGAAAAGGCCGAATCCCTTACGGAACAGCTCAAGGTCATGCTTCTTCCCAAGGATCCAAACGACGATAAGAACGTGATTATCGAGATCCGAGCGGGGACGGGCGGGGACGAAGCCGCCCTGTTCGGCGCGGATCTTTTACGCATGTATCAGCGCTATGCCGAGCGCCATGGTTATAAAAGCGAATTTCTCAACGAGAATATTACGGAAATGGGGGGAGTCAAGGAAGTAGTTCTTTCCCTTTCCGGTCACGGCGCTTATTCCCGTATGAAGTTTGAGAGCGGCGTGCACCGGGTGCAGCGGGTGCCGGAAACGGAATCCCAGGGCCGCATCCATACCAGCGCCGCCACCGTAGCCGTTTTGCCTGAAGCCGAGGATGTGGAAGTGGCGATTGATTCCAAGGATCTACAGATCGACACGTACCGCAGCGGCGGCGCGGGCGGGCAGCACGTGAATAAGACCGAAAGCGCCATCCGTATTACCCACCTGCCAACGGGGCTGGTCGTGCAGTGCCAGGATGAACGCAGCCAGCTAAAGAATAAAGAAAAGGCCATGCGTGTGCTCAAAAGCCGCCTTCTGGAGCTGTACCAAAGCGAGAAGGACGCCAAGGAAGCCGGCACCCGCCGCTCCATGGTGGGCAGCGGAGACCGGAGCGAGCGTATTCGCACCTATAACTTTCCCCAGGGCCGCGTGACGGACCACCGGATCAATCTCACCCTTTACCGCCTGGAATCCTTTTTGGACGGGGATATGGACGAGGTGATTGACGCCCTCATCATTGCGAATCGAGCAGCGCAGCTTTCCGGGGAACATAGCTAAAAACAAATAATAGAACAATGGTATCGTGCCGCTTTCGTATATACAATATGTACAAATTTCCTATAGTCCCCAAAGCGGCCGCCAAAGAAAGCAAAAATGGCAATGCAAACCCAATATTTTAACGCGATTACACAAAAGGAAAATGGTACGAGGCTGGCCGGTTCCGTCATCCGGGCCGGCGGCTTGGTGGCTTTCCCCACGGAAACGGTCTATGGTCTTGGGGCCAATGGGCTGGACGCCGCGGCAGTGGCCCGCATTTTTGAGGCGAAGGGCCGCCCGGCGGACAACCCGCTCATTCTTCATGTAGCCAAAAAGAGCGATGTCAAGGACATTTGGACCCGGGTGCCCGAGAATGCCCGGTTGCTGATGGATGCCTTCTGGCCCGGCCCCCTTACCTTGGTATTTAACCGCAGCGCCGTCGTGCCGGATGCGGTTTCGGCCGGCTTGCCCACCGTGGCCGTGCGCATGCCCGATCATAAAACAGCCCTGGCCCTGATCCGTGCCGCGGGGGTGCCCATCGCCGCCCCCAGCGCCAATCTTTCCGGCCGCCCCAGCCCCACCATGGCAGCCCACGTGAAGGCGGACCTGGATGGAAAGATCGACGTGGTTTTAGACGGCGGTTCCTGTCGGGTTGGATTGGAATCCACCGTGCTCTCCCTTTGCGGCGCGCCCACCATCCTCCGGCCAGGCGGTATTACCCGAGAAATGTTGGAAGCGATTATCGGCCCCGTCCTAGTGGCAAAAGCGGTGCTTGCTCCCTTGGCCGAAGGGGAAAAAGCGGCATCCCCCGGCATGAAGTATAAACATTATGCCCCAACCGCCCAGGTTTTGATTGCCGGCGGCAGCCCCCGCCAGGCGGCGGAGCAAATTTGCACCGCCTATGACTTGGCCGAACTCGCTGGGAAAAGCTGCATGATTTTTGCCACGGAGCAGACCCAAACCTTTTACCGGCAGCGCAAGTATGCTATAATAGGCGATAGGAAAAATCCAGGGACCCTGTGCGCCAGCCTGTTTGCCGCCCTGCGGCAATATGGCGAAACGGCGGATATTCTTTACTGCGAAGCCCTACCGGAAAAGGAAATGGGGCTGGCCTACATGAACAGGCTGCTGCGGGCCGCGGGATTCCAATGGCTGGAGGAGAAACCATAATGCGGGTTCTTTTCGTTTGCACAGGCAATACCTGCCGCAGCCCCATGGCCCAAGCCCTCTTCAACCAGCGGGCAAGGGAACTGGGCTTGCCTTGGATTGCATCCTCCGCAGGCCTTGCGGCCGAGGGCCAGCCGCTTTCCGGCGGCGCGCGCCACGCCTTAGCAAGCCGTGGCCTTGCGGCCTGTGGCCACCGCTCCCGCCAGGTAAGCCCCGCGTTGGTTTTGGAAGCGGATATCATCCTATGCATGGCGGCGGCGCAGGTGGAAACCCTCCAACGGGATTACCCTGGCGCCCCTATTTTTCTTTTGGGCAGCCATGATATAACAGACCCTTATGGTGGAACCCAAAGCCTTTATGATTCTGTAATGGAAGAAATTGATGGCTGTCTGGACAAGCTATTTCAAAAACTACGTGCGCAGGCACAGAACGGGGAGGACGGAAAATGAAGATCGCCATTGCCAGCGACCATGGTGGCTATGCATACAAGCAGGAGCTCATTCCCTATCTTACGAAAATGGGGCACCAGGTGTTGGATATGGGTTGCAACGGCCCCGAAAGCGTGGATTATCCGGATTATGGCATCCCTTGTGCCAAGGCGGTGGCAGCCGGGGAAGCGGACCGGGGTGTGGTGATCTGCGGCACGGGCATCGGAATTTCCATCTCGGCGAACAAAGTTCGCGGAATCCGCTGTGCGCTGTGTACGGACCCGCTCATGGCCCGGTTAACCCGGGAGCATAACGATGCCAATATGCTGGCCCTGGGCGGCCGGATTATCGGCATTGAGCTTGCCAAAGAAATCGTGCGGGTATTTTTTTCTACCGATTTCACCGGCGGAAGGCATCAGGCCCGAATTGATAAAATTACAAACTATGAGGAGGGGCGCTAAAGGCGCCCCCTCCTTTGGGAAAGACGATTTTTCTGCTTTCTTAGCGTGATAAACCGAAAGGAGATTTCATATATGGGAAAAGTCACCGTTATCAACCACCCATTGGTTCAGCACAAACTTACCTATCTACGGGACGAAAAAACAGGTTCCAAAGAATTTCGGGAGCTGGTGGGCGAGCTGGCCATGCTTCTTACCTATGAGGCCACGCGGGATCTACCTCTAGAAGAGACCACCGTTCAGACGCCTGTAGCAATTGCAAAAACCTATGTTCTCGCCGGCAAAAAGCTGGGAATCGTTCCGATTTTGCGGGCGGGCCTTGGCATGGTGGAAGGCATGACAAGCCTGATTCCTGCGGCTAGGATAGGCCATATCGGCCTTTATCGGGACCCCGAAACGCTCATGCCGGTGGATTATTATTGTAAGCTTCCCCCGGACACCAGCGAGCGGGATATCATCATCGTAGACCCCATGCTGGCCACGGGCGGCTCCGCCATAGCCGGCATCAACGTGGTAAAGCGTGCCGGCGCGAAAAGTGTGAAGCTCGTATGCCTCATCGCCGCTCCGGAGGGCGTGGCGGCCGTGCAAAAGGCCCACCCCGATGTGGATATCTTCATTGCCTCCATCGATGAAAAGCTTAACGACCACGGCTATATCGTGCCCGGCTTGGGCGATGCAGGGGATCGCCTTTTTGGCACCAAATGAAAAAGTAAGGACATACAAGCCGGTCTTTCCCCACCATGGAAGAGAGGCTGGCTTTCGTTCTATAAAACAGCCTTTTTGGCAGTTACATATATGATAATTTTATAACGGAATTTTGCAGGGATGTCTTGCCCTTCATTCAATTTGGGAGTACAATTAAGAAACAACATATGCAATCTTTGTCTGATCTTCTCATAAAGGCGGCCCCTGGGCCCCTCCCCATTCGCAACCACAGGTGTGACTTTGCGGCCATGCTCTGGGGTGTTTACAGTGCGCTCCATTGCAACAGATAAATTCATTTTAAAACAAAAATCACAAAGGGAGGTAAAGCGGTTTGCCATCCATCATCGAAAAGGTCTCCGAGGCGGAGGCGCAAGCAGTATCCCTCAGGAAAGAGGCGGGGCGGCAAGTGCGTGAAATGGACGCGGCTGCCCGGCAAGCTGCCCTGAGCCGGTTGGAAGCGGCGCAAGAAGCGGGCCGTGCCCTGGTGGCTCAGGCTGCGGCCAAAGCCGAGGAGGAGGGCAAGCATATCGCCCAAGAGATATGTGAAAAAGAGGCCGCCCAGTCCGACGCCCGCTGCCAAGCGGCACGCCAGGCCTTGCCCCAGGCGGTGGCCTACATTCTAGAGAGGGTGAAAGCATGATCGTACCCATGAAACGGCTTACGCTCATCGGCCGCAAGGCGGATGAGAGCGCTCTGCTGGGCGCCTTACAGGCCATCTCCGCGGTGCAGATCGTCCCCGCCGAAGAGGACCGCGAGAGCGCGCTGCTCTCCCAGCTGGAAAGCCGGGTACAGCGCTTGCAAAGCGCCCAGCAGACCCTCAAGCCCTTTGCGGAAAAAGCGGGGTTGGGCCCCAAGCCCGAAGTGACAGCGGCCCAGCTTACGGAGGCGTTGCCCGCCTCTCTGGAACTGTGCGGCAAGGTGGAAGAACTGGAGCGATCCATCTCCTCCCTCCGGGCGGATGTGGATAAGCGCCGCGCTTTGGCCGAACAATTGCGGCCCTGGAAGGAACTATCCTCGGATATGGCCGCCATCCGGCCGACCGCCGGCGTCCGCTACATTACGGGATTCCTACCCCCCGAGCAGGTGAACGCTTTGACTGATTCCGGCGCCGTCGTGGAGGTTTACGGTGGCGAAAAGGAAAAGGCTGTGCTTATCGCCTGCCTGGAAAGCCAATACGCCGAAGTGCTCTCGGCAGTAAAGGCCCTCGCTTTCCGTGAGTATGGCTTCCCAGCTTTTTCAGGCACCCCACAGGAGAACATCGTTTCCCTGGAGGCCGAAGCCGCCGCAAGCGAGGCAAAAGCGGAAGAGCTCCAAGCCGAACTGGCAGCTTTGGGGAAGGAACGATCAGCCCTTTGCTTTGGCCAGGACGCCGCCGCTATCGAGCGGGATTTGGAAGCAGGAAAAACACAAACCGCCACTACGGCAGCCACCTTCCTTTTGGATGGTTGGGTTCGGGAAGATCGGATGGAGCAAATTCGATCCAAACTGGATGCCGTAACGGAGGTTTATTATTTAGAGTTTCGGGACCCGCAAGAGGATGAAACGCCGCCCACGGTTCTGCAAAACAAGCCCCTCACGGCGCCTTATGAGGCTGTTACCAACCTCTATTCCCTGCCGAACTACCGCGCGGTGGATGCGACGCCCTTGTTTGCGCCCTTCTATTTCATCTTCTTCGGCATGATGCTCTCGGATACCGGCTATGGTTTCATTCTGGCCCTGGGCGCGGCTCTGTTCCTTAAACTCGTCAAGCCCCAAGGCATGATGGGCGCTTTGGCCCGGGTGTTGTTCCAGGGCGGCATTTCCACCCTCTTCATGGGGCTGTTCTTCGGCACGTTCTTCGGCGTGCCCTGGTCGGCCATCTTTAAGGGCCTGCCCTTTGAAACCTGGTTCCCCTTCATCGATTCTTCGGTGAACCCCATCGGCATGCTGGCCGTTTGTGCGGGGTTGGGCATTGTCCATATGTTCTTCGCCGTGTTTATCGCCACGTTCCGGTGCATTAAGCAGGGCGATTGGTGGGCCGCCATTATCGACAACTTCTGCTGGGTGCTCATCGTTTCCGGCCTGCTCCTGCTGGCGGCTCCCGCCTTGGGCATGCCTCAGGTTCTGGCCACCATCGGCAAATGGATGGCGTTGGGCGCTGCGGGTGCGGTTTTCCTCTTCGCGGGCCGGTCCAAGAAAAACATCGCGAGCCGTGTGCTCAGCGGCGCCGGCAAGCTTTACGACGTGACCGGCTGGCTGGGGGATGTGCTCTCCTACGCCCGTATCTTCGCCCTGGGCCTTTCCACGGGCGTCATCGGCTTGGTTCTCAACACCCTTTGCTGGGATATGCTTTTTGCGGCCTTCCATGGCAACATGGTGCTCACGATCATCGGCTTTATCATCACCGCGGTGCTCTCCGTGGGCCTGCATCTGTTTATGATGGCCATCAGCACCCTGGGCTGCTTTGTGCATACGGCCCGTCTCCAATATGTGGAGTTCTTCGGTAAGTTCTATGAAGCGGGAGGAAAGGCCTTCCGTCCCCTTCGCTATGCCACCCGCCACGTGCAAGTGGCCGGTAAGTGACCCCCTAAGCAAGGCGGCCATCCGCCCGAACATACAAGAACCACTATTTTCAAACAATAATTGGAGGTTTCAAACAATGTCTTTCTTCGATGCGATTGGTTCCAACGGTCAACTTCTGGCTGCGGCCGGCGCGGCGTTTGCCGCCATGTTTGCGGGCATCGGCTCCGCTATGGGCGTGGGCATCGCCGGCCAGGCTGGCGCGGCCGTCATTGCCGAGGATCCGGATAAGTTCGGTTCCGTGCTGGTGCTCCAGCTGCTCCCCGGCACCCAAGGCATCTATGGCCTGCTCATCGGTTTCGTTATTGCTTCCAAGGCCGGGCTTCTGGGCGGCGGTGCTGCCCTCACCATGGCCCAGGGCTTACAGCTCTTCTTTGCCGCGCTGCCCATCGCCTTTGGCGGCTGGATCTCCGCTATTGCCCAGGGGAAGACTGCGGCGTCCGGTATCGCCATGGTTGGCAAGCGCCCGGAAGAAGCCGGTAAAGCCATCATCTTTGCCGTCATGGTGGAAACCTACGCGGTGCTCGCGTTGCTCTTCTCGTTCCTGATGGTCAACGGCGTCCAGGTCTGATCGGGCCGGATAGCGTTTGGGAGATAAATTATGGCTAAGGATTTAAACAACGGCGACCGGCTTCTATCCTCTATCTTGGATAGCGCGCGGGATGAGGCGGACGGGCTTCTCGCCCAGGCCAGGTCCCGTGCAATGGCCACGGCGGCCGAAGCCGAGGCCGAAGCCGCCCGCGTCCTCACCGATGCGGAAAATAAGGCTAAAGCCGTTCACACGGACGTGTTGGAGCGCAGCCGCACCAATGCGGAATTGGACTCTCGCAAGTATGCCCTGGCCCAGAAGCGGGCCGTGGTAGACGAAGCGTTCCAGGAAGCATTTACCCAGCTTAATGCCATGGCAGGCCAGGAACGGGAAGCGCTTTTAACCAAGCTCCTCGTGGAAAACGCCGAAGGCGGCGAAACCATCTATCCGGCCACGGCGGATGAAAAGGCCGTTGCAGGCCTGCTTTCCGGTATAAACGCCAAGCTGGCGTCAGCCGGCAAGGCGGCGCTTCAGTTAGGCCAGGCCCAAGAGAACATAACCGGCGGATTCCTCCTACGGGGGGCAAGCTATGAGCTCAACTGTTCCTTCGAAGCCATTCTGCGAGATCTGCGGGAAGCCGAAGTGAGCGGCGTGGCCGATATATTATTCTGATAAGGAGAGGTAGTTGATATGCCACAGGACAGCGTCACTTACGGCGTAACGCGCATTCGCTGCCACGAGAAGGGGCTGCTGGGGCAGGATAAGCTTCAGCGCATACTGGATGGCAGTGCGGAAGAAGCGGTGCGCCAGTTGGTGGACATGGGCTACGGCGGTCTGCCCGATGCCACCGCGGCGGACGCGGAGCAAATGGTATCCAACGAGCTGGCTGCGGCCTATGCCCTGGTAAAGGAGGTCTCCTTTGCCCCCGCCGTCACGAATGTGTTTTTGATGAAGGCGGATGTGCATAATCTCAAGCTCCTCCTCAAGCTGCGCCTTACCGGCAGCGGCGAGGCGCCCGCTTTGATGCAGGGCGGGGTATATGCCCCGGACGCCCTTAAGCGTATGGTGGAGGCCGCCGACTATCGGGATCTGCCGCCCCAGTTTCAGGCCGTGCTTTCGGCCATGGAGCAGGATTTTCAGAGCAGCGTAGACCCGGCGCGGATCTCCACGGCCCTGGACGGGGCCTATGTACAATACGCCTATGATACCAAGCACCCTCTCGTGCTTTCCTATTTCAAGGCACGGGCGGATTTTGACAATGTGCTGGCTATGCTGCGGCTGCGCCAAACGGGCGGCTCGGCTGAACGGCTCCGCTCCATGTTGCTGCCGGAAGGCGCTATCCCCCATGCCGCTCTTTTGGCGGCTCTGGATGCGCCCATGGAAGGCATTGCAAGGCTGGTAGCCATGGGACCGGCCCGCGCCGGTATTCTCCGCGGGCTGGATGCCCTGCAGAAGGGCGAAGGGATTGCGGTGCTTGAGCGGGAGCGGGACGATTACCTGATCAAACAGGTGGGCGGCGCACGTTTCGACAACGATACCATCGCCCCGGTCGTAGCTTACCTGCTGGCCAGGGAACAGGAGGCGGTTTGCATCCGTTTGGTCCTTACGGCAAAGCGGAACGGGCTGCCCGACAGCATCATCACAGAAAGGCTGCGTGGGTTATATGGCTGGTAAACGAGGCGATCTTGCAATTATAGGCGACCGGGATTCCGTGCTGCTCGCCAAGGCTGTTGGCCTGCAGGTGTTTGATGAGACGGACCCGGAAAAGGTCTCCTTTCTTATTCACCGGCTGGCCCGGGAGGAATACAAGGTCATCTTTTTGACCGAGCCCCTGTTTACGGCCTGCCAAGAGGCGGTGAACCAGTATAAATCCGAGACCTTCCCCGCCATCATCCCCATTCCGGATTCCCACGGGGCGTCCGGCGTGGCGATGGCCAACATCAAGGCCAATGTCGAAAAGGCGATTGGCGCGGATATTCTTTTTGCGGAGGAGAAATAGATGGCAACACAAGGAACCATAATCAAAGTGTCCGGCCCTTTGATCGTCGCAAGCGGCATGGCGGACGTGCAGATGTACGATGTGGTGCGCGTTTCCGAAAAAAAGCTCATCGGTGAAGTCATCGAGCTGCGCGGCGATAAAGCGTCCATTCAGGTATATGAAGAAACGGGCGGCATCGGCCCGGGCGAGCCTGTGGAATCCACGGGCGCTCCCCTTTCCGTGGAGCTGGCCCCGGGCCTGATCGAGTCCATTTACGACGGCATCCAGCGCCCCCTCAATAAGATCAAGGACCAGGCCGGGGATCGTATTACCCGCGGTATCGTGGTGGATTCCCTGGATCATGCGCGGGTGTGGCATTTCCAGCCAGTGGCCAAGGTTGGGGACAAGGTGCAAGCCGGCGATGTGCTGGGCACCGTGGAAGAAACGGAGGCCGTTCTGCATAAGGTGATGGTACCTCCCGGCCTAGCAGGTGAAATCGCGTGGATCGGCGAAGGGGAATATAACATCGTCACCCCCATTGCGCGGCTCAAAACCGATAAGGGCGAAGTGGAGCTCCCCATGCTCCAGAAATGGCCCGTGCGCCGTGGCCGTCCCTATGCCCAGAAGTTGGCCCCAAGCGAGCCTATGGTCACCGGGCAGCGGGTTATCGATACCCTCTTCCCCGTGGCAAAGGGCGGCGTTTCCGCCGTGCCCGGCCCCTTCGGCAGCGGCAAAACGGTGGTGCAGCACCAGCTGGCCAAATGGGCGGATGCGGACATTATCGTATACGTGGGCTGCGGCGAGCGCGGCAATGAGATGACGGACGTGCTCATGGAGTTCCCAGAGCTCAAAGATCCCCGCACCGGTCTTTCCCTCATGAAGCGCACGGTGCTCATCGCCAACACGTCGGATATGCCTGTGGCGGCCCGCGAAGCCTCCATCTATACGGGCATCACCATTGCGGAATATTTCCGGGATATGGGCTACAAAGTGGCCATCATGGCGGATTCCACCTCCCGCTGGGCCGAGGCGCTCCGCGAGATGAGCGGCCGTTTGGAAGAGATGCCCGGTGAAGAAGGCTACCCCGCTTACCTGGGCAGCCGCCTGGCCGAGTTCTACGAACGGGCCGGCGCCGTGATTACCTTGGGCAGCGAGTGCAAAGAGGGGGCCGTTACGGCCATCGGCGCCGTTTCCCCTCCGGGCGGCGATATTTCCGAGCCGGTTTCCCAGGCGACCCTGCGCACGGTGAAAGTTTTCTGGGGCCTGAGCGCAAAGCTGGCTTACGCCCGCCACTTCCCCGCCATCGACTGGCTGACCAGCTATTCCCTCTATCTTAACAGGCTGGAGCCGTGGTTCAATAAGCATGTGGATCCAGCTTGGACGGAAATGGTGCAAAAAACCATGACCATGCTCCAGGAGGAGAATGAGCTGGAAGAAATCGTCCGTTTGGTGGGTATCGACGCCCTTAGCTACAAGGACCGTCTCACCTTGGAGGCCACCCGTTCCATACGCGAGGATTATCTGCACCAGAATGCGTTCCACGAGGTGGATACCTATGCTTCCCCTGCCAAGCAGGCCATGTTGCTCAAACTCATCCTCGCCTACTACGATAAGAGCCTTGCCGCCTTGGAGAAGGGCGCTTCCTTCAGCAAACTGGCCGCCCTGCCCGTGCGGGAGGATATCGGTCGTTATAAATACGTCCACGAGGACGAATGTAAAGACCGCTTCCAGAAGTTGATGGCCGAGCTGAACAGCCAGGTAAGTGCGCTTACGGAGGGAGGTAACGAGGATGCGTAAAGAATATCGTACCATAAAAGAAGTTGCCGGTCCTTTGATGCTGGTAGAAAAGGTGGAAGGCGTTAAATACGACGAGCTGGTGGAAATCGAACAGGCTAACGGCGATCTGCGCCGGGGCCGTGTGCTGGAGGTCAACGAAGACCGCGCCCTGCTGCAGCTTTTTGAAGGTTCCCAGGGCCTGCGCATCTCCGATTCCAAGGCCCGCTTCCTAGGCCGTTCCATTGAGTTGGCCGTGGCCCCGGATATGCTGGGCCGCGTGTTCGACGGCATGGGCCGCCCCAAGGACGGCGGGCCCGCGCTGATCCCCGAAAAGATGCTGGATATCAACGGCGCCCCCATCAACCCGGCCGCCCGCGACTATCCCAATGAGTTCATTCAAACCGGTGTTTCCGCCATCGATGGCTTGAATACCCTGGTGCGTGGCCAGAAGCTGCCGGTGTTCTCCGGCTCCGGCCTGCCCCATGCCAACCTGGCCGCTCAGATCGCCCGGCAGGCCCGTGTGCGCGGCACCGATGAAAGCTTCGCTGTGGTATTCGCCGCCGTGGGCATCACCTTTGAGGAGGCGGATTTCTTCATCAGCGATTTCCGCGCTACCGGCGCCATCGACCGCACGGTAACCTTCATTAACCTGGCGAACGATCCGGCTATCGAACGTATCGCCACCCCGCGTATGGCCCTGACTGCCGCCGAATATTTGGCTTATAATTTGGGCATGCACGTTTTGGTCATCATCACGGATATCACCAACTATGCCGAAGCGCTGCGCGAGGTATCGGCGGCCCGTAAGGAAGTTCCGGGCCGCCGTGGCTATCCCGGCTACCTCTATACGGACCTTGCCACCATGTATGAGCGCGCGGGCCGTATTAAGGGCAACCCCGGTTCCATTACCATGATCCCCATCCTCTCCATGCCCGAGGATGACATTACCCACCCCATCCCGGACTTGACGGGGTATATCACCGAGGGCCAGATCATCCTTTCCCGTGAACTGCACCGCAGGGGCATTACGCCGCCTATCAACGTGCTTCCCTCCCTTTCCCGTTTGAAGGATAAGGGCATTGGTAAAGGTAAGACCCGGGAAGATCATGCGGACACCATGAACCAGCTTTTTGCCGCCTATTCCCGCGGCAAGGATGCCAAGGAACTGGCTGTCATTCTAGGCGACGCCGCCCTTTCGGATGTGGATAAGCTTTACGCCAAGTTTGCCGATGAGTTCGAGGCAAAGTACGTTTCGCAAGGCTATTATACCAACCGCAGCATTGAGGAAACCCTGGATATCGGCTGGCAGTTGCTTTCCATTCTGCCCCGCAGCGAGCTCAAGCGCATCAAGGATGTGTATCTGGATAAGTATCTTGCGAAAAAAGAGGGGGAGTAACCCATGGCGGCAATGCAAGTGAAACCCACCCGCATGGAGCTTTCCAACCTGAAAAAGAAGCGGAAAGTTGCCGTACGGGGCCACAAACTCATGAAGGATAAGCGGGATGAAATGGTCCGCCGGTTCATCCTTTACGTGCGGCGCAATCGGGAATTGCGCGAGCAGGTAGAGAAAAAGCTGGCCGATGCCATGCGCAGCTTTGTGCTGGCCCGGGCCACCATGAGCACGGAGGCTGTTGAGGAAGCGCTCTGTTATCCTGCCCGTCCCGCCAGCGTTAACGTGGGCATTCAGTATGTGCTCTCCATTGCCGTGCCCAAACTGGCTTTGGATACCGCCGAGGGCTTCGATTACCCCTATGGTTTCATGACCACCAGCGCGGAGTTGGACGGCGCCGTGCAGGCTTTTGCCGAGGTTCTGCCCTTGCTCATTGAGCTTGCGGAAGTGGAGAAGATCTGCAACCGCCTGGCCGATGAAATAGAAAAGACCCGCCGCCGGGTTAACGCATTGGAATACGTCATGATTCCCCAGTTTGACGAGGCTATTCGCACCATCAAAATGAAGCTGGATGAGAATGAGCGTGGCAACCTGACCCGCCTTATGAAGACAAAAGAAATGATCGCCAGCCGGGAGTAACCCCTTTCTTCCGGCCAGCATCACAAAAAAGGCCTACGGGCCTTTTTTTTATGCATGTTTACGCCAGATATTCCTTTGGAATTCCTTCCATTACCACGGTAATGGTCTCCGGCCCCTCCCGGCCCATGCTGTCTAAAAGCAGCTTTGCCGCGCCGATACGGTCCGCATCTCGGGCTTCTTCATCCGCGCAAATGGCCAGCAAGCAGGCCATAGCGACTTCGAGCGTTCTTTCTTTTGTGTGCTTCATGGGCTTTCCCCTTATTATGAAATTATTTCCCATCGAATTGCTCTAGGGCGATGCCCTGTGCTATCATATACACATCTACTTTTGCGTCATCCCAAAAGGAGGCACCTCATGCCCAAAACCATGCTTCTATTGCTATCGCTCTGCCTGCTCTTCACAGGGTGCTCGGTAAACCAATCCCCCCAGGCCGTGTCCGTCATTACGCCGGCTCCGGCTATTACGCCCGCCTCAACGGCCCGCGTCGGCGGCCCCGCTACCGTATATTATCCCGAAGGAACGGACGAAGCTACCGCAACGTATCAGATCACCTACACGCTCCCTACCTTTGCAGCCAAAGGCCCTGGCGGGGAAGCCATGGACGCCGCCTTGACCGCATGGCTAGACGAGCTTTTTGAGCGTGTGGAAACGGAACGTCTTCCCTTGGCGGACCGCGCCGAAGGCGAAACCCTGCCCACCACAGAAGTGACCTACGAGCTGCGGGATGCGCATACGCCCTTGGGCGACTTTACCAATGTTTTTCTATACGAAAAGAGTTGGTTTGAAACCAGCAACGCGCCGGAAATTCTGCTTTCCATTCTGGTTTTTGATGCGGATGGCATGGAGTGCAACCTGGCCTCCATCAGCGGAGCCTACGATCCGGAGCCCATTGCCGCCCAACAGGTTTGGAATATCATCGGCCGGGACCCGGCCTCCTATTATGGGGATCTGGAGCTCGAAGACATTTCCGCTTCGCTTGATCTTTACAATGGCTTCGCTGTGGCGGATGAGGGCTATACCCTGTATGTGCAAAGCGGTATCTTGTCTGCGAATGAGAACGATGGGGCGCCGTTGGAATTCAGCTTCGGACGCAACGCCATGTATCCGGATTTTGTGGGCGAATATATTTCCGCCGAGGATTATGAAGCGCTTTTGCCCCAGTTTTTTGCCGTGGCCACCTATTGCGGCCCGAGCTTTGGGAACTGGCGGGTAGGGGAAACCCTTCCCCTGGATGAAACCTATGCCTATGGCCTCAAACTGGATGAAGCGCGGCTGGATGGGCAGGAATTGGTGCTTACGGGCCTTTTGATAAAAGGCCTGCCCGGGGATGCCGATGCCATGGCAGCCGCCAAGGCGGAGCTTCGCCTTGCGCCCTCCGGAGAAGGCGCACAACCAGCCTGGACGTTGGCATCCCTTTCGGTGAACTGACGCCGCGCCGCATGCGTCCTCTCACATGGCCGTCATATGCTGCCGCGCGCCTCATCCTTGTGGCGCGCGGCTTTTAAGTAGGCCTTTTACAAATCATCCGCATCCTGCACGGGACCCTCGTCGAAAATATCCGTGCCTGTATAACTGCCCTGCACATCGCTGCGGATTTTACTGTTCCGGTTCATTCGGCGCATAATGGAAGCCAGTTCTTCGGGATCATGCTGTTTGGTCTTTTTCATTGCCGCGCTCCTTGTTTTTTCAATAGGATTTCCATCTTTTTATTGCGCATGCGCGCGGCTCAGAATTTCTTTTGCAATGGGTGTTGCGCGGTCATTTCCCCGTTCTGCCTTACACAAAGCCTGGGCTCCGTCTTGCGCCTGCATTTCCTCCATTTTTTTTGCCATCAGGGCTTTTGCCTGGGCCTTGCCATCGAAAAGCATCATTTCCATCCCCACATCCACGGTAAGCATGCCCATGCGAACCATGCTTAAAATCAGCTCGTTGTGCGCCACCACACTGAACCGGTTCTCCCGCTGTACCTTCACGGTGATGCTAAATTCCAGGGGCACCCGGTTTCCAAGCTCGGTGTTTTTCATGAGCATATCCGCCGTAAATTTCGCCCGTTTACTGCTTGCGCCGGGCAAAGCCACCTGCCTGGGCAGGATGCAAAATTCCCGCTCCACCTCGATTTCCTGCCGAACCGCCGCCTCAAATGCATCCTGTACCGCCCGCGCAGCCATACGGCTGCGCTTACTGCTCATCTCCTGCAAGGCCGCAATGGCTGCCGCCGCCGTTACGCCGCCAGTGGTCATGCCGCGAGAAAAGTCGTTGGCCCCACTTTCTTGCTTGATGCTCTCCCGGATGGATTGCACATACCCGATCAAATAGGCCGGAAGGGGCGGCGTCGGGAACCAGGTAACCCCATTCAAATTTTCGCCCCTATGCACCTCTTTGCTCCAGTCCCGCAGATCCTCCGCATCAAACCCGCTTCCGCCGGTAATCAGAAGCTTATTATGAGAAGCCATAAGGGCGTTTTTGAGCAAAATCTGGTCCAGCTTGTCGGAATAGAGCTGGGCTTTTTCAAACATATCGATAAGCCCGTAGCCCAGGCAGCTTCCCTTGCGCGGGTAGAGAGCGGTTACGGTAAAGGGATATTCTCCATGGGCAAAGTAGCCCTGGGGTTTTTGTGTGCGGCTGTCCTCTAGCAGAAGGCCCCCCGCCAGCTTTTGCATATGCACGCTGTACCGTCCGTTTTTCGGGTCATATTCCCGCCGCCAGCACTCCACAAGAAGAATGATATCCTCCTCCCGGATGGTAAGCAGCGCGTCCCGCACGGGCCGAAGCCCCAGGCCGTCCGCCTTCATAGCGGCTGCTTCCTTGGGATAGTGGCTCTCGAACCAGGCCCTTGGATAGGGGACGAATTTGAACACCGCCCGGCCCTCCTGGAAATCGCTCACCAGTGGATCAAAGAGAATGCAGCGCGGGTCCACATAGCGGAGAAAGGCGCCGCCCAGGCCGCCATTGAGCGCGGGATCATAGCCTGTTTCCTGCACCATATATCCCCCTACCAACAAGTCGTGGGTCAGGCGGCCATATTCCCGGCTGTATCCTCCTCGCAGGTGGTTCTCTTTTATAGCGGCAGTGAGCAGCTCCGCCACCGCTGCATATTCCGGCTCGTCCGCCGTAATCACTGCCTCCGGGAAGCTGTCCATCAGATCTGCCCGCACATTTTCCACCGTAGATTGAAGGATGGGCGTAACGGGCCTCGGTTCACCCGCATCCTTTTCCGGCACGCCATGCCAGTGGTCCCCATGATACATACGCTCGCATTTTGCGAGCCTTTGCCATTCCGCCATATAGGCGGTGCGGAATTCATGAAATAGCGCATAAGCGGTTTCCGCTACCTTAACTTTATCCATTTTGCAAGTCTCCTCAAATCGTTAAAAATGTTTTTCTCGCCGGTTCTTCCGTTGCCAGGGGGTTATAGGGTTTGGGCTGCCGGGGTGTGGGGGGAGCGCAGGATGCGGGCCGGGACATGAGGGCATAGCGCAGCGCTTCGGGGGCATGATCCTCTCCATCCGCCGCGTCCTCTCGGCTGTGCTTGTCAAACACCAACATGGGCAGGGTGCGGATCAGGTTTTCACAACAGGGAAAGGCTTGCCATCGGGGGAAGCCGTCCGCCCCATTCGCCAGATAACCCCGCAGGCGCTGCCAGCCCGCTATCCGTGAATTGTCCGCCGGGGTCAGGGGCACGCCGGAAAGCGCGAAGAGCTCCGCAATGCTTTCCCCTTCAAACCCGCCCTCGCTTTTGAGCAGAGCGCCCCGCTTCTGCCACATATCCGGCGACGCCACAGTGTAAGCGATGTTCTCGCCCTTTGACAGGTCCAACATATGGGCCGCCACGTTATCCGCCCGCATGCCGCGCACATACAGCTCCCGGTAGGTAAATACCCGGTTGTCACCATCCACGGCATGCCAGAGCACAGCGCATGGGTCGTTATACCCCCAGTCCATGGAGCGGAAGCGCCGCCACCAGCCGGGGATAGGGAAGGCCGGCGTTACATGGCGCGCCCTGGAAAATTCCCGGAAAAACTGGCCGGAAAGCACATCCCAATCCCCATCCAGATAGGCGCGCCTAAGGTCCTCCGGCAGGGCCTGCAAAAGGCGCACATAGTCTGGATCCGCCGTGAGAAGCACGGGATTATCCCATACCCGTGCCGGAATAAAGACATAATCTTCCGGCCGCTCTCCGTTCTCATACCGTCTGTCGATAAACAGTCGCTTTACCCACCCGTGCCCCGGCCCGCCGGGATTGCAGGTATAATACATCCTGGGCCGCAGGCTGGGATTGGCCGTGCGGTTGCAGGTGGTTAAAAAGCGCATCTGCTCTTCTGTAAAGTGGGTCGCCTCCTCCATCCCGATCACATCGTATTCCTGGCCCTGGTATTGATAAACGTCGTTCTCATTGTCGCAGTATCCCAGGCGTATGCGGCTTCCTGTGGGAAATTGGAACACCCGTTCTCCGCTATTGTAGCGCGCAATTCCCTGCAATTCCTTTAATAAAGGCACCAGGTGATTTTCCCGCAGTTCCGGCAGCGTGCGCCTGAGCAGCAGAATGTTTCGCTCCGGCTGCGCCAGGGCCAACATCACCAGCTTGCGGCGCATGGCCCAGCTTTTTCCGCCCCCCCGCGCCCCGCCATAGGCCGTATGCCGCACGGTGCTGCAAAAAAAGGTTTCCTGTCTGGGGTTTGGCAACCCCTTTAATCGAACATACAAGCAGATCTCCTTTCTTAATTTTGCTCAGCACACTTGTTCTATCCCATTCAGCATATCTGTTTTGCCTGCCGGGGTAAAGGACACCTTTGCGGCAATTTTTCTACGTTTTTTAGGCACGATTTGTGCAACTTACTCATTTACAGTCCCACTTTTGGTACTTTATAATTTTTGGGCATTGACCCGTGCCTGTAGCTTAGGTATGATAAAACTACAGTTCAAACATTTGTTCTATCACTTCTCATCAAATGTTAAAGGAGCAAGAGTACATGCAATACGATATGGAAAATTACATGGTGTCTGCCCAGGCGTTGGAACGGTATTATGGCCCGCAGCCGGAGCAGCCCGCGCAGGCAGCCTACAAGGCCACGGAGCAACGGTTATACCGGGTGCCCGTGTTGCGCGAAAAGGTTGAAGATGATAAGGAAGACCTCATGGCGCTGGAAAGCGGCGAGGCAGAGCTTTTATGCCCGCGCCCCGCTCTGTTGGAACTTGGCCGCACCAACAACCTCCGGCGGTCTCCCCAGGAAATTCGCGGAGACCAGATGGCCGTCTTGCGCAGCCGTTTGGCAGCCAGCGAGCGCGAACTGCGCAGGATGGCCGCCGCCCTCAGCTGTATTGCGGAAGATCCGTATTACCCGGCCATTGAGCTACGGTATTTTCAAGGCATGCGGGAGGTTGATATCGCGGAGCGCCTCCAGTGCGACCCCGCCACCGTGCGCCGTAACCGCGCCCGGTTGGTAAAACGGTTGGCGCTGCGCCTATATGGGGTGGATTGTCAATAAAAGCGGCGATATTCGCATTCGACTGTACCAAAACCGCGGAAGCGTTTTTCTTGTTAAAAAGGAATCCTTTTGGCGCTTTGCATGAAACTGCGGATAGAAAAGCGGCAGGGCCCTCTAGGCCCTGCCGTGATTTTTTCCATGTTGGTAGCATCCCGCATTTATCGGAAAGGCGATATCTTCCCTACGATGGGACAGTTCCAATAGCTCAGGGAACCGTCGTACCGGGCGGCCAGGCGGATAACTTGGCTGGTCATGGCGTCTATCTCCCCTTTATCCAGGGTGCTGACCCTGCATAGGGAAACCCCGTAGGGCAAGTCCTGATCCGGCTCGTATTCATATTCGCCCACGGCGAAGCCACCCATGCGCGCCTGCTCGGCAAAAATGCCCACCAGCGGCTCCGCTGGGAAAAAGGCGTGTAAGGTTACCCGCCGGGCGGGCGTAAGGGCGTCCCCATGCTTTTTCAACAGAAGCAACTGCTTGCGGTTCTGCTCCGTAAATAAACGCGCGGCATCTGGATAAAGGACCTTTCGGTAGGTATCCCGCTCCGGCTCTTCCCGGACGCCAACCGTGCATTGGAGCAACCGCTCCCGCTCGGCAAGATCCTGGACAAGCTCCGCTTCCTCCGCATTATACACATAGAAGAAGATCACCTGCTGGTCTGCGCTCTGGATGGAGCCCGCAAAAGCACCCGTCAGCTTTTTCCGGCACTTTTTTTCCAAATCCGCAAGGTGCTTAATCTCCCGGCCGGTGAACGGTCCCTGCCGGCTCTTACTCCGCACATAAAGCAGGTATGGCATTGCCGCAAGATCCGCATCGCGTAGCTCCATATCCACCAGGAACTTGGCCGGCGCACCATCCATATGCCAGTCGTAGGAAAAAAGTTCTTCGGCCATCGTTCCTTCCTTTCGTGTAAAAATGCAGGGCGGGATGATCCCGCCCCGTGGGTTATAAAGCTCGGTTAGTCCAAAACGGCCTTGATGCGGCGCACGCCCGCGCTGCTGGCCTCTTCCTTTTTAATCGTAAAATGGTGCAGATCCGCCGTATTGGTGGCATGCGGCCCCCCGCAGATTTCTTTGGAGAAGGCGCCCATGGTATATACTTTAACCCGATCGCCATATTTATCGCCAAAAAGTCCCACAGCGCCTTGCGCCTTTGCATCCTCCACGCTCATCTCTTCCCAGGTAATGGGGGCGGCGGCTTGTATGCAACGGTTCACTTCGTCCTCCACAGCCTTGAGCTCCTCGGCGGTAACTTTCCGGCCGAAGCTGAAATCAAAGCGAAGGCGCTCCGCCGTAATGTTGGAGCCGCGCTGGCTTACGGTATTGTCCTGCAGCACTTTGCGCAGGGCCGCCTGCAACAGGTGGGTGGCGCTATGCAAGCGGGCAGTCTGCTCGCTGGTATCCGCCAGGCCGCCTTTGAAGCGATGCTCCGCGCCGGCCTTGGATTTTTCCTGATGCTCGTCAAAGGCCTTGCGGAAGCCTTCCAGATCCACCGTAAGTCCATTCTCCGCAGCCATCTCCTGGGTGAATTCCACCGGGAATCCGAAGGTATCGTAAAGATGGAAGGCGGTTATGCCATCGATGATGCCGTCTGTAAAGGTATCCTTGATGCGCTCGAACTCCCGCATGCCGTTCTTAATCGTATGCTGGAAGCGCTTCTCCTCCTTGGAGAGCTCGCTGACGACCTTCTCCCGGTTCTCCACCAGTTCGGGATAAGGCTTGCCATATTGGGTGATTACCGCCTCCGCAACCTGGGATAAGCTGTTTTCGGGCATACCCAGCTGCATAGCATAGCGGATCGCCCGCCGAATCAAGCGGCGAAGGATGTAGCCTTGGTCCACATTGGAAGGGGTTACGCCCCTGGGATCGCCCAGCATAAAGGTAGCGCAACGGATATGGTCCGCCACAATGCGGAAAGCGCGGGTCGTCCCCCCGCCATCCTTATAGTTTTTGCCGGAAAGCTTGGCAATCGCTCCAATGATGCCGGTAAAGGCATCCGTATCGTATACGCTCTCCACACCCTGCAGCGTTGCGATGGTACGGTCCAAGCCCATGCCCGTGTCCACATTCTGCTGGGAAAGCGGTTCAAAGGTGCCGTCCGCCTTTTTGTTGTATTCCATGAACACGTTGTTCCAAATTTCCAGGTATTTGCCGCAGGAACAGGAGGGATTGCAGTCCTCCGAGCACTTCGGCTTGCCCGTATCATAGAAAATTTCCGTGTCCGGTCCGCAGGGGCCTGTAACCCCGGCAGGGCCCCACCAGTTGTGTTTCTTTTCAAGATAGAAGATATGGGAAGGGTCTGACCCCATATTCACCCAGCAATCGTGGGAGAAGGTATCCTTGGGCGCGTCCGCGTCCCCCTCAAAGCAGGTGAAGTAGAGCTTGTCCTTATCAATGCCAAGCCATTTTTCATCCGTAAGGAATTCCCAGGAGAAGGCAATGGACTCCTTCTTGAAATAATCCCCTAAAGACCAGTTGCCCAACATCTCAAAAAAGGTGCAGTGGGAGGTATCACCTACATCGTCAATATCGCCGGTGCGCACACACTTTTGCACATTTGCCAAGCGTATCCCTGCCGGGTGTTTAGCGCCCATAAGATAAGGCACCAACGGATGCATGCCCGCCGTGGTAAAAAGCACGGTTGGGTCGTTTTCAGGAATGAGGGAAGCCGAAGGGATAATCGAATGTCCCTTCTGCCGAAAGAATTCCAAATACATCTCCCTCAGCTCGTAAGATTTCAACAGCTTCATATAGCACACCTCTCTGTTAACATTTGCACAAAACCCTGCATTTTCTATTGCTAGATTATACCGTGATGTTTGTTCACTTGTCAACGCGGCTGCGCCCCGCTATAATCAAGATATGAAAAAAAACCATTGGGAAAAGCGCATACGGCGGCTCTTGTTCAACCTGCGCCGCAACCCCATTACCTTCGTTGGGGATGAAGACAAGCCCTACCGTACGGCTCTGCTCGTTTTGGCGGCGGTGGTGTTCGTGTTAATCCTTGCGCTTGCGGGCCGTGAGGAGCCCCAGCTTATGTCCAGCGCGGAGGTGCTTTCCCTGCAAGAACGCGGCGTGCTGCGGGTGGGGGTTCGCTACGATATGCCCGGCATAGCCGGCCCGGATGGAGGGCTGGAGCAGGAGCTGGCCCAGCTTTTAGCCCAGCGGATTTTGCCCGATGCGGACCCTGCGGCCAGCCTGGATTTGGTAGAAGTGAATGCCATGACGTTGGGCCCCAAGCTGGATGACGGCGGGGTGGATATCGCCATTGCCATGGCATCTTCCTCCATGGCCTCCAAATATAGCTATTCCATCCCTTATTACAGCGATCCCTGCCTGCTGGTGGCGCGAACGGGCACCCCGAGTTTTGTACTGGAAAGCATGGAGATCGGCGTTGTTCAATCTAACAGGATCCGGGTAAGCCCGGAATATTCCCTGCTCAAAGCCTATAGCGCCTCCCACGCCTCCTTGGGGCTCAAGGAAAAGGCCTATGCATCCTATCCCGATATGCTGGATGCGCTGGTTCGGGGCGAAGTGCGTGCGGTTCTCCTTACGGAGCTTTTTGCAACCCGCTACGCCCAATCCTACCCCATCACCGCCACTGCATTTTCCTTTGGCACAGTGGATTACGCCATTTGCGCCGCCTCGGACTCTTCCGCTTTTGCCCAAATTAGCACCCTTCTCCTGGAAGAGCTCAAGGCGGATAACAAGCTTCTTGCCCTCTACCAAGCCCATGGTTTAAATCCGGATCGCATTCCCGCGGAGCAGGACCAATCATAACGCCCCTTCGTTTGCCGTCTGCCGGATATAGCTTGATGGCAGCTTACTTTGGTGAATTCCGCCGTCTTGTGTTCAACATGGATAATGCCGGTTTTTTTGTTGCACCTGGCGGAGGAATATCGTCCTTTATCCGGAACCCGTTATACCGCCGCAGCGCTCCCGCTGGCCTCCGTTTCGCTTGGCCCCCGGTTCCTTGCTTTTCGGGGGGGCCTGTGCTATTCTGGACAGGGTATGCGCAAGCAGCCCGATTCAAGCAAGGACGGCCGAGACATGCAAGGTTTATTGGTCATGAATGAATTTGGTCAAACGGAAAGTTTCGTGCTTCTACGACAAGCGCTGATGGCCGCCGCATATCGGCTTGGCATGGGTCTTACCCTGCGCACCAATGCGGCGCTTCTTTTTGACGCGGCTGGCGGTAAGCCCCTATTCCCCGCCGAGCCCTATGATTTCTGCCTTTTTTGGGATAAAGACATCCTTCTGGGCCGGCAGCTCACAGCAGGCGGTTTACGGCTTTTTAATTCCATTGACGCCATCGAAATCGCGGATGACAAAGCCCGCACCCATCTTTGCCTGGGGGCGCATGGCCTGCCCCAGCCCAAAACCATCATCGCCCCCCTCACCTTTGCGGGCCTGGGATATAACAACTTGCATTTTTTGACCCGCGCCGGGGATTATCTGGGGTTCCCCATGGTCATCAAGGAATGCCATGGTTCCTTTGGCTGGCAGGTATATCTGGCAAACACCTGGGATGATGCAGCGGGCATCCTTATGCAGCATGCCCCTTCCCCTATGATCCTGCAGGAATTTGTGCACGAGCGGGTAGGGGAGGATATCCGGGTTTATGTGGTAGGCGGCAAAGCCATTGCCGCCATACGTCGGCAGAATTCCCGGGACTTTCGCGCAAATGTCAGCTCAGGCGGCGTGGCGGAATCCTACATCCCCACCTCCGAAGAAACGAGCTTGGCTTTGGCGGCGGCAAAAGCCCTGGGGTTGGATTTTGCAGGGGTGGATCTGCTGATGGGCCGGGATGGCCCGCTCCTTTGCGAGGTCAACTCGAACGCCCACTTCCGCGGGCTTTCCGCTCGGACCGGGGTGGATGCAGCGGAGGCCATCTTGCTCCACATCCGCAATTCCGTAGGGCAGTAGACGGTATATCGCCGGTTTGTTTTCCGTCTTTTTTGGTTTTTATCAGGAAGCACACATTTCCTTTCTTTATGGAGGCGCTGCATGGCTGCGTTTGAACTTCTTCCCTGGCAGCCCGCCTTTGCGGCGGATATCGCCCCTCTGGCCGACGATCCCGGCATTGCGGCCAATTTGCGGGATGCCTTTCCCTCCCCCTATACCCTGCCGGATGCGCAAGCTTTTGTGGCAAATTGTATCCAAGGTGGCAACCGGGGCCATTTGCTGCGGGCCATCGTGGTGGATGGGCGAGCCGTGGGCAGCATCGGCCTGTTTGCCGGGCAGGATATCTACCGCCAAAGCGCAGAGCTTGGCTATTGGCTGGGCCGCCCGTTTTGGGGCCGGGGAATGATGACGGAAGCCGTGGGCCGGCTCTGCGCCGAGGCCTTCAGCCGCCTACCCATCGTGCGGATCTATGCCGAGCCCTTTGCCCATAATACGGCATCACGCCGGGTTCTGGAGAAGAGCGGTTTTGTTTTAGAGGGTACGATGCGCCTGGCCGCCGTGAAAAACGGGGAGCTTTTGGATTGGTGCATGTATGCCCTGCTAAAGGAGCCGGATTGCTTGGCACAAGCCACACCCCTCGCCTAATCCCGCAATCCGCTGTATGTAACGGGGCGGCGCATTTTTCATGCGCCGCCCCTCTTGCTGTTTTTACTTTCTTTCGGATGAATTCTTAGCCTATCCAAAGGCTCATGACGCGCCAAAGCTTATACGGCGCCTGCCCGCTACGGGTTGAGCAGAGCCCGGGCCAACGCGGAATCTTTGCCCAGGATGATGGTTTTTTCACCGCCGAGCAGGGAATTTTTAAGCGCGTCCAAAGAGAGCGTGAATTCGTAAAAATCCTTTTTCTCCGCCGAGTCGTAGGCCTCGGCCAGAAGCCGCATATATTCTTGCTCGCCTTCCGCCTCCAACTTGGCCGCCTCCGCCCGGGCGTTAGACACCAGAATATTCACTTGCTTATCCACATCGTTGCGGATAATGGAAGCCTCGAATTGGCCGTCCGCCGCGTATTTTTCGGCAATTTGGTTCCGTTCGGAGATCATGCGGGCATAAACGGCCTGCTCGTTTGCCTCGGGCAAATCAAACCGTTTGATCTTCACATCCACCACGTGTATGCCGTAATTTTGGGCAATCGCAGATACGTTGGCGGCGATGCCCGCATAGATGTTGTTTCGCGCCGCCCCATCTTCATAGTTGATGATGTCCTTTTGGGCCAGCGTGCCCATCACGTTTTTGAGGGCATTGTAAGTAAGCGCGTCCAACCGCTGCTCCGCCACCGCCGTATTGCCCAAAGCCTGGTAAAACAGGCGGGGATTATCGATTTGCCAAAGCACGTAGCTATCCGCCGTCATGTTCTGCTTGTCGCTGGTGAATACCTCCGAAGGCGGAATATCGTAGAACATCACCGCTTTGGGGAATTTTTTCACGCCTTCCAGAAATGGAACCTTAAAGTGCAAGCCGGCCTGGTCCGTAGTGGACATAATCTTCTCGAAGCGCACCACGCAGGCATATTCGTTTTCTCCCACGGTATAGGCGCCCGAAAGCAGCGTAATGGCCGCAACCACGAGCAACACAGCTATTAGAATCTTCCCAGTGAGCTTTTTCATCAATTGGCACCTCCCGCAAAGGATTCAAGGGGCAAAAGGGTTTGCACCCCACCGTCGGACATGTCGATGTAGACCTTTGCGCCGGGAAGCACCTTCTCAATGGCCTCGTAATACATGCGCGAGCGGGTGATCGCCTGGTTGGTGGCATATTCCTCATACATGGCGTTAAACATGGCGACCTGCTCGTTTGCTTCGTTGATGCGTTTCTGCTTGAGATATTCCGCATTGCGGATCAGCTTGTCCGCCTCCGCCTGGGCGGCGGGGAGCTGGGCGTTTTGGTAGGCCCGGGCCTCGTTAATCACGGTTTCCGCCTGCTGTTTTGCCGTTTCCACGGCCTTGAATGCATAGATGACATCCTCTGTGGGTGGCTCGCTATCCTGAATTTTTACATCCGTAAGCATGAGCCCAATATCATACGTCTCCAGCACATTGGCAATGAGCTCCTTCACCTGCATCTGAATGGCTTCCTTGCCATCCGTCAGCACCGCATCCACCGGTGTGGACCCCACTACGTTGCGCACCTGGCTTTGCACAAGGTTGCGCAAAATGATTTCCGGCTGATACGATCCATAAAGGTAGCGAACCGGATCCGATACCTTATATTCCACAAAAAAATCCACATTCACAATGTTGTAATCGCCGGTAATCATCTTGCTTTCGCTGCTCATCACCGTATACCCTTCTTCCGAGACATCATCGGTGCGGTAGCCAAGCTCAATCTTTTGATAGACGTTCACGTCCACCTTGGTTGCCTTCTGGATTCCCAGCGGCAGCATGAAATGGATGCCTGCCTCCGTTACATCCGTGACCTTGCCAAAGGTGGTTACCACGGCTTGCTGCTTATCATCCACCGTATACCAGCAGGTGGAGCCGATGCCCAGGACCAGCAGGACAGCCAAGCCCCATGTGGCCCGACGCCGCACTTTTTTCCAGTCCATGGGCTGCCGAACTTCCCGCGGCGGCCTTTGCCAGTTTTGCTCCATGCATCCCCCTTCCGCAGCCTGCGGCTGCTTTCCCGTCTATTTGTTAATTAGTATAGCATATTTTTCAGGCAGGACTGCAAACTGGCTGTAAAATGAATCGAAAAAAATCCAATAGCAGCGCGGCCATACATTTCATGCAGAGCCTTTAACAGCAGGTATGCGGGCTGAATATAAATAGAATAAGCAGAATAAGCATACCCGCTTGATTCAAATACGCTTTGATGTATGAGGTAGAAAATTATGATCGTATCATTTGCTCCTGCTGTGTATTATGTCGTGGATAGCGGCCCTTATGGCATTGTGGCCGCTGATTTCACCGGTACAGGCATCCTGGATTTGGCTTTAGCATGCAATCAGAATGACAGCGTTTCCATATTGCTGGGAAACGGAGATGGAACGTTCCAGCCGGCGGCATTTTATAGCGTTGGGGCCAACCCGTCCGCCGTCACCGCAGGCGATTTTAATATGGACGGCTTTATTGACTTGGCCGTGGCGGATTCAAACGGCAGCGATATTGCCATTCTTTTTGGCAACGGGAACGGTACCTTCCAAAGCGCTGTAGCACTGGCTGCAAGCTCGAACCCCATCAATATTGTAGCAGCCGATTTTCGAGGAATCGGCATATCGGATTTGGCGATTACCGATATCGGGGCCGCTATCGTAGGGATCTTCCTCGCAAACGGTGACGGAACATTTCAGCCCATGGCTACATACCCGATAAGTGCACCAGCTGATGGAATTATTGCGGCGGATTTTAACGGAGATGGGCACCTGGATTTGGCCGTTGCCTGTGGGGATGACCAAGTCAATATCCTGCTGGGAAATGGGCTTGGGACCTTTATGAACGCCACAACCTACCCTGCCGGTTCGGGCATTATTTATCTAGCCGCCAACGATTTTAACGGCGACGGAATTCTGGACCTTGCTGTAACAAATTATTATACGGATACCGTGGCCATTCTGCGCGGAAACGGGGACGGGACCTTCCAAGCCCCCTCCTTTTATCCTGCCGGAAGCGGCCCCTATGGGATCGCATCCGCCGATTTTAACCGTGACGGCAAGGCGGACTTGGCAATCACAAATGTAAACAACGACCAAGTCGCCATTTTATTGGGAAATGGCAACGGCACGTTTCAGGCGCCACAGCTGTTTCCGATGGGCATTTACCCAGGGAAAATCGTATCCGCCGATTTTAATAGGAATGCCAAACAAGATTTGGCTGTGCCGAATTTTTTCACGAATGATGTCGGCGTTTTAATCAATACAACCCCCGTACGCGGGATGCGTATTTTCACCGCAGGGCCTTTGGCATAAGCAAGGTTGGGCGTCCGATCCGCTGCAAAGCAGCATCCTACCAACAAAGGGGGTTAAGCCGTGCGGGAAGCGGACTGGACAGTTTTAATTTATGCAAACGGAAACAACGACCTTGCGTCTGAAATGCGTAAAATCATGGCGGATGCTGAAAAGGTGGGCGCAAACGAACGCGTTCACGTGGCCATCCAAATTGCCAGCCTTGAACCTGCGCTGCTCAAGGAAATCCGGCGCGAATTTAATTGGGAAGAGCCGGATGGGTGGAGCGGCGTTCGGCGTTATTATATTCATAAGGGAAAATCCAAGCTGCTGGAGGAGTTTGGCAACGTCAATATGGCGGACCCCCGGCAGCTTCTCGCCTTCCTTCAGTGGGGCATTTCGTCCTTCCCGGCCGCAAAGTATATGCTTTCCTTATGCGGGCATAGCTACCAATTTGTGGGCCTGCTAACGGATTACAGCCTGGATGCGCCCTATATCATGGGGATAGCGGAAGCGGTCCGGGCAATAAATCTAGCTGCAAACGGGCTGGGGAAAAAAATTGACATTTTGCTGCTGGATACCTGCTACGCAAACTCCCTGGAATTGCTATATGAATTGGGCATGGAGGAAAGCCATGCGGTGCAAACCGTTTTAACCTATCTAGGAAGCGGGCCGGTTGAGGGCATGCCCTATGATGCGATCCTCCATGTGGTGGAAGCAGCCGGCCCCGGCACGGATAGAGCAGCGCTGCTCAAGATGCTTGTGGCAAGATTGCCATGCAATCTGGTTTCCTTTTCAATCGATTATCAAAAGCTACAGCAAATTAAGCGGCTTTTCCATGAAAAAACCATGGAATATTGGACGGCGTCCGCCGGGAAGGGGCAGGCGGCTTCCGCGCTTTCAACGGCGGATCAGCTTCACATTCTGCGGTCTATTTCCAGCATCGCGCCGCCGATCTATCTCTATTATAAAAGCCCCTCTGCCGGCAGCTCCCTCATTGCCGTGGCCTCGGGAATGCAGGATAATTTTAACCTCCTTTCCTACTATGACCACCTTGGTTTTGCCAAGAACAATTGCTGGGCCACCCTTTTGCGTGGAAGGCCCGGCGCTTGCCCCGACCCCGCGAAAGCCGGGCAAGATATCGGCCTTTCCCCATTAAAAATGAGCCCCCGGGAGGTTTTTGAGAGCATTTCCATCATGAATCCAAATCTGGATCCATCCCAAATACGCCTTATGTTGGAGGCGCTCTATCGGTCTAACAATTGGGTTCTGTAAACGATACGCTTTTTGAACGGAATACCCCCGTTTGCATATGCGCAAAAATCCAGGGGACAAAGGAACTCGCTTGCTTCCAGGGTTTGCATGGATTTTTCCTGCTCCTTTGTGATAAAATGGCTTCGAGGTGGTTACTATGGATTTCATTCACGAAAGCGCCCGTATCTTCGCTTTAAATGATGATGGCAATTTAGTTGCGGAAATTACGTTTCCCCCGCTTGGTTCCGGAACGGTAGATATCAACCATACCTTTGTGGACCCATCCCTGCGGGGCAGCGGGATTGCGGGCATGCTTATGCTCACCGCCCTGGGGGATATCCGCGCAAAGGGTTTCAAGGTTGTTGCGTCCTGCCCTTATGCCGCGAAATGGCTGCAGGGGCATCCGGAGCATGTGGATCTACTTGCGAAAAAATCTCCGTTTTAATCGTCTGCCTTCTTTTTTATTCGTTTCCCCCTCGTCCAAGTTCTGAAAGAGCTGGCGGAGCTATATGTTCCTTTTCCGTAAGCAGGATATGGCCGGGCTTGCCGCGCCCATGCGACACAAGCCGTATATATCCTGCTTTTGTTTTTTTGCGTCTTTTTTAGTGTGCAAGGCCCTTTTATAGGTTGTCCGGCTATGCTTCGCGCTCTTTGCGGCGGTGATTCTTCTTTCGTTTTTTGGTTTTTGCTCTACCGCACCATCCTGCCTCATAACCTTAAACAAAAGGATGGAGGAGGCCTGGCCATGGAAATTGTAGACCACTACCGCTTGGACTTACCTTACCCTGCCGTTACCATCACAGAATGCGATTATAAATATGCCAATATGCTTTCCGACGTATACGCAGGCCAAGTGTCCAAAACCACCGCCATAGCCCAATACCGCGTTCATGCGCTCTATCTCCCAGGATACCCCCATGTGCTCGCAGCCTACCGGGGAATTGGGGAGGTGGAAATGCTTCATCAGGATCTTCTGGGCAGCCTTGTGATGAAGCTATGCGCTTCTCCCAGGCTGTTTTCCGGCGTGTCCAGACGATTTTGGAACGGAAGCTTTCCCGCATACCAATGCCGCCTTCTCCCCATTTTCAACTCGGATATAAAGGGCGAGCGGGAAATCATTGCCGTTTACCGCCGCTGCATCGAATGTGTGCGAAATGAAAGCATCAACGCCTTGCTGGAGCGAATCATGCTGGATGAAGAGCTCCACATCACCATCCTCCAGTCCCTCATTGACCGTTATGGAAACCCGTGACGGATTTCTCTTGATGCGTGGGGTCGGGGTTGCCTGCATCCGCCTCCTGTGCCGCCGGCCCCATGTCCTCCAGATAGAGCGTAAACATTTCCGGTAAGTTCGCCTGCGTTTGCAGCACCGCCCGCGCCTCCGTAACGGCGGTCAAATACCCGCGTAAGAAGCCGTCCTCATTGCCGTTTTGGTAATCATCATGGGGCAGGGCCGTTTTGCTTCGCCGGGCGAAATAAGCGGACATCTGCTCCAGCAGCTTGGGGATAGGATGGGTTTCCATAGATTGACTCCTTTCTTATATGTGGCGCGCGAATTTGCGGCGGCCTTCATGCACAAACTAAGTGCGGAGGTGATACGATGCCAAAGGACAGCCAGCCCGATACAAAACGAGCCCGGGCGGAAAAAAGCAACGAACAAACGCCCCTTACACGTGAAAACCAGAGCCAGAACAGAAACGCCAAGAAAAAATCCATCAAAGAAAACGACGTATAAGGAGCAAACAATGGCAAAAGCAGGTATGAGACGGCCGGATCCACGAGACCCCCATGGGACCGAAAGCAACCGAAAAACCCATTTTCCTAAGAACGATGCCCCTCCGGTTCCCGAGATCCAGGGCAAGGCAAAACACGGAAAGGATAAAGCAAATCCCACGGAAAGCTGACCGCTTGGTCAGCTTTTTTGTATCCTTATTACCCCGTATCCCCGGTGGCTTCTGTGCACAAACTATCCCAGGAGGTGATCACAATGCAGCATATTCCTACCGGGTTTCTTATGACCCTGGCCCAGGATATGGAGGCCATGGAGCGTTTTTCCGCCCTTTCTCCCCAGGAAAGAGAGGAGATCATCCTACGGGCCCACCATGTGCAATCCAAGGCCGAAATGCAAGCCATCGTGCGCGGGATCGGCAGATAAGGCCACGCCCTTGGTTTCTGGCGCATGGCATTTTTGCATTCGCCGCGCTTTTATGTTTATTTCGTAGGAAGCGCCCGCCATAGGCTTTGTACCGGGGCGGGCTTTTCGTTGCTTTCATCTTCTACCATACCGTAAACCAGGCTCACGTTTGCCATCTGCAGTTTGCTACAGACTATGCGGTTTTCCGTTCCTTTACGCCTGTTGTTGCCATATGTGCCTGCAACCAAAAAAGGCCCCCCCTGTCCAGGGAGCGCCCGTCCTGCGGAAAAACGGCTTCGCCATTTTTTAAAATTGTGTCAAATAAATATGCCTTGTGCAGGCTATGAATTTTTCAGGAAATGCATCCCGCGGCATAAAGAGCTTGTAAAGCGCCGCGGCGTTGTCTCTAAAGCATGCGTGCTTCGCACGAAGCTATCTGCTTGCATCCGTTCCTATGCCCGGGGATACAGGAGCAGAAGCGTACCTTCGCGTACCGCAACGCAGGCAGCCCCGCCCAGCGCCTCGTTGCTCACACCCAGCGGGAATCCATCTGTAAGGGTAGCATCCGTCAGCGGGTATTTTAACCCCCGAAGGAATACGCCCCGGGCGGTTCCCCCATAAGCGAATACGGATACCCGCCCGCGCGTGCCGGGGGGCAGGGTAAAAGATGCATCGGCAATGGCGGTGGCGATAATTTGGTCGTCAAAAAGGAACCCCTGCGCGCCTTCCCTGGCCAAGCCAACCAGCAATTGAAGATTTGCCAAGGTATGATCCAGCAGCGCGCCCAAGCCGCCATATAAGTGAAAAATCGTATAGCCCCGTTCCCGGCCAACGCCCACTGCCGCGGCCATATCCGTTTCATCCTTTTCCCTGGGCAGGCGGATCAAGACTGGATGGGCAGGCGCCGCCATGGAGTCGAAATCGCCGATGACCACATCCGGAACCATTCCCCACCTGCGCAGGTGCTCATAACCGCCGTCCGCCGCAATAACCAAATCCCCGGGGCCGGGGCTGGGTCCTTTTTGGCAGAAGGGTCCAGCCCCGACGACATGACATATCCGCTGCTCCATGCGCTACCGCTCCTTTCGGATTTATTATATTGTACCCTTTTCCCATTCGATTTGCATCCTTTTTACAACCGGCTGGGGCTCCGCCCATAGGCTGGGTTCGGTTCGAAGCGCAGCCCGAATGGTTGCCGCCCGGGTTTTTATTTGCGGCAAGCCGGCGCATTTCCCGCGAAATCAAAACCACCAGTTAAACCGGTGGTATGCCCCAGCCCTAAAAGGGCTTATTACCGGCGGCATCTCAAGACGCACGGATTATTCCGTCAATCGCATCAATTGCCCCGCTACTGGTAAACCAGTCGTTTTCCCATAGTTCTCAGCTTTAAGCCAGCCAATCTAATTATCGTTCGCTTCGCTCACTGCTGTTAGCTAACGCATTTTTATTCTCACCAGCAGAGCTGGTGGTTGCTTTTAGACAACCGCAAAAGGCCGGCGCATCCGGAATGCGTCGGCCTTTTGCATAGCTCCACAGAAAATCCTTTTCTTGTCTTATGCATAAGCTAGAGGTTCTCAGACAACTTCCCTTGAAGCCGCTCCCCCAAAAGGAATCCTTATGCCACGGTGAGCTTTTCTCCGTCGTAGTCCACGGTAAACACCGTGTCCGGAACCGGATCGTGCAGGATGATATGGCGTGCCAGCAGGGTCTCCAGCTTGCTTTGCAGCAGTCGTTTGAGGGGACGGGCGCCATACTGCGGATCGTACCCCGTTTGAGCAAGGTAAGTTTTGGCCTTGTCTGTGAGGCGCACATCCAGCCGCCGCTCCTGCAGGCGGGTCCTAAGCTGCGCAAGCAGCAAATCCGTAATCCGGAAGATCTCCTCTTGGGATAAGGGTTTGTAAAACACGATATCGTCGATACGGTTGAGGAATTCCGGCCGGAAGCTCTGCTTGAGCAGGCTTTCCACATGCTCCTTGGCTTCCTCCGTAATCCTGTCATCCCGGATGCCGTCCAGAATATAGGCGGAACCCAGGTTTGAAGTCATGACGATAACGGTGTTCTTAAAATCCACCGTGCGGCCCTGCGAATCGGTAATCCGCCCGTCATCCAGCACCTGCAACAGCACGTTGAACACATCCGGATGGGCCTTTTCCACCTCATCGAAGAGCACCACGCAATAGGGATGGCGGCGTACGGCTTCCGTGAGCTGCCCGCCCTCGTCGTAACCCACATAGCCCGGAGGGGCGCCGATGAGGCGGGATACGGCATGTTTTTCCATGTATTCGCTCATGTCGATACGCACCATGTTGCTCTCATCGTCAAAGAGGGCTTCGGCCAGCGCCTTGGCCAGCTCCGTTTTACCAACGCCCGTGGGGCCCAGAAACAGGAAGCTGCCGATTGGCTTGCTCGGGTCCTTTAGGCCCGCCCTGGTCCGAAGAATGGCGTCGCACACGGTCTGTACGGCCTCATCTTGCCCGATCACCCGCTTATGCAGGATGGTATCCAGGTGCAATAGCTTCTCCCGCTCCCCTTCCATGAGCTTGGAAACGGGAATTCCTGTCCACCGGGCCACGATCCGGGCAATCTCTTCCTCGCTGACCCTATCCCGAAGGAGGCCTTCCGCCTTGCCCTTCTCCATTTCCGCTTCGGCAGCGGCCATCTCCGCCTTCAGCTTGGGCAGGCGGCCGTATTTGATCTCCGCGGCCCGGTTCAGGTCGTACCCGCGCTCGGCTTGCTCCATTTCGGCGTTGATCTTCTCCATCTCCTCCCGGAGGGCCTGAACCTTCTTAATGGAGTCCTTCTCCGTTTCCCACCTGGCTTTCAGGGTGGCAAACTTCTCACGCTGCCCGGCCAATTCTTTGCGGATATCCGCCAAGTGCGCTTCGCTCAACTTGTCGTTTTCTTTCGTAAGGGCGGCTTCCTCAATTTCCAGCTGCATGATATGCCGGGCGATATCGTCCAACTCCGTGGGCATGGAATCCATCTCCGTACGAATGAGGGCGCAAGCTTCATCCACCAGGTCGATAGCCTTATCCGGCAGGAACCTGTCGCTGATATACCGGTGGGAAAGGGTGGCCGCGGCAATCAAGGCATTATCCTGAATTTTTACCCCATGGAACACCTCGTAGCGTTCCTTAAGCCCCCGCAGGATGGAGATCGTATCCTCCACCGTAGGCTCATCTACCAGCACGGGCTGGAAGCGGCGGGACAGAGCCGCGTCCTTTTCGATGTATTTGCGGTATTCGTCCAACGTGGTCGCGCCGATGCAGTGGAGCTCGCCCCTGGCCAGCATGGGCTTAAGAAGGTTGCCCGCATCCATGCTGCCCTCGGTACGGCCCGCGCCTACGATATTATGCAACTCGTCGATGAACAGGATAATCCTGCCTTCGCTGCGCTTGACCTCCCCCAAAACAGCCTTGAGGCGCTCTTCAAATTCGCCCCGAAATTTTGCGCCGGCGATGAGGGCTCCCATATCCAGGGAGAAAATGCGTCGTTCCTTAAGCCCCGCCGGTACGTCGCCCCGGACGATTCGCTGGGCCAGCCCTTCGGCAATGGCGGTTTTGCCCACGCCGGGCTCGCCGATGAGAACCGGGTTGTTCTTGGTTTTTCGGGAAAGGATACGGATGACGTTTCGAACCTCCTCGTCTCGGCCAATGACGGGGTCCAGCTTCTGCTGCTCCGCCAGGGCCACCAGATCCTGCGCGTATTTGCCTAATGCGTCATAGGTATCTTCGGGGGTGTCCGTGGTTACCCGCGCACCGCCGCGCACCTCGCCAAGGGCTTTGAGGAATCCATCCCGGCCGACGCCGAATTGCCGGAACAACCGCTTCAGGGCTTCGTTCGGCGCTTCCACCAGGCCTAAAAACAGGTGCTCCACGGAAATATATTCGTCCTTCATGCGCTCCGCCTGTTTTTCTGCGGCCGCTAATGCTTTATCCAGCTGGGGGGTAATATATACCTTATCCGCCTCCCGCCCGCTGCCCGTTACGGAAGGGATCTTCCCCAGTTCCTGTTCAAGGGCCGCCTCAAAGCCTTCGTCTATGCCCATCCTGCGGAAAAGCTGGGCAAGGAGGGAATTTTCCTGCTGCAGCAGGGAAAGCAGCAGATGCTGCTGATCCACCTGCTGGTTGTTATGTTGGATGGCCAGGGTCTGGGCGCTTTGCAAAACCTCCATAGAGCGTTGGGTAAATTTGTTCATATTCATATAGTCTTACCTCCTTGCAGGTAACTTTAGCATGGTTTGGATTGGGGGGCCTTATGCCGCCGTGTTTCCTTGGAAAAGCCACCCAGAGGCTTTTCGTGCGGCTTGGCGGTATTCCAGCCGGATACCAGGCGCCAGGCTAAGTGGATGGAGCCGGACACCGGGTTCCTCTTCCGCCTTGTTGGCACTCTCTTTCTTCGAGTGCTAATAATACACCATCACCGTGTCGAGATCCGCATAATAATTTGAAAGAATTGTGAAACCCACTTGCAAAATTGGCGCGATTGTTGGATAATAAGAATAATCGGAATTGCATTAAGGCATAGGAGGTTAGTTTTATGCGCATTAAGAACATCGCCGAACCTACCCGCTTCTTCTCCGCCGTGAACCAATGCAAAGGTCGCGTGGAGTTGCTTACCAGCGAGGGGGATCGTCTCAACCTCAAGTCTGCCCTTTGCCAATATATCGCCCTTACCCAAATGTTTCAGGACAAAAATATTGAAGGCGTGGAATTGGGCCTGAGCGATCCTCATGATTACGCCATTTTGGCGGAATTTGTGATACCGGATTAAGATTTATTTTTCGTTGAAAAAAGCGGCAGAGCTTTGGGCTCCGTCGCTTTTTTATTTACCTGCGCTCATTCTGCCCGGCGCTCCTCATACGTAAGCACGATAATGCGGTCCTTGCCCAAGCTCTCCGGGGTGATGACGGCGTCGCTCTGGCGCATGCGGTGAACCCGCCAGTTTTTATCGGCTCTGTTCAGGAAGGGCAGCAATTCTCCAATGGGCATTTTGAGGCTCTTGGTTTTATAGTGCATGGGAATGACCACAGCGGGATGGAGCAGGTCGCAAAGCTCCAAAGCGCCCACATAATCCAATGTGTAAGTGCCGCCGATGGGGATAAGCAGGATATCGATGCATCCCAGCTCCGCCAGGGCGGCTTTATCGGGAATATGCCCCAGGTCCCCTGCGTGAAGCAGCCGGAGGCCGTCCATCTCCACCAAATACATGATGTTTCCCCCCCGGATGGCGCCACCCTGGTTATCATGCCAGGTAGGGAAGCCGGTAACGGCGGCGTTCTTCACCCGAAATACGCCGGGCGTCGTTATACGCTGCACATTAGGCCCCTCTGCCAGGCGGATATAATTATGATCGTGGTGATCATGGCTGGAGGTGACCGCATCTACCTCCACCGGTTGAATGTCATAGCCTGTTTCCGGGTCGCAAGGATCCATGAGAATGCGGGTTCCATCGGCGCCCGTAAGCAAAAAGCAGGAGTGTCCAAGCCATTTAATATCCATATTTAATCCTCCTCAAGTCAGTATGTGTCATCATAGGCGAGCAATCGGGCGGCGCAGTCCGCCGCCTGGCCCAACGCGGCCGCCAGGCTCCGCCGGTCCTCCGCGTCACGCCCCCGCATAAGGCCCACAAGCGACCTTGCGGCTCGTAGCCTGCGGGTTTGCCGATGGGCATCCGCAGCATCGAGAATGCCCATGGCCAGCCACAGAGCTTCCTTTGCTCGTGGGTCGGCCGGACATCCCCTGCCGCCCTTGCGGGACAGCATGAGCATGCGGGCGATTGCATAATCCACTTCGTTTTGAATGGAGTCCGGAAGGACGGGCGGTGGGATGCTGGCTATTATATGCGCCATCCAGGCCGCATATGCCTCCCCGGAGAACAGAAAGCATGCGTGCCCGCCAGAAAGATAAGCTTGCTCCACAAGGGGAGCCTCCAAAATGCGGACCATGGGGCCCGCCATGGCAAGATCCAGCGCTTCTTGCGGCGGCAGATCCGTGTGCCAAGCCAACGGAGCGGAAGCCTGGCAACCCCGGGCATCTGTGCAGATATCCGCTTCCCGCACCTGCGCGGCCCGGTTGAGTAACGTACACAGGGCACGCCGGGCCATTCCATGGGGGTTGACCATGGCCCAGCCTCCCTTCCTCATGATATTTGTATCTTAGATTACGGCTTTTTGCGCGCAATGTCAAGAAATTGTCACGTCGAATATGAAATTTTTTTGTCTTTCCCTTTCACATATGGTCGTAGCAAGAGCAGGGCGGCGCTTCCTGGCGCCGCCCTGCTCCTTTTGAAAGGGAATCAGATTACCAAGGTTCCGTCCTCGCTGTCGATGATGCGGAATACCTGTTCTTCGCTGCCGTCCTGGGCGTTAATGTAGATAATGTAGCTATCCTCCCCCAGGGTGCATTTAAACTCGTAACACAGTTTCTCCGTTTCCGGCGTGATGGGGATGAGGGCCATCTCCCTGCTGCCGATCTCCAGCTTAGGTGAAATTTTCGCCTCCGCTTCCTCCAAAGGAATGGCGGGCTCCCCAAGCTGCCGCTCCACATGGCTAAAAAGGTAGTTGCGCGCATCCAGACCGATAACCTCCAGGGTTTCCCTATCCACCCAAACCTTCACCAGATCGCTGTATAGGATCACGTTTCCCTGGGTGGCCGCGCAGTTGATGAGCGCCGCGCCGCCGTAGTATTGCGCGTACGTTGCCTTCATGCCCGCATAGCCCAACTCCTGTAGCTTTTTAAGGGCTGTGTCCCGATAGCGCGCAGCCTCGCTCTGCTCCGGCTTGCCTTCCGCATTCCCGCTGGCGGGCTTCATATACCAGAGCAGCTTTCCGCCCTGCTTTGTAACCTGAACCTCCGTCCATGCGCCGGACTCATCCGAATAGCTGAAGCCATAGGCCGGAATCGAGGTTTCGGACAATCCGTCGGCGTTCATGCCCGTGCCTGCAATGCCTTCCGCAATTTGCTTGGCCTGTTCCTCACTCACCTCCTGGCCGGAGAGTCCTCTTGGTTGAACCTTTTCGGCGCTTTCTGAGAAGGGACCGTCATAGATGAGGGTTGGGAACTCCGAAATCCCCTCGTTATTTTGCGCGTTATCGCCGGCGCCGGCCGGGTCCTCCGTTTGGGTATAGTAGCCGTCCGCCGTCATGGCTGCAAGGGGAATGCTCCCGCTTTCCAATCGCTGTGCCGTCTGCTCCGCAAGCTTGCGGCAGGCATCCCGGAGTTCCGTAAGGCTCTTGGCGTCCTGGTCGGATACGTCTACCCCCTGAATCGCCTTCTTTGTAAGGGCGTGGGCATAATCCCCGACACGGACCACAAATTGGTTCAATTGCTCCGTATCCACATGGGAAAGTGGAATTTGGGACATGCTGCTCACGGCGCTGCCCGAAAGCCGCCACACCTCATCCAGCAGGAGAATGCGCTGGGCCGGGGTGTTTACCGCCAAAAGCTTGGCAAGGGTGCTTTCCATATCGTACAAATTGTCGCTCAGATCCCCATAAGCTCGGCGATACATGGATTCCGTGGTATTCTTATAATCCGCGGCGCTGGCCTTTTGCTGCATGCCCCACCAGCTGACCACAACGAGGGCCACGGCCAGAACGGCCGGAATTACATACCGTTCAATGGTGCTTCTTGTTTTTTCACTCATAATCCATCCTCACTTGAAAAACGCATGCTTGCCAATGGAAAGTAAAACCGGCTTGGAGAGCATCCACTTGTTGGTGGTTTTTTCGGGGTTGTAATAATAAAGACAACCGCCGGTAGGATCCCAGCCGTTCATGGCATCTCGTGCCGCTTTGATGGCTGTCTCGTTGGGCGAAAGGTTGATCTGCCCGTCCGCTACCACGGAAAAAGCACCGCTCTGATAGATGACACCGCTCATGCTGTTTGGGAAGGAACTGCTTTTCACCCGGTTCAGCACCACGGCAGCCACTGCAACCTGGCCTTTATAGGGCTCGCCCCGCGCCTCGCCATAGACGAGGCGGGCCAAAAGATACATATCGTTGTTGTTGCTGCTTCCGGAACCGCCCTCCGAGGAACCGCTGGATCCCCCCGAAGAGCCGCCTCCTGCGCTCATGCCCAAGGCCTTTGCCGTAGTTGCGCCTACCACGCCATCCGGGGTAAGGCCGTTTGCTTTTTGAAAATAGACCACCGCCGCCTTAGTGCCTGCGCCAAAGATGCCATCCACGTTTCCACTGTAATAGCCCCATCGCTTCAGCTTTGTTTGCAGCGTTTTGACCTCCTCGCCCCGGCTTCCCACCCGCAGCGTGGCGGCCTGGGCCGTGATGGGGAGCAGCAGGGCCAGCAGGCACATGACGACCAATGCCGCCGCCAATGCCCGTCGCTTATCCATCCGTATCATCCTTGTTCTTTCCTTCCTTCCAAAGTTTGAGGATTAAGCTTTGCATTTCCTCATCCTCAATCTCCCCATCAGGAAGCTCCAATATGCACAGGGGCGGGAACAACACGCACCACCAATTTTGTCCAGCGCCTTCTCCCAGCACCACCCGCAGAGCCGCATACTCGCCGGCTGGGTATATGGTCCCCCCATAGGTGCGTTCCGGGAAAGGATAGCGCCCCAGGGCCAGTTTCGCACCATAGTTCATGCCGCTCTCCTGCAGGCTTTCTTGCACAACGCTTAGAAGGCCCCTCCCATCGGCCAGTACCCCCCGGCGCACGGACGCCGCGCTTTGGGTATCCAGCCGCCCGTCCTCATAAGCCAAGATGGCGTCCCGCACCCGCAGCTTGGCTGCTTGATCCGCTTCGCTGTCGCTGTTGGCGATCACATGTAGGCGCAGGATATTCTCCTCGGCCCGGGCAGTTTCTACCGGAAGCAGGAGCATCCCGCCACACAGAAGCGAAATTCCAGCCAGCAGCCAGAAAACCGGTCTGATTCGCATACAAAGCACCTCTTCTCACAATCCTTTTTTATTAGGATTCTTGCCCAAGCGTAGAATTATGATACAATGACAGTATGAACAGCAATATTTTAACTCTTTTGGCCCCGGCCAAAATAAATCTGACGCTGGATGTGCTGGGCCGCCTGCCGGACGGTTACCACGCGCTGCGCTCCATCATGGCCAGCATCAACCTATATGATGAAATCACCATCGCCCCGGCGCGAGAAATTTCCGTCACTTGGGAAGGAGACGTATGCGGGCCGTTGCCCGAAAACAATACCGCCCGGCGGGCGGCGGCGGCTTTTTTTGCGCAAACAGGGCTGGCGAGCCGCATACATATTACTAAACGCATTCCCGACCGCGCCGGTTTGGGCGGCGGCAGCGCAGATGCTGCGGCCGTTTTGCGGGGGCTGCAAAGGCTTTACGGCAATGTGAACGATGCCGCGCTTTTTTCCATGGCCCGCTCCATCGGCGCAGATGTGCCCTTCTGCCTTATGGGCGGCTGCGCGTTAGCCGAAGGCATTGGCGAACAACTGACCGCGCTGCGCCCGCCCACGCTGCACCTGCTTTTGCTCAAAGGGACAGACGGCATATCCACACCGGATTTGTTTGCTTCCCTTTCCCTGCCCCTACCCCATCCGGATACAGAAGCCGCCATTCATCGTCTTTTAGGCCCTGTAGAAGCTTTGGCTCCCCTGCTTGCGAACGCCCTGGAGGGGCCGGTTCTTTCCCGCCTCCCCCAGCTTCGCGAGTTGAAGGCCAGGCTCCTTGCGGCCGGAGCTCTCTGCGCCTTCATGACGGGCAGCGGGGCCTGCATGGCCGGGCTTTTTTCCTATGAAGCGCAAGCTTTATCCGCGCTTCCTGCTTTTGTGGATATTCCTTTTCGCACCGTTTGCCGAACAGGCGCTTTTGCTGTATAATACCCCTATCCAAACCGGCTTTTGCCCGGTGCGTTAATTGTGTGTACATTTTTTTATAAACCCATACCGGAGGTGATCCTATGCCAGAAGTCATTCCTCACATCACCGACCATAAAATTATCCATCTCATCGGCATCGGCGGCTGTTCCATGAACGGGCTTGCCCAGGTGCTGGCGGCGCGGGGCTATACCGTGCGCGGAAGCGACAGCGCAACCTCCCCCTTTACCGAACGTTTGGCGCAGCTTGGCATTCCCGTTACCATCGGCCAGGCGGCAAAGAACGTGGAAGGGGCCGATCTTGTGATTTACTCCGCCGCCATCAAGCAGAACAACCCCGAGCGCTCCCGCGCCCGGGAGCTTGGCATTCCTGAATTGGAGCGCAGCCAGGCCCTGGGCCAGCTTTCGCAGGGATACAAGCAGGTGGTGGGCGTGGCAGGCTGCCATGGCAAAACCACCATCACCTCCATGCTTGCCCTCATCAGCGAGCATGGCGGGTTGGACGCCACGGTGCATATTGGCGGCTACACGGAATTTTTGCAGGGCGGTACCCGCATTGGTTCCCACGATCTGTTCATCACGGAGGCCTGCGAATATGTGGGGAGCTTTCTCTCCCTTCATCCCACGATTGCCGTTGTGAACAACATCGACAACGACCATTTGGACTATTACAAGACCATCGAAAATATCGAAGCGGCCTTCCGGCAATTTATCGGCCTTTTGCCCGAGGATGGCTGGCTTGTAGCCTGCACGGACGACAACCGCGTCCGCAAGCTTTACGACCGTTTCCAGGGAAATAAAATCAGCTATGGCATGGCCAGCGCCGATTACGTGCCCGACGATATCACCTATGACAGCGATGGCTGCCCTTCCTACGATTTGACCTACCGGGGCAAAAATCTGGGCCGCGTTACCCTCCGTGTGCAGGGAACCCACCAGATCATCGATTCCATGGCGGCTGCAGCCGTGGCTCTGCGGTTGGGGGCTTCCTTCCCGGATATCGCCGTTTCGCTGTCCAAATTCCGCAATACGCGGCGCCGTTTCGAATATTATGGCGAACGGGGCGGCGTACGGGTATACCATGATTATGCCCACCATCCGGCAGAAATTGAGGCAACCCTGGACGGCGCCCGCCGCATGGCCCACCGCAAGCTGTGGTGCGTTTTCCAGTGCAATAGCTACTCCCGGGCAAAAACGCTGTTCCTGGGGTATGTTCCCTGCTTCAACTATGCCGATGAGGTGCTGGTTCCGGATATTTACCCCGGCCGTGAGGTGGACGACGGCACCGTGCACGCCAAGGATATGGTAAAGGCCATTCATGATTCCGGCGGCCATGCGATTTATCTTGGCACGTTTGAATCCATCCGGGCTTATCTGAATGCCCATGCAAGCCCAGGTGACGTGGTTATTACGCTGGGTAGCGGCGATGTTTACAAGCAAACCAAAAAACTGCTTTAATGCAGGACGGAAATGGCTCTGCCGGGAAATTCCGGCAGAGCCATTTTCTTGCATTTTATTAGCGGAGCAGCCCGGGCCTTGCGCTTTTTACCATAGCTTTTCGCTGTAAAGTCCCTGCTCCTTGCATGTGGCGATGGACGCCATCACCTGGGGCTTGTCCTCTTTATAGGTAACGCCGAACCAGCAATCCGGCGTTGTGTGAATCCGGACTTTTGCCTGGTTCCTGCCAATGGCGGTTTGCATGGCATTGGGAAGCAGGTCCTCATATTTGAGGGGATTGGCCTCTACGGCACCGGAAAGAAGATTCTCTTTGAAAATTTTATCCAGCGCAGGCAGCATTTCCGGCCCAAACCCCCAAAAATTCATGGAAACCGGCGTATCGCCGGGAAGGAAGGTATAGGTTTTCCCCCCATCCTCCGTAAAAGCGCCCCCATCCCCTTGGCGGATGATGGTCTTGCGCTCCTCAATGTGCTTTAGATATCCATCCTGCACCCGGCATACCCCCCGGGCCACGGAACCATGCTCCGTCAAGGTATTGGCCAGCCGCCATGCGATGAGGATATTCTCCTCCGCCGGGCGGTCTCCTTTTAAGTAATCATACACCGCCCGGTAGGCGGCAGGACCATAATAATCATCCGCATTGATGGCGCAGAAAGGCCGGCTGCCGATTTCCTCGGCGGCGCATAAAATGGCATGCGTGGTTCCCCAAGGCTTTTGACGGCCTTCCGGGATTCGAACCCCTTGCGGAAGGGCGTCCAGCCGCTGGAAGGCGTAGCGAACCCGCATCCTGGAGGACAACCTATCGCCGATAACGGCATGAAAATCTGCCTCCAGCTCCTTTTTTATGATGAAAATAACCTCTTCAAACCCCGCCCGCATGGCATCGAATACGGAAAAATCGATGATCAGGTTCCCAGCCGCGTCCACGGGGTCGATCTGCTTAAGCCCGCCATAGCGGCTTCCCATGCCCGCTGCCATAATGACCAATACCGGTTCCATAGATCCTCCTTTTGTATTGCCGGGAACGATGCGTTCCCAACCTTCGTTTATTCCCCGCCTGCCGGCAAGAGAATCGTTCCCGCTTCCGGCAGCAAAGCCAGCTCCTGGTCATGGGCGCGTACCATGGCGCCCCGCGCTTCCGGAACGGAGTTTCGCCGGACCAGATCGTTGATGGTGTTTTCGTTGAACCCCGGCACATGCTTCATCAGGGGAACCAGCCGTTTTACGGCCGCCTTATCCGCAAGGCCCACCAATTCCAGCAGCATGCGCATAGCGCCTTCCACCGAAGGACTTTCCCGGAACACCAGAGCGATGTTGCCATCCGACGCAATCGAAGTATACAGCAGGCACGTATCGGGCGTTTCCAGGAAGCTGATGAGCAGCACCAGCCGGATCTCATCCGGATGCACCATCCAAAGGCCGCGGGTGCTTATCAACTGCGTTTCTTCCCGCAGCGCAACGCGGGTATCGTAAAAGCCGCCGCTACGGTCAAAATAGAGGGTGTTCCGTTCGAAGTTTTCGTATAGCGTCAGGGCCAACCCGTGGGGGGTTTTAGAGAAGCGCACAAGATCGGTTCCGCGGGAATAGTTCCCATGCACATTTTGAAGGGGTTGCGGGAAAATGGAACCGATATTTGTGTTTAACCTATATTCCCTGCCATCCAGCCTCTCTGCCATTTCATCGAAGGCGGCGGGATCCGTGCCCAATCCTTCCCATTCCAGCGTAGGCGCCACCAGCAGGCCTTTGAGACGGGCGGCGAGTGCCGCTTGGCCCTTGGGATGGTCCGGCAAGGGCGTATCCGATGCGCCCCAAAAGCACTTCTCCAGCATTTGCAGCAAATCACCCTCCGCAAAGAGCTGGGTGCTGCCGCTGAAGATGGCGGCCACCGCATCATATTTGGGCATAACCACCACATATTGCCCAAAGGCGCCGTTAAATTGATACCCCACGGGATTGATCCAAATCTGATAGCCATAGCCCAGCTTGCTTTCGCCGTTTGGCGTGGCAATTTGCTGGCGGGTGGCCTCCTGTATCCATTCCGCACTGAGAATCCGTTTGCCTTCCCACATGCCGTTTTGCAGGTATAGCTGCCCCAGTTTGGCCGCGTCCTCCAGGCAAAGGCTCAGCCCCCAGCCGCCCTTTTCCGTATCCTTCGGGCAGGTCTCCCAGGTATAGCGGGTGATGCCCAAGGGTTCAAAAAGCCTCGGCCGCAGGTATTCCACCAGGGGCATACCCGTCTTGCGCCGGACGATGGCGGCAAGCATATAGGTGTTCATGGAGTCGTATTCAAATGCGGAGCCAGGCTCGAATTTGGGGGCGGATTCCAGGAACATACGCGCCCAGTCCGCATCCAGCATGGAGCCGAACTCATTAAAGCGGGAGCCGGAGGACATGGTTAGCAAATGCCATACCCGCATCGTGCGCATGGCTTTGTTTTGAGAGGCCGGTATCTCTGCAAAAATATCGCTCACCAATTCATCCGTGGAAAGCAGCCCCTCATCCACCGCAAGGCCCACGGCGGTGCCCACAACGCTCTTGCTCATGGAATAAAGCATATGGGGAATTTCGGGCCTGTAAGGCGCCCACCAGCCCTCTCCCATCACCTTGCCGTGGCGCAAAAGCATAACGCCGTGCGGCCCCAGCTTATCCGCCTGCTCGTCAATGCTCTGGTACAGCCTCTCCACCACGGAGCTTGCAATACCCGCTTCCTCCGGGGTGCAGCGGGGCAGGGGCTGGATGGCGCTTCCGGCCGGCAGGTCAAATTTCTGGCGGCGGTAGCCATATTGAGGCACGCCGCTCATATCGTGCTTGATTAGCTTCAGCAGCAGTTCCAGGCTGCGCATTTGCAGGGTAATATCCAAAAGCGTCCCTCCTTTTTAGCTGTTGAAAGGCTGTCCGTTGAACAGCCTTTTCTTTATTTCCCTATGTTATGCCTGGGGCTGTGGGTTCCAGCCGCCATTCTCTTGGGAGAGCTCAGGCAGTTGGTTCGTGCGCTCCAGATAGAAACCGGCCTGTGACGCTTCGATATAAGGGTTAAGCCACAGAACGCCGATGCCTACAGTTAGCAGGCAGAGCAATCCCCAGCCGATGAAGCTCAAATGCAGGCAGAACAATCG
>JAYFNX010000027.1:0-43716 GCA_034933245.1 Candidatus Pelethousia sp.
AAGGCCATTGAGAATGGCGATCCTTTCGGCAACTCCATGGTCATCGTGGATGGCCGCATTATCGCATATCGCGGCAAGGATTCCCGCCCCACGGCCCGTTTCTGCAAGGTAAATGGGGAAAAGGCCTATGTAACCGGAATAACGGAGCACCTGTTCTTCCCGCCGCAGCCCGGCCGGCACTACGAAGGATAACCCGCGCTAGAACCATAACACCGCGGGCCAAAGGGCCCGCGGTGTTATAAAAACTCGGAGAAGGAGGTCACTATGGCAACGCTATTTATAAAAAATGCCAAGGCTATCGTAACGTGCGATCAGGATGATCATATTTTTTACAGTGCGAATATTTTGTGCGAAGATGGCGTGATCCGTTATATCGGGCAGGAAGAACAGGCTGCCGAGCAGGTCATTGACGCATCCGGCTGCTTTGTATATCCGGGCTTGATCAATACGCATCATCATCTTTATCAAACCTTTACGCGCAACCTGCCGCAAGTGCAGCGGATGGAGCTTTTTCCCTGGCTGGTAACCCTTTATGAAATCTGGCGGTATCTTAACGATGATTGCATCTACTATAGCGCCCTAACGGGCATGGGGGAGCTGGTAAAATACGGCTGTACTACCGTAATGGACCATCATTACGTGTTTCCTAAAGCGGGCTCAGCGGAATTTATAGATAGACAGTTTGCCGCCGCCGATGCGCTGGGGGTGCGCTTTATGGCTACCCGTGGCAGCATGTCCCGGGGTAAGAGCGATGGCGGGCTCCCCCCGGACGACCTTGTACAGGATGTGGATACCATCCTGGCCGATTGCGAACGTCTGGTAAATAAATTTCACGATCCTGCCCCGTTTTCCATGCACCAGGTGGCTTTGGCTCCTTGTTCTCCCTTCAGTGTGACTACGGAGCTTCTAAAAGAGGCCGCCGTTCTGGCTCGAACACTGGGCGTTCGGCTGCATACGCACCTGTGCGAAACCAAGGATGAAGAAGCCTTCTGCCTGGCGAAGGTTGGCATGCGTCCGTTGGCATATATGGAGCAATGCGGTTGGATCGGCAGAGACGTCTGGTATGCGCACGGCATTCATTTCAACGATGGGGAGCTTAAACTTTTGGCCCAAACGCAGACCGGCATTGCCCATTGTCCCGCTTCCAATATGAAACTCGCTTCCGGCGTATGCCGTATTCCCGAAATGCTGGAACAGGGGGTGCCCGTAGGCCTTGCTGTGGATGGCAGCGCCAGCAACGACTGCTCCAACCTGCTCGCGGAGATCCGTGCCTGCTATCTTATGCACCGGTTGCATTCCAGCGCAAAGGCACCCACAGGATACGACATTCTGAAGATGGCCACCCGGGGCAGCGCAAAGGTGCTGGGCCGGGATGATATCGGCGCGCTGGCTGTGGGCATGGCGGCGGATTTGTTTATGGTGGATACGGAGGTTTTGGATTTGGTGGGCACGCAGTTTGACCCCGGCTGCCTGTTTGGTACGGTCGGCTACAACCGCCCTGCAAAGAGCGTGGTGGTTGCTGGCCGTGAAGTTGCCAGGGACGGCGTGTTGCTCCATATTGATGAGGAGACTGTTCGACACAGCGCAAATGCCCTCATGGTACAAATGCTCAAGGCAGGAGGAGGCATTGCATGATCAGAAACCTAAATACCTATACTTGGGATGAATTGACATCGTTGGATCGAGAAAAGGCAATATGCCTTTTCCCGATCAGCGCGTTGGAACAGCACGGAAAACATCTGCCGCTGGGAACGGACGACTTTATTCTATCGGCGGCCATGGGGGGGATACTCGATAATCCGCGCCTAACGGCAGATTATTTGCTGCTTCCCGCGCTACATTATGGCAACAGCGCCGAGCATATGGATTTTTTGGGTACGGTCAGCCTGAGCTGTGCTACGATTGTAAGTATTATGGAGGATGTTCTCCGTAGCCTGGCAACCCATGGATTTAAGAAGCTTGCCATCATAAACTCCCATGGCGGAAATTCGGCGCTTTTGCAGGCATACGCCCAAGAATGGCAGCAGCGATTTGGCATCCGGGTATATCACGTGAACTTTTTCGTATCGGATTTCTTTACCGAGGCTGCAGCGCTTCTGGAAACACCCTTATCCACGGATGTGCATGCGGGAGAGCTTGAAACCTCCATCCTGCTGTATGCGATGCCGGAAGCGGTTCGCCAAGCGGAAATTGTTGACGAAGCCGATGTGTTTATAACCCTGCAAGATTATTACAGCGGCTGGCTAAGCAGCGAGTATACGCCCGGCAACGGTGTGATCGGTGTACCCACACGGGCCAATGTGGCAAAGGGAGAGACCCTCCTTACGTATATTCAGAACAAGCTCGTAAACTATTTATTTCAAATTGCATGCGAGTAGGGTATAATAATAAAACCAATTGTAGAATGGAAGGTCTTGATGAGTTTAAACCGGCTGCGGTTTTCAACCGCAGCCAGCTTTCAGGAGTATGTATGGAAAACCTGACGAAACTAGAGCGGGCAAAGTCCCTTAGCGAGCGCACTTTTGATGAATTGCGCAATGCCATATTGGCGATGAAGCCTGGAGAAAATAAGCTGCCTTCAGAGGACGAACTCTCCAGGGCACTTGGCGTCAGCCGTTCTACCATACGAGAAGCGGTTAAACAGCTTCAAATGGAGGGGGCAATTACGAAAATTCAAGGGCGGGGAACCTTTGCCCACCCCTCTGTATTTCACATCAAAAATCGGGTGGATTTACATCCCGATTTTTATGCGCTCCTTTCCCAGGAGCATGACCGGGTAGTCGTAAAGGTGGAGCCTATCGGCGTAACCACACCCAGCGGGTCTTATATGCGCATTTTCCCAAACGCCACCCAGGATGAACCGGTATACGTTATGGTATGGAGATATTATGCGGACGACATTTTAATGATATTTGGTACCTTTGAATTTCCCACCCGTCTGTTGCGGCTCATTCCGCCCATGGATTGCCCTGTTCAGAATCTGCCCGAATTTGGCAGGGCTTATCTGTATGACGACATTGCTTACTGCGCTATGCAGCTTCGCTGTGGTTTTAGTGAAACGGCCTCGAAACAGTTTGGCATTCCTGCAACTACCCCCATGCAGTGCTGGAAAGAGGTCATTTATGATGTAGGCGATCAAGCAGTGGGATACTGCCGCTTTTTCCTGAATCCTGACTATATGATTATGTCCCTGATTGCGCATTTCGACAAATGAGAAGCATGGGTTTTCATCATTTCGGGTGGCAATTCTTTGCAGAAAAACGGTAAACGGTTAATATGTGCTTATCCCCTGGAAGCAGACGCTTTCAGGGGATGCTTTTTTGTAGGACCAGCAAATGGCGGTCCGGTGGAAAAATTTAAAAAGTTCGTGATGTAAAAACCAATTCTACGTCTTTTGCTAATAATTTCTCCAGAACGCTTTTTAAATAGGAACCTTGCTAAATATACCCATCGTTATTTAGAAATTACGAAAACAATGGCGGATAATGGTGCCTGAAAACTTTTTTAATCGCAGCGGATTGGCCTGGGATATACAAGCTGGATGGTAAGCGTCAACGTCTTTAACCACACCGCTTTTCTCCATATACCTTTATAACAACATAGAGCAATCAACTGAATATGGTAGGCAGCTGGAAGCCTTTTGTTTTATGTAGTATAATAAAAAGGCGGATAATAGGGCAAATAAAGGCACGAGGAGGTAGTGTATGGTTGAAGTAGTATTTAACGACAGCATCAAGGGCTCCATGAAGGTCGCGAAAGATTACAATAAGGGAACCATGATCGATGATACCATCCGCTATACCGGGGAAAAAACGTGCGAAAAGGATCTGAAAAGCATGTTTGACGGTGAGCCTGTTGAATGCAGATCACAGGATGTGGTGGGGCTCGATTTTGGATTGGATGCGGGAGATATTTCAGGTGACCTTTTGGGAGAGAAACGCAAACAGGAATTCACGCGTCTTTATGGCTCCGCATCCTTAGAGGCTGCTGAAGCCGAAAAGTTTTTTCATTCACAGCAGCAGGATTTTGAAAAGCTGCTGGCATATGTAAAAAACGGAGAACCGATACGTGTCTGGAAAAGTGCCGCTCCTTATTCCGCTTGCGGATTTGCCTGGCTCTGCAATATCTTACAGGATTTTGATTGCAAAATCAGTGTGGTTTCATTGCAGGAATGTTGGCAGACTTCTGCCGGTACACATATCTATGCCGACTGGGGTGAGATCCCGCCGGGCCAACTCGACAGCTTTTTGCCTTTGACACGCTGTGTCTCGGCAAATGAGAAAAACCGACAAATCAGGATATGGCGCGATTTAAAAACGGAGAATGCTGCCCTGCGCGCCTTGGTAAACGGCTATCTTATCTCTGTCCCGGAGGATTTTTATGACCATCTTATTATGCGCAATCTGCCGGATGGAGATTTCATTATGGCAAGGCTGATTGGCGATATACTTGGACGATATCCGATCGGAGTGGGAGATTGCTGGTATGCCCTGCGGATTAACAAAATGATTGCCGATAACCTGCTGAAAGTTGTGGCGGATAAAGATCCCTCTCGCCCATATGGAAAGGTTTTACGCAAAATTAGGTAACGGACCACTACCATCGAACCTCTCCTGCCACAGTATGCGGACAGGCTTCTTAACGCGCGATTGCTACTTGGCAGTTCATCTTGTCACCGGCATAAAAGAGATCCTTCATCTACAACGGCACAAATGCCAATGGGAGCTTAATGCGTCTTTTGTAATTATATAACACGCAACCGCATGCTCTTTTGATGTATCCTTATGCAGGATAACCGCTGCGCTCTTGGGCAATTTTGCATTATGTGCGGCGCGGCTTATTACGGCAACAAACCTTACCATCACTGCCTTGACATCCTTAAACAAAAAATCAGCACGAAAGAAGATCTGACAACTCCGGTGGTTTTACATACAGACCAGGGATCTGTCTATTCTTCCAGAGCCTATCAAATGGCTCATGCCGGTTATCCCATCCTCCGCTCCATGTCACGCAGCGGAACGCCGACAGACAATCCGGTCATGGAAGCCCTTAACGGCTGGATCAAAGAAGAGCTATACTTGGATTTCAACCTACGCCGCACAGATGACCTGGCCGGTACCTTAGATCGCTTTGTCACCTACTTTAATCATGACCGCCTTGCCTCCGCTCTTGGTTATAGAAGCCCTGTTCAATTCAAAATCGAACAGGGCTTCTCTTAATTCCTTTTTCCTTCTCTACTTTCTATTGACAGGTGCACTTATGCAGCGGGGCTTTACTTAGAATTTAAAATTAGTGGCTCAATTTATAGAGGGTGTACTGATTCAGGGAAACGCCCTCCCTGTCTGCTTCCAAGGCAAGACGTGCATGAAGGGATTTGGGGAGTCGCACAACAAACTTGCCGCTAAATTTATTATTATCTATAGGATCCGGTATGGTAAAGCCGTTTTCAAGTTTAGTTTCAATCCATCCTTCCATGGCCTCCATAAGTCCGTCATATGCTTCCTTAAAAGTAATCCCGGTACTTTGGCAACCATCAAGTTCGAGCACGGACGCATGGAAGTATGCGCCACTTTCGTCCTGTATGGGCTTGATGATATAGTTATACGGCATCTTCATATACTCTTGAACATTCATTTTGATAACCTCCTTATACTATCCTGCTTAGGATGTCTTTAACATACACAGCTTTGAGCGGATTGTCTTTCTTGATTGTGATAACATCACCGCTTGCGTTGATATAATGGCAATGCGAGCCCTTTTGCCTTGCGAGTCGGTATCCGTTGGCCGCTAAAACCTTATCGGCTTCATCCATGCTTATGCCGTTCACTTGGCGTTTCATTTTCTCAATTATTTTATCCACACTAGCCATACATTATCATATCCCGTTATTGGTATAGTATCATATTTAGTACTATGTGTCAAGCGTTGAAGTAACTTGCTTTTATTTTCACGGACAATGTTGTATAATTCGCGTGTGGCCATAAATTAACTATCTCGGAGGACCTCCGGCAGGAGGATCCCATGGATAATAGGTTCTACGTTATCTTTTGTTGTAGTCCGTTCAATCCTACGGTACTTATCCTCGAATCGGGCCGTATCCAGTATAACTGCTATTATGCATGCCTCACAGCTCTTGGCTTGGAAGTCACTTCCCATGAACAGTTGCGAGGGAATAGTGAGTAATAGCTAGCTTTGCCGCATGCGGCTCCTGATGCATCAGACACTTATGCCCTCACGGGATATGCCGTGGGGGCATTTTTTAGCTTTTATTCAGACTATTCCGCTCGTTGATAAATACTCAACGTATCACCATAGAATTTAAATAGCTGGTTCTTATCAACAAGGCTACATTGCCAGAAGATATCGTATTCCACATCGGCTCTGATTCCCTGTTCATCATACTTAACCTTGTACGTCTCGCCGCTATTGGCATCTTCAAGCGTATCTTCCTTTAAGACAATTGTGTTAGCCTCCCCTGCCTTATCAATTTTTTCTTCGGGAAGCGGTTTTGTTTTATCTACATCCCATCCCCACTTCTCCGGGTCGTAGGTGCCGACCAGGGTCCATGATCCTAAGAGACTGTCCGCCTTGGGCGTTGGTTCAGGGGTGGGTGTAAGCTCCACAGTGGGCGTTGGTGTGAGTGTAGGCTTCGCTGTGGCTGCATAGGTATTGGTGGGTTCCACAGCAACAGCACTCTGTTGCTCCCATGGCTCAGAAGGCGCCGTGCTGACCGATTGGGGTGCCGCACATGCGCTTGTGACTAAAAGGGCTCCGAATACCAAGCTTATTCTTGTAAAAATGCTTTTCATAGCTCGCTCGATCTTTCTTGCTCAATTATATTGCTCATTCTGTTGTATCTAATGTATGTCACCGTTCTGTGAATCGTCAACGCCAGATACCATATGGCTCGTAAAAGTAGCCATGCAAGAACACCCCCACCAATGAGTCCGGCTATTATAAAGTTCAATATCCATACTGCTATCGTCCAAGGGACATTGTCACCATGGGGAACAATCCATGTGCGCTTGCGCTAAAGACCAAAAGGCATACCACAAGCAATCCACATATAAAAAGTATACATAGAATCGTCCTTAGGCAATATCACAGAGAAAAAGCCATAGAGAAGCAAGGCGGCAACGACCGGCAAAGCAACCTTTGTAGAAAAGTCCTTTACAATCTCTTTCCCTGTCATTTCTGACTACCCCCAGCAACTTTATTCTTTTGTGTTTTTAGATTATAGATTGCGTTCCGTTATTTTCTATTCTTTTTTCTTTCCTCGGCCTTAATAAGTTCAACTTGAATCAGTGTTTTAATTGCATCCTGCATTTGGGGCGGTACTAGAGCAACAAGTTCTTCTTCCGTCATAGGCACAGCTTCTCTGTCGGCCCGTGCTTCCAGTTCAGCCATTTTCTCCTCACTAATTTCGGGAAAAGGCGTTGAATTTTCGGTTAAGCCAAGTAAATAGTCCGTTGAGACCTGAAACTTGGTGGAAATTTCAGCCAGCATCAAGGCATCAGGGTAAGAGCGCCCCATTTCCCACGATGCAATGCTTTGTTGCGACAATCCTAATCGCAGCCCCAACTCGCGTTGCGTCAGTCTTTCTCGCATTCGAATTGCCTTTATTCTTTTAGCAAAAATCATACTATTCATCGTCATTATCTTACCATTACCAATCTCGTTAGTAAAACTGTATAAATTGGTTAACATGTATTGACTTACCAATTATATTGGTATAACATACTAATTAAATTAGTAGTCGGGGAGGTGAACCTGTTGCGCGAGTGGTTAATCGAAGCTCGGGGAGGGAGGCCGCAGACGGAAATTGCAAATAAATCCAGTATTTCACAGCAAATGTATTCTGCGATTGAGCGTAGTGAAGCAACTCCATCTGTTACTGTGGCCAAGAGACTTGCCAAGATTGTTGGCGTTGATTGGCGGCAATTTTACGAAGATGATCGCATTCCATCCCACGGGTAAACAGTATTCTGGTTCCTGCGGTTAGGACAATCTCGATGAAGCATAGGCATAGCAAAAAGGAGATATCAAATGGGCAGACATGTTAAAGAAATAGAGTGCGAGATAGTAAATCTTCCCACAAACTCGGAAGATCTGTTTGCTCTGCGCGTACGTATTTGGCAGCCGCATGATGCGGCTGTAGAACAGCACATCAAGGCTCTCCCCCTTGACTATGTCAGCAAACGCAAGTTGGCCGACCTGGTGGAGCAAGGCCGCAAAGTAGCTCAAGCCTAGCTATATACCGGGTTTATTCAGTATTATACCCCGTACCTTGATAACTGCATACAGCGGACGAGCACCGCATTATCAAACGTAGGGAATAAGCATACCGTCCCGGTAGGGCCTAGGATGGCCTCAACAGCAAAGCAGCGGCCATGGCAGCCGCTAAACAAACCGCCACATGTTTAACTCCATTTGCACATATGCATTTATCAAGTATCTTGCATAAGGAGGCTTAAAGGCAATGACAGTTGTAAGGCAAATAAACGGCCTCAGGGTAAAGGAAGTATTCCCCGAGGACGAAACAACGCAGGAACAATGGTATGAGCTTGTCGAGAGGGTAGCTTTGGTTCTTGCCGGTAATCCATAGGCATGGCAGCGCGAACCCGAAAGCTTGCGCAAGCACAAATTGCTCTGGACACCCGCCAGGATGCCATCTATGCCCGGCAATCCATTGATAAGAAGGACAGCATCTCCATTGAAACCCAAATTGATCATGCGATCAAGGAGGCTGGCGATGGCGCAGTCCTTCGCAAGCCGTATGTGGACAAGGGTAAAAGCGGGAAAGATATGAACCGGCCCGCTCTCCAACGGCTGTTGCAGGATATGGAGAAAGGCTTGATCCGGCGCGTTATTGTTTACCGTCTGGATCGGTTCAGCCGGTCATTGTTGGATTTTGCGAGCATGATGCAGCTATTTGCCCAGCATGATGTTGCCTTTGTTTCCACAAAGGAGAAATTCGACACTTCCACCGCTATCGGCAAGGCCATGCTATCAATCGTCATGGTGTTCGCCCAATTGGAGCGTGAAACCCTCCAGGAGCGCATTACAGACAATTTCCACGCCCGGGTTGAGCAAGGGTGGGGTATGGGCGGCGTTGCCCCCTATGGGCTGCGCAGAGAGCCGATAACGCATCGCGGGATTCATACAAAGGTTTTTGTTGGGAAGGAGCCGGAGATATCCGTCCTTCGCGGCCTGTTTGAACAGTACGCAAAAACGAAGATCAGCCTGAATCAACTTACCGCCCAGCTCAATGAAAGCAATATTCCCTCTCCGGGTGCATCGCTGTGGGATTCGTCCAAAATCAGCCGCCTGCTCCATAACCCCATTTACGTAAAAGCGGATGCCGATATCTATCGCTTTTACAAAGCCAAGGGTGCAACTATGATAAACGACATGGAAGACTTCGATGGCGAGCATAGCTGCTATCTCTACGGCAAATGGGATCGATCCAAGCGCAAGTTTGCGGATTTCAGCGGCCTTAGCTTGGCGCTTACCCTCTCCGTAGGCCATGTGGTTTCGGAAACCTTTCTGCGGGTACAAGCCAAGCTGGATGAAAACCGGCAGCTGCGGCGTAGCGGCCAGAGCAAGCACAGCTGGCTCTCCGGCCTTACGAAATGCGGCAAGTGCGGCTATACCATGACAGTTTCCAGCAACCAGAAGCGCAGTTCAACGCGCAAGATATTCATCTGCCGTGGTCGAACCCTGTATCATGCCTGCGAGGGCCACAGCCATGTGTTTCATATTGCCGAAGTGGAAGCTGTTGTGGAGCATCGGCTGCTGGAAAACATCCGGGAAAAGCGCGGGTTACAGCTGGTTCAGCAGGCGCAGAACGACGCCCGAGTAACGCAATACAAATTGAGCTTGGCCAAGCTGGATGAACAGATTGATAACCTGCTCCAAGCCATTGCGGATGGTGATCCGTTGGCGGTAAAATACGTAAAGCCCAGGCTGGCTGAACTAGATGGACAAAGGGCTGAACTTGAAAGAAGGTATAATGCTTATAGGTACCGCTCAGAACCATCCCTCCCCCGATATCCCATTGCAGATATCGAGGAAAATTGGGATACCTTAACCTTGGAACAGAAAAAGGAGATCGCGGCAATTTTTATTGAAAAAATACTCTTTTTCGACGATGGGCTGGAGATCATCTGGAGACATCATTTCGACCCAGGCACATAGGAACAATCCCTGTACTTCATGTGCAGACTTCATGTGCAGACTTCTTGTACAAGCTTCTTGTGCAAGCTTCCTGTGCAAGCTTCCTGTGCGCCATCGTGTATATGCTGGAAATATCGTGCGCATTTGGTAGAGCAATTGCGCGTTTTTTTGTTTGGGGTAGTGATACCATAGACTGGAGGCAGGAGCGAAGCGCGCAAACAATTTTGGACACGGTTTTGCCTAAGCTCCATCCCGGCTGTATCATCCTCTGCCACAACAATGGGTATAAGATCAAAGAATACCTGCCCACCCTCATTGAAACGGCGCAGGGCCAGGGCTATGAATTTGTAACGGTGGGGGATCTGCTTTTGGAAGGGGACAGCATCGTGGATGTTAATGGGGTGCAAAAGGTCGCCTAGGGAGCGGCGGGCATTGCCTCTTGCCTTAAAATCTGGTATGCTTTTAGGGAATTGCTCTGGTAATTCGATAAAACAAGTGTTTCCCGGGTTTCTTTCCCTGCGGTCTTTCGCGGGCTTATGCCCGCACGGTTACACTGCCCGTAAAAACAAGAATTCGGAAGGAGACTCTCCCATCCTTGTGTTTACCAGCGCCTTCCTGGCCCATGGCTTCATGGAAGGCGCATGTTTTTCTCAGGGTCTTTCCCATGCATTTACCGTTGCCCCCATATAAAAGGGACAACCATCTATCAAATCAAAAGAAACGGGGGATATTTATGCCTACTGTCCTTATTACCGGCGCTTCCCGGGGCATTGGCCGGGCTGCCGCCTTCGCCTTTGCCAGAGATGCATGGTGCGTCGGCGTAAATTATAGAGAAAGCGAAAAGGAAGCTTTGGAGGTGGTGGAGTCCATTCAGGATATCGGCGGGCTGGTCTGCGCTGTGCAGGGGGACGTCTCCTCCCGAACGGATTGTCTTGCCATGGTTCAAACCCTGGAAAACCGCTTCGGCCCCCTGGATGCCCTGGTAAATAACGCGGGCATATCCCTCCCCGGCCTTTTTACGGATGTAACAGATGAAGCGTGGCAACACACCCTGGATGTGAATTTAACGGGAAGCCGTAATATGGCTATAGCCGTTGTGCCGGGCATGGTCTCCCGCAAGAAGGGCGCCATCGTAAATGTAAGCTCCATGTGGGGCCGGTGCGGGGCTAGCTGTGAGGTTCCCTATTCCGCTGCCAAGGCGGGGATTATCGGCCTTACCAAAGCTTTGGCAAAGGAACTGGGGCCCAGCAATATTCGCGTAAACTGCGTGGCCCCGGGCGTAATCCTCACAGATATGAACGCCGGCCTTTCCAAGGCCGATCTGGATGCGCTGGCCGACGCCACACCCCTTTGCCGCATCGGTACCCCGGACGAGGTGGCCCAGGCAATCCTGTTTTTAGCCGGGCCCAAAGCCAGTTTCATTACCGGGCAGGTTCTGGGGGTGGATGGAGGCTATGTATAAAAAGCGTGAACAAAACGCAACCGTTAAAAAAAACGCCCAAATAGCTTTCGCATTTGGGCGTTTTGGTTGGCACGCCTGTTCAGGCGATTTGCAGGCACTGGATGAGATCACCCATGGTATGGATGGCTGCATCGTCCTCAATGAGTACGTCAAACTCCTCTTCCACGCTCAGGACCAGTTCCGTGATATCCAGCGAATCCAGTCGCAGCTGAGCCGTCGTAGACTCCGGCGTAATCAATTCCTCGGGCACGCCCGAGATATCATGCACCATCTCGCGCAACCGCGCAAATTCTTCCATAATCATAAGTCCTTCCGGCAAGGAAAACTCCTTGCCCTACATAATTACTGCAAAATATGCAGAATAAGCACCTTTATATTCTATCTTTGTCGGCAGAATATGTCAACGCAAAAGTAGCGTGCGCATTTGTTATGGTATTTATGCCCCACTTGTAATACAATATATGGGAATAAGATGGGATAGGAGGCCCTTATGTCGCGTCGAATCGGTTCCAAAAAGCATAAATCCATTCTCTTTAAATTCCTGGTCGTGTTGATCCTCCTGGGTTTTATCGCTTTTCTTTATTGTGCCGATCAGGACATAACGCCCATGGAGGCGGCACAATATCTTCTGGGCCAGATTGATTTGCCCCAACTCCCGGAAATGCCGCAGCTTCCGGAAATGCCCCACTTATCCAAGATTTCGGATCTGCATCTATTTGGCACGCATGAGCCGGAAGCGGAGCCATCCGCTTCCCCTGCCGTTACCGTCAGCCCTTCCCCCGGGTTTCCCTCGGGTGAAATCCTGCAAAAAAGCGGCATGCATGCCTACATTCTGGATGTAGGGCAGGGAAACTGCGCATTTTTATGCTCTCCTGGCGGCTATACCATGCTCATCGATACGGGAGAAAGCAGCTATTATGATACCGTCCATGCTTTTTTGCAGGAGCAAGGCGTATCGCGGCTGGACGTAGTGGTGGCCACCCATCCCCATAGCGACCACATCGGCTCCATGGCAAAGATTATCCAGAATTATGACATCGGCGTTTTCTATATGCCGGATAAACCCCATACCACTGCCCTTTATGAAGCCATGCTCGCCGCCCTGGAGAAACGACAGGTGCAGGTGGTAGCCGCCTATGGGGGTAAGGAGGCCAGCATTCCCTGGGACCCGCTGGTGACGGTGCAGATTCTCTCCCCCATCAAAGGCGTTTCCTACGAGGATTTGAACAATGTAAGCGTGGTGCTGCGCATCGCCTATGCGGAAACCTCTATTCTCTTGCCAGGGGACGCCGAAAGCTTTGCGGAAGAGACCATGCTGGCAAAGCTCCCCCGCAGTGTTTTTCTTTCTACCGTCCTCTGCATTGGCCACCACGGCAGTGCCAGTTCCGCTTCTGACGCTTTTCTACAGGCTGTGGACCCCAGCCTGGCTGTCATTTCCGTTGGCGCTGGGAATGATTATGGCCATCCCAGCGGTGAGGTTTTGGAAAGGCTTGCCCGCTATGGGATTCCATGCTTCCGCACGGATGAAAGCGGCACGATTCATCTGCTTTTAAACGGTCAAAAGGTGCAGGCCGAAACGGAAAAATAAGCTTTTTTAACAAATTGGAGCGCGGTCAAATTGGCTGCGCTCCTTTTATTTGCCGGTTTACCAAAGGCTGTACCCTTTTGCCTATTCGGCCTGGTCTTCCTCGTCCAAAAGCTCCTGCACGGCATCTGCCACAGCATCCGTTTCCGCACCGTCCTGGCTGACGCCATCGGTTTTACCATTTGCGCAAAAATCACAGGGGTCGGTACGCTTCGCTTCAAAGGCTTCCTCAATGGTTCCCTCATAAATGGTTGCCGAGCGGGCAAGGGTATGGCAGTTGGGGTCCAAGTGATAGCTGCGGCCCCATTGGGTCCAATAGGCCATGCCGTTGCTTTCTTCGGCCGCCTGCTCCTGGGCCTGTGCCAGATCCTCTGCGGATACGGGATCGTAATCCACACTGGCGGCGCCGGCGATAAGCAGGGCGATAGCAGCCACCACCGTGACGATCCGCTTGGATTTTTTATCCATATCCTTGTCCTTAAGCAGGATAACGATGAAGGGTACAAAAGCGATCACGCTGGCGATTACGCCCATGTTATTCCATAGGAAGAATTTTAGCTTGTTCTTCTTGGAGGCAGGATCCAGGCGGTTGGATTTCTTCCAAAGCTGAGAGGCAATGATGACCAGCACCATATCTACGGCCAGCGCCGCAATGAGCCAGACCATGGCGTCCCCAGGCAGGTAGAGGGTGCCGTTCAGCAAAAGGATGGCGAGCACCTCAAACCCAATCGCCAGCAGCCACAGAGCGACTGCACCCCAACGCAGGCCGGTTGCCTTCTTTTTGTTCTCGGCGCTTACCACGGCAGGCTTAGAGGGACGATCGCTCTTCTCGCCGGTGTTTGCTTTTATGATAGTCCTCTCCACGGGCTCCTTCTTAGAAGCCGCTTTTTTCTGTGTTGTCTTCTTCTCATCCATGCAATCAATTACCCCCGTATGTTATTTGGATTTGAGCATAGTAAGCAGCAGCCCCGCAAGGCCGTTGTCTCCATCTTTCTTTCCGCTAGAGCCAGATCCTGCGAGGTTTGCGGCCAGGCTACCTACCTGGGACAGAATGGATTCATCGTCTTCATCATCGTCGTCATCGTTCGTAAACGCCCCCAGTAGATTCCCAAGCAGGTCGTTTTCGTCATCCTCCTTGTTGGCGCTATCGGAATTTCCAAGCAGCGTGCCCAAGAGGCTGCCGGACCCGCTTCCGCCCGCTTTTAGGAGGGAAAGAAGCAGCTTGGAAATGCCGCTTGCCGAAGTTTGGGAGGTCTCCGTCTCCTTGCCCAGCACCTGCATGAGCAAGGGCGCGGCCATGGCCAGAATGCCGGCTGCTGTGGATGCGCTCACGCCGCTTTGCTTTGCGATGGACTTGTTTGCCGCCTTTACATCGCTGCCTAGGACATGCTTCAGGATTTTCACGCCGTCTGCGGGATCCACATTTTTCAAGCTGGCATCCGCCTTGAAATTTGCATGCGCGGCGAAGGCTTTTGCTAGGCTTTGCGCCCCTTCCTCGTTCTTTGCATTTTTTGCCATGGACTGAACCATTATTGGAAGGGCCGTGGTTAGTACGCGTTTCACTTGCTCCGGCGTAGCGTTGGTTTTCTGGCCAATTCCCTTAAGGGTAGAGGCCGATATGATGTCGTTCAAATTCATCTTTTATTCCCGTATCCTTTCAAAATCAATGGCGCCGTTACAGGTATTTTTTATAAATATTGATGTATATAGACAAGTATAGGGAAAATTTTCTTAATAGTCAATTTATCCCGCGTATTTTGGCAAAAAAAGAAGCGTCCGTAGACGCCTCTTGTAAACTGTCTTTTTTTATTTGCGCAGACCCAAGCTGGCAATGATGGCACGGTAGCGCTCAATATCCTTATCCTTAAGATAGTTGAGCAGACCGCGGCGCTGGCCAACCATTTTGAGCAAGCCACGGCGGGAATGATGATCCTTCTTGTTGATCTTAAGATGCTCGTTCAGGTGGTTAATGCGCTCGGTAAGCAGCGCGATCTGCACCTCAGGAGAGCCGGTATCGCCTTCGTGCCGCCCATATTGTTCGATGATTTCCGATTTTTCTTTCATGTTCGATATCCTCCTAAATCTTAGTATCCCCGAAAACCGAGCAAGGCGTTGGAGACGCGCCAAACGCAGCAATCGGTTCCGTCTTATAGAACTTTTTTACTATATCATATAAAGAGCAGTTTGTAAACAGGCCAAATTAGGGCATTTTTCGTGTTTCCCTGGCCAAAAGGATCTCCGCCTCCGCGGCGTCCCTTTGAATCTGGGCCGCCAAGGCTTCCCTGGAAGCAAATCTCCTATCCTCCCGAAGCCGGCGGGCAAAAGCTACCTCCAGCGTCTGCCCATAAAGCTCAATGCGCATATCCAGCAGATGCGTTTCCACCGTGAGCGACTCTCCGCCCACGGTAGGGTTATAGCCTACATTTGTAACGGCGGGTCTGCTGCTTCCATCCTCCAGGCGGGCCCACGTGGCATACACGCCGGTGGCAGGCAAAACCAAATTATCCACAACCTCTAGGTTCGCCGTTGGAAATCCCAAGCTATGGCCGATCGCTTTCCCGGCGGCCACCCGACCAAAAAGGGAATAGGCCCGGCCCAGCATGGCCGATGCAGCCTCCATGTCCCCCTCCTCCACGGCAGAACGAATGCGGCTACTGGAAATTGGAATGCCCTGGTAAGTCCTGGGGGGCATTTCATATACGGCGAAGCCCATTTTCTCTCCCAATGTTCGGAGCAGCGGGATGTTCCCGGCGCCCTGGCTGCCGAATGTATAATTGAACCCGGCCACGGCGGTTTTCATGAAAAACCGCTCCATCAGCATCCGAACAAAGTCCGCAGGCTCCATGGCCGCATAGGTTTTATCAAAAGGATCCGCCACCGTCTCGCAGATGGTGGAAAGGGCGGCAAGGCGCGCCGTACCCGCCATAAGCAAGCGAGGCTTTTCGCCGAATGCTTCCAACGGGTGGTTCGAAAATGTATAGATGAGGGGATGCTGCGCCTTTTCCTTCGCCAATTGCAGCGCTGTATCAATTAATTGCCGGTGGCCTAAGTGCACCCCGTCAAAAGTACCTAGGGCAATGACACTATGCATCGTTTCCGTTCTCTTCCTCTAAAAACAAGATCATCCGCAATCCATCCGCGGCGGATTTGGCAAGGCCCTGGAAGCGGCCTTCCACATAAGCCCGCAAGGGAAGCTCCCGGGGGAAATCTTCCCAGCCTTTTGGCGCAACGGCCGCGCCGTTCAGAAAAAGCCGGCGCTCTTCTTCCGAAAGGGATATCCGCATTTGCGGCAGGCCCGCCAGCGCTTCATCCGGCGGGATTACCGCCTGGGCTAATGCGCCTGCCTCTCGCAGGGCCCGAAGCTCGTCCAGGGTATAGGCTTGCGCAAGGGAAAAGCTTCCGCTTCGGCTGCGCAGCAGAAAGGAAAGATGGGCCGGAACGCCCAAGGTTTTCCCAATATCCTGGCACAAGGTGCGCACATAGGTTCCCCTGCCGCACTCCACGCGAAGCAGAAAGGACTGGGGACCTGTCCGTTGCAGTAGCTCCAAAGCATGAATGCATACCCTGCGCCGCTTCTCTACCGGCTCGGCCCCTGCCCTAGCCAGCTCATAAAGCTTTTTGCCGCCGCTGCTCAGCGCACTGAACATGGGTGCAAGCTGCTCCTGTTCCCCCAAAAAGGCGGGCAGGGCAGCTTCCAGGGCCTGGCTCGTAACGGCGGTTTCCATCCGCTCCAAAACCTTTCCATAGGAATCCTGCGTATCCGTGGCCGCACCAAAGGTGACCTCGGCGATATACTCTTTTTCCTTATCCACCAGATAATCAAAAAGACGTGTGGCCCTTCCCACGCAAATAGGCAAAACGCCTGCCGCGCCAGGGTCCAATGTGCCCGTGTGGCCCACGCGTTTTTGGTTAAAAATGCGGCGCAGCTCACACACCGCGTCGCTGGAAGTCATGCCCGGCGGCTTAAGCAAATTCACTAAGCCGCAGCTCATAGAAGCGCCTCTTTCGCATGGCCCAAGGCTTCCGCCCAAGCGGATTCCAGCCTCCCATGGGCCGTATAGCCCGCGGCCCGCTCATGGCCGCCTCCTCCAAGCTTGGCGGCAATTGTTCCTACATCCGCCTGCAGCTTAGAACGCAAGCTGACCTTCCAAACATCCTCCGCGCTTTGCTTGATAAACACAGCGATCTCCACGCTTTGAATATCTCGTATGGAATCCACAACCCCCTCGGTGTCATCCTCCTGGGCTCCGCACTCGGCAATCTCGGCCTTTGTAAGGCTGGTGATGCCCACACGTCCCCCCTCGTATAGTCGGATATTGCCAATGGCCTGCCGCAACAACAAGAGCCGTTCCAAGCTCGTATTGCGATAAATACGCAGATTTAATCCATATCCATCGGCCCCCGCATCTAAAAGATCCGCTGCGATGCGCATGGTCTCTCCGGTGGTGTTGGAATAGGCAAAATTGCCCGTATCCGTCATCAGCGCCGTATAGAGGCAGGAGGCAAAGTCCGCCTCGGGGGATACAGCCAGGCTTTGCAGGAGGTGGTAGATCAACTCCCCCGTAGCCGCAGCGCTGGGGTTTACGGCATTGTGCTGGGCATAGGCATCGTTGGTACGGTGATGATCGATATTATAGGTGGCTTTGGCCGCTGCAAAAAGGTCATTTGCCGTTCCAAGACGGCTCCGGTCCGCGCAATCCACGGAAATGGCGTTCTCGTAGCCAACCGCATCCTTTGGCAGGCATATCTCGTCCGCCAAGGGGAGAAACATATAGATCGCCGGCATGGGATCCGCGCATACGGCCTCGGCCCGCTTGCCCAGCTTCCGCAGCAACCACAAAAGCGCCAAGGTAGAGCCCAATGTGTCTCCATCCGGCGATTTGTGGGCGATGATGGTGAAGCCGTCCCGCTCCTCAATAAAGGTGCGAAGGCTATCGATCTCCTGTTGGCACGGCATGGTGATTATTCCTTTTCAATTTCTTCTTGCGTTTCATTGCCCCGATTTACATGAAGCGAATCGATAAGCTGGGACATATGCACGCTGTATGCGATGGAATCATCCAGGATAAATTTAAACTTGGGGAGAGCTCGCAACTGCATCCGGCGACCAACCTCACGGGCAATAAACCCCTCGGCCCCGTTCAGGGCAACCACGCTTTCCTCCCGGGGTGCCTGCTCCTGATCGTATACGCTTACCCGCACCTTGGCCTGCTTGAGGTCGTTGGTCACCTCCACAGCCATGATGGTCGTCATGGGGGAGATCCGGGGATCCTTCATATCGCGGATAATCTCGGCGAGGGTCTTTTTAATCTCCTCGCTCATACGTTGGTAACGGACAGACATGGGTTAATTTACCTTTCTACCTCCTGCATCTGGAAGGCTTCGATCACATCATCCTCGCGGATGTCGTTAAAGTTCTCCAGGCCGATACCGCATTCATACCCCGCGGTTACTTCCTTTGCATCGTCCTTAAAGCGCTTGAGAGAAGATATCTTGCCCTCGTGAATCACAACGCCGTCCCGCACCACGCGTACCTGGGCATTTCGGCTAACCTTGCCGCTGTTCACATAGGCGCCTGCAATGGTGCCCACGCCGCTGACCTTGAAGGTATTGCGCACGGTGATGCGGCCCAGCTCCACTTCTTTATATACGGGGGCGAACATGCCCTTCATCGCCTTCTCAATATCTTCAATGGCCTGATAAATGATGCGGTAGAGCCGGACATCCACATTCTCCCGTTCGGCGGTTTCCCGAGCCATGGTATCCGGCCGGACATTGAACCCGATGACGATAGCATTGGATGCGGAAGCGAACATAATATCGCTCCCCGTAATGGCACCCACGCCGCCATGGATGCACTTGATGCGCACCTCGTCGTTCGAAAGCTTCTCCAGGGCCTGTTTCACGGCCTCCACGGAGCCCTGCACATCCGCCTTCACGATAATGTTCAGATCCTTCACTTGGCCTTCGGCAATCTGGTTAAACAAATCGTCCAAGGAAACCTTGGTCATGGCCTTAAGCTGTTCGGCCTTTTGCTTATCCCGCCGCTCCTCTGCAACCTGGCGGGAAAGCTTATCCACTTCGGCCACGTTCATAACGTCGCCAGCGCTGGGTACTTCGGAGAATCCGAGAACCTCCACGGGCTGGCTGGGGCCTGCCTCGGTCACCCGGCGGCCCTTATCATCCATCAGCGCGCGCACCCGGCCATAGGCCGTGCCTGCCACGATGGGATCCCCAATTTTGAGGGTACCGCTCTGCACGAGCACCGTGGCAATGGGGCCACGGCCCTTATGGAGCTCCGCCTCAATAATGGTGCCCTTGGCGATCCGGTTGGGATTCGCCTTAAGCTCCAGCACGTCCGCCTGCAGGAGAACCATCTCCAATAGGGTATCCAAACCCTGCTTCTTTTTTGCAGAAACGGGTACGCAAATCGTATCACCGCCCCATTCTTCGCTAACCAGCTCGTGCTCGGTGAGCTGCTGCTTGATCCGATCCGGGTCGGCCCCTTCTTTATCCATTTTGTTGATAGCCACAATGATGGGCACACCTGCGGCCTTGGCATGGTTGATGGCCTCCACGGTTTGGGGCATAATGCCGTCATCCGCAGCCACAACCAGAATAACGATATCCGTAACCTGTGCGCCACGGGCGCGCATAGCGGTAAATGCCTCGTGCCCCGGCGTGTCGATGAAGGTAATTTGACGGCCGTTGCATGTGACGGTATAGGCGCCGATGTGCTGGGTGATGCCGCCGGCCTCCCCTTCGGTGATGCTGCTTTGGCGAATGGCGTCCAGAAGGCTGGTTTTGCCGTGATCCACATGGCCCATAATGGTGACCACCGGCGGCCTGGGCTCCAGGTTCTCCTCGGAATCCACATCCTCCATGCTCTCGTTAAGCACATCTTCGGCTGTCTTGGCGATCTGCTGCTCCACATCGATGCCGTATTCCCCGGCAATAAGGGAGCAGGTATCAAAATCAATCTCTTGGTTAATGGTGGCCATGATACCCAGGATAAACAGCTTTTTTATGATCTCCGCGGCGGGTTTCCCGATTTTTTCGGAAAGCTCTTTAACCGTAACCATCTCGGTCGTAAGGGTAACTTTTTCGATGACGACGGGTTCGGGCTTATGCATCTGCTGCGTCTTTCTCCTATGTTTACGGCCCGTAGGGGTATCGTCATCCCAAGCGATCTTGGGCGCCGCTTCCTTCATGATGGCCTTTTTGGATTTTCCCTTACGGTCGTCCTCACGGCGCCGGTTTCCTGTTCCGTTGCCTACAATCCCACGGGGAGGGGATGCCGGTGCGGGCGCTGCCGTTCTGGCCGCAGGCCGCGCTTGATAGCCGCCTTGGGCAGGACGCTGCTGCCCATCCTGGCCAGTCCGCGGCCGACCGCCCTGTTGTGGCCGCTGCTGGTAACTGCCCTGGCCGGTCCGCTGTTGCTGGTTACCGCCTTGGGCCGGGCGCTGCTGGTAGCCGCCCTGGGCCGGGCGCTGCTGATAGCCGCCTTGGGCAGGTCGCTGCTGATAGCCGCCTTGGGCAGGCCGCTGCTGATAACCGTCTTGGGCGGGACGCTGCTGATAACCGCCTTGAGCAGGCCGCTGCTGCTGACCGCCTTGGGCGGGACGCTGCTGCTGACCGTCCTGCTGCAGGGAGCCAGACATGGGGGGACGTTCCTGCTGCGGTGTGGGTTTGGGCTGGTGGGCAGGTTTTTGTGCAGGGGACTCCGCCTTGGCCGCAGGCGTTTCGTCCGAAGCCGCCTTCTCGCTTGGCTTGGTCTCCTGCCGGGGTGTGGCAGGCTCCTCCACCTTTCGCGTTTGTTCGGCGGCGGCAGGTGCTTCGGGGGCAGGCGCAGGGGGTGCGCTCTCGACCACCGGGGCCGGGGATTCGGGAGCTTCGGTCACATCCGGTTCGCCTACGTGGAAAGCCAAGTCGCCCTCCCGATCCAATAGCTCGCGCAGGCGCTCCGCCTTTTCCCGGTCAGCACGCTCCTTCGCCTCCTGCTGTTCTTTCTGGGTAAGCTTCCCCTCGGCGCTGCGCAGCGCCGTTAAGGTTTCTCCCAATGCATCCTGCGTTTTTTTAATGCGCTCAAATAGGGTCTGGGCTTGCGCCTCCAGTTCCTTTGCCGTATCTATCACTTTCATTTTTGCCATAACCTATGCACCCCCGTGTTGATTCGTACCTCCGCCCTCTGCGGCTTCGGTCAGCATGCGGGCAAACCCGCTATCTGTTACAGCCGCTACCATGCGGCCGTATTTTCCAATGGCATTCCCCATATTCTCAAGTTCCAGGCAGGGTATGCCCGCCCGCTCGCACAGGCCATGATACCGTTCCCTTGTGCTTTGCGATGCCGCCGTATCCAGCAGAATCACCTGGACCCTGCCGGCTTTCACCGCCTTTTCGCAAGCGAAATCCCCAGCTAAGCAACAACCCGCACGCATGGCGAACCCGGCTGCGCTCCGTACGCGCGCCTCATCCATCTTTCGTAATCTCCACCGTGAGCCGCTCGAGCACCTCCGGATCCACCTTGTTCTCCAAAGCTCGCTCCAGCGCCCGGATTTTTTGGGCCCGGGCCAAGCATTCTGCGTTTTTGCACACATATGCGCCACGGCCGGGGGCCTTGCCGGTAAAATCCGCATGTACCTCCCCTTCGGGGGAGCGTACAATTCGGATTAACTCTTTTTTGGGCCGCATCTCGCGGCAGCCCACGCACATGCGCATGGGAATTTTCTTTTGCGGCATGCCTCGCTCCTATGGCTTCTATGAAAGTTCTTCCGTAAGGGGCTCATCGGGGCTTTCTTCCCTTGCGCCCATTTCGGCTTGGTGAATATCCATATCCTGCTCTGCCTGAGAGCTGGATTTGATGTCGATCTTCCAGCCTGTAAGCTTAGCGGCCAGGCGTACGTTCTGGCCCTCCTTGCCGATAGCCAGGCTGAGCTGATTATCCGGCACAACCACCTTGGCAGCCTTTTCCGTTTCGTTGATATAAACCATAAGCACCTTAGCCGGGCTCAAGGATTTGGCTATATAAGCAGCGGGATCGCTGTCCCATTCTATGATATCGATCTTCTCGTTGTGCAGCTCCTGCACGATTCTATCTACTCGAATTCCCTTTTGGCCCACGCAGGTACCCACCGCATCCAACTGGGGATCGCCGGAATAGACGGCCACCTTGGTGCGGCTGCCCGCTTCCCGTGCGATGGATTTAACATAAACCAGCCCGCTCTGAATCTCGGGCACTTCCAGCTCGAAAAGGCGCTTCACCAAACCCGGATGGGTACGGGAAACCAACACCTGGGGGCCTTTGCTGGTCTTGCGGACTTCCAGCACGTAAACCTTGATGCGGTCGTTGTTATTATATTCCTCCCCGGCGATCATCTCAGCCGGTGGCAGAAGGCCGTCCGTCTTCCCCAATTCCACATGCACGCCGTTCTTTTCGATGCGCTGCACAATGGCCGTGAGAACCTCGTTTTCCTTTTCCACGAATTCTTCAAAGATCACGCCCCGCTCCGCCTCGCGGATGCGCTGCACCACCACCTGCTTAGCCGTTTGCGCGGCGATGCGGCCGAATTTGCGCAGATCCACCTCCTCTTCGAGAACGTCCCCCACCTCGTAGAGTTGGTTGATTTGCTTGGCTTGCCGCAGAGTAATCTCCGCATAAGGATCCTCCACCTCGTCCACCACGGTTTTGGATGCGAAAATCTGGACCTCGCCAGTATCCCTGTCCACCAGGGCACGCACGTTGCCATTGGTGCCGTAATTGCGCTTATAAGCCGCAATCAGGGCAGACTCAAATGCATCGATGAGGATCTCTTTGCTTATGCCCCGCTCCTTTTCAATATCGCCCAGGGCCGCCATGAATTCGGGATTCATATGGTAAATACGCTCCTTGTCTATAATTCTCGCTCTATCGCTCGTTAAAATTCAATATAAGGTTTTATCTGCGCCGCATCCTTGCGGTAAATGCGAAGGGGCTTGCCCCCACTCAATTCCAAGGTGAAGCTTTCCGCGTCAAAGGCGCTAAGCACACCCATATATTCTTTCTTTTTATCCAAAGGCGCATACAGCTTAACCATGATTTTTTTGCCTATGTTGCGCTCAAAATCCCTGTCCTTTTTTAAGGGTCTATCTAAACCGATGGAGGAAACGCTTAAATAATACGCATCCTTTATGGGGTCCGCCTCATCCAGCACAGGATCCACGGCCCGGCTTACCTTTTCACAGTCATCCATATCCACGGCCGTACCGTCGGGCCGTTCCAAATAGAGGGTAAGGATCCAGTTCCCCTGCTCTTTTTGATACTCTACCGCATCCAGAATATAGCCCATGCCCTCCACCAGGGGGCGTAGCAGGGCGTCTACCGTTTCGGTGGTTTTCATGTTTTCTCCGTTCGTTTAGCGACTGGCCGCCCTTCAAAACAAAAGAGCGGGTTTTGCCCACTCTTTCTGTACAAATACAGCTTCAATGCTGCCCAACATTGGTTATTATACCACGTGTACCCGCCTTAAGCAAGAGAAATATTGCCGAATCTTAAGCATTCCCCACGCTTGCGAGCCCTTCCCGCAGGAATTTTTCCTAAAAGAGGGTGAGCTGGTTGGTTTCTGGAAGGCCATCCAAAACTCCCAAATCCCGAAGGGATTGAACCACCGCGCTATTCGCCCCGCTACGGCTGCGAAAATCCTCAACGGAGAGGTAAGGGCCCTTTTCGCCCGCCTGGGCTACGGCGTCCGCCGCGTTTCCCCCCACCCCCGCCACAGCGGAGAAAGGAGGTCGGATCTTGCCATCCTCCATGCGAAATTTCCGAGCCATGCTCTTATAAAGATCCACCGGCAAAAGCGCAATGCCCCGTTTGTTCATCTCGAATACCACCTCGAGGATAAGAAGCAGATCCGCTTCTTTCTGCTCTATCTCGTTTCCCTTTTTCTTGAGGGCCTTGATGTTCTTCAGCACGGCGTCAGCCCCGCCCTGGGCGGCGGCAATATCGAAGGCGTCCGCCCGGACCGTGAAGTATACGGCATAGAAGGCCAGGGGCAAATGCACCTTGTAATAAGCCACCCGGAACGCCATCATCACGTAGGCTGCCGCATGAGCCCTTGGAAACATGTATTTGATCTTTTTGCAAGAATCAATGAACCATTCCGGGGTTTGGATGGCCCGCATAGCCGCTTCCATATCCTCGGTGAGCCCTCTGCCCTTGCGTACGTTCTCCATGGTTTTAAAGGAGATGGCGGGCTCTCCTCCCCGTAGGATGAGGTAATTCATGATATCGTCCCGGGTGCAGATCACATCGTTCAGGGTGGCCGTGCCGCTTAGCACCAGATCCTGGGCGTTCCCCAGCCAAACGTCCGTGCCATGGGAAAGTCCCGCGATGCGTACCAGTTCCTCCATGGTGGTGGGGCGGGTATCCATGAGCATCTGCCGCACAAAGGATGTGCCGAATTCCGGAATGGCGATGGACCCTACATCGCAGCCCAGCTCTTCCAGCGAACACCCTAAGGGCTCCGCAGAGGAAAAGATACGCATGGTTTCCTTATCATCCAGAGGAATGGTTTTGGGATCCAGTCCCGTCAGATCCTGCAGCATGCGCAGAACCGTAGGATCATCATGCCCCAGAATATCCAGCTTGACGAGCCGGTCGTCCATGGCATGAAAATCAAAATGGGTGGTGATGATATCCACATCGGTCTTGTCCGCCGGATATTGAATGGGCGTAAACTCCATGATGTCGTTTTCCGCCGGTACGATCACGATGCCGCCGGGATGTTGGCCCGTGGTTTTCTTGACCCCCGCACAGCCGGCTACCAGCCTGTCGATCTCTTCCTTCGTGGGCATCGTTCCATTCTCGTCGCACCAGGCCCGCACATAGCCATAGACCGTCTTATCCTTGACGCCGGATATGGTACCGGCCCGAAAAGCGTGGCCTTCACCAAACATAATTTCCGTGAATTTATGGGCCACGGGCTGATATTCGCCTGAAAAATTCAGGTCGATATCCGGCGTTTTATCTCCCTTGAAGCCCAAGAATGTTTCAAAGGGAATCTCATACCCCAGCTTCATCAGCGGTTCACCGCAGTTTGGGCATGCTCGATCCGGCATATCCACCCCGCAGGCATATTGGGTGCGGTCCACTTCAAAATCGCTGAACCTGCACTTGGGGCATACGTAATGGGGCTGCAAGGCGTTTACCTCCGTGATACCCGCCATATTGGCCACAAAGGAGCTGCCCACCGAACCCCGGGAACCCACCAGGTACCCATCGGAAAGGGACTTTTGCACCAGCCGCTGGGCCATCAGGTAAAGGGAAGCGTACCCGTTGCCGATGATGGAACCCAATTCCTTATCCAGGCGCTTTTGCACCACCTCGGGCAAAGGATCTCCATAGATCGCATGGGCCTGGTTCATGGCCATGTTCCGAAGTTCATCCTCCGCGCCCGGGAAGGTGGGGGCGTAGGTGCTTTTTTCCGAAAGGAAGGGCTTGAGCCGCTCACAGCTGTCCGCAATGGCGTTAGGGTTATCCACCACCACCTCCCGGGCCTTTTCCGGGCCAAGGTAAGCGAATTCCGCCAGCATCTCGTCCGTGGTTTTAAAATACAAGGGGGCCTGCTGCTCCGCATCCTCAAAGCCTCGGGCGTGCATGATGATGCTGCGGAAGACCGCATGCTCCGGCTCCAGAAAATGCACATCCCCGGTTGCCACAACCGGTTTGTGAAGCCGATCGCCCAGGGCTACAATGCGCCGGTTTAGATCCCGCAGGCCTTCTTCGTTTGGCACCCGCTCATTGCGGACTAAAAAAGCGTTATTGCCCACGGGCTGGATCTCCAAAAAATCGTACAGCTCGGCGATGCTCTCCAACTGCTCCTCCGAAGCGTCCCCCAGCATGGCCCGGAACAGCTCCCCGGCTTCGCAGGCCGTTCCGGCAATGATCCCCTCTCGATGAAACAGCAGCAGGCTTCTGGGAATGCGGGGTACCTTGCGCAGATGCTCCAAATGCGCATAGGACACCAACCGATAGAGGTTTTTTAAGCCCGCGTGGTTCTTGGCAATGAGGATGATATGATAGGTACGGCGTTTGGCCTTGGTATCCATCTGCTCCTGTGGATCGAAAAGGGGTATCTTATTGGCGCACCGGCCGTCCATCTCGGGAAGCAGTTTGCCAAAAAGCGCCGCTAAAGCCCGGGCCTTGGCCAAAGCCCCGCAGCCCTGTTTTCCCAGCCCAAAGCAGGGCAAATACGCCTCTAAATTCGGTTCTTTCACCTCTCTGCACAGATAGTGCGCCATGGTTTTTCCATCCGCATAGCGGCCGGGAAAATTCAGCCCGTGGCGTTCTGCATGGGCGCGGAGTTGGTTTAGGGTTTCGGGCCCAAAGGCCACGGGGCAGGCATCACCCAAAAATGCCAACAAGGCCGCAAGGGCGTCTTTCACGCTGATCCCCTGCGCCAGCGTCTCCGGCGTCAGATCCGGGCTATACAGCGCTTCGGGCAGGATGGCGCCGCAATCCACCACAAGACGCATCTCCTCCAGAACTTCGCTGCCGCTGAAGCGCACCGCGGCCACCTCGAATAGGTCGTCTAAACGGAAAGCGGGTGCGGAGGTAACGGCCAGGGCCACATATATCTCGGGCCTCTCCGCCAGGGTGCAGTCCGGCAAGAGATAGCCTTCCACGCCCAGGATGGCCTTAATTTCTTGCCCGCCCTTGGTAAGCTTATCGGCTGTAGAAACAGCATCCGGGAAAGCATGAACCACCCCATGGTCTGTGATGGCGATGGCCTTATGCCCCCACCGGGCTGCCGTGGCGATAGCCTCCTTCACATTCGTAAGGCCGTCCATGCTGCTCATTTTGGTATGCAAATGCAGCTCCACTCGTTTTTCCGCCGCCTTATCCTCCCTTTTTGGTACGCGGAAGGTGCCGACATCCCGCACGTGAAGGCACATGCGGTGGAGGAACTCATCCATGGTATAGTCTCCATGCACAAGGAGCCACTCCCCATTCTTGGCGGCTGCACTTATTCCATCCGCCAGCTTCTGCCCCCCTTCTTTCAGGAAGATCTTACAAGGGAGCGTATTTGTATGGTCACTAATGGCAAAGGACAAAATATGGGCCCCGGTTTTGGTTGGCCGCAGTTCCATGTTGGTCAGCTCGCCGCTAATCACAACCCGGCCCGCGTCCTCCGTTACCTCGCTTTGGCGGATCACGGCGCTGCGCTTGATCGCTTTGCCGTAAAGCACCGCACCCTTTCCATCCTTTTCATCGTTCCGTTTCAAAACCACTTTGCTCTTTTTTGTGATTACATCCGACGCCTGCACTTGAGACGCAAGCTCCTTTTCGGGCGCCGGCGCTTCGATGGATGCGTCCGCTTCTATGCGAAGTTCCAATGGTAACCCGTATGCCGCCTTGTAAAAATTCGCCGCATCGCCCAATGCCCGCGGGTCCGGGGCCAGTTCAAGCCTATCGGGCGCTACGGAAATCACCACTTCCCGCTCCCCTTCAAAACGCCAATGGGAACCCGCCAGGGCGGGCCGTGCGGTTGGGCATAGATCCATAAAGCTTTGGCGTAGGATCGCCAACAGGGCTCTGTCCTTCCCTTTCAGCGCCGCTAAAGCCGCGCCGCAAAAGCAGAAATCGATCTCCGCCGCGCAGCCCATAGCCTCGCACAGAGCCCGACGGATAGCCTCCATCCGGCCCATGGTTAAAAGGCTGCCAACCTCCACCGTAGCCAGCAGTTTTTCTTCTTCCTTAATCAGTTTCGCCGAGAGCAACTTGGCCCCCGGCGCTCCATTCCGTTCAAAAAGTTGGCAAAGTCCCGCTTCCATATTCCCCGTATCCGATCTCTATCTTTGCGCCGCCTGTCCCAGGCGGCGCTTGGCTTCTTCGATGAGTGTTTCTATGGCCTGTTCCTGTGAAAATGTCCCCAATTTCTCGCCTCCGGCAAAAAGAACGCCCTTTCCGCCGCCGAAAGCAATCCCCACATCCGCATCCATGGCTTCCCCGGGCCCGTTTACCACGCAGCCCATCACCGCAACCTTTAAATAAGGCCCGTCCTTCGGCAGGGCGGCCTCCACCCTGCGGACAACCGGCAGCAGGTCAAACCCTGTGCGGCCGCAGGTGGGACAGGAAATAATTTCCGTTCCTTCCCTGCGCAGGCCCATGGCCCGAAGAAGCAGCCGAGCGGCCTCCACCTCCTGCACCGGTTCCCCGGTGAGGGAAACCCGCAGGGTATCCCCAATGCCCTCGTGGAGCAAAATTCCCAGGCCAGCCGCCGATTTTACCAGTCCCGCGGCGCCGCTCCCAGCCTCGGTCACGCCGATGTGCAACGGGTATGGGCAAACCGCGGCCATAGCCTCATAGGCAGCCACCGTATCCTGGACGCTGGAAGCCTTGAGGGAGATGACAATGTCATAAAACCCTTCCGCTTCCAACAGGGCGGCGTGGGAAAGGGCGCTTTCCACCATGGCTTTCGGGGTCGCTCCGCCGTGTTTTTCATAGAGCGCCCGCTCCAGGGAGCCTGCGTTTACCCCGATGCGGATGGGCACGCCGTGGGCCTTGGCGCAGGCCGTAAGCTCCCGCACCTTCTTAGGCCCGCCGATATTGCCCGGGTTGATGCGCACCTTGTCCGCCCCGTTCTCCATGGCCAGCATAGCCAGGCGGTGGTCAAAATGGATATCCGCCACCAATGGCATGGGACATCCGTCCTTAATGGCCCGAAGGGCCTGCGCCGCCTCTCTGTCCGGCACCGTGCAGCGAACGATATCGCAGCCCGCCTTGGCCAGCGCATGGATCTGCGCAAGGGTCGCCTCCACATTTCTTGTATCCGTATTGGTCATGGACTGGATGGTGATGGGCGCGCCGCCCCCCATGGCAACCCGCCCGGCCGTGACCTTTCTACTTTTTCGTCTCTGCATGCCCGTTTACCCCAATAAGCCCTGGATATCCTTTACCGTCAGCAAAATCACCAAGCCGAAAAGGAGAGCCAATCCAATGAAGTGCACCATTCCCTCCTTCTCCGGGGGCACGGGCTTGCCGCGCAAGCCCTCCACGGCCATAAAGGCCAGCCGCCCGCCATCCAGGCCCGGAATTGGCAAAAGGTTCAGAATGCCCAGGTTCGCGCTCACCAGCAAGGCCATGCGCAGCATAGTCTCCCAGCCGTAGCGCACAAATTCGCTCATAATCGTAATGGTACCCACCGGGCCCATCACATCCCCTTCCTGCACGCCGCTGGTCACCATGCGCCCCAGGGCCTGGAACATCTCCCGCACCACGGCCCAAACATAGCCGAAGGAATCCCCCACGGCCTCGAATAATCCATAGGTGCGCCGGGCCGCGCCGATGTTTACGCCTATGCGGTTGTAACCCGCATCCGCATCGTAAATATCATGCAACGTCAGGCGTAGCTTTTTGCCATCCCGCAGCACGGTCACGTCCATTTCGCCCGAATCCGCCGCACGGATGGCGGGTACGGCCTCGCTGTAGCTGAGAAGCCGCTCGCCTTCCACGGCGTAGATCATATCCCCCACTTCCATACCAGCCTGCTGGGCGGGAGAATTTTCGTAGGAAAATTCCTGCACCTGGGCCATGAAATCCCCAAAGATCCCCAAGCTCAGCGCCGCAAAGACCACAGCCAGCAGGATGTTCATCACCGGACCGGATGCTACCACCACAGCCCGTTTCCAAAGCTTCTGCGCATTGAATGGGATCATGCCGGATGCGCCGGCGGGAAGGGCCTCATCCTCCCCATAAAAGCGGCACATACCGCCCAGGGGCAACGCCCGTAGGGAATATTGAATGCCGTTTTTCTCTTTTTTCAACACCACCGGCCCCATGCCGATGGCATATTCCAAGATGCCGAACCCCAGAAGCCGGCCGGCCGTATAATGCCCCAGTTCATGCACCGCCACGAAGACAGTGAGCAGCAGCAGCGCCCCTAGAATCGATAAAAAATTGGTCAATTCGGTTTCCTTTCCGCCATAACCGGCCTCCCGGCCTTTTCCAGGGCCAGCCGCCGGGCCTGCCCGTCAATTTCCAGCACGCCTTCCATATTGAAAGGCTGTATCCGCTCTATTTTGGCCATTGCATGCTCCACCAAAACGGGAATATCCATAAAGGGAAGGTTTCCTTCCAAAAACAGCGCCGCCGCCACCTCGTTTGCACCGTTGTAAGCGATGGGCAAAGCGCCGCCCTCTCGAAGGGCGGCATAGGCCAAAGGCAGGGCGGGAAACCGTTCGTAATCCGGCGCTTCAAAGTGCAGGGTCCCAACCTTCCCAAGATCCAGCTTGCCAAAGCCGCCGGGTTTCCGCTCCGTCATGGTGAGGGCATATTGGAGGGGCAAGCGCATATCCGGCGCGCTGAGCTGGGCGATATTGGAACCATCCGCAAACTCTACCATGGAGTGGACAATGGACTCCGGGTGCAGGAGCACGTCGATCCGTTCTCCCGCAATATGGAAAAGATAAGCCGCCTCCATAATCTCCAGTCCTTTGTTAAACAGGCTGGCGCTGTCCACGGTAATCTTCTTCCCCATTGCCCAGGTGGGATGCCGCAGCGCGTCCGCAGGCCCCACCCTTTGCAGTTGCTCCTGGGTATAAGTCCGGAAAGGGCCGCCCGAGGCCGTAAGGATTAGGCGGGATACCTCCCGCGCCTCGCCGCAGCGCAGGCATTGATATAGGGCGGATTGCTCGCTATCCACCGGAATAATCCGGCCGCCCCTTTCAAGGGCCGCCTCCACCAGCGCATGCGCGCATACGATGCTCTCTTTATTGGCCAAAGCCACCGTTTTTTTTGCTCCAAGCGCCGCAAGCAGGGGCGCAAGGCCGGCGAAGCCGCATACGCCGTTCACCACGATCTCCGCCTCGGGAAGGGCTGCCAAAATGCCGGCCGCCTCCTCTCCCGCCACGACCTGCGCGCCTGTGCCTGAAAGAAGCGTCGCCTGGGTTTTATCGTGAATGCCTAAATAAGCCGGGCGGAATTCCCAGGCCTGTTCCAAAAGCGCAGCAGCATTGCCGCCCGCACTAAGGGCCAATATTCTAAACGCATCGGGCATGGCGCGAACGACATCCAGCGTCTGACGGCCGATGGAACCCGTGCTGCCCAGCACAACAATCGTTTTCTTCATGATAATCGTTATTATTCTATAGAAGCCACAGCAGCAGCATGCATACGTAAACCAGCGGCGCGCACATAAGCACGCTGTCCAACCGGTCCATCACGCCGCCATGACCGGGAAAAATATTCCCATAGTCTTTAATGTCCGCCCAACGCTTCACCGTAGAGGCAAACAGATCTCCGATTTGCCCCACCCCGCCGCAGAGCAGGCCCGCGAGCGCCAGCTGCCATAAGCCGGGCTGAATGGAGCTGTACAAGCCGGGCAATCCTTGGAGCGCCCAGGTAAGCATCCCCCCCAATGCGCCGCCCAGAAACCCTCCCACACTGCCTTCCACGGTCTTCTTGGGGCTGATGTGGGGGCAAAGTTTATGTTTTCCCAAGGTGGAGCCCACGAAAAAGGCCGCCGTATCCCCCATAAGAGGCGCCGCAAAGCAGAGCAGCAGCAGGCTTTTGGAAAGACTGGCCACCATTGCCAGTGTAACATATAACGAAACGGGATACACAAAAACAAACAGCGAACAAATTGTGTCCTCCGTGGTACGGAGGGGGTTGAAAATGCGCTCCGCGCAAAGGGCCAGCAAGCAGCAAAGGGCCAGCACCCCAAGCCAGGCAGCCCGCAGGTTTGCGTAAGCTAAATAATAGAAGGCCGTAAAGATATAAAGCGGCCACAGGCAAGGATGATAGCCCCGCGCGCCGCAGGCCTTGCCCATTTCATGCACGCTGATTACCGCCGCCGCCGTGAAAGCCAAAACCTGAAACCATCCGCCAAAGAAGAGGATAGCTGCAAACAACAGGAGCAGCCCCGCCCCCACCAAGATTCTCGTTTTCATGCCGTACCCCCGTTAGGGCACATCGCCAAAGCGGCGGCTGCGCCTTTGATATTCCCGAATGCAATCCACATAACGCGCCTGCGTAAAGTCCGGAAAATAATCCTCCACAAATACCAGTTCCGCATAAGCGGCCTGCAGCAAAAGAAAGTTGGAAAGCCTCCGCTCGCCTCCCGTGCGGATTACCAGATCCAGATCCGGCAAGCCGGCCGTATATAAGGCGTTCATGAGCATTTGTTCATCGGCGGGCTTTCCGGAAGCAAGCAGCAGATTGACCGCTCGCACCACTTCCGCCCGGCTGCCGTAATTGAGGGCAATGTTAAGCTTAAGCCCCTGGTTATGGGCCGTTTTCTCCTCCGCCACAACCATAGATGCACGGATACGGGCCGGGAAAGCATCCTTATCCCCCAGGATGCGAATGCAGACGCCGTTTGCATGGAGTTCGTCCAATTCCCGCAAAAAATACTCCATAAACAGGCCCATAAGCGCATCGATCTCGCTTTGGGGGCGCTTCCAGTTCTCCGTGGAAAAGGCATAAAGCGAAAGCGCCTCCATGCCCAAATCGCTGGATAGGCGTATCATGTCCCGCAATCGCTCCATGGCCGCCCGGTGCCCCAAGGGCCGGGGAAGGCCCCGCTTTTGGGCCCAGCGTCCGTTGCCATCCATAATTACGCCAACATGCCGGGGCAACTCCGGCGCAAGCCCGAAATTTTCGGGCTCCATCTTCGCCATGCTTCCTCCTTGTAAAGCGGTTCCCCATGCCGCATGAAAAGGGGATGTGAGCTAGGCCCAATCCCCCATTCTATTTATTCGGGCATCCAAAAAAGATCGGTTTTAAACAGGGCGTATACCAGCTCCATGTGACCGGGCGCGGTTTCCCTGGCCCGCAGCACCCGTTTCTCATTCCCCGGCTGGCCCTTGCGGCTCCTCGTCTCCACCGCGGTAACGGTAAACCCAGCTTCCCGAAGGCTGGTCTCGGCCATGGAAAGAGGAAGCCCCAAAACCCCCTTCAAACCTCCATGATCTCCTTTTCTTTATCCGTCACGATCTTATCGACATCCTTGATGAAGGAGTCTGTCGCCTTCTGTGCGTCCTCTTCCATCTTCTTCTGGTCGTCTTCGGTAATTTCGCCATCCTTTTTATTCTTCTTGATGGTTTCATTAGCGTCCCGCCGAATGGAGCGGATGGCAACTTTTGCATCCTCCCCCTTCTTTTTGATCACCTTGACCAATTCTTTGCGGCGCTCCTCGGTCAGCTCGGGGAACAGCAGGCGGATAACCTTGCCGTCGTTGCCCGGGTTGATGCCAAGATCGCTCTTGAGCAAAGCCTTTTCAATTTCCTTGAGGGCGCTCGGGTCATAGGGCGCAATCACCAGCAGCCGGGGCTCCGGCGCGGAAATGTTACCCACCTGGTTGATGGGGGTTGGGGTGCCATAATACTCCACCATGATCCGGTCCAATACCTGGGCATTGGCCCTGCCGGCCCGAAGGCTACTCAGCTCCTGCTTGAGCACGGAAATTGTTTTGCCCATCTTCTCTTTTGCCAGTTCCACAGCGTCCATGTTCGTGCCTCCTAATATATGGTAAGGTTTTTGGCCGTATACGCCTTGTCCTTATATTTTAATGGAAAGTGTGGCCTTGTGCAAGTCTATTCTCCCGCCTCGTCAATGAGAGTTCCCACAGCCTCTCCCAGGACGGCCTTGAGGATATTTTTACCCGCGTCCATGGCAAAGGCCACAATCGGAATGTGCTGTTCCTTGCACAGGGTGATGGCCGTGAGATCCATGGCCTTGAGGTTCTTTGCGAGAACCTGATCATAGCTTAGGCGGGCATAGCGGATGGCGTTGGTGTCTTCCTTCGGATCCGCGCTATAAATGGCGTCCACATTTTTTGCAAGAAGCATTACATCGGCGCCGATCTCGGCCGCTTTCAGGGCGGCCGCCGTATCCGTGGAGAAGAAGGGCAGGCCGCTGCCGCCCGCAAATATCACAATCTCCCCGGCGGACAAAGCCGCCTGGGCACCACGGGAGCTGTAGCTATCCGCCATGCGGGGCATGTCCACGGAGCTCATGACCCGGCAGGGAACCCCCAGCTTTAGGAGGCAATCCTGCAATGCCAGGGAGTTGATCACCGTTGCCAGCATGCCCATTTGGTCCGCCCGGTTTCTATCCATGTTCCCGCTGGAGCGGCCCCGCCAAATGTTGCCGCCACCCAAGGTTACCCCTATCTCCACGCCCATCGCATGGAGCGCGGCCAATTGGGCCGCCACGGCTTCCGCCTTGGAAAAATCTATCGTTTCTTGCCTTCCCCCCAGCGCTTCGCCGGAGAGCTTAAGGGATACGCGCTTATATTTGAGCATAGTTCCTCCTGCTTCCATGAAAACATGAAAAAAGGAACGCCGAAGCCGGCGTTCCTTTTGGCGCTTCTTATTTCTTCATCTGGCCCATAACTTCTTCGGCAAAATTGTCCTCGCGCTTTTGCAGGCCTTCGCCCATCTCAAAACGGGAGAAGCCAAGAATCTCCACGGCGCCGGCCTTTTGAATCATCTGGCCCACGCTAATATCCGGCTCCTTCACAAAGGGCTGCTCCAGGAGGCAAACCTCCTTGTAATATTTCTCGATTCGGCCTTCCACCATCTTTTCGATAATGTTGGCGGGCTTGGGCTTGGGCTCGTTCATAGCCTGCTCCCGGAGAATCTTGCGCTCATGCTCGACATCATCCTGGTTTACCTCCGCCTTGGAAAGGCAGCTGGGCTTGGCGGCAGCAATATGCATGGCGACATCGTGGGCCACGGGCTTGGCAGCGACCGCATCCGCGCAGCCGATTTCCACCAGAACGCCGATTTTGCCGCCCAGGTGCACATACGTATCTACCAGACCATTTTCCACCACGCTACGAGCGAAGCGGCGAATGGTGATTTTTTCGCCAATCTTAGCCACAGCCCGGGTGATCATCTCGGAAACGGTGCCATCGCCGGAATCGGCGGCCATGAGAGCGTCCACATCGGCGGGGTTGGTATCCGCAACAAGCTTTGCCACGCCGTCAACCAAGGACTTGAAGTCGTCGGTCTTGGCCACAAAGTCGGTCTCGCAGTTAACCTCCACGATAACGCCCGTCTTGCCATCCGGGCTTACATAACCGCCCACGATACCTTCGGCGGCAATGCGGGAAGCCTTCTTCGCGGAGGCAGCCAGGCTCTTCTCCCGCAGGTAGTCCATGGCTTTTTCCATATCGCCATTGCACTCAACCAGCGCCTTTTTGCAATCCATCATGCCCGCGCCACTCATCTCACGCAAGCTCATCACATCTTTTGCGGTAAACATATGCAGCTTATCCTCCCAGTATTAGAATTCGTCCGCAGGCTCTACGTTCGCCGTCGCGGCTTCCGCCTCGGCATCACCCATCTGCTCGCCTTGATGGCCTTCCAACACGGCGTCTGCCATTTTAGAGGCGATCAGTTTCACAGCGCGGATGGCGTCGTCATTGCCGGGAATGGCGTAGTCCACTTCGTCCGGGTCGCAGTTGGTATCCACAATGGCCACCACGGGAATGCCCAGAGCGTGTGCTTCCTGCACCGCAATGGCCTCCTTGCGGGGGTCAACCACAAAGATGGCGCCCGGAAGCCTCTTCATGTCTTTAATGCCGGAAAGGTTCTTCTCGAGCTTATCGCGCTCGGCCATAAGCTTGATGACTTCCTTCTTGGGAAGCAAGGCAAAATCCCCATCCTGCTCCATCTTATCGATTTTGCGCAGGCGGGCGATACGGGTCTGAATGGTTTTGAAATTGGTAAGCATGCCGCCCAGCCAACGCTGGTTCACATAGAACATCTCGCAACGCCTTGCTTCCTGTTCAATGCTTTCCTGCGCCTGCTTCTTAGTGCCCACAAACAAAATAGCTTCGCCGTTCTCCGCTACCTGGCGCACAAAATCATAGGCATGATCCACCTTCTTAACCGTTTTCTGCAGGTCGATGATGTAGATGCCGTTGCGCTCGGTGAAGATGTACTCCTTCATTTTGGGGTTCCAGCGGCGGGTCTGATGGCCGAAATGTACGCCGGCCTCCAACAGTTGCTTCATGGAAATGACAGACATAGGGTTATATTCCTCCTCGTTTTTTATCCTCCCCCGCGTCTTCGCGCCCGGTAACCCCCAAAGGGGCACGAGCCGCACGCTCGGCGGAGTGTGTAGTAGCAAGCCTTCCATAAGCATGCCCATACGTATGGCATTATAGCATGGCAAAAGGCCCGGTAGCAAGGCTTTTTCTTCTTTCGCGAAGAAAAAAGGCGGAAAGCCGCCCTTTTTCTTCAACATGGATTTTGACCCGTGCCTCTTTCGTAATGGCAAGAAGGCGCGGGCATGTCTACTTATTAAATTAATTATAGCACTTTTTCTGTTATTGCGCAAGTTACTTTTAATGTGCAAGTTAGTTTACGGATTGGCGTCGTTTATCTCAAGTGCCACGCTATCTCGCCGCTTTTTAGCTCATGTGCACGATTTTTCAAACGTTGCGCCGGAAGGCAATTTGGATATAATAGAGAAAATGCAAACCGTTTACGAAGGAGTTCTCTATGAATGACCACATCCGCTTTGGTCCTTCCGGCAATAGCGACAGCTTTTACCAGCAAGGGTATAAAAGTACGGCTGAAGCTCCCGCCTGGTTACAAGCCCTTGGGCTGGATGCCTTTGAATATTCCTTTGGCCGCGGCGTACGCATGGGAGAAGATACCGCTCATGCCATCCGCGACGCCGCCCGGGCAAAAGACGTTCGTTTAAGCGTCCATCTGCCCTATTTCATAAATCTGGCCGCGCAGGGAGAAGAAAAGCAGGCAAAAAACATCGCCTATTTTGTAGATGGGTTATCCGCCGCCCAGGCCATGGGCGCTACCCGGGCCGTATTCCACCCCGGCAGCGGCAAGGGAAACCGAGACGAAGTGCTGGAGAGGGCCTGTGTGTTTTTAAAAAATATCCTCTCCGTATTGGATGGCGCAGGCTTGCTCAACAACATGACCCTATGCGCAGAGACCATGGGGAAGATAAACCAGCTGGGGAGCCTTGCGGAAGTGATCGCCTTGTGCGGGGTGGATGATCGAATCTGGCCCGCGCTGGATTTTGGCCATCTCCACTGCCGAGGCCTTGGCGCCATCCAAGGCAGGGATGATTACATCCGCATCTTGGACACGCTGGAACAAGGCATCGGCCTGGAGCGGGCGCGCACCATGCACGTTCACTTTTCGCGCATTGAGTTCACCACCGGGGGCGAAAAAATGCATCATACCTTCGCCGATATCCAATATGGCCCGGAATTCGCCCCCCTTGCGGCGGAGCTTGCCCAGCGCCGCTATGCACCTGTGGTGATTTGCGAGTCCAGAGGGACGCAGGCCGAAGATGCCGTCTCCATGCGTACAATGTACGAGGCAGCGCGGCAAAAATAGCTTGTCCTTTGCCGGGTTCCTGTGGTATTATATTTTGTGGTAGATTTGTGTCATCGTCATCTTGTGCGAAGCTGATAAAACACGCTGCTATAAATTAAGAAACTATTTGGAGGTACTCCCCCTATGATCATGGCAGGCGATTTTCGCAAGGGCGTAACCGTTGAAATCGACGGCAACGTTTGGAACATTGTGGATTTCCAGCACGTTAAGCCCGGCAAGGGCGCGGCCTTTGTGCGCACGAAGCTGAAAAACGTGATGACCGGCGCCGTGCTCGAGCGCACGTTTAACCCCAGTGACAAATACCCCAAGGCCCACATTGAAACCAAGGAGATGCAATATCTCTATAACGACGGGGATCTTTACTATTTTATGGATACGGAGACGTACGAGCAGCTGGCGCTAAACCATGAACAAGTAGAGGACGCCATCAACTATATCGTGGAAAACATGAACGTAACGGTTCGCTTCTTCAAAGGAAGCCCCTTCTCTGTGGATGCGCCGAACTTTGTTAACCTTACCATTACGGAATGCGAGCCCGGTGTTCGGGGTGATACGGCTACCGGCGCCAACAAACCCGCTATCCTGGAGACCGGCGCCCGGGTTACGGTTCCCCTCTTTGTAAACGAGGGCGACAAGATCCGTGTCGATACGCGAACCGGTGAATATATGGAGCGCGTGTAAGGGTATACTGTCCTTAACGGCGCCAGTTCGGCGCCTTTGGTTCCCAATGTACGACTTAAAGGAGGAATACCATGGGTTATATGAAAGAAAAGGTAGCATACCTGCGGGGGCTGTCCGAAGGCATGGAAATAGGTGGGGATGCCCAGGGCAAGCTTATGAACCTCATGATCGAAACCATGGATGAAATGGCGACGGCTCTGGATGATAATGAGCTGGCCATGCAGGAGTTTGACGAGTGCATCGACGATATCTATGAAGAGCTGGATTCCTTGGAGGAATACCTCTTTGACGATGAGGATGAGGACTACTTCGATGAGGATGAATTTGTGGAAGTCGAATGTCCCCATTGCGGCGAAACCGTTTATTTCGGCCAGGAAATGCTGGCGGGAGATGATCTGATCTGTCCCAATTGCAACGAGCATATTCTGCCCAAGGAAGACTAATTCGTCTGGGAAAAGCCTCCGGACTCCGGAGGCTTTTTATATGGAGTTCACCTTTGCGACATATACGTCGCCTTTTCATAAAACAGGGAGCATGCTATAATTGCCTTATGTATATTGAGCCAATCAAAGTTTATGTTATTTGTCTCGTGTTGGGATATTTGCTGGGGAATGTGCAGTTCGCAGTCATTTTCAGCCATCTGCTCCATCGTGATGATGTGCGTAGGCATGGCAGCGGCAACGCCGGCAGCACCAACATGTTGCGCGTATTCGGCCTGAAAAGCGGTGCCCTTACCTTCGTGGGGGATTTTCTCAAGGGTGCTGCCGCTGTGCTGATCGGCCGGAGCCTGGGCGGCAATCCAGGCAGCTATGCCATGGCTTTTGGCGTAGTGCTGGGGCACGACTTCCCGGTCTTCTTCAGCTTTAAAGGCGGGAAGGGCGTAGCGAGCTCCTTGGGTGTGGCATGGCTGATCAACCCTCTCTTTGGCGCCATTTCGACGGTAGCAGGCCTAGGTATGGTATTTTACAGCAAGATGGTTTCTGTGGGTTCCATGTTTGGAACCACCGTATTTCTGTTGTTGGCTTTGTGCTTCGGCGCCGATATGGGGCAGCGGATTTTGGCTCTGCTGCTTTGGGCGTTTGTTATCCTACGCCACGCCGAAAATATCTCCCGCATTCGCAGCGGGCAGGAAGCTAAAATTAGCCTCGGCAAAAAGAAACAGTAATTTTACACGCCGGCGCAGCCGGCTTTTTTCAAACCCAAGCTTTCTCTCTTTTTCCTTTGTTTAGGTTTCAAATTCCTTGGCGAGCTTCGCCAAGGCTTTTTTTTCCATACGGCTCACATAGCTCCGTGAAATTCCTAAGAGCTTCGCGATTTCCCTTTGTGGCATAATTTGTCCCCCTATAAGCCCATATCGCAGTTCAATTACGGTACGCTCCCGGCAGCTTAGGGCTCTGTCCATCGCCTCCCTGATTTGAACGCCGAATAGAGCGAGTTCCACTTGTCGCTGTACTTCTTCCGTATCCGTCCCCAACACTTCCACCAGGGAAATCTCATTGCCATCCTTATCCACCCCGATGGGATCGCTAAACGAAACTTCCCCCGCAAGCTTCTTTTCCGCCCGCAGGCTCATCAGGATTTCATTCCCTATCCTCACAAAGTGTCCGCATACGCTTGCGGATGATTGGTTCATTCTGGGGGAAATAGACGGCCGCCTTATTCGGTAGCCACGCAGTGCAGGTTAAGCGGCACGGTCAACTTAATATGTTTACAATTTCAAACGGAAGCGGAGTTGGCAGACGGTTTTTTCGCATTTCTTTCTGGTTTCCACAATAAATCGCATGATATGGATTTTCCTGTGCATTCGCAAAATGTCTGATAGTTAGCCATAAATGTACTATAGGTGGCGTTGCGCATTGCAGGTTTGGATTTTTATTCATTTTATTAATTACATATATGTATTTGATTTTTATTTAAAAAATCATATCCTTTTTTATAAATCGCTACTAAACTTAGCGGTTTTTGTTTTTTTAGGCAGGCATTTACACAGGCAGGAATCTCCAATTCGCTTGTAACGGCAAATATCGATCTGTATAATGTGCATAATCTTTTTCAAAAGGAGGTTGTTTGATGAAAGCACAAAAGAAAAAGAGTTTAAGGGTAATTGCTTATGGCGTAATCGTTGCCCTTGCAATCACCATGCTGCCCGTTTCTGCCCTGGCAGCAAACTGTAACACGAGTTCCTATTCCAAGAACTGCCCACAGGGTATGTGCGACATTGCGAGCTTGCTTCAACAGCAGCAAAGCTTCAACGCGCAAAGCGCCTGTACCGAGTCAAAAAATGGCTGCACGGGCTCCGCTTGCCTTCCTTCCGGCATTTTGCGCGTTCTAAAAAGCGGAAGCTGGAACGCAAGCGATCTATATCGTTCCTTATGCCAGAGCACGTCCCCTGCATGCACGCCTTCTTGCACCTCCGCTCCCACCGCTACGCCGGTTGCAACACCTTCGTCAGCGCCTACATCGACGCCGGCACCTACGTCAACGCCTGCGTCTACTCCTACGCCTACGGCTGCTTCGTCTACGCCTGCTCCCACGGCTTCCAGTGACGACGGCGGCCAGGCGACGGCTTCTGCGCTGGAAAAGCAGATGGTGGATCTGATTAACGCGGAACGGGCCAAGGTGGGCGCCTCTCCTCTTACGATCAGTGCCAAGGTAACGGAGGTTGCACGTGCAAAATCTCAGGATATGATTGATAAGGGCTACTTCTCCCATACGTCTCCCACCTATGGCAGCCCGTTTCAAATGCTAAAAGCCTTTGGCGTTTCTTATCGTGCGGCAGGCGAAAATATCGCCATGAACCGCTCTATGGAAAGCGCGCATACCGCTCTCATGAATTCCGAAGGCCATCGTAAAAATATCCTGAGCACATCCTATACGAGCATTGGCGTGGGTATTGTAACCGATGCAAACGGATACCTTTACATTACGCAAATGTTCATCGGCTAAAGCCTTTGTTTTAGCAAACCCCATTGCAAAAGGCTTGCCATCAAAAAAAGGCGGGCGCTCCTTTGGAAGCGCTTGCCTTTTTCTTTCTATAGCAGGAATCCCCATGATGTAGGATGAGGCGCTTGCTCCCCGTTTTCTTTTTATCCACAAGTCCGTCATGTTCTTCCCCGCTTCCTTCATACGTCTCCCATTCAGTTCCGGGCATCCTGAAAAATGGTGCGATTATTTGCATCGCCCGGATAGGCGTGTTAGAATCCTAGTAGAGAATTCTGATCTCGACTTACTATTCTTTAGGAGGTTGGCCTTGATAACCATCTACTTCACCGCTACCGGCAACTGTCTACATGTCGCACGGCAAATCGGCGGCGAACTATTATCGCTACCAAAGCTCATGCGAAATGGTACGCCCGCGCTGCAAGACGAAGCCATCGGACTGGTGTTTCCCTGCTATGGATTTGATCTGCCGCGCATGGTGCGCCGCTTTATTGAAAGCGCTCATATCCAAACAGCCTACTTTTTCGCTGTTATGGTTTATGGTAAACGCACCCAGGGTGGCCTTTCCCAGCTTAAACGTGCAGCCGCAGAGGCGAGGATTCCCCTCGATTATACCAATGAATACCTGATGGTGGATAACTTCCTGCCCTTGTTTGAAATGAACGAGGAGCGCTCGCGGCCCAAGGATACGCCCGAGCGGCTACAGTCTATTGTACTGGATATCCATACTCGCAAACGTTTCCACGCTGACGGCATGGAACGCAGCATAATTGTACCCAAGTGTGACCTTATTCGGCAAGAGCTTGGCGACCATATTGATGATACCTTTACGGTAAGCGACCAATGTATCTTGTGCGGTACTTGTGCACGCGTCTGCCCAACGGGCAATATTCGTCTTGAAAAAAGGCCCGTTTACCTGCACAACTGTGAATACTGCCAGGCCTGTATCCATGCCTGCCCCGTCGCAGCCATTCACGTTGCGGGCGAGCAAAGCAGCGCACGCTACCGACATCCGCAGGTACGTTTAGCCGACATCCTTGACGCAAATTCCACAGGCTCTTAAGCCCACGCTTTGCAAGGATTTCTACCGAACCGGCATGCTGTTATGGAATGCATCGAGTAGCGGCACATATATGTATCGCAACAAAAAAAGGGACGGTCATTTGACCGTCCCTCGCTATATCTTATTCCTTTATGTCTTCCCCACCCTCTTCTTTTAGTTTCGCCAACCACCCCTTGAGCACGACCGGCAGAGGCACGCCCAGCTGGCCGATGTTCTCCAGGATGGAAAGACCCTCGTTGGCCACATAGAACATGATCACCGCGGAACGTACGGCGCCGTTGGTAGCCGGGATGGCCGTGTCCACCAGAACCCCCAGCGCCACAATGAGGAAGATGGCCACCTTCTTGGCAAGGCCCTTAAAGCCCACGCCGCTGGAAAGCTCCCCTTTCACCGCCGCTTTGATCACGCCCGTTACGTAATCGATCACCACCACGGCCACCAGGACTTGAATCAGCGCATCCCATGCGCCCCACAGGTAAGCTGCAATGCCCCCGATAACGGCCACAACGCTTTTGAATCCGTTCATTTTTTATATTTCCTTTCTTTTGATTTGTGTTGGAAAAGGGAGGCTTACACCTCCCCTATTTCTTGATCTCGCCAGTGTAGACCGTACCGCCTACGTTCACGGTGACAGCGATGGAACCGGGCAGTTCCATCGCTGCTACAGGCATATGGGCCCCGGCAAAAGCCTGGGCCGCCGCCACGGTATTCTGGCCGCAGATACCATCTACCGTGCCGCAGGAGTATCCCCCCGCATTGAAGGCCTCCTGGAACTTGTGGATACCGGGGCCGCGCTTGAGCGGGCTTTGAATATCGAGAACCAGGGGTTCGGGTTCCGTGGGGTCAGTTGGCACGTTGGGTATACCGGCATTGGTGTAATCTACATCCCGGAGCTTGCCCCAGTGGGTGAAGTCACGAGAGCTCACCTTCGACCGGGTAGCGCCGTAATCCGTGCCCCTGAAGCCTATGGCGTAGCCGTTCCCCTCATAAATCTCGATGTGGCCGGGCTTCCATAGGCACAAGCCCGGAATTTCCGGCAGGGTTTCAATCGGCCCCGATTCGGTGCATTGATTAAAGAAGGTATTGGCCGTGCGGTCGGAATAGTCAGGGTCGCCAGTACGGTGAGCTCCGATAATGCCGCCGGAGCAATCCGCCGCCATCTTACCGATCCACTTGGCGCAATCTTGCAGCCAGTAGGTCTTGGGGTCGCGGTGCGTGCTGGTTGCCCGCTGTGTAGCATGGTACTTTTGGGCAAGCGCCTGGGTATAAAGCACCCCGTTCAGGCTCCAGACATACCCCCAGCCCTCGGTAACCGCCCGTTGAAAATACGCCACAAGCTGTGCGGCAGTAATTGCTTTAGGCATGCTTCCGCCTCCACATCAGGCCCGCGGCCAGGAACAGGCACAGGGCCGCACCGCCGATCTGCACGGGAGCGCCCGTCTTGGGGATAGTAGGGAT
>JAYFNX010000028.1:0-19117 GCA_034933245.1 Candidatus Pelethousia sp.
ACATGATTAAGGACTTTGTGCGGGGCGTGGTACCCATGCTTATCGTCATGGGCGCAATGGCCGCGCTGTTGCTTTTACAAAAAAACATGTCTATGGCTATGATCGTTCTGCTCATCGGCGCGATGATGCTTTTTTTGGGCGGGGCGGATTTTAAACACCTCTTTGGTTTGGGTATGTTGCTGGTTCCGTTGTTTTTTCTGCTGGCCAAGGTGGCTCCCTACCGCTGGGCCCGTCTCACGATTTTCACGAACCCTTGGAAGGACCCGCTGGGCAATGGATACCAGCTCATCCAAGCCCTCTATGCGCTGGGCAGCGGCGGCCTTTTCGGGAAGGGTCTCAATTTTTCCACGCAAAAGCTTCGCTTCCTCACCTACGGGGAAAGTGATTTTATCTTTGCCATCATCGGAGAGGAACTGGGCTTTATGGGCTGCGTGGTGCTCCTGTGCATGTATTTCTTCATTATTTGGCGGGGCATTCGCATTGCCGCCCGGTGTAAGGACCGATTCGGCAGCCTTCTTGCAGGGGGCGTAACGGCGGTGATGGCCTTGCAGGTGGGCGTGAATGTGGGTGTGGCTTCCAGTTCCGTGCCGCCCACAGGGCAAACCCTGCCCTTTGTAAGCGCTGGAGGAACCTCGTTGGTGATCTTTATGGCGGCGGTAGGAATTCTGCTCAATATCTCGCGCAACACGGAGCTGGAATGACCATAAAGGCCGCCGAGTAACACAAAACGCTTCATACTGCATAAGATGGAATGAGCCGCGCAGGAAGGCGCAAGCGGCGGGAGGGAGCGTTGGATGGCAGCATTAATTGTGGAGGGTGGATACCCGCTGACAGGCAGCGAGCGAGTTTCCGGCGCAAAAAACGCGGTGCTGCCCATATTGGCGGCTTGTTTGATTTGTCCGGGCCAAGTGCGGCTTTATGACTGCCCTAACCTTCGAGACGTTGAGAACATGCTTACCATTCTTTCAGAGTTGGGAGCCTCCTGGTGGCACGAGGAAGATGGCGCATTGGCGTTGGATATGTCCAGAATTACGGGTTATACCATGCCGCAGCGCATATCTAAGGAACTGCGTTCCTCTATTTTCATGTTAGGACCTCTTCTTGCTCGCTTCGGCAGGGCCGTTTGCACGTACCCGGGGGGCTGTGAGATTGGAAACCGGCCCATTGATCTGCACCTAAGCGGATTGAACGCTTTGGGCGTGCGCATCCGGGAGGAGGGCGGCCTTATCCTGTGTGATGGCAGCCGCATGCGGGGGACGGATATTCATTTGGACTACCCCAGTGTAGGCGCAACGGAGAATATTATGATGGCGGCCGTGGCTGCCCAGGGCGTAACCTTTATCCGAAACGCCGCGAGGGAACCGGAAACGGAGGACCTGCAAGCTTTTTTAAATGCCATGGGCTGCGATGTAAGCGGCGCCGGCACCTCCAGCATCCGTATTCAGGGGGGCAGGCAGGTAGGAAATCGGGCCGTTCATGCGATTATGCCGGATCGAATCGTGGCGGGGACGCTTTTGTGCGCGGCGGCAATTACCGGCGGAGAGGTTACGCTTTCCAACGTAATCCCACAGCACGTGGGCAGCATGCTTAGCAAGCTGCGGGAAGCGGGCTGTTCCATTGCCTGCGGGGAGGACACGGTGTCCCTTTGGGCACCACCACGGCTTTCGGAGATCAAACTCATTGAGACCCTGCCATACCCTGGGTTCCCCACGGATATGCAGGCGCAATTTTTTGCATTGGCAACCGTATCCGAAGGGGCGTGCGTAATTGTGGAAAACGTGTTCGAAAACCGCTTTAAGCACGGGCCAGAGCTGATGCGCATGGGCGCAGTCTATACCCAAAAGGATCGAACCGCCGTTATCCGGGGCGTAGAAAGCTTAACGGGGGCGCAGGTGACCGCACGGGACCTGCGAGGCGGCGCGGCGCTTACCATTGCAGGCCTGCAAGCCCGGGGCATTACCACGATATACGGCGCGGAGCTAATTGACAGGGGATACGAGGCGCTGGATACCCAGCTTCGATCCTTGGGCGCTCGAATTACCAGAGAGGACAGCTTATAGCCATATGGCAAAAAAACGGGGAAAGACCAAGATGAATCGGGAGAGGGAGAGGGCCCGCAAAGCCCCCTCCGTTCCGCCGCGGCCAGCCATAGATCTGGCCAGTATCAAAGCCCGTTACAGCGCCAGGCCCTTATCCGATGCCCCGGAAGATGCGGATGCGGACATCCAGTTTCTGGATGCGGAAACCCTTACGCGGGAGGAACTTGAAAAGGAACTGGCGGTGCAAACGGAAACGGATATAGACGGGGAGGAAACGGGCTTCAGCGAAGAGGCTTTATCCCTTTTTGACGAGGAGGACAAGCCTAAACGCAAGAAAAAGGGGAAAAATAAAAAGGCGGCCAAATCCCCGGCTTCCCTTGAAGAGGACGATCTGGACTTTGTGGATTTAGCCAAAGTTCGCCGGACGGACGCCAGAACCGTCAATAAAATTTTGGAAAAAGCCGTCGTTTTCAGCGCCGTCGTGTTCATGGTGGGTATCCTCCTTATTCTGTATTACTGGCTGCTCATCGACCGCATCGAGGTGACGGGAAACGAAACGTTGGAACGGGCGGATGTGCTTACCGTCGCAGGCATTAACGCGGGAGAGCATATCCTGCTGGTCAACACGGGCGAGGCCCGGAAAAAGCTTCTGGAAAACCCAAGGATAAAATCGGCGCAAATTCGCCGGGTGTATCCGAACAAGCTCGTCATCCAGATCGAGGAACGCAAGCCGCTGGCGGCCATTGCCGGCGGCGGGAGCTATGCCATTATCGACAAAGAGGGATACATCCTCTCCATTGGTACGGATAGCCAGAACCTTCTGGAGGTATACGGCATGGGATCCACAGGATTCCAGCTCAACGAACGGTTGGGAGAAGCGGACGATTTTAACAGCGCAATCCTGCTGAGCATGGTGCAGGCCTTGGATCATGCAGGCGTGGCCGAGGATATGGCCAGCCTAGATATTACCCAGCCTTTGAGCGTGCAGCTCCTCACGAAGGATGGCTATACCATTCACGTGGGGCAAGCCGAGGACTTGGAAGAGAAGCTGCAATATCTTTCCCAGGCGATGGCGTGGATTAAAGCCATGGGGCATACGGGGGGCGTGATCGACCTGGCGGTGCGGGGCGACCCGGTCTATTCCCCGCCAACTGTGGAACCTACTGCGGAACCTACCATTTCGCCTGTGCCCGAGGAAAGCCCGGCTGCATCCGCAACGCCGCTGCCGGAAACATCCCCCGCCCCGTCTCCCAGCCCGGGGCAAACGCTAAGCCAGGCGCCGGGAAGCGACGATGGCGATCATTTCAGCGGTTAATGCGAAAACCGTTTGAACATGGGAGATTTTAGCAAAATAGGATGCCCGCATATTGCACAAAATATGGGGGTATGGTATCCTGGAAATACTAGTTAAGGTGTATTTGGGCGACTAGCGCGTGGTTGCCCAACCTGGAGGGGAAATGGGGCAAAATACTGCCATTCTAGATATTGGAAGTTCCAAAGTTATCTGCCTGCTATGTAGCCCCGATGGTAAGGACGGCATCGTGGTTCGCGGTGCGGGGATACGGGAATACGACGGATATAAAGACGCTCGCATCTTGGACGAACAACAGTTTTCCAGTGCCATTGTAGAGGCTTTGACCATGGCCGAAGAGGAAGCAAAGGTTCGCGCCCGAGATTTAAGCGTGGGAGTGCCGGCCCCTTTTTTAAAGCTGATCGTGCGGGACGGCAGGACCGAAGTCATGGGAAAGGGCAGGCGTGTTACCCAAGAAACGGTGGACGAGCTCATCAACGCTTCGTTGCAGTTTGAGCAACCCGAAGGCTATGCGCTCATGCACTCTACCCCAATCGAATTTGAGATAGACGGGGTTCGTGCGGATGCGCCTTTGGGTATCACGGCGGATTTGCTCGCCGCCCCGGTAAGCCATGTATATGTGCAGACCTATTTCAAGTCCCTCATTTCCGCGGCGCTGGATAAGGCGGGGATGGATGCGGATATGTATATCGGGGTGCCTTTGTCCAGCGGCCTATTCATTATTCCGCCGGCGGAAAGGACGGACTGTGCCGTGCTCATCGACGTGGGGGCCCGCCATACGGATATAAGCCTATTGCGCGGAAACGCCCTCATCGCGTGCGAAACGATCCCGGTGGGCGGCGGGCATTTCACAAGCGACCTCGCGTTTGCTTTGGGAATTTCCAGGCACGTGGCGGAGGGAATAAAGCGACGATACGTATATTCCCTGGATTATCAGGACAGCATTGATTCCATTCGCATCCCCACAGGCGGTGTGCTGCGTGTGGAACATGACGCCATTCAGTTTATCGTGGAATCTCGCACGAGGGAATTGGCGGAACTTATAAAAAATACCATTCAGGAGATGGGCGTGCGGTTTTCACCCTCCCTGCCCGTGTATTTAACGGGAGGGGGGATTTCCCTTATGCGGGGAAGCTGTGAATTTTTGGAGAAGGAGATGGGCGTGCCGATCAAGGTGCGCATGCCTTGGATGCCGCGGCTGAGTTCGCCCAATTATGCCAGCGCCTTTTCCGTAATGGACTTTGTAATGCATGCGGAGGATGAAAACCATGCGGGCCGCCTGGAAGGGATGGGCATGCAAAATGGTGTTTTCAAAAAATTAAGAAGCTTTTTCACAAATAGATGATATAATAAGCTTGGAATTTGATTTTTGCGTACATTGCGTTAGGAGGAAGGTATATGCCCATAGGTTTGGAATTGGATTTTGAAAGCGGCCAGCTTGCTCAGTTGAAGGTGGTCGGCGTGGGTGGCGCGGGCAATAACGCGGTCAACCGCATGATCCAATACGGCATACGCGGCGTGGAATTTATTTCGGTTAATACGGACAAACAAGCCCTGTACCTTTCCCGCGCCAATCAGAAAATTCAAATTGGGGAGAAGCTTACAAAAGGCTTGGGTGCCGGGGCGGATCCGGAGATCGGCCGCAAGGCGGCCGAAGAAAGCCGGGATGCCATAACCGAAGCGCTGCGGGGTGCCGATTTGGTGTTCATTACCGCCGGCATGGGCGGTGGCACAGGCACGGGCGCGGCCCCTGTGGTGGCTGAATGCGCCAAAGAGCTTGGAATCCTCACCATCGGCGTGGTTACAAAACCTTTTGCTTTTGAAGGCAAGGTTCGCATGAATAACGCGGTGAACGGCATTTTAAACCTGAAAAGCAATGTGGATACCCTCATTACCATCCCCAATGACCGCCTGCTGGATACGGTGGGAAACGTAAGCCTTTCGGAAGCTTTCCGCATTGCGGATGATGTTTTGCGCCAGGGCATTCAGGGCATCAGCGATCTGATCGCCGTGCCCGCCATGATCAACTTGGATTTTGCGGATGTGCGCACCATTATGCGGGAGCGCGGCATGGCCCATATGGGCATCGGCACCGCCACCGGGGACAAACGCGCGGCGGAGGCCGCCCGCCAGGCTGTGGTTAGCCCGTTGCTGGAAACCACCATCAACGGCGCGCGGGGCGTGCTTCTCAACATCACCGGCGGCAGCGATTTGGGCATTCACGAGGTGTCCGAGGCCGCGGCTATTATTCAGGAATATGCGGATCCCGAGGCCAACATCATTTGGGGTGCGGGAATCGATGAGGAGATGGGGCAGGGCGTGCGCATCACGGTGATTGCAACCGGCTTTGAAAGCGCTACGCAAGCCGGCCGCACCGCGCCGGGCCAAACCGCGCCTAAGCAGGACAGCGTACAGAAGACGCCCCGTACCGTTGGCGAAGCAAAGAGCATGGGGCGTGACCAAGAGGACGATTTACAGCCGATGGGCTGGATTAATAAACCCAGGACCCGCAAGCCGGATTATGTATCTCCCCTGCCCGAAGGGGGAGATGTAACGCCCCACTATACGAAAAAAGACTTGCCCCGGGGCGATTACAATCCAAAGGAAAAGAATAATCTGGATCTGCCCAGCTTTTTGCGCAGAAACGATGACTAGGGCAAGATAAAGTAAACGCATAAGCTTCTGTTGGCAAGGGGGCGAGCAGGCACAAAGAATGCTTGTCCCTTATATTTTATTATTTTTTAGAAGGGGGAGTGTGTTTTCCCATGTCAAAGACCTATATTCCAGCGGGCTATCGCCCCACGATGACCCTCTATGATACCCAGGATGCTATTGCGCTCATCAAACGGAATTTTCAGGATGACCTTGCGCGTGCCTTACGGCTTAAGCGCGTGACGGCGCCGCTGTTTGTGGTGCCGGAGAGTGGTTTGAATGATAACCTGAACGGTGTGGAGCGGCCCGTACGCTTCGATATCCCTAGCGCCGGATGTGACGCGGAGGTCGTGCATTCCCTGGCGAAGTGGAAGCGTATGGCGCTCTATCGTTATGATTTCCGGACTGGCAAGGGCCTTTACACGGATATGAACGCCATCCGGCGGGATGAGGAACTGGACAACCTGCATTCCATTTATGTAGATCAATGGGACTGGGAAAAGGTGCTAACGCCGGAAACCCGCAACGCGGAAACCCTTTATTCCACGGTGCGCGCCATCGTGGGCTGCATTTGCGATACCATGGATGCAGTCCGCGCCCGTTATCCGCACCTGACTACCGAGCTCTCCCGGAAGGTAACCTTCATCAGCACCCAGGAGTTGGAGGATCGCTATCCGGATCTTTCCCCAAAGGAACGGGAAAACGCCATTACCCGGGAATACGGCACCGTGTTCATCCAGGGCATTGGTGATAAGCTCAAAAGCGGGCAGCCCCATGATGGCCGTGCGCCGGATTATGACGATTGGCAGTTGAATGGCGACATCCTTTTCTATGATGCGCTTTTGGATTGCTCCATGGAGATCTCCTCCATGGGCATTCGGGTAGATTCCAAATCCTTGGATGCGCAGCTAACCAAGGCCGGATGTGACGATCGCCGCAAGCTTCCCTTCCATCACATGCTTCTAAACGACGAACTCCCCCTCACCATCGGTGGCGGTATTGGCCAGAGCCGCCTGTGCATGCTGATGTTGGGCAAAGCCCATATCGGCGAGGTGCAATCCTCCATATGGGATGCGGAAACCATCGCCGTCTGTAAGGCTGCGGGAATCACCCTCCTCTAAGCATTGGCGAGCTGCCGAAGGTCAAATTTGGATGCAAAAGCTTTGCCGGGCAACCGGCAGAGCTTTTTTTCCGCCTTTTCGAAGGCGGGACGCTTGCATGGGGGGATGTTTGCGCCGGTTGCGCACGAAAAGAAAAAATGCGCATACCCTGTTGACAAAACGTTATGTGCGTGGTATCATCAGTACCAATCTGAGAAACTGTTGATTGAGAAGAGTAACCGAAGGTATCTAGGCTTCAGAGAGCCGCTAGCTGGTGGAAATGCGGCAGCACAGGTTTCGGCGAATGGGCTCATGAGGGCCTGCGAGCCGTCCGAATGGGCGGGATAGTAGGACGGGGGTTGCACGTTATAGCAACGCGCATGTGATGGCATGCGGCAGAGGGCGCTTTCCTTCTGGAGGGCGAACATAGGTGGCACCGCAAGACTGGCTCTTGTCCTATGACGATAGGATAAGGGCTTTTTTGTTTATCCGCCTATCCAACCATCAAGAATAATTTTATAAGGAGATAGTCCCATGAAAACAACAAAAAAAGCATTGGCGATCCTTTTAACACTGGTATTCGCGCTGGTTCTGATGGCAGGATGCGCCCAGCCCCAGCAGCCCACCGCACAAGAGCAGGAGCCTGCGGTTACCCCGGCCGAGCAGGCGCAATCCGCCGCTTCGGAGCCGACTGCCCAGGCTGAAGCCTATACCGTGGGCGTCATTCAGTTCGGCAGCCATCCCAGCCTGGATAACTGCTTTGCCGGTGTGGAGCAGGCGCTCACCGCCGCCGGCAATGTAACCATTGACCTGCAAAACGGCAATTTTGATTCAGCCACCTGCGATACCATCGCAAAAAACATGGCCGCCAAGAATTACGATATGATCATCGGCATCGCTACCCCTGCTGCGGTCTCCGCCTATGCTGCGGCTGCCAACACGGACATTCCGGTAGTTTTCTGCGCTGTGAGTGACCCTGTGGCCGCGGGCTTGGTGGATAGCATGGAAGCCCCCGGGGGCAATTGCACGGGCACCAGCGACGTCCTGGATTTTGCTGCCCAGCTCAGCTTGATCACAACCCTGCAGCCTGCGGCGAAATCCATCGGCATTCTCTATACCACCAGCGAGGCGAATTCCGTTTCTCAGCTGGCGCAAATTAAGAGCATTGCGTCTGAATACGGCGTGGAAATCGTGGAGCAAGGCGTCCAGGGCGCGGCCGATATACCCCAGGCTGCCGCCACACTAGCATCCAAAGTGGATTGCATCAACAACTTTACAGATAATAACGTTGTGAACAACCTGAGCATTCTCTTGGAGCAGGCCAATGCGGCGGGTATTCCCGTATATGGTTCGGAAGAGGAGCAGGTCATCAACGGCTGCCTGGCCAGCGTGGGCATTGATTATATCGCCCTGGGCAATGTTACCGGCGAAATGGCACTCTCCGTTCTGGCGGGGGAGGATGCGGCCGCTATGGCTGTGCGGCAGATCACGGATGCGACGCCTATCGTCAACACGGATGTGCTGGCGGCTTTCGGAATCCAGCTTCCCGAGGCGTATGCCAACGCCTCCATGGTAAAAACGGGAGAAGAATAAGAGCGGCAAGGGGCCGGGGCGGCAGCGCCGCCCCGGCACAATACTTTCGTAAAATAAGCAAACAGGAGCGGTGGAATGGATATTTTTCTCAACATCTGCAAGGTGACGCTGGAGGAGGGCTTCATGTATGCCATTATGGCTCTGGGCGTATATATCACCTACAGCATTTTGGATTTTCCGGACCTTTCCGTGGATGGCACCATGCCCATGGGAGCCATCGTCACGGGGGTGCTGATTCTGGCGGGGATGGATCCTTGGCTGTGCCTGCTTGTATCCTTTGCCTTTGGCGCACTGGCGGGCTGCGGTACCGGGCTTTTGCATGTGAAGCTCCATATCCGCCCTCTCCTTTGTGGCATTCTGGTCTATACGGCCCTCCTTTCCATCAACCTGGTCATTCTATTCGTTTTCAACGGCGGCGCCAGCGTGGCCAGCTTCTTCCGCAGGCCGACGATTTTCAACACCTTCATCGGCGCCCTCATCCCCGAGCGGATCGGCGGCATGTATTTGCGGACCATGCTGGTTTCCCTTGTCGTGGCGGTGGTATGCAAGCTGCTTTTGGATGTGTATCTAAAAACCAAATCCGGCCTGCTCCTCAGAGCCACCGGCAACAATGAAAAATACGTCACCCTTCTTTCCCGCGATCCCGGTAACAGCAAGATTCTGGGATTGGCCATCGGCAATGGGTTTGCGGCATTGGCAGGCAGCGTTATCGCACAAAGCAAAGGGTCGGCGGACCAGCAGATGGGCGTGGGCATGGTGGTGGTGGGTTTAGCCAGCGTTATTATTGGGCTGAGTCTTTTTAAGAAAACGCCCTTTAAAGCAACGACCATGGTTATTTTGGGAAGCATAGCCTACAAAGCTGCCCTTACGGTGGCTTTAGGCCTGGGCCTTCCCACGGAATACCTGAAACTGCTTATGGCGGTTATTTTCACCCTGGCCCTCGTCTTCAGCGGCAGGGTCGGCAGGCAAAAGGGGAGGGCGAGCGAATGCTAACCATGGAGAATATTCAAAAAAGCTTCAATGTTGGCACGCCGGATGAGGCCATTCTCTTCGACGGCTTCAACTTTGCGGTAAACGATGGGGATTTTATCTCCGTCATCGGTTCCAACGGCAGCGGCAAAACCACGCTGTTGAATCTGATCTGCGGCACGCTTCAGCCTGACGGCGGCACAATCCGCTTCCATAATCGAGACATTACCCATATGCGTGAACATGGCCGCGCGGCGTTTATCGGCCGGGTATTTCAGGACCCCAAGGCGGGTACCTGCGCCGGGCTTACCATTCTGGAAAATTTAGCCTTGGCGGACAATAAGGGCAAGCAATACGGCTTGGGCTTTGCCATAGATAAAAAGCGGCAAAATTATTATAAACAACTGCTGGAGCAGTGCGAGATGGGGCTGGAAAATCGGCTTTCCACCCAGGTGGGCGCCCTTTCGGGCGGGCAACGCCAAGCCCTTGCCCTGGTGATCGCCAATATGACCAAGGTGGAGCTTTTGATTCTGGATGAACATACCGCTGCCCTGGATCCCAAGTCCAGCGAAACCATCATGCGGCTGACGGATAAGATTATTCGCGCCCAGCACATTACCACCGTGATGGTCACCCATAACCTCCGCTACGCCGTGGATTATGGCAGCCGGCTGGTGATGATGCATGAGGGAAAAGCCATGTTGGACCTGCAGGGAGAGGCGAAGCATAAAACCAAGGTAGAGACCTTGCTGGATGTTTTCTCCCAAATCAGCATTGAGCTGGGCAACTAAAGCATTTGCCGCTCAAAACAGAATAGAAAAATCGTGCGGCCCGGTGCATTTTATGCGCCGGGCCGTTTGGCATAAAAAAGATTTCCATAAGCCCGCGCATAAGCTGACGCCGTTAGAGGTCGGCAAGAAAAAGGTATCGCTACGGGGGATACGGCCCGCCATTTTTCCCATATATACGCTGCACCGGTTCTACAACCTTTCCAAGCCTCGTATGCTAATATAAAGCCCATGGGGGTGCGCGGATGTATATCGAGCTTTTTTTGCTGGATAACGCCCTGATGGACTGGCTTATTTTACGGTTGGCTGCCGCTTTGCGAGGGCGGAAACCGGTTGGGTGGCAAACGGCCGCAGGCTGTATTTTGGGGGCGCTGTATGCACTTGGGGCTGTTTATTGGCCGCAGGCCGGGGGCCTTCTTGGGAAAGCAGCCTTTGGCTGTGCATTGGCTCTGGCTCTTTCCCCAAAGGGATGGCTGGACTATGCCTTGGCCGTATTGTGCTTGTTCGCATCGGCTTTTTCCATAGGCGGCTTGGCCTTTGCGCTTGCCTTGGCTACCGGCGGGCGGATGGAGCAAGGCGTGGTTTGGACCGGCCTGCCCGTACGAACGGCCCTTTGCATTGCGCTGTTAGCCTCCTTCCTGCCGGGCGCAGCCAGGCGCATCCTCCGGCGGCGCCAAAGGGGCAGCGTGCAGTTGGAAGTAGAGTATCAAGGGGCGTTCTATAAGCTGAACGCGCTCATTGACAGCGGAAGCAGCCTATGGGATCCCCTATCCGGCCTTCCCGTAATTGTGGCCTATTTGCCCGCTTTGGCAAAGGAAGCGCGCTTACCCATACCGGTGGCAACCGTAAACGGGAAAAGCGTACTCTATGCCCTGCATCCCCAGCGCATCGCATTGGATGGGGCGCAACTTTATGCCCTCCTGGCTATCAGCCCTTCCCCCCTTCGGGATGCCGAGGCGTTGATCCCGCCTGCTGCTCTGCCCATATCAACAGGAGAGTGAAGCTTATGCAATATGCCTTTTTATGTAAACTGTTGCTGCGAATCTATGCCCGGATCGACATATCTGGCGCGCTGTATTATATCAACAGCGGCGAGGCGCTTCCGCCGCCGCTTAGCAAGGAAGAGGAGGCCCAGCTCATGCGGGCGCTTGTGCAGGGCAGAGAGGACGTGAAGCAAACCCTGATTGAGCGCAATCTCCGGCTGGTGGTTTATATTGCCCGCAAGTTCGAAAACACGGGCGTTTGTATTGAGGATTTGATCTCCATCGGAACCATCGGGCTCATTAAGGCCGTGAATACCTTTGATGCCTGCAAAAAGATTAAACTCGCCACGTATGCCTCCCGATGCATTGAAAATGAAATCCTGATGTATCTGCGCCGCAGTTGCAAGCTCAAACTGGAAGTATCCCTGGATGAACCGCTGAATGTGGACTGGGATGGGAATGAGTTGCTGCTTTCGGATATCCTGGGCACCGATCCGGATGTGGTATGCCGCAATATTGAGGATGAAGTGGATAAAGAATTGCTTAACCTTGCCATGGATAAGCTTACGCCTCGCGAAAAGCAGATTATGGAACTGCGCTTCGGCTTGGCGGGAAGCCGGGAATACACACAGAAGCAGGTGGCAGATATGCTGGGCATCTCCCAGAGTTATATTTCCAGGCTGGAAAAGCACATCATCAAGGTGTTGCGCAGCGAAATGGTGCAGATGATGTAACCGATGCAGTGGGAAAAGGCCCGGCGCACGTTGCAGTGCGCCGGGCCTTTTGCTTGATGCCGGAGGTATAAACCTTAATTTTTTATGCAGCAGTGGGGACAGCGCCCGTAAAAGACCATACCATAGCTTTCCACCTGGCAGCCGGTGGCCTTTTGAACGGGGGCAAAAAGGTCTGGAAGAGCATCGTAAGGGATGTCGACCACGGCGCCGCAGTTTTTGCAAAGCAGATGCGAATGGCCGTCCGCCACCGGATCAAATCGGTCGGCAGAACCGGGGATGGAAATGCGGGCAATTTGCTCCGCATCAACCAATTGATTGAGGTTGCGGTACACCGTAGCCAAACTGACGCTGGGGCTTTTTTCGCGGATAGCGGCATATAACATATCGGCCGTGGGATGCTGGCCGTGGGTTTCCCGCACGGCACTGAGCACGAGTTCACGTTGCTTGGAATAGATCATAGAAACATCCCCTTGAAATAAGAACTATTATTAATCTTATATTAAGGGATAAGACAGGGATTTGTCAAGCCAAAGAATGCAAGGAAGAAGGAAAGCAAAAAGCTCCCATCGGGAGCTTTTTTGCTTTTATAAAACCAATTAGTTGAGAGCCTCTTTGAAAGCCTTGCCAGCCTTGAAAGCAGGGGCTTTGCTGGCGGAGATCTGGATCTCTTCGCCGGTCATGGGGTTGTGGCCCTTATGGGCGGGACGCTCGCGAACTTCAAACATACCAAAGCCAACCAGCTGAACCTTCTCGCCGGCCTTGAGGGTATCTGTGATAGTTGAGAGAACGGCAGTCACGGCCTTTTCAGCATCCTTCTTAGAAAGAGCGCTCTTTTCAGCCACCGCCGAAATCAGTTCGGTTTTGTTCATTGTGGTACCTCCTAAGCAATTTCAAAAAGTAAAAACATCGGGTCAAAATCCTCGTCTATTGTACCAAGCTTTGCCTTGCAGGGCAAGCCTTTTTTATTAAAAAAAGCCCTAAATGCCTATTTTTTTAGACGCTCCAGCTTTATCTTATTCCAATAGGCATCCATATCTGCAAGGGACATATCCGCAAGGCTTCCGCGCTCCTGCAGAATGCATGCTTCCATGCGCGCAAAACGGTCCATAAACTTGTCCGTGGCTTGATGCAGCATGGCCTCGGGGTCGCGCCCCAATAACCGCGCCACATTTACGGCTGCAAATAGCAGGTCTCCCACCTCCTCGTCAATATGAGCCGCATCGTTCTGCTCCATCGCTTCTAGAATTTCCTGGGTTTCTTCGGGCAGTTTCTGCAAAGCATCCCTGGGGTCGGTCCAGTCGAAGCCCACATGGGCAGCTTTTTTTTGCACCTTGGCGCTGCGCATGAGAGCAGGAAAGGCCCGGGGTACGGCACGCATGGCATCCGCAGCGGTGGATTGATGCTTTTCTTTTTGCTTAAGCTGCTCCCAGTTGTATTTTACCTCGCCGCTGCTTCCAACATGCACCCCGCCGAAAACATGGGGGTGGCGGTAGATAAGTTTTTGCACGATACCCGTGCTCACATCCCGAAGGGTGAAAGCAGCCTGCTCTTTTGCAAGGATGGTATGAAAGGCGATTTGCAAAAGCAGATCCCCAAGCTCTTCGCACAGCGCCTCGTCATCCTCCCGCTCAATGGCATCCAGCACCTCGTAGGCTTCCTCAATGAGAGGGCCCCGCAGGGAAAGATGGGTTTGCTCCGCATCCCATGGGCAGCCCCCGGGCCCTCGCAGCCGTTCCATAACGGCCATCAGATCATCTATGCTTTTGCGGGTAAGTTGGGCGGGCTGGGCAGGTGGCACAATAAGGCACGTGCCCGCGGCATAATTTTTTTGCCGATCCAATTCCAGCACAGGTATCTGGAGCGTATGATAGCCCGCCTTGCCAAGGGCGCATAACCACACAGGATATTCATCCGGAAAATACTCGCCCAGCGCCAGCTTCACATCGCTCGCAGCCAGGACGGTATCAATTTCTTCAATACAGAGGGTATGGTATGGATCCAAGGCAGGCGGCAGGCCGTTGGCGGGGCAGCAAACCATGCCGGCTTCGGGCAAAGGCCGGGGCAAAGCGCAAAGGGCCGTTTGCGCATAGCCCGGGGAGGGAAGGCGGCGCACCTGGCCGCCATCTTGCTCCGCCCGGGCAGTGAGCGCAAGCAAGGCGGCATCTCCTATGCTCCTTCCGCAAACTGCATAGACAGCATCCTGCCCGGCGGCACAAAGACGCTGCGCGATGGCCTCGTTAAGCCCATCAAAATCCGCTGCGGATTCGTAAAGATCATCCATGGCGGTATAGGGAAGGCGCAACTCCAGCAGAGAATCGGCGCAGGGACTATCCTTTGTTTGCAAAAAAAGAAGATTTGCATTTAGAATGGCCGCCAGCGCCGCTTGGGTAATATGGCCGGGCGTGGCTAAGGGCGCAATGGTAATGGTATAACTCATTGGGCGTATTCCTCCAGGCTGCAAACGCAGCGCGCCGTAATGCAAAGCAACGCGCCTTCCGGGCCGCAGCCCTCGGGGGTGGTTGCCTTTATGCTGACCCGGCTGATTTCACAGCCGAGAATACGAGCTAAATTTTCACGCATGGGCAAGATATGGGGCGCCAGCTTGGGCTGCTGTGCCACCACGGTTACGTCCAGATTGGCCAAAAAATAGCCCTTATGACACAGAAGGTTCCGAACCTGCCCAAGCAGATTCAAAGAGCAGATCCCCTTGTATCGGGGGTCCGCATCCGGGAAATGGGAGCCGATATCCCCCTGGGCTGCCGCACCCAGCATGGCGTCTATGACGGCATGGGTAAGAACATCCGCATCCGAATGGCCAAGAAGACCCAGCTCAAATGGAATGACCACCCCGCCAAGCACCAACGCCCTGCCGCTTGCCAGACGATGGGTATCCTCCCCATAGCCGGAGCGCAACCTGTGGGCGCCCAGCAGCGCCTCAAAGATAGGGACGTCTTCCGGCGTGGTCAGCTTCTGGTTGCGGGGGCTGCCTGAGGTGAAATGAACTTCCTTCCACCGCAGCCGATAGATGGCCGCATCATCCGTGGCGGATACGGCGGCCTTTCGGGCGGATTCATAAGCTTCCAAAATGCGCGGTCTGGAGAAGGATTGGGGCGTTTGGGTGGCGAGAAGCCTATCACGAGGAAGCGGTCCCTCGTCCAGATAGACCGTATCCCGCAGCGGCAAAGAAGCTACGCCGCTTCCGTGCTCCATCGCACCGGCAATGCTGTCCAGAATCACCCGGGGACTCACGAGGCAACGGGCTGCATCATGGATGGCAACCACATCCCCTTCGGCTTGAACAAGGGCACGATACACAGAATCTCCCCGGTTGTCGCCGCCTTCCACCAAACGGATATGCACGCCATCCATGGCATATAGCCCGGCCAGCCGTTCCGCTTCCTGCCGGGTGTCGCTGGATACGGCTATGAGGATATCCCGTATATCCGCCCGAATAAAAGCCAGCAGGGCGTATTCCAAAGCCGTGCGACCACATAGGGGAATGGTGAGCTTTTGAAACCCCATGCGCAAGGAGCTACCGGCGGCCAGCAGGATAGCCGTACCCCGGGCGCTCAAGAATCTCCCTCTTGCACAAGCGCATACATGCTGCTGGCATCCGCCTTAAGGGCATGTTCCTGCACGGAAAGCACCCGCAGCCGGACATGCTTGCCGGAAAGGAGAATATCCAGCTCGTCTCCTTCCTTTACCTCGGAAGATGCTTTTGCTACCCGCCCGTTGATCTGCACGCGGCCTAGGCCGCAAGCCTCATTTGCAACGGTGCGGCGTTTGATAAGACGCGATATCTTAAGATATTTATCCAATCGCATTACAACCACTCCTCTTTTTCACATGAAACGATCATACCATAATTTCAGGCAAAAAACGAGGGGGCAAAGCCCCCTCGTCCATGTGCAAACGTTGCGATCCGGTTAACCGACAGAACCGTCATAGGAGCGCACGAGCTCCTCATCGATCTTGACGCTGCCGTCGTTCTTCCAGGTTTCCAGCATGGAGGTCCATTCCTGATCCTGCAGGTCCGTCAACAGAACTGTCTCTACATCGGTCTTCACAGTATCCAGCGCCACGGGGCCCGTCGTCTCATCGGAGAGGTAATAAAGGATGTGACAACCCTCCTCGTCTCGGATCACCTGGCTGTATTCGCCCATTTTCAGGGTAGAGAAAGCGGTCTTCACATCTTTGGACCAATCGGCTTCGCTCTCATATTTATTGCTGATGAGAAGGCCTTTTTTGGCAACGTTATCAAAGCTGAGGATGGCGTCATCCTGGGTATATTCGGACATCAGAGTAGCAAAATCCTCGCCGGCTTCCAGCTTTGCAAACACCTCGTTCGCTTTGGTAAGAGCGGATGCCATTCGCGTTTCCTCTAGGGCTTGGGCTTCCTTATCCAATGCCTTATAAGCTGTCAGAATCTCCGCAAGCCGGGGATTGTTCGCACCGCTGATGGCGGAATCAAAGGCCAACTCGCCATATTCGGCGGCAAGGGAATCCATTTCGTCCGTTTTCGCCGTGTATTCCTCGCTGGGCTCGCCTTCCGGCGTTATGAGGATATGCAGCACACGGCTATAGCCTTCCGGTATATAGACCACGGGAACTCCACCGTATTTCTCATAATTCTCCGCATCGGTCTTGTAGGCGCCGCCGTCATCCGCATAGGTGGTCTTTTGGGTTGCCAGCGTATCGTCATACCACTTCTGAATGGCCTCCTGGCTGACGGTAATGTCCTTGAGCACTTCCTCACGGAACGCCTCACTTACGGCACTCTCTTTATAATAAGTGCGGATCCATTCCACAAACTCGTCGTATGTCATGGAACTGCCGGTGTAATATTCGGTTTCCGCCTCCATGAGCTCCTTGGTACGGGCTTCCACATCCACGGTGGAATCGGCGGCGGCCTCCTCTTCAGCCTGGGCGCGGTAGGTATCCAGCAGGTATTCCAACTCCTCGGCCACCTTATCCTCGATCTCCTTAAGCTGCTCCTCGCTCAACTCGGTGATACCGGCCTTCTGTGCCTGATAAGCAATAATTTTGTCTTCCGCCAGCAGATCCACCACGAAATCCTGGAATTCGTTTAGAGCGGTGGGGTCGGAATAAATATCATAGCCGTAGTTGGTGTAATAGGAAGCATACGTATTGAACAGGTCTATATATTCACCCATGGTGACGGCCTGATCGCCAACAGTAACCACAGTCGCATCCCTGTCCACATCCGTTGCGACAGGCACGTCCGTATTTTCACTTTGAGGCTTGAGGGAGCAGCCCGCAAAAACGCACAGCGCCAATGCGGCCGCCAGGGCAAGGGCAAAGAACTTTTTCATAGTTTTCTCCATCTTCATAAATTGGTATATACTTTTTCCCGTATACTGTTTCATTATATCATGTCTCCTTTTGAATGCAATCGCCCAGCATGTAAACAATCTGTGGCAGGGCTGAACACAGAGCGGCCGCGTCCTGCTTGGAACGGCGGATGATGAGCGCGGGCGTTTCAGCCAGGCGCAGTTGGGCCCCGTCAACCCGCTGGGCCGTTTCATAAAGCTTGGTTCCGTCCATGGGGGCCTCCGTGTCCAAAACGATCCTGGCCTCGCCGTCCCGCACGCTTAACCGGGTGATATAAGAGCGCTGGGCATCCGCCTTAAGCTTGCCGATGAAGAGCAAATTTTCTACGGGTTTGGGAATTTCCCCATAGCGGTCGATGAGCTCATCCTGCACATCGTAAAGCTCTTCTTGAGAGGAAATGTGGGCAATGCGCTTATACATAGAAAGACGTTCGTTTTCCCGGCGGATATATTCATGGGGAATGCTGGCGGCCAGAGGAAGCTCCATAACCGTGTCGATTTCCCGCTTGGGCTTTTCGCCCCGGGCCTCCCGCAGGGCGCCCTCCACAATTTTACAATAAAGATCGTAACCCACGGCTTCCATATGCCCGCTCTGTTCGGGGCCAAGCAAATTTCCCGCGCCGCGGATTTCCAAATCCCGCATGGCGATGCGGAAACCGGAGCCGAACTGGGTCAGTTCCCGAATGGCGACAAGCCGCTTTTCCGCGATCTCGGAGATAGCCTTATCCCGCTTGAAAAAGAGGTAAGCATAGCCCAGCCGCACCCCGCGCCCCACCCGGCCCCGGAGCTGGTAGAGCTGGGAAAGCCCCATTTTATCCGCATCATAAATGAGGATGGTGTTCACATTGGATATGTCCAGCCCGCTTTCGATGATGGTGGAACATAGAAGCACATCATATTGCCTATCCATAAAATCCAGCATGGTTTTTTCCAACACACGCTCGCTCATTTGGCCGTGCGCATAAGCGATGCGGGCTTCGGGCACCAACTCCCGAAGATAGTCCACAAAATATTCCATGGTGCGGACATGATTATACACAAAATACACCTGCCCGCCCCGGCCTATCTCTTTGCGGATGGCTTCCCTGGCCACATTTTCGGCATATTCCATCACATAGGTCTGGACAGGGTAGCGTTGGGAAGGCGGCGTTTCGATGACGGACATATCCCGAATCCCCGTCATGGACATATGCAGGGTTCGCGGAATGGGCGTGGCGGAAAGGGTTAGCACATCCACGCTTCGCTTGAGATTTTTGATCTGCTCCTTATGCCCAACGCCGAAGCGCTGCTCCTCATCCACAATAAGCAAGCCCAGATCCTTGAATTTTATGGAAGCAGCCAGGAGCTTATGGGTGCCTACGACCAGGTCCACTTTGCCTGTTTTAAGCCCTTCTAGGATTGCCGCCTGCTCTTTGGGCGTTTTAAAGCGGGAAAGCAGGGCCACATTTATGGGGAATCCGGAGAAACGGGCGGCGATGGTATTGTAATGCTGTTGGGCTAAAATGGTGGTTGGCACCAGCATGGCCACCTGCTTACCGGAAAGTACGGCCTTGAAAGCAGCCCGCAGCGCAACTTCCGTTTTACCATAACAAACAT
>JAYFNX010000029.1:0-72686 GCA_034933245.1 Candidatus Pelethousia sp.
ACCAAGCCCCTCATGAAGGGCAGTTTCGTTAAGGCCCTGCAAGACGCGATGAACGAGGGCGGCTACGATTGTGGTGAGGCTGACGGTATCTACGGCGAGAAGACGATGACCGCAGTGCACGCATTCGCGGAAGCGCACAAAGATATGTAGCGGGCGCTTCGGCGCTGATTGGGGGAATTACATGCCGGAAGATAAAGTAAACCTGATTCTGATCGAGCTTAAGGGTATTCAGACCAGCTTAGAGACGGCCTTAGGCGAGATAGGCGATCATGAGGACAGGCTTCGCGAACTGGAGCACAAAGGCGGCAAGCGATGGGAATCCCTTGTCGGGCAAGTCATAACGCTGCTGGTCGCAGGGTTCGCCGGGTGGCTGTTTAGGGGCAATCTTTAATTTTATAAGGAGAGAGGATTAATGGAAACAGAGAAACTTTGCACAATCCAGAAGCGCGAGAATCTGAACACCGTCTATGCCGTTGGAGAACTCGGGCCGGGGGGAGCGTATCACGATTACGAGATACACTTTGGGCAGAAGCCGGGAGGCGATGACACCCAGGGAATCATCTGTGGCTCCATATCATTTCAAAAAGGGCCCCGCAATGACAATAATTCCACGCATGGAGTAATCGATAGCGATTTGCTTGAGATCGTCCGCGACAGGTTAAGGCACTTCCAGCAGGGCGAATACGCCACGAGGGAAAACGCCTGTGCGCTTACCCACATCGAGGAAGCCCTTATGTGGATGAATAGGCGCGTGGAAGACCGCATCGAGAGAGAAGTACTCGGCACCTACAAAATATAAAGGAGGAGAAATCATGTCTATTAACTGGAAAGTACGTTTCAAGAACAAGGTATGGCTGGGTGGCCTGATTACTTTCGCTGTGAGCACGGTATATCAGGCGTTAGCCATCTTCGAGGTAGCCCCGGCCATCACCCAGGATACGGTGATGCAGGCAGCCGCAGCGACCCTGCAGCTACTCTCCCTGCTGGGCGTGGTGGTCGATCCCACCACTAAGGGGCTAGGCGATAGTGAGCGGGCGCTTGGGTATGATGAGCCGAACTAAGAAACGAATTTTAAAGTAAAAAGGGGCAGCTACCCGGCTGCCCCCCCTTAACGCTTATGGTATAGAGCCTTGGTGTTACGGCAACTAGTTACCGCATATAAAATAAGGTAATTACGGGGAGAAGGGCGGGGTGTTACATGTATATTGACCAACTCGAATGCGTTTGTAACCATTGCAGAACAAAGCAATTATATATCCGTGCTTTAGTAAACCCTAAGATGCAACTCGCCCCGGCAAGCATACAAAACTACTGTAACTGCTGTGGGGAAGAACTCACAAGCAAGGATATTATATGGGAAGATATTGTTGGGCCCTCTGGTGATCCGGGGGACGCTAGGGTACCAGGAGCCGAACTAAGCGGCATACTCGCATAACAGCAGACAAGCAAAAAGGCGGCTTTCGGGCCGCCTTTTTTTTATTTCAGTACTTAGCCATAATCACACCAACATACAGGGAACTGGCCTGGAAAAACCGTTACCAATGCGCAAGGATATTGCGCCAGCAAAAACCATACGTATGTTATGGTAGACATCCCGGGAACGTATTCCCTTATGGCGCATTCGGCAGAAGAGGAGGTCGCCCGGAATTTTATATGTTTCGGAGAGCCGGACGTGGTTGTTGTGGTTTGTGACGCTACCTGCCTTGAGCGAAATTTGAACCTTGTTTTACAGACGATTGAAATATCGACGAATGTCGTTATTTGCGTGAATTTGATGGACGAGGCGAAAAGGAAGCACATAAAAATCAATCTTCCCGAAATATCGTGCAGGCTGGGTGTTCCCGTGGTTGGAACAGTGGCGCGGAAAAAGAAAAACCTATGGAATCTGATCCAGGTACTCGATTCGGTCGTGGACGGGGAATTTTGCGGCGCACCTTTGCAAGTCAGATATCCGCAAGTGGTGGAGGACGCAATTTCGATGATTGAGCCGGTTCTGCAAAGCAAAATCAGTAATCGGATTAACAGCAGATGGCTCAGCCTAAAACTGCTGGATCAAGATAAGTCCCTGATTGAAGAGATTACATCCTATTTTGGCAAAGACTTTTTGCATGACCCTGCGATAAGCGACGCGCTGCAGCAAGCCGAAGCGTTGCTATTCAAGCAGGGCATAACATCCGACACAATTCAAGATATGATTGTAGCTTCACTGGTTCTCGCAGCGGAGGAGGTTTGCCGTGATACTGTAAGTTTTGAAAAAGAAACATACAATGATATGGATCGGAAAATCGACCGGATTCTAACGAGTAAGCAAGCCGGATATCCCATCATGCTTGCCCTATTGGCCCTCGTATTCTGGTTAACCATTACGGGTGCGAATTATCCCTCCCAGATGATAGCTGACGGATTATTTTGGGTACAGGATCGCCTGACCGATTTGTTTCATTATATTGGCGCGCCCCATTGGCTTCACGGTATTTTCGTATTAGGCGTTTACCGCGTTTTGGCGTGGGTAGTATCTGTTATGTTGCCCCCCATGGCTATTTTCTTCCCGCTTTTTACGCTGCTGGAAGATGCGGGCTACCTTCCCCGTGTGGCATATAATCTGGATAAACCCTTTAAGTGTTGCCATGCCTGCGGCAAACAAGCGCTCACCATGTGCATGGGGTTCGGATGCAATGCGGCAGGCATTATCGGATGCAGGATCATCGATTCCCCGCGTGAGCGTATATTAGCCATCCTGACCAACAACTTTGTGCCTTGTAATGGAAGATTCCCAACGCTGATTGCTATCTTGACCATGTTTTTCGTAAGCGCTTCGGCCGGGCTATTTTCCTCCTTGCTTTCGGCTATTCTATTGACTGCTGTTATCGTGTTTGGCGTAGCGATGACATTTATAATAACAAGGCTGCTGTCCACCACCATTCTAAAGGGCGTTACGAGTTCCTTTACGTTGGAACTTCCTCCATATCGCAAACCACAAGTGGGCCGTGTTATTATACGCTCTATTTTTGATCGAACCTTATTCGTATTGGGGCGGGCCATTGTAGTCGCCGCACCGGCAGGCATGATGATTTGGCTAATGGCGAATATCATGATAGGTGATGCTAGCCTGCTCACTCGCTGCGCTGCTTTCCTAAATCCTTTTGCGCAGCTTTTAGGACTTGATGGGGTTATTTTCATGGCGTTTATTTTAGGCTTACCGGCAAATGAGATCGTAGTGCCTATTATCATCATGGCCTACATGGCAAAGGGAAGCATCTTGGAATTAGAAAGCCTCAGCCAGCTTAAGCAGGTATTGGTTGATAACGGATGGACGTGGATAACCGCGGTAAGCACCATGCTGTTTTCGTTAATGCATTGGCCCTGTGCTACGACCTTGCTTACAATCAAAAAAGAAACCGGCAGCGTGAAATGGACGGCGCTTTCCTTTTTGATTCCCACGATGACCGGCATGCTCCTATGTTTTCTGTTCGCGAATTTTGCTAGGCTGTTTTTATAGAGCAGCCTACCTTTGCAGCATACCCATCCGACACAAAGACGGAGAATAACATGGGTGCGCTTTGGCGCGATACCCACATAGTTAGAGCCGCCGGTTCCTCCGGCGGCTCTACGTTGCTTCCGTCTTTGCGCATGCCTTGCCAGATTGCCTGACATAATGGAATCTAAGCCCTCCGGTTGGATTGGGCAAGAATGACCCAGCGACGCCCATTTTCTTTTCGTTATGCCAGGGAACCTTCCTTGACGGCTTGAATGTATGCCTTCATATGGTTATCAAATTCGCCCAGGGTTTTATCAAGATCTTGTTCCGCAAGCGCTTGCACAATACGCAAATGCTCCTGTGCCTTTTCTTTAAACGTGCCGAGCGTAACCGTATCACGGTTCATCACAATCAGAAGTTCATAAAATAGCTTTTCAAGAATTTTGGGCCGTTGGAAGCTTCCCGAAGCATTCCATAAATATCTGTGGAAGGCAATATCCATGGAATTCAGTTGGTAGAGCATCTCGTATTGGTCTACGGGCTTGTCCTCGTACCTGCGCATATCTTCCACAAGACTTTTCAAATTGGAAATATCCGCATCGCTCAAGAGCTTGCGGGTAACGAGCATCTCCAAAATTTGCTTTTCAAGCGCGGTGCGGATTTCAAAAACCTCCATGGTTTCTGCAAGGGCCATGTCCAACACATGGTTTCCCTTGCGCGGCAAAAAAACCACCATGCCCTCCACGTTCAGCTGGCGCATAGCCTCCCGTACGGGCGCGCGGCTTATCCCCAATTCGCCGGATATTTCAGATTCTATCAGTTTATCTCCGCTTTTGAACTCGCCGGATAGTATTTTGTCCTTAATATATGTAACGGTTACTTCACTTAAGCTTTTTTTTTCGTATTCTTGCAAATATCCCATGCCGTATCACCAATCGCATCATTAATGTAGTGGATTGATTATATCGTAATTCTGCTTCCAACGCAACCAAACCCGTAAAAGGCCCCAGTTGGCACAAACGCAAGGCAAGCTGCCTATGGGCAAAAATGAGGCAGGCTTGTTAAAGCCTGCCCCGCTTCCATTCCAGTACCTGCGGTATGAGCGGCCGCAGGCAGTTGGTCCTATTGCTTTCGAATCGGTTAGCCTCTAAACACGCTCTGTGCGAAGGGCTTTTAAAAGGCTCACACAGCTAAGCACCATGATAATCGCAAAGGGGAAGGCTGCGACAATGGAGCAGGTCTGCAGTGCGGAGAGCCCGCCCGTCATAAGAAGAACGAGGGCCAGAACAGCCTGCAAAATTCCCCAGAGAGTTTTTTTGGAGTTGCTGGGATCAAGATCGCCATCCGAAGAGAACATGGACAAAACGAAGGTTGCCGAGTTGGCGCTGGTGCAGAAGAAGGTGCAAAGGAGCAGCACCGCCACAATGGATAAAATAAAGCCAAAGTGGTATTCGTTCAAGGCAACAAAGAGGGCCGTTTCGGTTTTTTGGATAGCGGACTGAATGACAGCATTATCCAAATTCAGGCCAAGCCCGCCGAATATGGCAAACCATACCATAGAAACCAGGGAAGGCGCGAAAATAACGCCCAAAACAAACTCCTTGAGAGTCCTGCCCTTGGAAATACGGGCGATGAAGGTGCCTACAAAGGGACCCCAGGCAATCCACCAGGCCCAGTAAAAAATCGTCCAACTGCTCAGCCAGCTGTTGTCTCCAAAGGGGTTGATGGTAAAGCTGTCCCGAATGAAGTTGCCTATGTAGTCGCCCAGGCTATTTGTAAGGATGTTTATATCCAGCAGCATAGGGCCGACGAGAAAGGAGCCTGCCAAGAGGATGACAGCCAGCACCATGTTGATGTTGGAAAGGACTTTAATGCCCTTGCTGATGCCGCTCACCGACGTCCAAGTATAGATTATGGTAATGATAGCGACGATAATAAGCTGCGTCAACATGCTTTGGGGTATCCCAAACATATAGTTGAGGCCGCCGTTGATCTGAAGCGCACCCTGGCCCAGCGAAGTAGCCACGCCTGCAACCGTTGCGAATACGGCGAAAATATCGATAAGCTTCCCTATAGGCCCCTTTACGCCCTTTTCGCCCAGAAGAGGCAAAAAGATGCTGCTGATCATGCCCGGCGCCTTTTTGCGGAACTGAAAGTAACCCAGGGCCATGCCGATGATCGCATAAGCCGCCCAGGGATGGAAACCCCAGTGCATGAAGGACTTGCGCATGGCCAGGGTGGCCGCCTCCTCCGTCATACCAAAGGTGACGTAATGGTTGAGGGGCTCCGCTACGCCCCAGAAGACCAGGCCAATGCCCATGCCCGCGCCAAAGAGCATGGCGAACCATGAGACAGTGCTGTGTTCGGGCTTGGAATCATCGTCTCCTAGTTTGATTTTTCCATACTTGCTAAATGCAATATAGAGGGAAAAGGCCACGAAAATGAACATGGACATCAAGTATAGCCAGCTGAATTTGTTTGTTAAAAACCCAAAGGCAGCATTCATTCCCGCCGCGAACTGGTTGGGGATAATCAGGCCCAGCGCCACGAGAATGGCCGTAATGGCCAGAGATATGATAAATACGCTGTTTTTCTTCATCTTGCTTTCATCTCCTCAAACCAAGCATTCGTTGTTTGCGCCTGCGGGACAGGACTGGTTGCCTCCCCCGCAAGCGGCATGTGGCAGCATTAAATCTTTACCTTGAATACCTGGGGCTCCTTGATATCGGTAGTCAAAGCATCCAGCGCAACGCCCACGCGGTGATAGCGCAGTTTAAACTGCTCATCCCGGGACTTGGCTGGGTCACCCAAAGGATAGGGGATGGAGATCGTAGGAACAAGACGGTTTACGCCAACAGTCTTAGCAACAGGGATAAGGTTGGCCATCTGCACAATAGTAATACCGGCCTTTTCGATTTCTCTTGTCATCGTTGCACCGCAACGTGTGCAAGTTCCTCAGGTGGATGTCAGGATAGCGGCGCGTATACCGTCCAACTTCAGGTGTTCGGCAATTTCGCGGCCCATCCTGGCGGCTTCGGCCTGGGTTGTTCCGGTACCAACCGTGGAGAAGAAATACTTGTATACGCCGCCGATCTTTCCTTCTTTCTGATAGGCGCGCATAGCGTCCAAAGGCACAATTACGTCGGCGTCGTTGTTGGCGGCCGCCGGGTCAAAGCCGGCATGGATGGTCATGTATTCGCCCTTTTTCAGGTCATCAATGGCGGAAATATCATACTTGCCCCATTTGGTGGCGGAAGCGGACTGGATATGGTCCGGATTCCCCACGGGCACAATACCGCCGGAGGTAACCAACGCCACATCCATTTTTGCCAGCTCTTCACGGGAGATGGCGGGAGCAATGGGCGCATGGTCGGACTTGGGGATGACGAGTTCAGACTGGAAGGGCTCGCCCTTGATCTTTTTGAGCAGCATGTCCACCACGCGATCCGCAGCGGGAACGGGGGGATCAAGCCAGATCTGGTCCCGGATTCCCCGGCCAAAATAGCCTTCTTCGGCCGCAGGGAGAAGCTTTTCGCCATTGAGAAGCCTGATGGCATATTTCGCCATGACGCCTACGTCCTTTTTCATGGAGGCAGCACTGGCGCCACCCTTGAATATCACCATCTGGGAACGGTACATCTCTACGCCGGGATTTTCGTCATTCATGGAGGTCAATACAGGAACGCCAAATTTTTTCTGCACCGCGTTGCAGATATGGCCGCAGGCGGTACCGTAACGGCCGGCACGGAAGGCAGGACCGGCAAAGAAAATATCAAACTCCTTGTCCGCCAGGAAGGCGAGGATGCGTTCGATGGCTTCTTCCATGTGGGAACCCATGAAGTTGTCACCGCATATGACCGTGTGGGTAATGGTTACTTTATCACCCAGGGCATTTTGCAGCGCAAGGGCTGCGCCTACAAGACCTTCACGGATTTCAGGCTCGTAATCCGCCAGCTCTTCACCGCCAATCTGGCCAAAGAACTGATTCAAGTATAAAATCGCTTTCACGTCCGTATCCTCCTTCTTAATATTCCACCATGGTTTTGGGAGACCAGCCAACGACCTGGTCACCGCAGAACATGGCGTTATTTTCCATGATAATGGAGCCGTCAGGGCGGACGGACGGTCCCATTTTTTCATCGTGGCTCCAGCCGCCGGAGAGACCGTCCCGCGCCAAGGATTCAAGCTCGCCCAGCACCGTTTCCATGGCTGGAAGCTCGATAAGCGTAGATACGTTGCCGCAAGAGACGATGGCATCTTCCTTTTCGTGCATGGAAACGAGGGGCTGGCTGGCGCCATCGCGGCCCGTGCATTCGTTGGTGAGACCCACGGTCTTTATGCCGGCTTCCTCCAAAGCAACGACGCAAGCGGTAAAGTCCGCGTCCGGGTTGCCGTAGCCTTCTTCCGCGACGATGGCGGAAGAAGCGCCCAAGGACGTGGCCATCTGGGCCACAAACAGGGCGGCACGCTCTTTTTGTTCCAACGCAACGTTCAGGTTGGACATGATGACGCCCAAGAAGTTCAGCGTCTTACCATGCTCCTGGTACAGCCTTCTGATCATGGGGAAATTCTGAAAATCATAGGTGGACCATTTTGATGAGCAGGGCATAAAAGAGCCGGAGATCATGGCACCGTCCAGCACCTCGTTGGGATGCATGAAGGTGGGCAGCATATGGTTGCAGTCCCAGCCATAGTTTAGATCATTATACCCCATTTCCTCCATTTGAGATTGGGGCTGGAGCACAAGCACCACGCTGGGCAGCGCGTTGACCGCATCGGAGCGCTTGGTAACGGGCGCAAGCTCGAAAACATCCTTATCATCCGGCGTAAGATCCTTGGTGCAGGCGCCTAGGTATTCCGCAAGGCGCATACCGGCCCAGCGCAGGGCGTGGTTCTTCTTTTGTTGTTCATGATGTTCAAACTCTTCATCCGAGTGAGCAACCAGCACCAAATTTTTCAGCTGAGAGTAGTAGGTGTACTTTGCTCCTTCGCCGGACATATCGATAAGCCCATCCTGGAAGCCGCCGTAGTGCTTGCCAACCACCAGCACGCTCATATCTTTTAGCGCATGGGTAGTTCCATTGCCCGCTTGCATAAGCTCGCCCGTAACGCCTGGGAATACCGGGCCGCCGCCTACGCGGTAGCGAGGCTCTATCGCTTCCTTAACGGGAACCAATTGCACCTTATCACCAGGCTTCACAATGTAAAGCTCGGCCTCGGTGATGTGATTGTCCTCCCGCACGGCTGTAAGCGCTTCCGCCTTGTTGACGCACAGAATTCCATTGGAGAACTCTGTTTTGTCTCCAAAGCAAATATCCTTCACGTGAAAATTAGCCAAGGTTAATTTCATAAGAAACAGCTCCTTTCGTGTATAATCATACAAATTTACGATTGCATACCTGCCTGAATAAAGCGCGAGTGATGCATGGCTAAGAAGGGATATACGCATCTTACCCACCATCACTCATTGCACATTATTCGTATTTACCGTATTGGCTACGAATGGATACCATTTCTTCAATAATAGCATCCACATCCAATACCATTTCCATCATGCCGACTTGCTCTTCGTAAACTTGCTTATCGACTTCCGCCTTGATTTGGGGTTCACAAACATGATATACGCGCAGTCCTAACTGGACGCCTGTCAATGGACCTGCATAGGTCGGGTCGCCTGCTGTTACGGTTTCAGCGGCAAGGCCTGAAGCCTCAGCCTCCGCAGCACCGAGAACCACCACAAGGTTTTCGGCACCGAATTTTTCAGCAAACTCCTTTACCCGCTTTTGGTTTTCCAAGTCCATCGCTCCCGCCGCGGTTCAGACAAAGCACTCCGTTGAAGAGAAAATCACTTCAGCGCCTGCCGTCTCCACGCAAGCGGCAATCGCTTGTCCCGGAATACCGTCCCTGTCGCCTATGATGATTACTTTTCTGTCCTTAAGCAACATCTTTTTTTTGCCTCCTTTTTAGATTTATATCTGTGTATGAAAAGGTTGTGCCTTTCCTGCACCTAATATACCGGTAGACCTGAGAAACCCTTTTAGTGATATAATTGTCGACTGTCCACATTCGATCTTTTTAGCATTATTATAATGCAAACTTGCATTTTAACAAGTGCTTTTTTGGGAGTATAGGAAAGTACAATAGAGATGCTTTTATTTGATAGAAGAATGTCAATAATAGAATTATTTTCGCACACAAATATTGATAAAACAAAATACAGGACCTCCGACAAGGGGATCCTGTATTTCAGAATAGGTTTCTACCCGCTGGTGCCAACGGTTCTATCTTCTGCGCATCAGTAAGCCATCATCGCGCCTGGCAGGGGAATCCATAGGGGATCATCTCAACCTTGGCTTGCTACCAGCTTATCGCCAAGCTTGGCATTAGCGATAATGGAATGAAGCTGCATTTGGGAGGATATGCCGCCTGTAAGCCTGTCAAAGGCGGCGTTGGCGGCGGGATGATAGTATTTACCCGCAGCTTCGGCTTGTTTGCCGGCAGCAATCCCTTCATCCAACATCCAGAGATCGGGCAACCGCTCTTTTGCCGGGGTTGGATTCAGAAGCAGCAGGTTACCGCTTGGCGCAGGCAGGCACATCGGCTCCAATACGCCGGCAAGGGGTGCGTTGGCGCTGTTGAAGAGATAACCTGTGCAACAATCGACGCCCACTCCCAGAACCCGCACGCCGTTCTCCCGCAGCCAGCCTATGCTGGCGGGGATGTCCATCATATCCTTGAAGGAGGTGGCCAGCAGCGTTACAGGCAGGTCCCGTAAAGCAGGGAGATCTGGGCAGATTCGCTCAGCCCGGATATCGCTGATTCCACCTATGCCGCAGGTTACGGCAAGGGGCAACCCCATAAGCCTACATACGGCCATGGTGCCGGAGGCGGTAAGCGCGCCGGAAACACCTTCCTTTAATGCCGTGGAAAGATGATCCCTATCGATGCGGCAAAGCTGATCCGCCCGCTCACGGAAGGACAGGAATTCGCACATTCCAGCGATGTGAATATTGCCTTTATCCACCCAAACGATGTTTTCGTATTCGCGTGGCCAGCTGTCCGCTAGCTCTTGACATGAAATGGACGCTAGACCATGGGTGAGCAGGGCGGATTCAACGAGGAAGCGGTTTACTTCCATCCTTCAAGGTCGGTTACGTTGTCCACATGGACGAGGGTGAGAGGCAGATATACGCGGCCTTCGAACGTTTTGCCTTCATGGAGCAGGACTGCCATTTGTAGGGCAGCCTTGGTATAGCGCTGGCTGGAATAGGACATGGAGCCGGTCATGGTACCCTCTTTGATGGCGGTGCGGGCATCCCCGGTCAGATCCACACCGTATACCAGCACACCTTCTTTTCCTTCGGCGGCAAGTGCTTCCAGAACGGCCAGCGCCATGGTATCATTGCAGCAGAAGATACCCTTGAGTTCGGGATATTCGGTGAGCAGCGCTTTGGCAGCGTCATAAGCGAGGCTGGCATCCCAGTCGCAATTCTGCACGGCAACCAGCTCTATGCCTTCGGTGGCTTCAAAAACTTCCTTTGCGCCTGCGGTACGGCCTTCGCTCTGGCCTGCGCCGGCAAGCCCTGCGATGATGGCGACCTGGCCGCCACTGGGAAGCCTGGCGATCATATCGTTGGCGACGGTTTTGCCCTGTTCCTGGAAATTCACGGTGATCGTTGCATCCAAATGCCCGCCCGCTTCTTCAAGGGCGGAGGCATCCACGCCAGGGCCCAGGTTGATAACCTTTATGCCATTCTCGTTGCACTTCACAATGCCCGGAATAAGGTTTGTACCATCGATGGGGGAAAGGATGATTACGTCATAATCCATATCCGCCATGGTCATGAGCACATCCAGCTGCGAGGCGGTATCCCCTTCGGTAGTGCCGGTCTGCACATCGATGGCAACGCCCATTTCAGCACCCGCGGCCTCGTAACAGTCCTTCATATTTGCCCAGAAGGCGTTGGTGAGGGAGATGACCACCGCGCCGACCTTGATGTCTGCGAAGGTTTCGGGCATAGGACCGATCTGTTCCTCCATGGCGGCGTCAAAATCGGCATACAATTGCTGCACGGTAGCGGAAAGCGCACCGGCGGTTTCTTCTTCCGCTGCGGGCGCCGGTTGTGCCATGGCAGCGGGATCTTCCGTGGCAACGGGTTCAGCAGCGGCTTCCTGGGCCGGGGCGGATGCGCAGCCAAAGGACAGCATCATAGCCAGCGCCAGCAGGATTGAGAGCAGTTTTTTCATGAAAAATAGTTCCTCCAAATGGTATAATTTTGTATATATAAAGGGGCAGAGCCCCCGTATACCCTATGGATCATTTCAACCTACGCGGCCTCTGCGTTCTCGTAACTCCGCTATCACGACTGCGCAAAGGAGCATGGCGCCGGTTATGAATTGCTGATAATAAGAGGATACGCTCATGATGGTAAGCCCATTGCGTATCAGCCCCAAAAGAAATACGGCAATCACGGTTCCCAGAAGATTGCCATTGCCGCCATGTAGTGCCGTGCCGCCCATGATAACGGCGCATATGGCGTCCATTTCCATGCCCAGCCCCGCATTGGCTTCCGCGGAGTTAAGCCTGGCGGTTACGATGATGCCGGAAAGCGCGGCCAACATTCCCATATAGGCAAAGGCGGATATCCGGTAGCGCCCAATGGGAACGCCGCTGCGCTGGAGCGATTCGGGATTGCCGCCCAGGGACATGATGTAATGGCCCCAGCGCATATGGTAAAACAGGGGAATAAGCAAAAATACCACCGCAAAAGCAAAGGTGACGCCGGATTCCATGCCCAGAAAATCACCACAGCCGATATCGCGGAAAGCCTGGGGAAGCTTGGTGATAGGAATACCCTGGGTCACGATAAGGGATAAGCCCCGGTACATAAAGGATGTTGCCAGCGTAATGATAAAAGCGTTGATGCGGGTAACATAAATCAAACTGCCGTTGATGGAGCCCATACCTGCGCCAAGAATAAGCGTAAAAACGATGCACAGCGCTACAGGCAGCTCCGCCTTGAGCGCTTTTGCTAGGCAGATAGCGCTGAAGGATAGTATGGAGCCTGCGGAAAGGTCAATAGCGCCGGAGGCCATGATGCACATCATGCCGGTGGCCACTATCAAGCGATAGGAATTGGCCTCCAGAATGTTTACTACGTTTTTCAGAGAGAAAAAGGAGTTGGTAGCAACGGATAGAAACACCATCATCGCAAGGCACATCCCCAGCAGCAACAAGGGCGCCGATTGACGCCTACACCATCTTTGCATAGGACTCATAGCGAAGCCTCTCGGCTCTCGCGTTGCAGAATCAGGGCCTGCAACTGATCCGGCGATGTTTCGCGGGTTGCCATCCCCGCGTCACAGCGGCCCGCCCGCATAACGTAAATATAGTCCGCAATGCTGAATACTTGATGGAGGTTGTGGCTGATCATAAGCTGGGTCATACCGTCATCCCGGAGCCGCCTGAGTATAGTAAGGGTGCGGTGGCTTTCGTGTATCCCCATGGCAGCGGTGGGTTCGTCCAGCAGCAGCAGACTCCCGGACCGTCGCAAAGCCCGGGCTATGGCTACGCCCTGGCGTTGGCCGCCTGAAAGATTCCGTACAGGCTCTTCCAAATCAGGGATTTCTATCCGTATATCCGCAAGAAGGCGTTTGGCCTCTTCCTTCATTTTGCTGCGATCCAGAAAGGGCCCCTGCATGATCTCCGCCCCCAGGAATATATTCTCGATGCTGTTTTTGAAATTATCCAGCGCAAGATCCTGGTATACCGTGCGAATGCCCAGCTCCAAGGATTTGCTGACGCTAAGGGCATGGAAGGTCTCGCCGCCTACACACAGGCTTCCGGCATCCGGCTTCAGGATGCCCGAAAGTATCTTAATAAGCGTGGACTTGCCGGAACCATTATCCCCCACGATGGCGGTAATGCACCCTTGCTTTACAACAATGGAAGCCCCCCGTAACGCCTGAACGTGCCGGAAGCTTTTTTGGATATCTTTTATGGATAAAATCGTGTTTTGTTCCATTTTCCGTCCTTATTCCTGCAAAAGGATGCCGAAGTATTGTCTCATCTATGTTATCAAGGGGCCTCTTGGCCGTCAAATTCCTTTTTGCGGACAATTCGCATACTTTATAGGTTCGGCCTATAAATAGAGACGGAATTGAATGAATTACTATGTGGAGAACGGATGGATTTTCGAGCCCGTTCAAGGAAGCTTTTTGCCTTTGCGCACCGCGCAGGATGGATTTATGACAGGCATACTACCCTTCAAAATTAATAATACGCGCCCCCATTATTGTGGGCGCTGCGGGATGAGCGGTAGGCTGCGATCACGCTGCGATCACCGGAATGGAACGCGGGCATAGGGCCGGTGCTGCACAACGGCCCCCGCTTGCTGTTTAGGCTGGCGGGGAAGTCGTGTAATGGAAAGGCGCAATGCGCAAGGACGCTTTCGGCGCAACCATGGGCAGCCGGGTAATCCAGGCATGGGCTGCGGGGATAGACGACGCCTGTCGCTTCATAGGCAGCGGATCTTCTTTTTGCAAACGTATAACAAATGCCATCGGAGTTTCTCCGCTGCTGCATGGCTGCGCATCATTCATGCGGAGTTCCGATGGCTATGTGTTGCTTTCCGTATTTGCGACTTTTATCGCAGTTTATCCGAAAGACCGAGCCGGAGCTGGCGCTACAATGTACTTGAATGCGCCGGATTCCTTGCGCCTATTTTTCATATCCAAAATTGGCGCGTATTTGATCCCGTAATTGCACAAGTTCGGGATAATTATAGAAAAAGTCTATTTTTGCTTCGGCTATGCTGCTTCCTGTCGGCCTATTTGACAATACGAACAACATAAAGCTTTCGGCAATGTCTTCATTACTGTTTGTTGAAGCGTATTCGTCCACAAACAGGGATGGATTATTCTTATATAATTCCTCCCCGTCGTCTGAAGCAAGCGGTTTCCAAAATGCATCACAGAACGCCTTTAGATAGGAGCCTTCCTTAAAAGAGTCATAGACGTAATAGAATTTGTCATCCGGCTGCTTAGATAAATCCACTTGTGCGGCATTAAGCGTAAGCACGTGCCCAAATTCGTGGACAAATGTTTGCAGCGTCTTATGCGCATTCCTATAGTTCCCATCCTTATCAAAAATATCGTTTATATCCATACGAACGGTAAACGTACGGTTGTCGCCATCCGAGGAGAAGTATGCCGCTCCAAGCTGATACGATAATCCGTCTGTCCAGACGTTGAGGGTATCGATATAGGATATGTAGCTTCCAGCAATTCTGCTTATAAAATCCAGCAGCTTATAGTGAAGTTCATCGGTGCCGGCATACTGTTCAATACCGGCGGTTAAGTCGTATTGTTTGATATCCGTTCCGCCGCCGGAATATCCGCCGGCCGCCTGAAGCATCCAATTGTCGCCTGTCCATGTCAAAACATACTGAAGGGAATGAAGCACATCTGCCCAAACGTAATCCTCGTAGCCGTCATAACTGCTGTTGGGAACCACAAAAATCGGTTCGCCATAGGTAGCAAGCAGGATTTCTTGCATATCCTCTATGGAGTAACCGGCCTTGATAAAATCTATATTGATGCTATATAAAAACCGCTTCGAATCTCTTTCGGTGTATTCCATAACCGTTGGCAGGGCCGTATTCATACCGAACCATTTTGCATCGTAGTAATAATCCTCCAAATGGCCTAACACTTCGTCGTTTTTTTCGTCAACCAGCTTGCCCTGGCCGCCGATTTGATTGTCCGTTAACTTCTTGTCCTCCTGAAAGTAGAAGACAGTGTTCTCACCGATGACATAAGAAGGGTTTTTCATATCGCTTATTTCGTAAGCTTGTACCGAAAGATTTTCCGTATCCGTGCTCATAACATTCTGTAACGTTCCCAACAGGATGTCAGCCGCAGATAAAATCTTGTTGCAGTCTATAATGGAGAGGTTGTCTGCAACGGTATTGTTTTCAACGCCAACATTGTTTTGTGCAAGCAAAACGGCCGGGATCCCGCCGCCCGCAAAGGACATATGGTCATTTTTCGACTGAACGGCCGTACCCAGGGCACTTGAGGCCACGTTTTGCGCGCTTTGATTTATCAGGTTGCCCACAAGGGTTTCTTTTCCATCTGCAGTGTATAGCTTTAGGCCGCTACTCATGTAATGCCCCAGCAGATCCAGATGAATATCCCCGATAATGCGGGCTTTATCATCGTCGGTTAGGCTATTCACGTAATAAGAAGAGCCTAAGAGCCCATCCTCTTTTCCTGAAAAAGCAATAAAGCGTATCTCTGTGTCAGACGGTTCGGCTGCTATGGCTTTGGCTAGCTCCAACATCAAGGCAAGGCCGCTGGCACCGTTATTAGCCCCCACCGTACCCGCCACCGTATCATAATGACAGCTTACAATTAGAATATCGGAGGATTCACCCGCTCCTTTTTTTGTGGCAATCATATTCGCGCCGCTATTTGAACTTTGCTCCGGATCTAAATTAGCCGCATCCGCAAAAACAAAATCCTGCTGCTGAACATCATACCCATATGCAAAAAGCTTATCCGCAATATACCGTTCCGCTTCACTAGCCCCTTCGGTGCCAATTCGTCTGGGTGCTACGGCAACCTCGCTTAGCGTCTGGGAGATTGACTCGACGGTAAGGGTGGCATTTTGAGGATTATCTTCGGTGGGAACACTGTTGCTTGCCGTGTTGCTTTCATTCGTAGCAGCATTTTCTTTTTGCCGGCCACTGGTATAGAACAGAAGTACCCCAAGGACGACAACGATAGCAATCAGAATAATAAAAAATGCCTTTTTCATAATAATCTTCCTTTCCTTTAACAAACGAAATGGCGGAACATCAAATTCCAGATGCGTGCACCCAAGGGCTATGGATAGCAGCAGGAATCCCATACAAAGGGAAACGGCGTTTCAATACACGTGCCGATCCCGGGGAAAAGCCATTTAACACAAGCTGCCAAAACCCGAGAATAAAATCCAGAATATCATGGTTTTCCTATCCATCCATGGTTACCGGTATTTTTTATGAATATTATTTTATGCAAGTCAAATCCCACTTTCAATAACATAAGAAGTGAATTTTATATAAATTATGACGTTTCTTCATTAAACCAATTTTAGTGCGTGGATTTCAACCGTGTGCAAGAATGCATGCAATATGGCCAAAAAAGCGGCGGGGTAGTATGGTCAGGGGTATGCTTTTATACCTTTATGAAGCCGACGGCTTTGGAATGCCTATCTGCATTTACTGCCGCGGCTATCCGCCTGGAAACACGAAGTGAAATTGCCCAGGAAATTTGACAAAAGAGCACGAACCGCTTTCATTCACGGATGGTATCCTAAATTGCATCTTTACTAATGAGGGGGCTACCTAAATGCCAAGGCCCTTGGTTCATATACTCGCTACCGCCCCGTTAAGTTTGGGTTACAAGTGGCTGAATATCACCGCTTTACTTATCGCCAGCATTTTTCCTGATCTATTTGCGGTGGCTTTAAGCCCCATCCTATTTTTGTTTTTGGGCTGCGGGGCGAACGGCTGAATTGGGTTTTTTACCTTTTTTGATCAATCCATAATCGGCGGGGCGATAGATGCCATCGTATTGGTTGGCATAATATTGCTGCTGCTTAGATATTTTCCGAGACTGTCAAAACCATTTAAATGGAAACAAAATTTTTCTGCTAAAGCCATTGCTCTATCTGTAATTTTAGGCATTACATTGCATATTGTATTAGATAATTTAATATAGGCCCCCTTGCATAGCATACCATATTGCAGCCAGTATACTGGCGCTCCAACAATGCCAACCGCACAGGAAAAATTGCTCGTTCGCAAATGGTTCAATTTGCCTTCGGGCATGGCGGAAGGTAGTAGAATTGCTCTGCAATATGAAGACATTTCGAGCAAAAACTTTATTTCTTTTTCATGAATTTGGATAAGACATGCAGGACTCGCAGGAATATCACAAGAATGGTTATATGAAGGCCGTATGCGGCGCGCCACTCATACTTTTTCTTCATACCTTTGGTTACAATCGTCGCAATGTAGTCGAAATCTATCGCTAGGTTCAACGCAGCGATAATAAGCGCTCCAATGGCTACGATAAGCGCAAGCGTAGAATCACCCACAAAAAAGTCCGTCAGGACAGAAGTAAAAAGGGAGCTGATATATACGCCGGCGGAACCTAGGATAGAAACAATAAAAAGCGTAAAGACGATGGCTTTAAACTTCTTGTTGACTTTGATAATCCCGCTTGTATAGAGAAACAGCATCACCAAAAATACAAGGACGGTAACAGCAAGCGCGATCCAAACGATATTGGCATACTCCTTGGCATAGCTGACGCTGGCGAAAGCGGCAATATAACCGAGCGCGGCCGCAGCAACGGATCCTAAAACGGGAACGGAACCCGGCACCCAATAAGCGAGCATTGAGCACAGGATATAAGCGCCTATGACAACAAGGAACAACAGGGCATTGTCGACATTGGGCGGAAAAAGAAAATATAAAGACACACCGACCAAGGAAAGAACCCAAAACCACAGGCATTTTATACCAATTTCGCCGTAGCTGGCAGCAGGCTCTCCTCCTTTTTTGCCTACACGTATCGGATTCGCATAGCCTCATTACCGCTGGCGATACGAAGATAATGAGGCTAGCAAGTAACACGCAACCCGTATTTATTTCTTTTTTCTAGCCAAGTCGGAATTATCATCTTTCGCATATTTCATTTGCGCTGCCGCCGCAACAACCGTTAGGACAAGGATTGCGAGTAGGACATACCATGGAAAACTCAGCAAATCCTGATTTCGGGTTTCCAAATAGTTCGTATTGGCTATAAGCGCATAGAGGCCGCCGATCACCATGTAAGACCCTTGGAAGGAACTGCCGATAATGATGAATTCCTTGATGAAAATACCGGCGACGATTCCGCCGATAATAGCTCCGATTAGGGCGGCCCACCATATCGGCTCCATCCCGAAAACGCTAAGCGTCGTGACCAGCAGCATCGCGGCGAGTAAAGCCCCCACAAGGATTGCACCCAATTTATACAGGGCGTATGCTAATATCGCTAGCAACACACCGATTACGATTGCGCCAATAATAGGCCAGGAGCCGCCGCCTATCAATCCGCCGAGATAATGGCCCAGCAAGGCTCCCAAAATCAGCCCCGCGACTGCAAGCCAAACCCTGAAAAGCTTGTATCCGAAGAAGCACATCAGAAGACCAATAACAACCGCAAGAATCGTGATAACCATAATAGCGCCTCCTTGATAAGTATTAAGATATCCATTATAGTAAAATATTAGTCGAAAAATATCAACAACAATGCAAAAGAGTTATTTTCCAGAGCAAACCACGGAACGTAATTTTCCAAATTACCATCTTTAATTGTACATCCCGGACAACGTTTGAAAAATGCATTTGGAGTTTTCGGCACAACAACTTTGTCAATCTTGTGTTGCGCTGCTTTTTACATTGTAGGACCTTGGACGTCGTAGTACCTAGGCGAATTCGCCTCAGGTCAGCCGCTTTATTGCGCATTTCGATAAGACGGTACTGAACAAATTCTTCCCAAACCTTCACGAAAGGGGAAAGTCGCTTCAGGAATGCCTGGATCAGTTCCTCTCGCACCACAATACCTGACGGTCCCATAGGGGCTTCATAACCGTACGGAACCGAATGATTTCGCGCCGTCATTATTTTTCAATGTTCTTTTCCGAAAGTTTTACCGATGCGCGTCATCGCCAACCTGATACAGCTCGACCCGCATTTCTTCGTCTGTCGGCTTAATAACCAAATATGTTTTTGTCGGATAGTTTTCCAGATGATCTATCCATGTACCGCTGTTTACATAATGGATATAGCTTATTATAACGATCTCGTTTCTATCGCTTGTTTCACTCGCACAACCGCTGAACAACGCCATGCCAACTATGGCGAATAATAAACCTATCATGAATGCGAGCCTGCTCGTTTTTTCTCTCCCTTATTTTTATTGCCATATGTATTGTTCGGGAAGACAGACCATGAATTTCGTCAAAGCATTGATAGCTTTGGATGTGCTTGGTCAATTTTTCGCAAAATGAGCAAATCAGAAAGCTATGTATCCGCTTTTGATACTTCCGTTCCACTTCAAATGGAGATGCTCAATACAAGCAATATCCAAAAGGCGCACCGATTGTGGCATTCCATTTTGAAGTATTTCACATGAAATATAATGGTTGTTGTATCTGGAAATTTTATTGGGGAATTTTTCAATATTCTATCATTCAATCTCAAAATAATCAAATAAATTTATTCCGATGCTTCCGAACATTGTATCTGATCCCATTTCCGTGGCTGGATCAAGCGTTGCTCTTTATCGCAAAGGAAAGCCTACGGAATTGAACCACCTCAAATTACCTGCCCAAATTTCTTGGACGCTGCAAAAAAAGCCGTCGTAAACGGCCTTTTGCTAGGATATCCACTTATTGTTGATCCGGTTCGTCGCTCCCCGGGTCTTCTGCCGCCTGTCACTTTGCTCGGCATTGGGAAGGGGAGATGCCGGTTTGGCTTGTGAAATTGCGATAAAAAGTGGAAAACTCCTCGTATCCTATGATCTTCGCAATTTCATTGAGCGACATGCTTGCTTTCTTTATCAGCGCCGAAGCATATTCTATCCGCTTGTTGGCGATATAGTGCTTTAAGGTAACGCCAGTGTAACGTGGAAACAACATGCTTAAGGTGGTCTTGGAGAAGGCGAACCGCTTTGCATGGTCACAAAGACTGAGGGGATCGGTAAAGTGGGCGTCAATGTATTCGAGACATACGCTCATGGAGCTGTCATAGGCAGCGAGGCTGTTGAGGCTGCCTTTATGCTGCTCATCATTAAAATAGGCCTGGGAAAGTACGCGCATTATGGCAGAGATAAGGCTGCTTGCGGCAGAACGGTCATTGCTGGTGCAGGCGTCGCTTTCCTTAAGAAGGGACTCGAAAAGGGCTTTCATGATAAAGAGCTGACTTTCGTTGAGCATCACTTTCATGCGAATGTCGATGTGCTTTTCATTCATGGTATCCAATTTTAATGCGGCCATAAAGCGATATACATTCGAATAGGAAAAGCCGGCATGGAACATATCTTCTTCAAATAAAAGAGAGTATATAAAAGCATTGGTATCGGGGAAAACAATGCGGTGCACAAAATTGGGCGGAACGATGAATGTATCGCCAAAACGCAGCAAAACAGGGGCGCTATCCGACCAGCGCTGTATCTCGCCGCAGTCAACATAGCAGATTTGATAGAAACTATGAGAATGGGGCGCTTGGCTGGTTTCGCTGGCATTAATCCTGTAAACGTGATATTTCCTCTCCGGTGGAAGATCAAAATAATTCAGCGACAGATACCGCACAAAAGGCCCCTCCTTTTAGAAAGCGATGCAAGAAACGGGAATTTCGCAATTTCATTCGGAAAAAATGCAATCGCGCACACAGGGATACAAATATAAAATGAATACAGCGCCAAACAACACACATTCCTGAGTTCGCACGTCCAGCGCTCGTTCAATAAATAATGCGGGGTGATAAAAGGTTGATAAAAAGAAATTTGTACGAAGAAGTTATATTTCAAACAATCATCAGAGGTGCTACCGCAATTTCTGCAGACGTAAGAATAAGACCTGTTGAGCTGGGTTTCAACCATATCAACAAGGCAGTCAAGGGCTTACCGTATGCAGCCAACGCCGAAGTGACCCAAGAGATTTTCGATACGCTTGCTGTGCTGAGATCGCAGTACGGTACGGAACTTAAAATGGAGGAAGCGATTATAGAAGTGGTGCTCTAAGGGAAAACGCTACGCTGCGGCGCAGCTTGGCATAAGGAAAACGTGAGCGCATGCGCTTGCTTCTGCTCGCGCGTCTACTTTCTGGAATGAAACGGGGCATTGGCCTTTTCAGGATCAATGCCTTGCCAGTCTTTCGCTATAGAGCACGGCATTTTTGTTCCGCTGCAAACAAGCCCGTTATCTGCCAAAAACCTTGCAAGCACCATCAAAAAGCGCAAGACATGTGAAGGCAGGCTGTTTACAACCGAGTTATATATATTTTATCAGGGACATCCATTTATATAGAGCGGTGCGCACATTGTAAGGAGAAAAGAGCTTCAAATTCATAATATTTAGCAGTATACAAAAAGAATAACTTGACTCTATAGAAATTTAGCCATATATTAAAAATACAGACAAAATATTACAATGTTTTTTTGTGCCTATCCCAAGCGGTGATTATTTAAAATTCGACAATTTGTAATGCTGGGATGAGGCTTATTTTTTCAACCCATTTTTGTCCAGATAAAAGCCGGTAACTTGCAATTGCAAAACGTACGATAGTTGGAAGATATTCCAGCTTCGTCTGCGACCTGGGAAACAAGCCCGGTTTGTTCAACGTTATTCTACCCGGAATGCGCCAGCGGGCAAGCCATAAAGATATGTTCGAAACGGGTATTGCGCCATTGCTTACTTCAAACGCACGATCGGGAACCTTGTTCGGCTGCTACACTTTGATCAGAGGGCTCTATCTCGGGAAGAAAGGCGATAACGCAGCACACACTCCGACAACGGCTTTGACCTTAACCAACTTTGAAAGGAGACGAAAACTATGGCAACACAAACCAATTCTCTGGAAAAAAATCGATGATCTCTCACAGGCTTTATGTAGGGTTTCTGAACCCATTGGCAATTCTCATCACGGGGGGTATCGCTGCATTATACTTGACCATCCTGATCAAGGGGAATATCTTTATTGGCGACAGCTCATTTTTCGGGGACAAAACGGTTCCTTCTATAGGGAAATTGGGGGCTGGAACCTTACTGTGGGTGCTATTTGCGCTTCTCGCTTTTACCTTCATCTTTGTTCTATTCGCGGAGATTTTGCTCGTTAAAAGGCGTCTCTCAGGCCTCATGATGCTACTGCTCGCCTATGCGTTTCATATTGCTTCCGCAACGATTACCCTGATAAAATACCAGGCAGGCTATCCATGGACCAGCTACATTGTGGCGGTTGTTGGTTGTATTTTGATAATGGTATACTATTGGAAAAGACGACATTTATTTAATTAATTGCGTATGCATAATATTGTGAGGTATGAGCGTGAAAAAAAATAATGGCAAGATCGCATTTTTTCTTTTTCTTCTGGCAGCGCTGTACATTTTTCCTTTCTATAAAATCGTTCAGGCGGGAGGCGTGGAGCAGGCCGGTAGGTATGTGTTTTTAATCATGTGGGTGCCTTCCATATCGGCGCTGGTAACAAAGTTGGTATTCGACAGAAATCTTCGCGGGCTTGGCTTTCGGCTGGGCAAGTTGAAATATTTGCTCTTGTCCCTTATTTTGCCGGTCATAGCCGGGATGGTGGTATATCCCATCGCATGGACAACCGGCATTGGGACGTTTGATGCCGAGAGGTTTCATTCGTTTATGCGTGCTTGGGCTATTAGCATCGGATTTGGGCTTTTTTCCAGTATGCTCTCTGCGGCAGGCGAGGAACTTGGTTGGCGCGGGTTTTTGGCCCCGGAGCTAGCAAAAAAATTTTCCTATACGAAATCCTGCCTTATTATGGCGGTAATCTGGAATATTTATCATTATCCGGTTCTGTTATTTGGTGGATATAATAACGGCGAATCTATCGTTTTGTCTTTGATATTTTTTACCATTACCGTCACCGCCGTGTGTTTCATCACGGGGTGGATTCGCTTGAAAACCGGTAGCTTCTGGGGAGCCGCTATTTTCCATGCGTCCCATAATTTCTTTATTCAAAGTGTTTTTGACACAATGACCATTACAAAATCCCACACAACGCTTTTTACAACCGAGTTCGGGATGGGCCTTTGCGTTGTTTATGCTTGTTTTGCTTTCTTTTTCTGGAGGAAAAGACATGCCTTGGAACTGCCCCCGGAAGCATGAATCTTGTGGGAATGCAGAAGAAATCCATGTTGCGCACACCGTATAATACAAACGCTTGCTGAAACGCAATCAGCGGCGAGAATAGAAAATAGTTCCATACAAGAACCCTCCTTTGCCGGACTGCATGCAGGTCAGCCACCTGCATAGACAGCAAAAGGAGGGTTCATTGCGCATGGCGGGGTCTATGGATTCCCTTGCTTTGTGTTTATCCGCAACGGTGGCAAACAGCTTTTACCCACAACAACATGCCATAACCGCGCAAAGACCATTAAAAATTCGGTGGCGTCATGGCCCATATGGAAATACAGGGCTCATCTCCTACGTTTACGTATTTATGGGGTATGGTGCTGCTGAAATAGATGCTGTCCCCCTCTTCCAGGTAATATTCCCGGCTCTGTGTTTTCACCATCATCCGCCCCTTGATCACAACACCGCACTCCTCCCCGTCGTGGGTAACGAACTGCGGCGTATTATCTTCTCCGGGGTCGATGGTGATATACAAAAACTCAATCTTCTTATCCTTTAAATCTTTGGAGAGAAGCTCATAGACCGCTTTGTTGTTGGAGGCGAAAATTCTCTTTCGCTGTTCCCGCCGGACTACCGGGTCCATAGCCTCGTCCGTTTCTTCTTCAAAGAAATAGCCGACCGATACATTTAGACATTTGGCAATCTTCCATAGCGATACGATGGAAGGGCTTACTAAATTGCGCTCAATCTGGCTGATAATGCCCACGCTCAGCTCCGCTGCTTTTGCAAGCTCACTGATGCTCATGTTTTCTTTCTTACGCAATTCGCGAATTTTCTGCCCGAGTTCAATATGCATGCCGTACTTTTCAACCAACTTTCCTTTGTTTATAGTCTATTTTATCACAGAATTCACCCAGACGTATTTCAATTTAATGAAAATATAATCAGCATATTGAAATGTACGTTTCGATGTTGTATTCTAATATAGTAAGCAAAAGCAGCTGCAAGCAAACGGCAAATATCCCAACATCAACATCTAACAACCGACATGCAACATTTACCATCCGGCACCCATACGAAACCTGTTGCGCAGCACAATATCACCAAGAAATTGTCACTTTCAAAATTATACGAGAGCCAGGAAAAGTACCTACAGCTGTATTTTGTGTACCGTTTGTTTGCCGTAACTGCAAATAACAAAAACGAGGGGGATAACGAAATGAACACGCTGATTAGTCCTGACAATGCATGGGCGCTATGGACCATTTTAATTGGGATAGCGGCACTGAGCATCTATCTTGAGCAGACATACAAATGGGCGTCCAAAGTTACCGGCGCCATCATCGGCCTTGTTATGGCAATGGTGCTGGCAAACTTGCGGATCATCCCCACAGAAGCCCCAACTTATGATGTGGTTTGGGGTTATGTGGTGCCTCTGGCGATCCCCATGCTGCTTTTCAACGCGAACATCAAGCGAATTTGGCGCGAAAGCGGCCGCGTTATGCTGATTTTTGTATTGAGCGCCGTGGGCACGCTTTTAGGAACTTTCCTTGCATTTTTAGCCTTGCGTAACCAAATCCCCGAACTATATAAAATGAGCGCCATCATGACCGGTTCGTACATTGGCGGCGGCGTGAATTTTGCGGCCATGGCAGATACCTTTGGCGCGGGAGAAAGCTGGATATCCGCGCTGACCGTGGCGGATAACCTGCTTATGGCGTTGTATTTCTTTGTGCTGCTGGCCATACCTTCCATGAACTTCTTTCTTAAGCGCTTCACGCATCCCCATGTGGATGCCGTTGCCAAGACGGAGATCAATAAGGCCGAAGGCGAAACCCAGGCGGCAAAATATTGGGGTCGCAAGGAGATTTCTCTGCGGGATATCGCGTTCAACGCCGCCCTTGCCTTCGCCATCGTTTGGCTATCCACCATGCTAGCAGGCTGGCTTTCCAAGGTTATTCCAACGGGGAATATTCTGCTCGACCTGCTTAACGGCGTGCTTGGGAATAAATACATGATGATCACGACGCTGACGGTGCTGCTGGCTACGTTTGCGCCCAAAGCCATGGATAATATTCGGGGCTCCCAGGAGATCGGAACCTTCCTAATCTATATTTTCCTTGTGGTCATCGGCGTTCCTGCATCCATTCAGGTCATCATCCAAAAATCCCCGCTGCTTTTGGTATTCACGGCAATTATCGTGGGCGTGAATATGCTTGTGACGTTGTTGTTTACCAAACTGTTCAAGTTTGATTTAGAGGAAGCTCTGATCGCCTCTAACGCAAACATAGGCGGCCCCACCACTGCCGCGGCCATGGTTATTGCCAAAGGCTGGAATAAGCTGGTAGGCCCCGCCATGCTGGCAGGCGTATTTGGATACATCATTGGCAATTATCTGGGCATTATGATGGGTACGCTGCTGCAACACCTGTAATAACCGGAGGAAATCATGCTGTTTGACATTCATGGCGACATCTGGACGGACGTTACGACCAAGCGCCTTAAGGGCGAGCGCGATATTATCAGAAGGTATCACCTGGACCGATTCCGAAAAGGCGGACAGGTGGGCGGCGTATTTGTAATATGGATTGATCCGCCCTATGATGCGAACCCAAAGGAACGTATTGAAAAGAGTATCCGGGCCGCATGTGCGGAAATCTGGGAGAACCAGGACATTCTATCCGTTATTCGGGACCAGGCGGGCTTTTACAAGGCGGTGCAAAGCCGGAAACAGGCAATTGTATTGGCGCTGGAAGGGTTGAGCGCCATCGATGAGCAGGTGGATTCCATCTATACCTTCTTCCAGATGGGATTTAAACAAGCCAGTTTGACCTGGAACGAGCAAAATGCGCTTGCAACAGGGGTGCGAGGCGACGCATCGCGGGGATTGACGGCGGCTGGGAAGGAGGCGGTGTGTATTATGCAAAACGTCGGGATGATTCTGGACGTTTCCCATGCTAACGACCGAACCTTCTGGGATATTGCGGAAATCTCGCATAGGCCTTTTATCGCTTCCCATTCCAACGCGCGGGCGCTGTGCGATGTGCCGCGAAACCTGACGGATGCGCAAATCCGCGTTATTGGGGAGAGCGGCGGTCTGGTCGGCATCAACGCCTTCCACGAGTTTGTGCATGAGGATAAGGCAAAACGCGATTTGGATCACCTGCTCGGGCATTTGGAGCACATTGTGTCTCTGATCGGCATCGATCATGTGGCGCTGGGGTTTGACTTTTTCGAATACCTAACCACCAATACCACGGAATCGTTTATTCAGGAAGAATATGAGGGGACGATTGGGCTGGAGGACATCTCAAAAGGGCCCATGCTGGTTAAAACCCTGGAGAAGAATGTCTTTGGAAAGGAGGATATCGAAAAGATATGATATAAAAATTATATCAATCTGCTGTAGATTGCAACAGACAGACAAGGCCGCTGGCAAAGTTATGCCCGCGGCCTTATTGTATGTAGAAAACCACTGGCTAGACCAGTGGTTCTAAAGAAGGCTTCAGCCGATGATGAAGACAGGAGAACTCCTTTTGCTTTAAATTTAAAGTGCGGCCTGACAACTGCACAAGAAAAAGCAAAAGGAGGCCATTCAAATGGCAAATGACACGAAAAGTCTATCCCACACAAAATGAAATAGCAAATATCATGTCGTGTTTGCGCCGAAATTCCGCAGGAAAGAGTTCTTTGGGGAAAAGAGAAAGGAAGTAGGGCAAATACTGAGGAAATAGTGTGATTGGAAAGGGGTAACGATAATAGAGGCGGAAGTATGCCCGGATCATGTACCTATGCTGGAGGAGATACCACCTAAGGTAGCGGTATCAAGTTTTATGGGGTACCTAATAAGGAAAAAGCAGCCTAATGATATATGAGAAATTCCCAGAGCTGAAATATAAATACCGTAATCGGGAATTTTGTGCCGGGGATACTATGTGGACACGGCGGGAAAGCATGCGAAAAAGATACAGGAATACATTAAAAATCAATTAGAAAAAGATAAGATGGGAGAGCATCTAACAATGTCGCATGGACCCGTTTATGGGTTGTGAGTAACAATCCTACGCAGGTGTCAGACCGTATCAACTTCACGTGAGGCGTGGCTGGTATCCCAGGGTTATCCCCGCATATAAAATACCCCCGGCTTTGCAGGGGGTATTTATTACCAGGGGAGGAAGGGGCTTGCTCAATACTTGTCTGCAAAGCACAGGCGCGGAAGCTGTAAAAGCGTCGCGACACCTGCAAGGGTCGTTCCATAAAACAGGATGGGCTTGCCGATGTCCAGATAATCCCCCAGGGTGCCGTTGCAAACGGTGCTGCCCGTACAAAGGATCAGGTCCGCCCAATCTACAGCGGCTTGGCGATCCTTCCCGCCATCACAAACCATCACGCCGCAGCAAGCATGCCCTATGTTGGCGGGATTCAGATCCAAAACCCGCATATGGGAAAGCCTAGACGCCAGATTTTCCAGAATGGAGGGCTGGTAACCTACGAGCAGCAGGCGCGGGTCGCCATATCGGGCTGTTATATAGGCCGCAACATCATTGCCGCAGCGCTTGGGCCCGTCGTTTTTGCAATGCACCATGCGGTCACAGCGTCCCATGTGGCCCATAACGGCATTGATGGTTGCAATAAGCAGCCCGCGCGCATGGGCGTCCGTATCAAAGGGCAGGGCAAGAATATCTTGCAATGTGCCTGAGAAGGCGGCGGGTGCATCGGTAAATGCCTGCCCCAACGCGCCCTTGTATTCGGCCTCTATCATCACGTCCTTTCCAGTCAGGATCGGGTAGTCCTTGCGTTCCGTGGTGCCGATCGCCTCTTCCGGTGATAGCGTGCGGGCCCGCACCGTCACATTTTCAGAGAGCATATCCTCGATGCCGGGCAACGCTAAGAACCGCGCTACGATTTGTGCATATAAATCTTTCACAGTCATATGGAGTATCCTTTCAGAAACGCCGTCACATCGGCGTCGTATTCCGTTTCAAACAAAGCATCGGCCTTTACAACGGCGCGCAATTGTCCTTGCAGCAGGATTCCGATGCGCGCCGCCAACTTTTGTGCCTCCTGAAAATCATGGGTTACGAACAAAATGGTGCAGCCGAGGGCTTGATGAATGTGCCGCATTTCGGCGTATAGTAGCCCTTTTGTGGAGGGATCTAATGCGGAAAACGGTTCATCTAAAAGCAAAATGCTGGGGTTTAATGCCAGCGTTCGCGCCAATGCAACGCGCTGCTTCTCGCCGCCGCTGATCATAGCCGGATATTCATCAAGAATATGGGAGATCGAAAGAAGCGCGGAAAGGGCCGTTATTTTCTTTTGCCTATCCAACGCGGAGACGCCATGCATTTTGAGCCCATACCCGATGTTTTGGCGTACCGTCATATGGGGGAAAAGGCCGCAATCCTGGTATACAAACCCAATCTGCCGTTGATCCTGGGGGATATCCTTGGCATCTCGATCAAATAGGAAGATCTCTCCCCCATACGCTTGGTCGTAAAAGCCGGCAAGGGTTTCCAGCAGCACGGTTTTGCCTGCGCCCGTCTTCCCAAGCAAAGCCACAATTTCTCCTTCCCCTACGGAAAAGTCCAGCGGACCCAGAATAAAGCCGCCACGCCGGATGGAAAGGCCTTTTATTTCGATGGCCTTCATACCGGAACCCCTCCGTCCATCCTGTAATACTTGGGCGGCTTGTTCAGCCGGTTGGTGATTGCAAGGGTGATGCAGGCGAGGAAGAGCATAATGGTGGCCGCAGCCATGGCCATGCCGGTATCCCCCGTGGAAATATTGAGGTAAATGCTGCCGGGCAATGTCTCCGTTTTCATGCGCGTCACGCCCACCAACATGAGCGTGGCACCAAATTCTCCCATAGCCCGCGACCATGTGAGTACGATTGTGCTTACCAGGGCGTTTTTGCATAGCGGCAGGGTAATGGTAAGCAGCTGCATCCATCTTGATGCGCCCAACATACCCGCGATAGCTTCCAGCCGCTTATCCACCTGTATAAACGCAGTGCGTACCATGCGAAGGGCAAATGGCAGGTTAACGGACAACTGGGCGATCACGATACCCCGCTTATCAAAAACAACTTTGAAGCCAAGGCTCTTAAGCCATTTCCCCAAATCCGATGAAAAAAGAATCAAAAGGCACAAGCCCAAAACGATGTAAGGCAAACACATGGTCAACTCCAGAAGGACTTCGGCGATATGCTTGAACGGCATGTTGGTACGGGTGAGAGCATAGGCCGCAGGTATGGCCAGGAGCATACAGAGCGTCGTGGAAAGGAGCGCTGTTTGGATGCTGATCGTTAAGGAAAAAAGGATTTCCTCCGATGCTGCAGCCAACGGGAGATATTCCATGCCCCCCAGCACAACAGCCAAGATTGCGCTGCCGATCAGGAACATGATCAGCAGCGCAATCCCAATGGAGATCACGGACAAGGGATCGGTATGGCTTTTGTTTTGCGCGCCCACCGTTATCCTACCAGCTCGTAACCGTATTTAATCCAGATATCCTTTGCGGCTTGCGCGTTCAGGAAAGCAAGAAAAGCGGTAAGCGCGGTTGCATCATCCGAGTATTTGAGCGATGCGGCCGGAACGGTTTTTACATATTTTTCCATATCCGCTGTTGCGATGATTTCCACACCTTCGGTGTTAACGTTTTCTTTCCAAACGATGGCGGCATCGGCTTCCCCTGCGGCAAGCGCGGTAGCCATGGCAGGCGCTGTAGCCGTGTTGGCTGCTATCATGACCTTGTCTTGGATGCCGGCGTCCTCAAAGGCTTTCATGGCGATTTTCCCAATGGGTGTGGCGGCTGGGTCGCCAATGACAACTTCCACGCCGTCCTTTGCCAAATCAGCCAAACTGGTAAGCCCCTTCGGATTGCCGCTCTGCACCGCAATCACCGGGATATGCTTGACCAATGGCAGACTGTCCGCCACGGCATCTTCGACCGGTTTCAATTCCTCCGAGGAACCGGCCACAAATAGGTCGCCTTCCTGGGCGGTCGTAATCTGGGTCTGAATTTGGGCTGCGTTTGCAAACGTAATCTCCATTTCGCAGCCGGTGGCCGCCTTAAAGGAATCCGCAATTTCCTGGAACGGTTTCGTCATGCCCGCACCACAATAGATGCTGAGGGTATGGCCGCTCAAATCGGGATCTTCCACGGCCTCTTGTCCCGCTTCATCGGAATCAGCAAGATCCGCCTGCGCTGCCGGCGCCGCCGGCGCACAGCCAAAGAACGTAGCAGCCAGCAATAGGGACATCATCAAGAGCGCAAAGAATCGTTTCATTATGGTCCTCCTGTTTTTTATGGGAAATATAGCAAACATCCCGGGATTATAGCGGTGGATGGTATGCACATGTTGTGCAAATGTTGTGCGCCGCAGCGTCCGGACGCAACCGGCGATACGTTAGAACGCAGCTCGCCATAAAAAATGTGGGGTACCTGGAAAATTATGCATCTAGATGGTTGTTTCGCAAGGACATGGTAATCGCCATTGCATAAACAAGGCGCATGAAGACGTGCACATCTAAAACAAGATGGTGCTTAGTTGGGATGGCCTATTCATTATCGGCTAAATCCGATATAATGTAAGTTGTTATAACAACATTCTATATTTTTTCGAGGATATTATGAATTGGATGCAAACCATACAGCAAGCAGCGTTGTTCCGTAACTTTACATATGATGAATTTGAACAGATTTTACCGGGTCTGCACGGGAATATTCGAACAATAAAAAAGGATGCCATCCTGCTTAATGAGGGAGAGCTGGTATCCTGGGGGGGAATTGTGATTTCCGGCTCGCTGGCTACAATAAAAATTCAGTTCAATGGAACAATCAGCATATTGGATTTTATTTTTCCTTCCAAAATATTTGCGCTGGATATGGCTCTTACGCCCAGTAAGATCAGCGCATTATCCATACAGGCCCTGGAAGATAGCGTCCTGTACATTTTCCCTTTTGGGGGAATCGAAACATTTGATTGGATGACGATATCCCAGAAAGACCGAATGATAAATAACATGCTAATGTATTTGGCAAATGAGAACGTTCGGAAACAGCATAAAATTGAGGTTACTTCCCAGCACAGCCTTCGGGGAAGGGTTCTTTCTTATTTATATTTCATGGCTGGCCGTCATGAATCAACGACCTTTTTCATTCCGTATTCCCGCGAGCAACTTGCAAACTACCTTTGCGTAAACCGCAGTACGCTTTCCCACGAGTTATCGAGCATGCGTAGCGAAGGGCTGATCGATTTCAAGAAAAACCGGTTTACCATTTTGACGAATCGACTGCCCACGTAATGCCAGGAGGCCTTCTTTGGATCATCACGCCGGCTATGCGGCGGTTATCCTGATTTTGGCACATGGAAAAGGTACGGAATGCCGGTTCTTACTGTGGGGGTACCGTACTGTCCCCGTAGAAAAACAATGTTGCCGAACAGTATTGCGTTTTGCGTTTCCCAGCAGTGTTTCCCCATAATAAATCTCTCGAAAACCGGCGCACAGACGGGTACATACTTCCTTGCCGCTATATTTCTACGGCACACCATATCGGATACCGCCGAAGCTAATCATCCCGGCACATTTATAGAGCGCATTGTTGCCCATGTTCTGGACGTCATTTTGCAGGTCATTTCTGAAGTGAGCAGCATTGTTGCGTTCTCCTTACAAGCTGTGTTCGATGTGAGGAGGACTTACTACGTAGCGTGGAAAAGCAAGAAATAGCTAAAACTCGTTTTATTCATTAGTACAATAAGTCCGGCATGCTGAAAAATAATTGCGCAAACTGCAAAATTTCCAGGCCGTTTTGCAATGGTCATTCTGGCGCCAATACCCTATCATACAAATAGCGCAAATCGACATGTCGAACTACAATTTTACACTTTCAGGAGGTACTAAATGGAATCAAAGGCGGCCAATCCAAAATTAATGGATGATCAACCCGTAAAGTGGTATGGCTATTTGGCTTTAATACTGGGCATTCTGTTCTTTTGTGGCATATTTAAAAGCGCTTTCGGTGGCGCTTTGAAGGTGCTGGATTTTAACACTCTGCTGGGTAGCTTTGGCAAGCTAGGAACCCTTGCGGAGGGCAGTGGTACCCTAGCTGCCAACTTTAAAGGCACAGGGGGCGTCGGAGTGAAAGACGGGTTCTTGATGGCTCTGACCGTTATGCCCACTGTGATGTTCGCCCTTGCGATCGTGTCCATCATCGAGCATTACGACGGCCTTCGGGCTGCTCAGCGTTTGCTAACCCCCCTGCTCAGGCCGCTTATGGGAATCCCCGGCATTGCTGGCCTGGCCCTCATCAGCAGTCTGCAATCGGCGGATGCCGGGTCCGGCATGACCAACGACCTGCTGGAAAAAGGCCTTATAACCGAAAAAGAACGGAATATCTTTACAACTTTTCAGTTTACAGCCGGAGGAACCATCACCAATTTCTTTCTTATTGGCGGCGTATTCTTTGCCATTATGGAAGAGGCGGGCGTTGGCTTAGGCCTTCCTTTGCTTGTCATCGTCATCGGCAAGCTGGCGGCAGCTAATTTCATTCGGCTGATTGACGGTAAGAGCAATAAAAAGGTGGAGGTGCAAAACTGATGGAAAGCAAAGCCCCAAAAAAATCCATTCTGCAAGCCTTCGTGGAGGGTGCCAACAAGGGCTGGAAAATTTCCACCACCTCCATGATGCCTAATGTGATGATGGCTTTTATGGTTATCTATATCCTGAGCCTGACCGGTCTGCTGGACGTGATCTCCACGGTATTCGCGCCTATCATGGGTGTGGTAAAACTACCTGGCGCGGCTGCCACAGTGTATATTTCCGCCCTACTTTCCGGCGTGGGTGCGGCCGGCGCGGCCTCCGGGTTGTATTTGGCGGGAGAACTGAGCGCGGCAAACTGTGCCATCCTGTTCCCAGCCGTGGTCATGATGACGGGAACCGTGCAGTATTTAGGCCGGATCTTGGGTGCGACCAAAATCAGCGGCAAATATTACGGCATATGCGTAGCCATCAATGTGGTGCTGGGGTTTTTAGCCATGTTCGCCATGAGTCTATTCGTGGGCTAAAAGGAGAAGCTGTATTCACATGTACGGAGGTGGGTTATCTTGCCACCAAGATGTTTGTTGTGAAGATCAGCGAGACGGTCAATCCTCAAACGGCCTTGCGATACTTGCCTCTTCTCATTTCTTCCACCGACGGCTGCACCCTGCATGGGCCGGGAAAGTCCATCCAGCCTTATTTTGCCCATAATCTGCTGGATGCTGCTTTTTCGGCTTCGCGTCCATGGACCGCCCTGCTTCTTCCACATCGGTGCTATTTGTTGCCGATGGGGATGTGTTGGATAAAAAAGCGGCCGAACTGGCGAAGTTTGTTTGGAAAAGAGGAGAACAATTCATAAGCGAGTCCTTTTATTTTCTGCTCAGATTGGAAATTTATACCTACAAGCTTATTCACCGCCCTGTATTCGTTTTGAATGTAGATGTAACGTATACTGGGACAATGGTCTCAAGACTAGCTGGATAGGACACCTTCTTCCAACTCTTTACGGTATTGGGATGGCGAAGCACCCACGATTTTGGTGAAATTTCTGTAGAAGGTAGAAAAGTCGTCATAGCCTACCATGCGCGCGATCTGGGTAAAGGAAAGGTTTGCAACCCCCACAAGCTGCACCGCATGCTGAATCCGTTTGTGGGTAAGGTAGCGTTTAAAGGAATCCCCGGCCATAGTAGGAAAAATCAAATTAAAAGTGGTTCGGGAGATGGCAAACTGATGGGTAAGCTTGGTTACGGACAGCTCCTGCATATAGTTTTGATCGATATAGGCGATACAGCGCCGTATGATTTCGCGGTTTTCGTCCAGCTTATGCAGCTGCTTCTTTCCGTAAGACTGGGAAAAATACGATTGCGCGATAATCAGAAGCATGGCGTCTATCAAGTCGTAGGTGGTGGAAAAGCTACCGACGCTACCCGCCTGTATTTCCCGTAGCAAACATTCCATCAAGGCCCGAAAGGTAGCGCTGCGGCCCATGTCCAGCCGCACTTTAAGCCGGATGTTGCGTTGGCTTTCACTTCCCTTTCCCAACTTCAGAGCCGTAAGAAACTTACAGGCACCGGAAAAGGTTCTCGACGTTTGAAAAAAGACTTCCGCCTTAAAATAGAGAGAATAGACCAGGGCGTTAGGGTCCGGAAACATTACACTGTGAACAAACCCGGGCGGGATGATGAACGCATCATCCATGTAAAGGTGCATCTGGCCGTTTTCATACCGATGAATGATGCTCCCCTGGGCAACAAAGCAAATCTGGTAGAAGTCATGATAATGCAGTGGCCGGTTTTCGGTACGTTCGGAGATGATGTAGGCATGGTAAGGCGCATCTGTTTTCTCCAGAGATCGAAGCGAGATGATCTCTACGGGCTGGCTGTTCAAAGTTTGCAAAACGGCATCCTCGTGTTTCGATAAATTGATATGAAAAGGTGAATATATTGCCTGTATACTATCATAAGCCGACACGAAAGAAAAGCATTCGTATCTGAATATGCAATAAATATGCAATGCGAAGAAGGGAAAGCAAATATGAAAAACATCCTGATTGCCGAGTTTAAACACGAAACCAACTGTCTTTCGCCCAACCTTACGGACGAGACCGCTTACCGGGCGCGCATTTTTTTGCGTAACAATGAAATACCACAGTATTACAAAAACGTAAAAACAGAAGTGGGCGCATTCCTTGATGTTTTTGCAGACAAGCCTGACTTTTGCCTTGTTCCTGCAATTGCTTTAAACGCCATGCCGGCGGGGCCTGTTACGATGGATATGTTTTACACCGTCCGAGACGCCATTTTGGAGAAAATACGAGAGCTGGAACATGTGGACGGCATTCTACTGTGCCTACATGGAGCCATGGTGCTTACGGAGTTCGATGATGGTGAGGGATTGCTGTTGGAAGCCATTCGCGCGCAAGTCGGCCCGGACATCCCCATCATTACCTCCCTGGACCTCCACGCCAACATCACCAAGCGCATGATAGCCAATGCGACAGCGTTTTTTGTATTCGATTATTATCCTCACACGGATATGTATGAGGCGGGCTTAGCGGCGGCCCACTGCATGTATGATACGCTGAGCGGTAGGGTCAAGCCCACCATGGCCTGCCATAAGCTTCCTATGCTGCTTTCTTATATGCCAACGGCATTGCCGCAGATGAAAAAGTTTGTTGATAAGGAACATGCATATGAGGAGATGCCCGGCGTGCTAGGCGTAAATGTATGTCATGGTTTTTTCCCGGCTGACTTGGAGGAGCAAGGCGTGGCCGTTATTGCAGTAACGGATAACGACAAGACGCGCGCACAACACATTGCCGATACATTGGCGCAGGAAATATGGGAGGATCGAAGACTGCTGGTGCGAGACTTTTACACCATTGACCAAGCGATCGATGAAGCTGCGGCAAATGAAGGCGCACCCTTTGTATTTGCTGATGTAGCCGACAATCCCGGTGCGGGAAGCGGCAGCGACGGTACGCACATATTGAGGCGTTTATTGGAACGGGAGGTAAAAAACGTAGCAATAGCCACCATCGTGGATCCTCAAGCCGTAGAAACAGCTGAAAAAGCAGGCGTAGGCAATATGGTGGAGGTGTCTCTTGGAGGAAAAACCAGCCCGGATATTCTTGGCGCTCCCATTAATGTCACAGCTTATGTCAAGGCGCTGCTGGACGGGACGTATACCAACAGAGACGAAATGAGCCACGGGCTTCAAAACCGTATGGGAAAGACTGCGGTTCTGGTGGTAAACGGTATAGAGATCATAACGACGACCAACCGGGTACAGCCTTGGGATTTGGAGGCCTATCGCGCCTGCGGCATCATGCCCCAAGATAAAAAGATACTGGTCACCAAATCTACATTGCATTACAAAAACTCCTTTGGCAAGGTGGCCTTCAAGACCATAGACGTAGAGGTACCCGGGTTGGCTCCGCAGAGCCCTCAAATAGTCACCAGCTACAAGCGTTGCAGGAGGCCTATTTACCCATTGGACGAAATCTGATTTGCCCGACAAAGCAACAAGGAGAGTAGAATATGGAGAGTGTTCCTACCCAAAGCAAGAAAAAGAAATTCACGGTGCCCCATGCCTTTGTACTGATCTTTTGCCTGGTGCTTATGGCCAGCATCCTTACCTATATTGTCCCGGCGGGGCAATACGATATGGTGGAGGTGGCGGGCCGGAAGGTGGTGGACCCGGATTCCTTTCACTACGTGGCCCAAAGCCCCGTGGGATTGTGGGGGGTGGTCAAGGCCTTTCCCCAAGGGCTGGTCAAGCAGGCCGGCATCATATTCATGATCCTGGTGATCGGCGGCGCTATCGAGATCGTCAATCGAACCGGCGCGCTGGAAGCCTCCATCGGACGCCTTGCTTTCCGGCTCAAGGCTAAACTGTATCTTGTGGTACCGCTACTAATGCTTTGCTTTGTAACCATGGGGGCCATCGGGGTAAGCAATGCCATCGTTGCCTTTTTTCCCTTGGGACTGTTGATCGCTTTTAATTTGGGCGCAGACGCCTTGTCGGGTATCGCGCTGGTTGGTATGAGCATGAATCTGGGTTTCAGTGGAGGTGCTTTCCTTGCTGCCACCACCGGCACAGCCCAGAGCATCATCGGCCTGCCCCTGTTTTCCGGCTGGGAATTCCGCCTGTTGGTGACCCTTGTATTATGGGCCTCGGGTTTCTTATACCTGATACGTTATATTAAGCGCATTCAAAAAAATCCGGAATGCAGCCCCGTATATGGTGTGGACGGCGTGGTTACGGTAGCGCAGGATGTAAGCTTGCCGGAATTCACCCCTCGTCGCAAGCTGGTTCTGGCAGCCTTCATCTTGGGCTTTGGGTTTGTAGTATACGGGGCCATCCATGCCTGGAGTGCCAATGACGAAATACCGGCAGTGTTTTTTGCCACCGGTATAGTCTGCGGCCTAATTTATGGCTATGGCCCCAGCGAGCTGGCGAAAATCTTTTTAGAAGGGTGTAAAAAGCTGACCTTTGGCGCTTTGATTATCGGCGTCTCGGCTGCCATCGGAATCGTCATGACCAACGGTAAGATCATCCATACCGTGATTCATGCCATTTCCGGCTGGATGGTGGGCCTGCCCAAGGTATTGGCCACCGAGATGCTCTACTTTGTCAACATCATCATCAATACCTTTATCACCTCCGGCTCCGGCCAGGCAGCGGCGGTCATCCCCATCTTTTCTCCCATGGGGGATATTCTTGACATTACGCAGCAAACCATTGTGCTGGCCTTCCAGTTTGGCGACGGCTTTACCAATCAAATTCTTCCCATGAGTTCGGTTACCATGGCGGGCCTTGCCTTTGGCGGTGTTCCCTATGAAAAGTGGCTGAAATTCGTATGGAAATGGCTTCTGCTCAACATCTGCATAGGCGGCGTGTTCCTGGCAATCGCCGTCATAGTCAACTTAGGACCCTTTTAGCCCCATAACACATCGTTATAGAAAGGATATAAAAACGATGGCCATTGATTTTTGGATTGACGAACAGTATATTATTAATATTCGCCGGGAGTTGCACAGGCACCCGGAATTAGGGTTCGAGCTTCCCAGGACCATTGCTCTGGTAAAACGGGAACTGGACGCTATGGGCATCCCCCATACTGAAAAGTATGGAAAAAGCAGCGTTGTAGCTACCATCAATCCCGACCATGACAGCTTTACCATTGGCCTGCGGGCCGACATGGATGCGCTACCCATAGAGGAAATTAACGAGGTAGACTACAAATCCCAGGAACCGGGCAAAATGCACGCCTGCGGGCACGATGCCCATACCGCCATGCTTCTTGGCACGGCCAAGGCCCTCAACGCTATACGGGATAAGCTTTCCTGTCGGATCAAGCTTCTGTTTCAGCCCAGCGAGGAAGGCCCTTACAGCGGTGCGGAATATATGGTTAATGACGGTGTGATGGACGACATCGATCTGGTTGTTGGGATGCATATCGAGAATTGGCTCAACGCCGGTACCGTAGGCATCTGCCCCGGTATGTCTATGGCCTCCATGCGGCCCTTTAAACTGGAATTTTTTGGCGCGGCCGCCCATGGGACCCTGCCCCAAAATGGGAAAAATGCCCTGGCCATGGCTGTGCGCGCCTATACCGGTATTACCCAGATGCAGGTCATGGAGCTCGATCCCTTTGCCCAGCGGGTATGCAGCATAGGCAAATTTCAGGCAGGGGCTACCGCTAACGTACTTCCGGACTATGCGGTAATGGAGGGAACTATCCGTACCTATGACATGAACGTGGAGCGCCACATCGTCCAACGCATGGAAAGCATATGCAAGAATGCTGCCGAAGAGGTAGGCGGCACCGCAAAGGTGACTGCGGAGGTTTGTTATCCCTGCCTGTATAACGATCCTTCTCTTTCCCAGCAGCTTATGCAAAGCGCGGAAAAGATCGTAGGCAAGGATAACGTGGTTCCTATGCGTACCAAGATGAGCTCGGAGGATTTTGCCTTCTATCTGACCAAAAAGCCTGGCCTGTTTTTCCGCCTAGGCACGAAAAACGAAGAAAAAGGATATGTAGGCCTACCCCATAACAACAACTTTCAACTTGACGAAGCAGCCCTAAAGATTGGAAGCAGCGTTTGTGTACAATTCGTGATAGACGTAAGCACCGGCTTGAACTGATTGCTTGAGACTTCGCCATATTTTGTGGAAACCTCCGGGAGGATGTAAGTAAGATAGAAGCACCCAAACGGAGGTTATTTGAATGGAAAAAGACGCATACACCGCAACGGCGAAGAACATAGCAAAGCAGGTTATGGGAACGCATGCAGTAAGCTGGCTTACAATGCGAAAGCGGGTGCGGAAAAAGCTGCACAGCCGCGGATATCCCCCGATTTTTGTGCGGGACGTAAATGCAAGTGTGGCGGCGTTGATTCAGGCCAGCCAAGAGGCGCTCGTGCAATGTATGGCAACCTGGAGATGGAGAAACTAGACCGCAGCCTGGGAATAGAGAATCATTCCCGGAGCAAGGTCAGCGAGATTCCGGAGCAATATGAACTGAGGCAATGGAGATTCTGGAGGCGTGGATAGAGGATACCCTGGCGTTCTATGCATTTCTAAAACTCGATGCCTGCAAAACCTCATCCGCCAACCTACTGGAGCGGCTGAACATCGACTGCAGCACATCTTTGGAACTTGTTATATCGACGTGTGTTGGGCCCAATGCATCACATCGTTAAATTAAAAACAGCTTGCGTCATCTTTATCGTTAATGCTTGGTCGATACCGGTTTAGCCTGGAGGGTGAAAATCGGTAAGAAATGATTCTGAAAACGCAAAAAACCGCTCCAAGCACTGAATCGTCAGTGCCGGGAGCGGCTTTATACTTATTTGGGTATTATGGGCGTTCTTATATCTATGGTAAATCTTTCGCGCCGCGAATGGGCTTCTAAAACGAAAAAATCCAGATAAAGTCTAGATTTTTCGGACGCATAACTATGTTAGTATACAATGTTGGTACCCGGTAGGGGAGTCGAACCCCTGTTCCCGCCGTGAGAGGGCGGTGTCCTAGGCCACTAGACGAACCGAGCGCAAAATATGCCGCGTATTCCATTATACAGTTTTTTCGCTTAAAGTCAACTTATTTTTATCTAAACTACTCTATTTTTTGCTGGGCGGCCAAGCGGCATCGAATGCGTTCCCGTAGGGCCTCATGCCGAGGTTTTGCTTCCAAATGGGAACAGGCTTCAATAAGCGCGGTATAGCGGGCTAAGGCCCTATCTAAAATGACGGACCAAGGCACCGGAATGGTGTTCCGAGCCCGTTCCCCAATGGAAGAAAGGTCATCCCGCATAAGAGCCGAATGGATGACACCCGCTAAATCCTCGGACGTGTTTTCAGCTAGGAAACCGTTTTCCCCATGGTGAACAACCTCTGCGGGGCAACTCCCGGCCGTTACGACCGACGGCGTTCCCATTGCTGCAGCCTCTCGAAGCACAAGGGAAGAGGTATCATACACGGAGGGGAAGACGAATAAATCAGCCAGCTGATACAGGCCGTTTAATAGGCTATTGTCAAGAATATGGCCCGTGAAGACCACCTGCTCTGAAAGGCCAAGCGCAACAACCCTTTCCCGAATCGCTTCTTCATCCGGCCCTTGGCCCACGAGAGCCAGACGGAAACAGACGCCTTGCTTCTTCATCCGTGCACAGGCTTCCAAAATGTGCAGAATGTTCTTTTTCCAGTTGAGCTGGCCGACATAAAGTAAAATTTTTTCATCTGGACTCGTTCGGACAAATTCGGCTGCCCTTGCCTTATCTTCCGGCCGAATGGGCGCAAGATTCGTCCCGTTTTCCATCACGACGACCTCGCCCTTATAACCGTATTCGCGCAGCACGTCTGCCGAAGGCTGGCTTACAGCCCAAACCTCATCGCAGTGTTCGTAAAAATCCACCACCAGCTTCACGCCAAGCGTAGCCAAACGCCCGCTACCCCCCGTGGCCTTATAAAAGTCGTCATAATATTTAGAATGGAAGGTGGCAACCAACGGAACGTTATGCTTGAGGGATATGCGCATTGCCTCCTGCCCGGCAAAAAACGGCGTATGCGCGTGAACAATCTGGGGCACAATTCGATTCATACGGGCATGGTAGTGTTTGTCCAGCACGGGGAAACCCATGGTATATTGAGGGGAACCCGGCACAGGCGTGCCCGTAAAATCCACCAACTCAAACGGCCATCCTCCCCGGTACCCGGCATTGCGCATAGGCGCGCACACATAACACTCATGGCCCTTTTCAGCGAGCGTGTACGCGTAATTATAAACAACGCGGCCCACGCCATCCACGATAGGGAGAAAGGAATCCGAGCATTGTAAAATGATCATAACGGTTCTCCTTTAATAAGAGCTTCTGCGTGAATCGCGCTGAGCGGGCTACCGGCCGTAACCAATATGTCGCCCCGGGAGAGGGGGGTATCCGGGTCTGGCGGAAGAAGAATTTCTTCGCCCCGTTTGAGGGCTACGATTAACGCGCCCGTATTCCGCCGAAAATCGCATTCGCGGATAGTGCAGCCAAGCATGGGGGAATGCTCACCAAGCTGAAATTCATAATTGCGCAAGGGGTTGCTTTTCTCAAACCGGTCGTTAAGGTCCAGAATTTCGGAAATCAGTTTGTCGATGCGGCTATCCAAGGCGGTGCGTTGTTCCGTCATGGTTCGAAGTTCCGCTTTAAGGGCGTGCATGTCCCGGCCGAGGCGTCTTTTTTCCAAATAAGCCGCGGCTTTTTCCCGGGAAGCTACCTGCGCGCCGCTGTTTTGCCGTATCTCTATAATGCCCATATCCGAAAGAAGCTTCATAGCCCTTCGAATGGTCTCTTGGGAAACATGATAAGAAGAACCCATAAGGGAACGGCCGGAAAAGCGGGTCCCTTCCGCCAATTCGCCGGAAGCGATGCGCGCCGCAATATCATACGCGATTTTTGCGTAAATTGAGGCTTTATCCCAGTCCCGTTCAGTTTGCTCCATATGCGAGCCTCCTTTTTTTATCCAGGGCCCTATGCCCAGCAGAATTAATATAGCATATTATGTCCCCGAATACAATTCGACAATCCGTGTCCTTGACATAATGACAATCTAAACATATAATAAGATTGTCACTTCGCCGTATACTAGAAGAATAATAGAAGAAAGGTGGGTTTTACCATGAGAATAAGAAGAGCATGGGCGCTCTTCCTGACTATGCTTGTGGCGCTTGCGGCCAGCTCGTCGGCTTTTGCTCTGGACGAAGCATATACCGTTCGATTTGCAGATGCCAATTGGGACAGCGTCAAGTTTCACAACGCCGTGGCTGGATACATCGCGGAAAAAGCCTTTGGGCTAAACTGGGAAGAGGTGCCGGGCAGCACGACTATTTTGCACGAAGCAATCCAAAAGGGGGATGTGGATGTGCATATGGAGGCTTGGACGGATAACATCGCCACCTATCCCACGGACTTGGCAGCGGGCCGGTTTACGGAGCTTGGCGTTAATTTTGACGACAACATGCAGGGCCTGTATGTGCCCCGCTATGTGATTGAGGGAGACCCGGAACGTGGCATCGAAGCGTTGGCGCCGGATCTTCACACGGTGGAAGATTTGAAAAAATATCCCCAGGTATTTAAGGATGAAGAAGCGCCGGACAAGGGGCGCGTTTATGGTGCGATCCCCGGTTGGGAGGTGGATGGCATCATGCACGCCAAGTATGAATACTACGGGCTGGATGCCATGTACAATTATGTACAAGCCGGTTCCGAGGCGGCCTTGGCGGCGGCCTTGGCGAATGCCTATGAAAAGGGCGAGCCCATTGTGGGCTACTATTGGGAGCCCACTTGGCTGATGGGCATGTATGATTTTGTTCTTTTGGAGGATGCCCCCTACGATGCCGAACGGTATATGCTGGGCGAAACGGCCTGCCCTGCCGTGCGGGTAACCATTCAGGCCAGCAATACCTTTGTGGAAGCACAGCCGGATTATGCGGCCTTCCTGGAGCGGTATCATACTTCTTCTGCGTTGACCAGTACCGCCCTTTCCTATATTCAAGAAAACAGTGCATCCTATGAGGAAGCGGCCGCATGGTTCCTTCGCCAGAACGACGCCCTTCTGGATGAATGGCTAACGCCTGCCCAGGCGGCGGACGTGCGGGCTGCCCTGGGGGGGGAAGAAGAAAAAACGGAAAAAACGCGATTCCCCTTTGCATTATCCATCAATACGTCGGATTTTGATAACAGCGTAAAGGATTTTGCCCGCAAGCATGACGATGTTTTTGGGGGAATCAAGAACGGGCTTATCGCCTTTGTAAACTTCTTCAATTGGATTTTAGGCCTTATCCCCTGGTGGCTCCTCATCCTGCTGGTGGTGGGCCTTGGCTATTTAGCTACCGGGAAACCCACTAAGGCCGTTCTTTATGGAGCGCTATTATCGCTCATTGGCGTGTTTGGCCTTTGGGAACTCATGAATGAAACGCTGGCCGTGGTGCTGGCTTCCGTGACGATCGCATTGGTGCTGGGATTCCCTATCGGCATCCTGCTTTCCGGCAGTTCCCGGGCCAACCGGATTATGCGGCCCGTGCTGGATACCATGCAGACCATGCCCGTATTCGTTTATTTGATCCCGGCTGTCATGCTCTTTAGCATCGGTAAGGCGCCGGCTGTAATTGCCACAGTGATCTATGCCATTGTGCCCGTTATCCGTTTGACGGCCTTGGGCATTTTGCAGGTGGATGCCGAGGTGGTGGAGGCTAGCCGCGCCTTTGGCGCCACCAAGATCCAAACCCTGTTCAAGGTGCAGATACCCCAAGCTATGCCTACCATTATGACGGGTGTAAACCAGACGCTCATGATGGCTATGGCCATGGTGGTTACTTGCTCCATGATCGGCGCTTCGGGCTTGGGCACGGAGGTTCTCATTGGCGTGAACCGCAACGAAATCGGCCGCGGATTCATCGCGGGCGTGGCGGTTGTCATCATCGCCGTGCTTATGGACCGGATTACCCAGGGATGGATGAAGCGGGATTCCAAGAAAAACAAATTTGAAACGAAGGAGGTGCGCCAGGATGGAACAACGAGCACAGGAATTGATTCGTGAACAAGAACAACAAGATATAATTCTGCGGGTAGAGTCTCTTTCGAAACTATATGGCCCCAATAAGGCATCCGCCCAAAAGCTCTTGGCCGCTGGGGCGGGCAAGGACGAGGTGTATGAAAAGACCGGCGTTACCGTGGCCTTGGACAACGTATCCTTCGATGTGGAACGGGAGAAGATTCTAACCATTATCGGCCTTTCGGGAAGCGGGAAATCCACACTCGTTCGCTGCTTTAACCTGCTGAACCGGCCCACATTAGGCCGCATCCTGTTTGAAGGCAGGGATATTTCCACCTTTTCCAAGCAGGAGCTCATTGCCTATCGACGGGAAAAAATTTCTATGATTTTCCAGTCCTTCGGCCTCATGAGCCATCGAGACGTGTTGGGGAACGTGGCCTATGGGCTGGAGGTTCGAGGCGTGCCAAGAGCCGAGCGAGAGGGTAAAGCCATGGAGCTTATTGAGATGGTGGGCCTTGCGGGCCAGGAAAAGCAGCCCATCACAAGCCTTTCGGGCGGCATGAAGCAACGGGTGGGCATTGCCCGCGCACTTTGCAACGAGCCGGGAATCCTGCTTATGGACGAAGCTTTTTCCGCCTTGGACCCGCTGGTGCGCAACGATATGCATTTTGAACTGATGGATCTGCAGAAAAAGCTGAACAAGACCATCATCTTCATCACGCATGATATAAACGAAGCCTTTAAGCTGGGGGATACGGTGGCGATCATGCGGGACGGCCGCCTGGAGCAGATCGATACGCCGGAGCGGATGAGCCAGCAGCCGGCAAACGACTACGTTCGTACCTTCATAGACAGCGCGGATAAGACCCGCGTGCTCACCGTGCGCAACATTATGCTCAAGCCTGCCTGCCTGGTTCGCACCACGGACAGCGTTACCCATGCCATTCGCGAAATGCACACCAACGGTGTTTCCAGCGTATATGTAATGGGCCAGGGCATGCGCCTGAAAGGAATTCTTACCATCGATGAGGCGATTCGCGCCCATCAGGAGAGCCGAACCATTACGGATGTGCTCCAGCAGGATGTTCCCACCGTGTCCGAAGATACCTTGGTAAGCGATGTGCTGCCCGTTGCCGCCCAAGCGCGGGTACCCATTGCCGTGGTAGATGAAGGCGGGGCCCTTCGCGGGATTGTCACAAAGGCTTCCGTGCTTTCCAGCATGCTGTAACGGACGATTTCAAGCAAAAAAGTGGCTTTTAGCCACTTTTTTGCATGTGCGCATGCCGCTTACAATGCTTTAGAGCCACAAGCCGCGAAGCGCAAAGCTGCCCATGACCAACATGCAGGTCTACATATAAAAAATGCGATTGACAGATATCTCGTCATAGGATATATTAAACATGTCACATGACGATATATCAGGAGGCGATTGGTAATGGGTAAGGCCGCGCCGCTTACGGAGGCGCTGTATTATATTCTTTTATCGCTGGGGGAGCCAAATCACGGCTATGGCATTATCCAGCAGGTGTCCGCCATGACGGAGGGAAGGTTGGTTCTGGGGGCCGGTACCCTTTATGGCGCGATCAGCGGGCTCTTGGAGAAGGGCTGGATCATCCTCTATCATGAAGAAACGGACGCTAGGAGAAAAAAGGAATACCTGCGAACGCCATTGGGAACTTCCGCCTTGGAGGAGGAAATATCCCGGCTAAGGGAGCTGCTTCATAATGCCCAAATTTATATGGAATCGGATGGGAGGAACCGGCATGCGCAAGTTTAAATTGTATTACGACAAGGACGCGGAGGAGGCATGGCTGCAAAGCATGTCTGCCGGGGGCTGGGCATTCAAACATTTTTGTATGGGCGTCTATACCTTTGAACCATCCGAGCCTGGGGAATATATTTACCGCATTGATTTAATGCCGGGCGACGCCCGGGAACAAGAGCAGTTTACTGCCTTTATGCGGGATGCGGGTATAGAGCCGGTAGGAAAATGGTACCGTTGGGTATATCTTCGGCGCCAAGCGGCGGAAGAACCTTTTGAGCTTTATACGGATGCGGATTCCAAAATTGCCCATTATAGCCGCATCCGTCGCTTCTTTGGCGGCGTGCTGGCTCTTGAGTTCCTTTGCATGGCGATGGAGCTGAATGCCGCCTTGGCCACTGGCAGGGCTCTTTTCTGGTGTTTCACCGGCCTGCTGCTGGCGATTGTACTCGTTCTTTTTCGTATGGTGCTTAAATGCAACCGCAAAATTGCGACGCTACGGAAAGGGTGACCCATGCATTTTGTGGAGGCCAAAGGCCTGCTTTCGGATCGAAACGGCATGAATTTATACAGGGGCTGCACCCATGGCTGCATCTATTGTGATTCACGCAGCGCCTGCTATGGCATGGATCATGCTTTTGAGGATGTGGAGGTCAAGATCAACGCGCCTGCGTTGCTGGAAGCTGCCCTTAGGCGCAAGAAGCGCCGCTGCATGATCGGCACGGGGGCCATGAGCGATCCATACTGGCCGGGAGAAGTGGAGCTCGGGCTCGTTAGAAGGTGCCTAAAAATCATCGAAAAATACGGTTTTGGCCTGGCTTTGCAAACCAAATCCCCTTTGGTTTTGCGGGATCTGGAGGCATTAACAGCCATTCATGAAAAGGCCAAGTGCGTGGTGCAGGTGACGCTTACCACCTTTGATGAACCCCTTTGCCGCCTTCTGGAGCCAAACGTTGCCACGACAAAGGAGCGCTTTGCGGCCCTCTGCGCCCTGCGGGAGCGAAATATCCCTACAGTGGTATGGCTTTCGCCCATTTTACCCTATTTAAACGATACCCCGGAGAATATCCGGGGCATTTTGGCTTATTGCAGGGAAGCCGAGGTAAAAGGCGTGCTTTGCTTCGGCATGGGTCTGACCTTGCGGGAGGGCAACCGAGAATATTTTTATGCGCAATTGGACCGGCACTTTCCCGGCCTTTCCGCCCGCTATAGCAGGCGTTTCGGCACATCTTACGGCTGCATGAGCGAGAGGGAGGGCGAGTTGAACAGGATATTTGAAGCCGAATGCGCCCGGTTGGGCCTTTGGCACGATACAGATGCGATCTTTCGATGGATGCAAACCCTGGAAGAGAGAGAGGAGCAGGTGCGTTTTTGGTAAAAGCACCACAAAAGGGGCGTAGGCACGCCCCCCGGTTTTCTTCACAACGGTGCCAAAATTATTCGATTGCAAGCAGCTTCACACTGCCCGTTCCCCGCAACATGGAGAAGCGCTTCACCAGTTCTTGGGGGGTAAGGCTCATGCTGGAGGTATCCAGCGTTAAGAGAACGGTGGCATTGCCGTCAATGGGCAGGCTTTGGGTGATGGTCAGGATATTGCCCCCCAATTCCGCAATGGCATTGATGAGCTGGCTCAGGATGCCTGGTTCATGGCTGAGCATGAGAGAGAACACCGCCTTGCTGCATTCGGTGGCGTCGTTTGGCATGTAGAGGTAATCCTTGTATTTATAATAGGTGCTGCGTGAAATGCCGACCTGCCGCGCAGCTTCGCTCACCTCCCTTACCGCACCCGTGCGCAGCATCTCGCGGGCGGCGAGAACCTTTTCGTAATAATCCGGCAGAATACGTTTATCTACGATCAGGTAATTGCTCTTCTTCATGGTCATGCTTTTTCTCCTTTTATGCGGGGCTCATTGAAGACCGGCGGCCTTTGCAAGAACGTAGGCCTCCATGTCTTCCCGATTGATTACATCCTTGTGCAGTATGGGTAAACTTTGTAGGCCGGCTAGGTTGTTGGGGATAGGCACGCGGGTAATTTGCTGCAGACGCTCCATTTGCGCGAATTCGTCTTGATCGGATTTTTCCCCCAAAGCGCTGAGTACCGCGGCGCAGAATTTATAGGGGGAAGCCGTGGAGAGGACAACGGCCTTATTTTGAAGGGGGCAGCGGTCCGCGACATCCCAAGCCACGGCCGTGTGGGTGTCCATAAGATAACCATGGGCGTCAAAAACCCGGCGTATGGCCGCCTTTGTCTGCCCATCATCCGCAAAGCCCGCAAAGAAATCCGCCTGAATCGCCGCCTTGGCTTGCCCTTCCAGCACATAGCGCCCGGCTTGGACTAGGCTTTGCATATAGCCGGCTACGGCCTTGTCGTCACAACCGCAGGCCAGGTACAGCAGCCGTTCCAAATTACTGGAGATGAGGATGTCCATACTGGGGGAGATGGTCTGGTGGAAGGGACGGTTGCGATCATATACGCCGGTAAGGAGGAAATCGGTAAGCACATTGTTGGCATTGGAAGCACAAAGGAACCGCCCGGCGGGAAGACCCATCTGTTTGGCCAGGTACCCGGCCAGAATGTTGCCGAAATTGCCTGTGGGAACCACAAAATCCACAGCCTCGCCCATGGTAATTTCTCTTTGCCGCAGCAGATCCCCGTAGGCCTTGAAATAATACATCACCTGGGGGGCCAAACGGCCGATGTTGATGGAGTTGGCGCTGGAAAGCATGGCTTGCCTCGCAAGGGACTTCGCCGCTTCCGGCGAGGTAAAGATGGCTTTCACACCGCTTTGGGCATCGTCAAAGTTGCCCCGGATGGCGCACACGGCCACGTTGCCGCCCGGCTGCGTCGTCATTTGGGCTTGTTGGATGGCGCTTACGCCGCCATGGGGATAGAACACGATGATACGGGTTCCCGGCACATCCCGAAAACCTGCCAAAGCAGCCTTTCCCGTGTCGCCGCTGGTAGCGGTGAGGATAAGAATATCCTCCTTGATGTTGTTCTTTTTCTTGGAGGCGGTAATTAACCGGGGAAGTACGGAAAGAGCGACATCCTTAAAAGCGCTGGTGGGCCCTCGGAACAGCTCTAAAATAAATCGATTGCCCACTTTCACCAAGGGCGTCAGCTCCGCAGTTTCAAATTTATCTCGGTAAGAATCCTCCACGATGGATCGGATTTCCTCACCGGAAAAATCCGGTAACAGCAGGGAAAGCACGGTAGAGGAGATATCCAGGGCCGTCATGCTTGTAAGACGCTCCATGGGGAACCTATATTGACCAGGATCGGAAAGCATATAGAGGCCGCCGTCCGGCGCGATCCCTTTTAGGACGGCTTCGGACGCCGTGGCGGTAAGCATACGGTTCCTGGTGCTTTGATAGTGCATAGGGGGTATCCTCCAAATCTCATCTTTCTTTTATTATATCATACCGCATTCCAAAGAATATACCAGCATATAGCATGAATGCGGCAGGATCCCTTAAAAAATATGTGTTAAATAAATAACGGAATTTGTACGCTTGCATTTGCGCTGTGAATATGATATATTGTTTCTCGTGCAAAAACAAGTGTTTTTCACAAAAAGACACAAGGAGAATGAATTAGGTATGAAAATCGCATTGCTGGGTTTTGGTGTAGTGGGAAGCGGCGCTTATAAGATTATGGCCGGGCAGCCGGAATGCGGCGTTTCGGTGAAGCGGGCGCTGGTTCGAACTATGCGGCCCGGCCCTGTGGAGGGGTTCCTAACCACCAATATGGCCGATATTTTGAACGATCCCGAGATCGAGCTGGTGGCGGAAGCCATGGGAGGCCTGGAGCCTGCCTATACCTATGTGATGGCGGCTATCCAAGCGGGTAAGCACGTGGTTACCGCCAATAAGCAGTTGGTTTGCGCTCGGTTCCGGGAGCTTTCCCAGGCGGCGGAGGAAAAGGGCGTGCAGCTTCGCTATACCGCCAGCGCAGGGGGCGGCGTGCCCTGGCTGTTCAACCTGCTCCGCTCCAAGCGCCTGGATGAGATTCAGGCCATCACAGGCAGCATCAACGGTACCTCCAACTATATTTTGGGCAATATGCATAAAAACAAAGCCCCATTCGCCGACGTATTGGCCGAGGCGCAGCGCCTGGGCTATGCGGAAACAGACCCCAGCGCCGATATCGACGGGCTGGATCTGCAGCGAAAATGCGCCATTTCGGCTACGTTAGCTTTTTCCGCCCGGGTGGCTGAAGAGGCGATCGATACGGCTGGCATTCGCTATATTACCGCGCAGGATATTACCTGGGCAGAGGAACGCGGGCTGGTTTTCAAACAGATGATGCGCTGCCGCCGGGAACAGGGGGAACTTACCGCTTATGTGGAGCCGACCTTGCTTCCCTGCGATAAACCCGAGGCAAACCTGCCCATCCGATCCAGCATTGCCACCCTCTATGGCCACTATATCGGCAGGCTGAGTTTCTTTGGAGCTGGTGCGGGAACCCTGCCCACCGGAATGAACATGATGCAGGACGTGATGGATATATATATGGGGGTTGGCCGGGTGCACAATTATGCCGCGGACGCCAGGGTACGCAACGAATTAGCCGTGCATTCCTATTATGTGCGGGGAAAAGCGGATCTTTCAAACGTCCGGGAGCGGGGAGACGGCTGGGCCGTTACGGAGCCCATGCGCGTAAGCGATATGCACGCCCTTGCAAAGAAGCTGGCCCAGGAAGGCACGCCCGTATTTTTTGCCGGCATAATGGAGGAAGAATAGGAGAAAGTTTATGATAAAGGTTGTAAAGTTCGGCGGTAGTTCCCTGGCGGATGCGGGTCAGTTTAAGCGGGTGAAGGACATCATCCTAAAGGAGGCCCAGCGGGCTGTGGTGGTGGTTTCCGCGCCTGGCAAACGCTTTGGTGATGATAATAAGATCACGGACCTGCTGTATTTGTGCCATGCCCATCTTAAATACGGCGTGTCCTACGAAGGCATTTTCTGCATGATTGAGGAACGGTTCAACCAGATCAAGGAAGGCTGTGGCCTTTCCACGGATCTCGCCTCGGAATTTGCCCATATTCGCTCCCAAATGCACAAGAATATGTCTATCGATTACTTGGTATCCCGGGGAGAATATTTGACGGCCAAGCTCATGGCGGATTATTTGGGCTTCTCCTTTGTGGACGCAACGGAATGGGTGCGCTTCGGGTATGACGGCAAGTTGGATGCGGACAAGAGCGAGGCCAGCCTTGCGGCGATGTTCAAGGAGAAATCCCGCATGGTACTCCCGGGCTTTTATGGCGCTTTGCCGGATGGCAACGTGCGGGTTATGAGCCGGGGCGGCAGCGATATCACAGGTTCTCTGGCCGCGGCGGCCGTGGATGCCGGGGTGTACGAAAATTGGACGGATGTTTCCGGCATTCTTATGGCGGATCCCCGCATTGTGGAGGACCCCAAGCCCATCGCCCACATTACGTACAGCGAACTGCGAGAATTGGCCTATATGGGCGCCAACGTTCTGCATGAGGAAACGATTTTTCCTGTTCGCAACAAAGATATTCCCATCAACATCCGCAATACCAACGCGCCGGAGAACCCCGGCACCCTGATTAAGGAGAGCTTTGAAAAGGAGACCAGGGAGGAGCGCAAGCGGTTCATTACGGGCATATCCGGGCGGAAGGATTTTTCCATCATCACGCTACGTAAAAGCCAACTGACGGCTGAAACCGGAACCATCCGCTCCGTATTGGCCATCTTTGAAAAATACGGCGTGCCCATCGAACATATTCCCAGCGGTATCGATAGTTTTTCCCTGGTGGTATCCATGGAAAAGGTGAAGCCCTGCATCTATGATATCATCGGAGAAATCAAGCAAACCTGTGAACCGGACAGCATTACCATAACGGACAACATCGCCCTCATTGCCACCGTGGGCCGCAAAATGGCTTTCATCCCGGGGGTGAGCGGAAAGGTATTCGGTGCGCTGGGCGCGAACGACATTAACATCCGTATGATTGCCCAGGGCCCGGATGAGATTAACATCATTGTCGGCGTGGAAAATAAGGACTTTGAAAAGACCATTCGCGTGTTGTATAATAGCTTCATTATAGGGGGGAATGAGAGATGAAACAGTATAACGTAGCCGTATTGGGCGCCACGGGAGCCGTGGGCCGTGAGATGCTGAAAATTCTGGAAGAGAGGAACTTCCCCGTAGCTGCGTTGCGGCCTTTGGCCAGTAGCCGCAGCGCGGGCAGCACCATCGATTTTAAGGGCAAGCCCGTCATGGTGCAGGAAGCCTGCAAGAGCGCCTTTGCCGGCATGGATATCGTGCTGGGCGCTGCGGAGAATGAGATCGCTAAAAAATATGCGCCAGCCATCAAGGCGGCCGGCGCCGTATTTGTGGATAATTCTAGTGCCTTCCGCATGGAGAAGGACGTGCCGCTGGTCATTCCCGAAATCAATCCGGAGGATGTGAAGTGGCACCATGGCATCATCTCTAACCCCAACTGCACCACCATCGTCACCCTGGTGGCCATAAACGCCCTTGCCAAGCTTTCTCCCATCAAGGCGATGGTGGCGTCCTCATACCAGGCGGTATCCGGCGCGGGAGCAGGCGGGCCCATGGAGCTGATGCAAGAGGTGCAGGATCTCTCCCGCGGTGGGAAGGTGGATCCCAAGGTGTTCCAATATCAGATTGCCTATAACGTCATTCCCCAGATCGGCGGTTTTGGCGAAAATGGTTATACCAGCGAAGAAATGAAGATGCAGAATGAGGGCCGTAAAATTCTGCACCTGCCCGAGCTCCTCGTAACCTGCACCTGCGTGCGCGTGCCCGTAGTGCGCAGCCATTCCGTATCCGTCACCGTGGTAACCGAACGCCCGGTTTCCGTAGAAGAAGCCCAGGCGGCCATCGCAGCCGCGCCCGGTTGCCGCTTGGTGGATGATCCTGCCAACAAGCGCTATCCCATGCCATTGGAAACCAGCGATCAGGATATCGTGTTTGTGGGCCGCATTCGCCGGGATCTAACCAACCCCAATGGCCTCGCCCTCTGGTGCTGCGGCGATCAGGTGCGCAAGGGCGCCGCTACCAACACCGTGCAAATCGCGGAGCTGCTGCTGGAAAGGTAAGCGGTTTCGCGGGGCTCCCCGGCTTACTTTTAAAAAAGCAAGCAAAATAGCTGAAACCTCTAGCTTAAAGCCCGGAGCATTCTGGATGCGCCGGGCTTTCGTTGGTTCCCTTTAAGCTAGGAGCAGAAACGTTTTCCGTTTGGAGCTATATACGTAAAGCTTAACCGCCATGCCGATTCTTCTGCACATATTCGCCACGAATTTCGTGCTTCTGGATTTGCCATCCCAAAACACCAGCACAACATCCGCCCTGCGCAGGGCCCGCTGCCGGGGCGCATGCCTACCATGGGGCTTATTCGCGAGCTCGTAATCCGTCACCAGGATCCCGCGCTTCGCGGCATAGAGCCGGGCCGATTGGTTGATGCCTACCGACCAGCCCAGGATGATCTGCCTCGTCTCCAGAGGAAAGTAATCCCCCGGATTGTTTACCGCTAGATTCCTGGAACCGATAACCGCAACGTTCATACTCCGCCTCATAAATATAACCTAATTTGGTTATATTAGCCAGCATATATTTTTGCCAAAATAAAATCAATAATAGAATTGGAAATGGTTATATGTTTGAAGTTGAGAATAAATTCGGAAATGCGAACATTTCACGCACCATCAGGTTTACGGAGGCGCTTTTCGACGAGTTAAACAAAGTAGCGGACGAAAACGGGGTATCGTTTAACCTGCTGGTTTTGCAGTGCTGCCGCTACGCGTTGGACAATAGAAAGAAGAACGACACGGAAAATGAAGGGCTGCGCAAGTTTCATTGTATGATTTAATAGCAGAATAAAAAGCAAATTAGTGAAAAACCATAAAAATTTACAAAAGCAAGATGGCCGTTTCCAGTATGAAACAAGCCCGGCGCATATTCGATGCACCGGGCTGTTGTTTTATGGCCTTTCACGCGGGTTTTCTCCCGCTTTTTTAAAAGCGGACGGGGGAGCGGGGGCGGAGCCCCCGAAAAAGCCGAGCGCTGTCCTCAGTTCGGCGCGATCTGCCGCTCCGTGGCGGCGAGGCGGGCGCGCGCTTTCTCCAACAGGGGATGGGCAGCGGATGTCCATGCGGGGTCCGTAAGAAGCCGTTCGGCGGCCTCTTGGGCCTGCTGCAGCACGCCCATATCCATGGCCAAGCCAATGGCGGAAAATTCTGAAAGGCCATGCTGACGCTTGCCCAGAAATTCACCCGGACCCCGAAGGGCAAGATCCGCTTCTGCGATGGCAAAGCCATCCTGGGAGGCGGCTACCATGCGAAGCCGGTCCATGGCCGCGGCATCCGCTTTTGCGGCGCTGACCAAAAAGCAATAGGATTGTGAACCGCCCCGCCCCACCCGGCCCCGAAGCTGATGAAGCTGGGCCAGCCCGAAACGGTCCGCATGCTCAATGGCCATCACCGTGGCGTTGGGCACATCCACTCCCACCTCGATCACCGTGGTGGAAACTAGAATATCCAATAGCCCGTTCCGAAAGGACGCGGCGACGGCTTCTTTTTCACAGGCAGGCATCTGCCCGTGAAGAAGGCCGATCCGAAGGCCGGGAAAAGTTTTCTTTAGTTTGCCGAAATGCTCGGTGGCGCCTAATACATCCGGAAGTTCTTCGCTTTCCTCTACAAGCGGGCAGACCACATAAGCCTGCCTCCCCACTTGCACCTGGGAATGGATAAAATCATACATGGCCTTGCGTTTGCTTAAAGAAACCAGACTGGTCCGAATGGGCTTGCGCCCGGGCGGAAGCTCACCAAGCTGGGAAACGTCCAGATCGCCATAGAGAAGCAAGGCCAGAGTACGGGGAATAGGCGTGGCGCTCATAACCAGTACGTGGACGCCCGCTTGCCCTTTGGCCTGCATGGCCGCTCGCTGGCCTACGCCAAAGCGATGCTGTTCATCCGTAACCACCAGCGCTAAATCCGCAAAGACGCCCCCTTGCCGAAGCAGGGCGTGGGTGCCTACCGCCAGGGATGCGCGCCCAGAGGATAGAGCTTCCCAGGACTCCTCTCGCTGGGATTTTTTCATGCCGCCCAACAAAAGCCGGACACGACCGGGGCCGAAGAGACCGCAAAGCTTTTCATAGTGCTGGCGGGCAAGGATTTCCGTTGGCGCCATAAGGGCGGCTTGTCGCCCCGCCTCCATGGCTGCAAACATACCGAAGAAAGCCACCACCGTTTTGCCGCTTCCCACATCCCCTTGAATCAGCCGATTCATTGCATGGCCGGAGGCTATATCCTTTTGAATATCCTCCATGGCGTTTTGCTGCGCTTGGGTAGGCGAAAAGGGCAGAAGCCGGGAAAAGGCTTCCAGCACACCCTCCATGGGCATGGGAATGGCGCAAGCCGCCCGGCGTTCCTGGCCGGCCAGGCCCAGCATCAGACGAAAAAGAAGCATATCCTCGAAAGCAAGCCGCCGCCGCGCAAGGGATAGGACTTCCATATTGCCGGGGAAATGGAGAGCTTGTAAGGTCAAGGAAAGGGGAGGAAGACCATAAGATAGGCGGAGAGGCTCCGGCAGAAGGTCTTGCAGGCTCGGCAGGCAGGTGCGAAGAGCTTCCCGCATCATATCCCGCAGTTGCTTTTGAGAAAGGCCGCGTGCAAGGGGATAGAGCGGCAGGATACCGGGGAGTTCAAAAAAAATGGCGGGGTTAAGCAGCTTAACCCCCCGGCTTTTATCCACCCTGCCACAGGCTATGATTTGCTGCCCTTCCCGGAGGCTATCCTTGCGGAAGGGCTGGTTGTACCAGGTTAGCATGAGTTTGCCGGAATCATCCTGCGCAGGGGCGGATAGGATATTCAGGCCGCCCCGGATACGGGCCAACCTGGGAGGGGCAAGAATTGTCAAAGAGAAGGCCGCGTCCTGGCCGTGAACCCCATTCATGGCCAACGTGACCCGGGCGTAATCCCGATAATCCCGGGGCGCAAAGAACAAAAGGTCAGCCACTGAAAAAAGGCCCAGCTTGCCGAGCAATTCCGCCCGGCGCGGGCCTATGCCTTTTAGACAGGTAAGGGGCTGTTCCGGGATCATTCCACGGAGATGTAGTAATAATATAAGGGCTGGCCGCCGTTCTGGCAAAGGAATTCCGCATCCGGATACTTGGCTTCCATCTCCTTCACCAAGGCCGCTGCATTCTCCTCATCCACGCCTTCTCCGTAGAACATGGTGACCACGCTGTCCTCCGGTGCGTGTTCCATCATCTTATCCAGCAGGGCAAGAGAAGCTTCGTCCACATTATTGCCCACCGCAACGATGGAACTGCCAAGAAGCCCGATGATGTTCCCCTTCTCAATCTTTGTGCCGTTCACGGAGGTATTCCGTACGGCATAGGTAATGGAACCGGAAATCACCTTCTCGGCCGCCTCACGCATGCGGGTTCCGTTTTCTTCTACACTGGCGTCCTCCAGGAAGGCCGTGGCGGCGCTGATACCCTGCACCACCGTTTTGGTGGGCAGAACGATCACATTGCGCTCACCCAGCTCTGCAGCCTGCTGGGCTGCCAAGATAATATTGGAATTGTTTGGCAAAACGAAAACGTTCCGTGCGTTTACCCGGCGGATAGCCTTGGCAATGGTATCGATGCTGGGGTTCATGGTCTGCCCGCCTTGAATCAGCCCTTCCACGCCCAATTCGTTGAACACGGCATCAATCCCTGTGCCGGTGCTAACGGCTACCATGGCGCACTCCTTTTCGGAGGCTTTGAGCTTGGCTTGGATCTCGCGGTTCTGCTCCCGCATATTTTCAATTTTGAGCTTATCCAACTCGCCCAAGCGAAGGGCAAGCTGCAAAATTTTTCCGGGGGCATTGGAATGCACATGTACTTTTACAAAATCCGCATCGTGGGCAACCACCACGCTGTCGCCGATCTTCATGAGTTTGTCCCGGAACTTGTCCAAATCTTCATCCGTTAGGGCATGATCCAGATGGACGATGAAGAACTCGGTGCAATAGCCAAAGGTGATGTCATTTACATCGTCCAGCGTGAGGGCGTCTTCAGCAGGGGCTTCCACCGCTTCTTCCGGCAGATCGTCCACCTCTTCGCCGTCCAAAGCCATCTTAAAGCCACGGAAGATGGTCAGCAGGCCTTTACCGCCGCTATCCACCACACCCGCTTCCTTGAGCACAGGAAGAAGGTCCGGCGTTAGACGCAGGGCAAATTCGCCCCGCTCAATCATCACATCCACCAGCTTATATACGTTGGCACCCTCTGCGCTCTTTTCGCTCACCGACTCGCCGATTATCCGGGAAACGGTAAGCATGGTGCCCTCCTTGGGCTTCATCACGGCCTTATAAGCGGCTTCTGTCCCCGTTTTGAGGGCGGCAGCCAACATAGCTCCGTCCATTTCCACAGCGCCATCCAATGCTTTGGAAAAGCCGCGAAAAATTTGAGAAAGGATAACGCCGCTGTTGCCTCGGGCGCCTTTGAGGGAACCCAGAGCGGCGGCGGCTGCCACTTCGCCTACGGTAGCGCTGGTGCCCGCTTTGATTTCGTGGACGGCGCTCTGCATTGTCATAGACATGTTGGTGCCCGTGTCGCCATCCGGCACGGGAAAGACGTTCAGGGAATCTATGTGGGCCTTGTTCTTCTCCAGCAGGGCAGCACCCGTGAGGAACATATCCTTGAGCAGCGCGCCGCTTATCGTCATTTCTTTCAAATTGTGAGTCCTCCCAAAGGCGCACCCGAAAAGGGCGCGCGAATTCAACGCCGTTATGCCGCTATACGGTTATGTCGTTATATCGGCGTTACGCGTTGATGCTCTCCACGTGAATATTCACACTGTTCACTTTAATGCCGGTCATTTCTTCCACTCTGTAGCGTACGTTGTCAATGGTATTTTTAGCTACGACAGCAAGGGATACGCCATATACCATTGTAACGTATAGATCCACATCGGCCTCGTCGCCATCGTCTAGGAAGGTAACCTTTACACCGCGTTTGCGGTTGGTATCGCTTCCTACAAGCTGAAGAAAGCTATCCGCCGCCGTTTTCGCATTCATGCCTACCACACCGTAATTCTCCGTTGCGGCGTAGCCGGCGATATTTGCTATGATATCTTCGCCTATGGTAATTCGCCCGAGTTCATTGATAATCGTGCCTGCCATATGCAAACCTCCTTCGATAATGTTGATAAACCGTATCCACGCATATTATTACGCTCATATTCTACCGCAAAATACCCGCTCTGACAAGGAATAACATAGACGCGATTGTGACAAAACCCGCAAGAAGGCGGATTTATAACGCTTTGAAGCGGAATGAAGGGGGAATTTCAAGGGAATATTTTCGGCATAATGTTGCTTTTCCCAAGTGGATTTAGCTGGCTTATTCAAAATCCGCCGTTTCATTATGGCTGAGTATTGCCATAATTGTAGCTTCCTATGATGCTTTTAAGGATAAAAAATGCTGAAAATGCCCCCAAAGATATGGTAAGGGGGAACCTGTTAAAATTTTTTTGAAAATTTGTGACACACGCGCATATATTACCACTTATATTTTCTGTGACAGGGGACAAATTAAAGCTACATCATCAAGCAAAGGAGGTGAAACCAACAATGGCACGCAACAAAGTTCTGGTCCCCGAATCCAAGCAGACGATGGATAGCTTCAAAACGGAGGTTGCCAATTCCCTGAACGTGAACCTGAAGCAGGGCTACAATGGCGATTTGACCACCAAGGAGGCCGGCTCCATCGGCGGCGAAATGGTCAAACGAATGATCGCTTATGCGGAAACCAACATGAAAAAGTGAGCGGCATATAGCCATGCTCAATCCTATTAAAATATAGAAAGGAGAAAATACGATGACTACCAACAGCGGTTCTTACAGCGGGGCAAACAAGGCCAAGCTTGCGTCTTTAAAGACGGAGGTTGCCGGTTCCCTGAACGTAAATCTGAAGCAGGGCTACAACGGTGACATTACTGCCCGGGAAGCCGGTTCGATCGGCGGCGAAATGGTAAAGCGCATGATCGCTTATGCCGAAAACAACATGGGCGGCGGCAGCATGATGAAATAAGAACATCCCTTTCATATAAATTCCACAGCCTGGGGCGGGATATACATCCCGCCCCTCAATATGCAAAATCGCGAATCAACATGGGTGGTGCTTTTAGACGAGAAAATCAACGAAAATGTGATTTTTTAATACTCCGATTGATTGTTCGACCCAAAGCCGCTATTATAGAAAAGACGGAAAGGGCGGCTGATGCCGCCCGTTGCTGGTTTCCACTAAAAAGGATGGAGGGACGCATATGATCAAAAAGCTGCTGGGCAGCGTGCGCGAATACAAACGGGATTCTTTTCTTGCGCCATTGTTCGTTGCCATGGAGGTGGCGATGGAGGTAATGATCCCGCTCCTTATGGCCAGGCTTATTGACCAGGGCATAGGTGCCGGGAATATGCATACCATTTTGGAGGTTGGCGGCATCCTGGTAGGCACCTGCTTGGTATCCCTTATGTTCGGGGCACTTTCCGGGCATTTTGCAGCCAGCGCTTCCGCTGGATTTGCTAAAAATCTGAGGCGGGATATGTATTATGCAATCCAGGATTTTTCTTTTTCCAATACGGATCGGTTTTCTACCGCAAGCCTGGTAACTCGCTTGACCACGGATGTGGTGAATATCCAAAATGCCTATCAGATGGTTATCCGCGTGGCGGTTAGAAGTCCCTTAATGTTATGTTTCTCCCTCTTCATGGTGCTGAAAATTAACGGAATGATTGCACTGGCATTTGTAGGAATTATTCCCATTTTGGCCTTGGGCCTCTATTTTATTATGACCAACGCGCATCCGATTTTTGAGCGCGTATTTAAGACGTATGATAAGCTGAACAATGTGGTGCAGGAGAATCTGCGGGGTATCCGGGTGGTAAAAACCTATGTCCGCGAGTCGCATGAAACGGAAAAATTCAACGAGGTCTCCAAAGCGATCTATAAGGACTTCACCAAGGCCGAGAAAATTGTGAGCTATGCCATGCCGCTCATGCAGTTTGTGCTTTACGGCTCGATCCTTGCGGCAGGCTGGTTAGGCGCCAGGTTTATTGTGGCGGGAACGCTGACCACGGGCGAACTTGTGGGCGTAATCACCTATGCGGTTCAAATCCTTGTGAGCCTGATGATGCTTTCCATGATCATTGTGATGCTTGCCATTTCGCGGGCCAGCGCGGAACGGATTTCAGAAGTGCTCCAGGAGAAAAGCGATATCATCAATCCCCCTGCTCCCATCTTCGAAGTTGCAGATGGCTCCATAGATTTTGAGAACGTATCCTTTAGCTACGCCAAGGATGCCCGGGAGCCATGCCTGCAAAATATCGAGCTGCATATTTCCACCGGTTGTACGGTGGGCATCATCGGCGGCACGGGCGCGGGAAAATCCACCCTGGTGCAACTCATTCCCCGTCTATATGATGCGATCCAAGGCGCGGTGCAGGTAGGGGGCCGGGATGTGCGCGCCTATGACGTGGAAACGCTTCGGCAGGCCGTGGGCATGGTTCTTCAAAAGAACGTGCTCTTTTCGGGTACGATCCGGGAAAACCTGCTATGGGGCAATGCCGCCGCCACGCAGGAGGAAATGGAGCGGGCTTGCCGATTGGCCCAAGCGGATGGCTTTATCCGCACATTTGCGGATGGATATGATACCCATATCGAGCAGGGGGGAACCAACGTTTCCGGCGGGCAGCGGCAGCGGCTTTGCATTGCCAGGGCGCTGCTGAAAAAACCAAAAATCCTTATTCTGGATGATTCCACCAGCGCCGTGGATACTGCTACGGATGCGGCTATCCAGCGCGCTTTTCTGGAAGAACTGCCCGATACCACCAAGCTGATTATTGCCCAGCGGGTGGCAAGCGTGCAGGATGCGGATCTAATCGTCGTAATGGAGAAGGGGCGGATCAACGCAGTGGGCACCCATTCGGAACTTCTGGCATCCAATACGATTTACCAGGAGGTTTATTATTCCCAGACGAAGGGAGGGGACTTTGATGAACAGTAGAATGCCCGGGGGAGTAAAAATGCCCGGCCAAAAATTCGACAAGGCTACCGTTAAACGGCTGCTGGCCTATATCGTGCGTCCCTACAAGCTGCGGTGCGCTCTGATCGTTATCCTCATTTTGATTAACGCCCTTGGGGGCGTGGTAACGACCATCTTCCTGCGCACCCTCATTGACGACTATATTACGCCAATGCTTACCCAAGCCAATCCGGCTTTTGACGCCCTTGCCTGGGCGATAGCCCGCATAGCCGGCATCTGCCTGGCGGGTGTGGCCGCGGGCTTTGCCTATATGCGTCTCATGGTAAAAATATCCCAGGGGGCGCTAAAAACCATTCGGGATGATATGTTTGCCCACATGCAAACCCTGCCCGTGCAGTATTTTGATACCCATACCCACGGGGATCTGATGAGCCATTATACCAACGATACCGATACGCTCCGGCAGATGATCAGCCAGTCCCTGCCCAACATGGTTTCTTCGGTGGCCATGGTTATCGCGGTATTTTCGGCCATGGTATTTCTCAGCCCTCTCCTGGCCCTGTTGGTGTTGGTGTGTATCGTGCTTATGCTCAAGGTATCCCGTAAAATCGCCGGGCAAAGCGGCCGCTTCTTTGTGGAGCAGCAGCGCTCCCTCGGCCAGATGAACGGCTATATTGAAGAAATGATCCACGGCCAGCGCGTTGTAAAGGTTTTCTGCCATGAGGAAGCGGCGAAAGAAAACTTTGATAAACTCAATGAACAGCTATGCAAAAACGCCACCAACGCCAATCGGTTTGCCAATATCCTCATGCCCATTATGGGGAATTTGGGCCACCTTATGTATGTCGTGGTGGCCATTGCCGGCGGGGCTATGGCCATTGGCAGCGTGGGCGCGCTTACCCTGGGAACCATCGCTTCCTTTTTGCAGCTTACCCGCAGCTTTGTGATGCCTATTAACCAGGTATCCCAGCAGCTAAACTCCGTTATCATGGCCCTCGCGGGGGCCCAGCGCATCTTCAAGCTCATGGATGAGCCCGCCGAGGAAGACCAGGGTACGGTAACGTTGGTGCGCGTCCGGGAGGATGCGGCAGGTCAGCTAGAGGAGAGCGCCGTGCGTACGGGAAAGTGGGCGTGGAAACGTACCGGGTCCGATGGTGCCACGGAATATACCCGGCTGCGGGGAGACGTGCGCTTGGTGGACGTGGACTTTGGCTATGAGCCTGGCAAGCCGGTGCTGCATGATGTTTTCCTCTATGCAAAGCCCGGGCAGAAAATCGCCTTTGTGGGCGCGACAGGCGCCGGAAAAACTACCATTACAAATCTGCTGAACCGCTTTTATGATATGGATGCGGGGCAGATCCTTTACGACGGCGTAGATGTGCGGAATATCCGCAAGGATCATCTGCGCCGGAGCCTGGGGATGGTGCTGCAGGATACCAACCTTTTTACGGGCACGGTGATGGAGAACATCCGATACGGCAAGTTGGATGCCACGGATGCGGATGTGATTGCCGCTGCCAAACTGGCCAACGCCCATGATTTTATTACCCGCTTGCCCAAGGGCTATGATACCCTTCTCGCAGGGGATGGAAGCGGCCTTTCCCAAGGCCAGCGCCAGCTCTTGTCCATCGCAAGGGCGGCTGTGGCGAATCCGCCCGTTATGGTGTTGGATGAAGCCACCAGTTCCATTGATACCCGCACGGAGGCCATTGTGCAGCGGGGAATGGACCAGCTTATGGAAGGGCGAACGGTGTTTGTCATCGCGCACAGGCTTTCCACGGTTCAGAATGCCCGCGCCATCCTAGTGCTGGAGCAGGGCCGCATTGTGGAACGGGGGGATCATGCGGATTTGATGGCGGAAAAGGGGCGGTATTACAGGCTTTATACCGGCTCTTTTGAACAGGAGGAGCTATGAAGCGCGTATTGTTTGTTTGCCACGGCAACATTTGCCGTTCGCCCATGGCCGCCTGTGTGCTCCGCCATCTAGCACGGGAGAAAGGGGTGGAGGAGGATGCACTGCGCATCGATTCGGCGGCCACCAGCGCGGACGAATTGGGGAGCCCAATCTATCCGCCTGCCAGGCGCACGTTGGAAGCCCATGGCGTTGCTTCGGATGCCCACCGGGCCACTCGGCTTACCGCGAAGGACTATGACCGCTATGACTACCTGCTGGGCATGGATGGTTACAACATCGGCAATATGGGCCGCATCCTAGGCAAAGACCCGCAAGGCAAGGTGCACAGGCTGCTGGATTTTACCCATAATCCCAGAGATATTGACGACCCTTGGTATACGGATGATTTCGAGACGACGTTCCGGGATGTTTCAGAGGGCTGCGAAGCCCTGCTTGCGCAAATGGGCTTCTGAAAACGGTATGCCCAAGGAACAGAAGGCAAACAAAAAAGGCAGGACGCATTTTGTGCGCCTGCCTCTTTTCCTTTTCGATAAATTAATAGAACGTGGCCACTTCCTTGGCGGGCTTTTCACCGGGGCCGGCGGATATAACCTTGAGCACGGGCCCTCGGCGGCCGTATACCGTGTGAAAGCGCAGTTCAACCTTGGCTGTTATCCTGGTCCAGGTGCGGTGCTGTAAATTGGACCGAATCAACTCCGGCGCCCATTCGCAGACCAGCGCGGAATAGGCGATGTCCTCGGCGCAACAGGTCATCACATGGCGCCCTGCCAGGAAGCAACCCGTAGGTAGCTTGCCCGAAATCGCCGTTAGGCCGGTAAAACGCACGACTGCTCCGGAATATTTATCCATCTCCTCCAGAATATCCCGGTACCAGATGGCAAAATCCGCATCCGCAATCTCTACCACAGGCGCCTTTAAATCAAAGGGAAGGGGATCCTCAATCTCATCATATTCCACATGGCCGTCCGGCCATTCAAAGGCAATGGCGCAACGGCGGTTCAGCCCCCGCACAATTTTATGAAATTCCAGCTTGTCGGTCTTTTCACTGGTACGGTTAAATACCACCAGCTCACAGGCTTGGATTTTATCCACTACCAAGGACCGCATGTTGGCGTTATAGGACAGGAAGGTTCCTGCATCTACAAAGAGGAAATTTTGATACACGGCCCAATTCTCCGGCAGGGCGTCAAAAAGCCGCTGCATGGGCCACATCCCGTTGTATTCCAACACCACCCGCTGGCTATGATATTGCTTCTGCCAGCCCGTTAACTTGGACGGCGTGAGGTCCTCGGCCTTTTCAGCGGTTTTGATATAGACATTGCCCTTGCCTGAAAATTCGGAAGGCTCATACTCCTCTATTCCCTCTTCGCATACCAGCAGCAGGGTGCGTTCTCCCTCGTTGAAACGGGAATCCTCCAGGGTTTCCTGAATAAATTTTGTCTTGCCGCCTTCTAAAAATCCTGTAAAGAGATAAACCGGTATCTGCTGGGCCATGGATTTATACCTCAAAAAGCGTGGCCAGCGCGGGCTTGTCCAGTCCGGCGCCGATTACGCACAGCCGGCCTGTTATTCCGGCGCTGCCCTCACGAACCTGCGCGTCACCGGGCACATAGTCAAAATGGAGCCAGACACTTCCTTCTCCCGCAACGATTCCTTTGGCGCGGAGCACTTGGCCGTAAGCGCCATCGTGCAGCGCTTCCAGCATGGCGCTCAGGCCCGCCTGAGAAAAACGATGCGGAGTTTCCACGCCCCAGCTGGCAAAAATCTCATCCGCGTGATGGCCATGGCATCCGCATTCGCAGCCGGCACCATGCTCATGTCCGTGTTCGTGCTTATGTTCATGCTCATGTTCATGCTCGTGCTCGTGTTCATGCTCGTGCCCGTGTTCGTGCGCATGTTCCTGTTCGTGATGAAGGGAATGGGTTTCCTCTCCGGCAAGCCGGCTTAATTCCGCATCCAACGTTTCCTGGTGCTCCATGGCCAAGAGAATTTGGGCGCCTGATAGGGCATCCCAAGCCGTGGTGACGATGGGCGCCGTGGCATTATGCTCCCGGAGCAGGGCGACGCAGGCCGCCACCCGTTCTTCCCGCAGGCCGCCCGTGCGGCTCAAAACGATACATCCGGCATGTTCGATCTGGTCATCGAAAAACTCGCCGAAGTTATGCATATACATTTTGCATTTATTGGCATCCACCACGGTTGTGAAGCTGTTGAGAACAAGTTCGTCAGACCCCACGCCCTGAACGGCGCGCATTACATCGCTCAGCTTTCCTACTCCGCTGGGTTCGATGAGAATGCGATCGGGGTGGTATTGCTCCAGCACCTTTGTAAGCGCCGCGGTGAAATCCCCTACGAGGGAGCAACATATGCATCCGGAGTTCATTTCCGTTATTTCTATACCAGCGTCTTGCAGGAAACCACCGTCTATTCCAATTTCGCCAAATTCGTTTTCAATGAGAACCAGCTTTTCACCCTGGTAGGCCTCCGCAATTAGTTTTTTGATCAGCGTGGTTTTACCGGCTCCTAAAAATCCCGAAAAAATATCGATTTTTGTCATGCTTACCGCAACCTTTCCTTAATAAATCTTCCAAAGGCGATTATACCCCTCATCCACTTCGATTACAAGCGCCGGGAGCCGGAAATTCCGCTTGCTCAGCGGCAAAATGCCTATTATAATGAAGCTATCCTGAAAAATACAAAAGAAGGGATTCAGCTACACTTGCTTCAATATACGCGTGGCGCCCCTTTGCTTCGCTCCTGTGGGGCATGCGCGCACGAGAGAGCCTTGGAAGGAGGAGGATCTTGCATTTGCCCCCTGCGCATGGGGGGCTTACTGTCTAGCCTTTGTGTGACGGCTGCCTCAACCGCTGCCAAGGCCCGTTAAAACACATAAGCGCACATGATGAGGCCGATCACCAGGCCAATGAACGAACCGATCACCACCTGAAATGGCGTATGTCCGACCAGTTCCTTTAAATAAGCTTCATCCTGAAAGAGTTCCTTGAGATCTCCATGGCGCATGAGCTTGTTCAAAATTTCTGCCTGCCTGCCAGCTTCCAGCCGCACACCGCGCGCATCGTGGATAACGATGAGGGCCAGCAGCACGGAAATGGCGAATTGAAAACTGCCCGGCCCGTATTCTGACACAGAGGCTACCACGGCTGCGAGCATCGTAGCCGCATGGGAACTAGGCATACCGCCGCTGCCGAAAAGACGCTCAAATTTGAATTCGTGATTTAAGAGGGTATAGAGCAAGGCCTTGAGGGATTGGGCTACAAACCAACCCGTGATGGCCGTCATTAAAACCGCATTGTGAAAAATGGCCTCGATAAAATTGATCATGCGCATAGTCCTTTTTCTCCATATTTTCATCATTATAGCACGATATCATGCCGAGAGCAAAAGCCAAGAAGATCGTAAAAATAATAGACAAAGGAGAGCCCGCTATGCACTATTCTTCCTGTAAAACCACCCTGGGCACCGTCTATATATGCGAGGAAAAAGGGGCGATCACCCACCTGGGCTTTGGGAAAAAACCACCCTTTGCGGCCCCGGAACGGGATACGCCTCTCCTGTGCCGGGCCCATGCGCAACTCAAGGAATACCTTTGTGGTGCCCGCACTGTTTTTGAGCTGCCATTAGCCCCTGCCGGCACCTCTTTTCAGCAGGAAGTATGGGCACAGCTACTACAGATCCCCTATGGCGAGCGCATCTCCTATGGCAAGCTGGCCCGGCAAATGGGACGGCCTAGCGCCGCGCGTGCCGTAGGCGCAGCTTGCGGCAGGAACCCTATCGCCATTTTTATTCCCTGCCATCGCGTGGTTGGACAGAATGGCAGCTTGACAGGCTATGCCTGGGGCAAGGATATAAAGATGACGCTTTTGACTTTAGAAGGAGAGAAAAATCAAGAAGAAAAATAATTTTCTGAAATCCCTTGACAAATTTGATACATACCGCTATTCTAATATTAGTAATCGTTATTAATCTTAAGAAAAAGGAGAGAATACTATGGAACTTAAAGGTAGCAAAACCGAAAAAAATCTTTGGACCGCTTTTGCAGGGGAATCCCAGGCGCGTAACAAGTATACTTATTTTTCCAGCGTAGCCAAGAAGGAAGGCTATGAGCAGATCGCGGATATTTTTCTGAGAACCGCCGCCAATGAAAAGGAGCATGCTGAGCTCTGGTTTAAAGCCCTTGGTGAATTGGGTGATACCGCTCAAAACTTGCTCCATGCTGCGGAAGGCGAGAACTATGAGTGGACCGATATGTACGCTACTTTTGCAAAAGAAGCCGAAGAAGAAGGCTTCACTGAGCTTGCCTATCGCTTCCGCGCCGTGGCGGAGATCGAGAAGAGCCACGAGGAGCGCTATCGTAAGCTGCTCAAGAATGTGGAGATGCAGGCCGTATTTGAGAAGGCGGAGGAGACCATGTGGGAGTGCCGCAACTGTGGCCATCTGGTCATGGGTAAGAAGGCGCCGCAAGTCTGTCCTGTTTGCCTCCATGCGGGCGCATATTTCGAAGTTCGGTCCGAAAACTATTAATTTCAAAATAAGAGGCGCTTTTAGGCCGTTCCCGAAGGAGCGGCCTTAGATTAGGAAAAGATTTTTTGGTGGTCAGGCCCTTAAAATGCGAAGGACGGGAAGAGAAAACGAAAAAAGGATTCCCAGGCAGATCTGCCTGGGAATCCTTTTTGGGGAGGAATGAGTGTAGTTAACCGCCCAAATAAGCTTTTTTGATATCTTCGCTATCCGCCAGCTCCGCGCCGGTACCGCTGAGGGTGATGCGGCCCGTTTCCAGCACATAAGCTCGATCGGCCACTTCCAGGGCCATCCCCGCATTTTGTTCGACCAACAGAATGGTGGTGCCGGCCGCATGCAGGGTCTTAATAATATCGAAGATTTGCTCCACCAGCAAAGGTGCAAGGCCCATGGAAGGTTCATCCAGCATAAGCAATTTGGGCCTGCTCATAAGCGCGCGGCCCATGGCCAGCATCTGCTGCTCGCCGCCGGAAAGGGTGCCGGCAGTTTGGTTCTGCCGCTCCCTTAAACGGGGAAACCGTTCGAATACGCTTTCGATATCCGCTTTCGAAACTTCCTTTTTTGTAAAAGCGCCCATCTCTAAGTTTTCCATGACCGTCATCTTAAGAAAAATGCGGCGGCCTTCGGGAACATGGGCTAGGCCTTGATGAACGATCCTATGCGCTTCCACCTTGGAAATATCATGGCCGAGGAAGGAAACGTTGCCGCTCTTGGAGCGCAATACGCCGGAAATGGTTTTTAGAATGGTGGATTTACCCGCGCCGTTGGCGCCGATAAGGGATACAATTTCTCCTTCGTTTACATGAAAGGAAACGCCTTTTACAGCATGGATGTTTCCATAGTAAACGTGGATGTCCTCTACTTTAAGCATCGCGCTGTGCGCCTCCTTTCTTGCCCAGATAGGCTTCGATAACGACCGGGTTGGATTTAATCTCTTCCGGGGAACCCTTGGCAATAATGCGGCCATAGTTGAGCACGGCAATGCCCTCGCAAATGCCCATCACCAGATTCATATCATGCTCAATGAGCATGATGGCGATTTGGAAGGTATCCCGGATTTTTCGGATGTTCTCCATCAACTCCGACGTCTCGGAAGGATTCATGCCCGCAGCAGGCTCATCCAGCAACATAATGCCGGGCTTCGTAGCCAGTGCCCGGACAATTTCCAGCCGCCGTTGTGCGCCGTAGGGAAGGCTGCCCGCCTTCCAGCCGGCCATATCCTGCATATCGAAGATGGAGAGCAAATGCAGCGCTTCTTCATGGGCCCGCTTTTCTTCCTTCCAATAGCAGGGCAGGCGCAGGATGGATTGCCCCAGGGAGTAGCCCGTAGCATTGTGCAACCCAATCTTCACGTTGTCTTCCACCGTAAGGGCTTTAAAAAGCCGGATGTTCTGGAAGGTTCGGGCAATGCCCATCTTATTGAGCTGGTAGGTCTTTTTGCCCGCCGTATCCTTGCCATCCAGCAGGATGGAGCCGCGGGTCGGGGTATATACGTTGGTGATCAGGTTAAACACAGTGGTTTTGCCCGCACCGTTGGGACCAATCAGGCCGGCAATTTCCGTGCGACCGATGGTAAGGTTGAAATCGTCCACGGCGCTCAGACCGCCGAAATCAATGCCCAAATGCCGGATATCCAGAATGGGGAGCTTACCAACATCCCGTTCGGGAATAAGAGCCGTGCCGGGAATACGAACCAATTTATCCATTGGAACCACCTGCCTTCTTTGCTTTCTTTTCCGCCCGCAGCTGGCCGGCGTTGATAACGCGCTCCAGAAGGTGGCTCATGGAGAAATCGTAAGTTCCCATCAGGCCAGAGGGCTTGAAGATCATGGCTGCAATCAAAAGGACCGAGTAAATCACCATGCGGTACGTGTTCAGTGATTGCAGGGCAAGGGGGAGGCTGGTAAGCACTGCCGCCGCGATGACCGATCCCACCATGGAGCCCATGCCGCCCAGCACCACCATCACCAGGATGTTAATGGAGGCCATGAAGTCGAAACTCTTGGGGGTAAGCAGACCTTGATAACCAGCATACAAGGCGCCAGCCGCGCCCGCAAAAAAGGCGGATACGGCAAAGGCAAGAACCTTGTAATACGTAATGTTGATGCCACAGCTCTCGGCAGCAATTTCGTTTTCCCGGATGGAGAGGATGGCCCGGCCATGGCGGGATTTCATCATCATGTGGATGATGATGCACGAAAGAACGACTGCAGTGAATACCACGAGGAACGAGGAGTGCTTGGGTATGCCCATCAGGCCGGGTGTGCCTCCGGTGAGATCCGGGAGGTTGATGATGCATACCCGGATGATTTCGCCAAAGCCCAGGGTGATGATAGCCAGGTAGTCGCCCCGAAGGCGAAGGGCCGGGATGCCGATAACCACGCCGAACAAGGCGGCCACAATGCCTGCCAGAATGAGCCCCAGCACGATGGCCAAGCCCGTTGGCAGAGCGGCGGCAGCGCTGCTTTTCCAGAAGATAGCCCCCGCATAAGCCCCCACGGCCATAAAGCCCGCATGCCCGAGAGGGAGCTGGCCCAAATACCCTGTAACGATGTTCAGGGATACGGCCAGAATAATATAGATACCTACCTGTAGGATGAGCGAGCTTTGGGCCCGGTTCGTCACGCCGCCGGAAACGATCATATTGCCCAACACCAGGAAGGCGATGATTAGGATCGTATTGATAAGGTAGCGCACGGGCATGGGGATGCGCTTATAGGTTTGCTTCATGCTGTGCCCCTCCTTAGACTTTTTCCGTCATACTGGCGCCCATAAAGCCTGTGGGCTTGATGAGCAGAACCACGATCAGCACCGCGAAAACCACGGCATCCGTCCAAGCGGAAAGGCCGATCGAGGTTACTAACACCTCGGCCAGGCCGATGGCAAAACCGCCCACCATCGCCCCCGGCATGGAACCGATACCGCCCAGCACCGCCGCCACAAAGGCTTTTAGGCCCAAGAGCGAACCCATGGTGGGGTTTACGATGGGATAGCGGCAGCAATATAGGATGGAACCGATGCCCGCGAGAGCGGAACCAATCACGAAGGTATAGGTGATGGTATGGTTTACGTTGATGCCCATAAGCTGCGCCGCTTCCGTATCCTCGCTTACCGCGCGCATGGCTTTGCCCATCTTGGTTTTTTGTACCAGAAATGCCAGCAGCACCATGGAGAATACCGCCACGATGATGGTTACGAGGACATTCAGGCTGATAGAAAGCTTGCCCACATTAAAGGTGAGCGCCGGAATAATTTCCGTGCTGGGGAAAGCGCGGGTGTTGGCCGTCCAAATAAGCTGGGCCAGGTTCTGCAAAAGCAGGGAAACGCCGATGGCGGTTATAAGCAAGGAAATGCGGGGCGCCTGGCGCAGGGGCTTATAAGCCACTTTTTCAATAACAACGGCCAGCATTACGCACCCGGCTACCGTGGCAATCACGGCAAGAATGGGGTTGGAGCTGGCCGCAAAGGATACTAGGGCAAAATAACCGCCCATCATGATGATATCGCCGTGGGCGAAGTTGAGCAACATGATGATGCCGTACACCATGCTGTACCCAAGCGCCACCAGCGCATAGATGCTGCCCAGCTGCAGTCCGTTTATTAATTGCGATAAGAAAAGCATAGGTGGATTCCTTTCCCGGCTGTATACACAGTATGGCAAATGCTATGACTTCATTTGCAATACCGTGATATAGCGGGGGAACCAAGGCTCCCCCGCATACAGCGAATCAAATATACGCCTTGGCGTGGATTAATACTTGCCCCAGAAGGTGGCTTCGCCGCCCTTGATGTTGATGATCGCGGCGGTCTTCTCCGGGTTGTTGAACTCGTCGTAGGTAACATGGCCGGTGACGCAATCCATATCGGTGGCGTTCAGCGCGGCGATAACGGCGGCCATGTATTCATCGGAACCGGCCTCAAGACCCTGCTCTTCAGCCTTGGCTACGGCTGCAAACATGATCATGGCAGCGTCATAACCCTGGGCGGCGAACATGTTGGGGGAAGAAGCATACTTGGCCTCGTAGGACTTCACAAAAGCCTGAACGGCTTCGGAGGTATCCTGGGTGGAATAACCGGAGCAGTAGTAAGCGCCCTCCAGCAGAGCGGCATCGGTAACCACATCCAGCACGCTGTCCCAACCATCCGCACCAAGCATGGTGGCGGTGAGACCGGCGGCGTTGGCCTGCTGGGCTACCAGCGCGACTACGCTCTAATAATCGGGAACGAAGAGCACATCGGGAGCCTTGGCGGCGATGTTGGTGAGCTGGCTCTGGAACTCGGTGGCGCCATCGGCAAAGCTCTCAACCGCGACGATCTCCAGACCGGCGGCCGCAGCCTGCTCCTGGAAGGACTCGGACAGGCCGATGGAATAGTCGGAACCGGTGTTGAAAAGAATGGCGGCCGTCTTGGCGCCCAGCTTTTCGCCGGCAAAGGAAGCCATCTTGTTGCCCTGGAAGGGATCGATGAAGCAGGAGCGGAACATGTTCTCATAAACAGCGCCGGTGTCCGCATTTACGGTAACGGAGGCAGCGGTGGCGGAAGCGGTGATCATGGGCATGTTGTCAGCCTGGCTCTCCACAACCACGGCAACGGTGGGGGCGGTGGTCACATCGCCGATGATGGCGGTGACGCCCTGATCCACCAGGGAGTTGTAGCCCGTTACGGCCTTGGCGCTATCGCCTTCTTCATCGTACTCTACAAGCTCGATCTGCTTGCCGTTGATACCGCCGGCGGCATTGAGCTCCTCGGTATACATACGCACACCGTTGGCAACGGCCTGGCCGTATTCGGCCACAGCGCCAGTGAGAGGAGCCAGCATGCCGATCTTAATGCTACCGCCTTCGGCGGCGGGCTGTGCCTCGGCTTCAGCAGCGGGCTGGGCTTCGGAAGCACTGGCATCACCCGCGGGCTCGGCGGGTGCGGCGGAGCAGCCTGCGAAGCAGACCAGCGCCATCATCAGCGCGACGACTGTGCATACAAATTTCTTCATAGTTTGTTTCTCCTTTTCCATTTTACACTTTTATACTTAAAAGCGGCCCCGTCTTCGAACGGAGCCGCTAAAGTATACACACTTTATTGGGCTGCTGTTCTCAGACGGCTTGGTGCGTTTCCTACCAGAAGGCTAATCAGGACAACCAAGCTAAGAAGGCGTACAATGCCAATAATGCTGCAAATAATAATGGACACCGCACACGCGATGCCCAGTATAATAACCAGTGCGGAGGTACCAGCCGCAAAGGTAGCACTACAAGACGCACTATGCGGTGCGCTAAAAGCAGGACTGGAAACAACGTGTTTCGTCATGGCGTGCTCCTTTCTTCGACTGAACCGAATACTAACATTGGGGAAATGATAGCACAGCAAAAAATAAAAGTCAATAGATGAATATATTATTTTTCTTTTTGGGGTTTTGTGTAAATAACAAGAAAACTAAAAATAACGGGAATAAAAGGTCCTATATTC
>JAYFNX010000030.1:0-14698 GCA_034933245.1 Candidatus Pelethousia sp.
CGCCATAGAATCCGGGGGCAGGCATATCGATGCCTGAAACCTTGGCGGGATCGTGCACGGTTACATCAAAGGTGGCGGAGGTGGATGTGCTGCCATCGTTTAAAGTAAGCGTAATGGTAACGGTTCCATCTTTGAGCGGCGTGAAGGTGACGCTCCGGTTAAAACCGGAACCGCCGGTTGTAATCCCGCCGTTTGGCACGATTGTCTGGTCGCTTGAGGTGGCCGTTAGCGTTGCGCTGGCGGTAGTGTAATAGGGATAGACCGGCACGGTCAATGCGCTCAACGCCGTGGTCTGGGGGCTGACAGGGGCTATTTTCGGGAAATTGTTGAGGATCACAAAGTTGATATCCTTTATGGTTATATACACGAAGTCCCAGTGCGTATTTACGAATGTAATGGTTACGCCCTTGGCATTTGCGGGGATCTTTTGGGTCAGCGATGCGGAGCCGCTTTGCACAGAAAAGGAAGAGCCGATCGGATTGGTGCATGCAATATCCGTATAAAAGCGCGCGCTTACCCTTCCATACCCGCTTGGAAATTGTGTGGAGAGCAAAAAGTCCGTTTGCCCGCCATCGATTAAGGAAGAGAATTTTGAAATATCCAGGTTCTGGCTCATGCTGCTGCTAGGATCGCAAGTGCGAAAGCCGTCTCCCGTGGCGTCGATATTAACCGTATTCCCGGACCAGCTTGCCAAATCGCTGGTTCCATTGCCGTTCTCAACCAAGTTCGTGCCCATGGAAATGACTTTTTGGACAATAAGATGAAATGTCGCTTCGGCGCTCTTGGTTCCGTCGGAGGCTGTTATGGTAATATCCGCCTCTCCGGATAAATTGCCTGCGGGCGTAACGTGCAGCGTCCGGTTGGCGCCGCTGCCGCTTACGGCAATGTTGGCAGTGGGAACCAGGTTGATATTGGTGCTGGACGCGCTGAACGTAAGCCTGTCAACATCCCCGGCATCGGCATCGCTTATGGTAAAGTTTGCGGTATAGGCGGTCCCGGCATCCGTGGTGGCCAATGTGGGAAAATCACCGCCAAAGACCGGGGCGCTTCCGGTGGAAGCATCCATCAGCTTTATGGATATCTGGTCGAACTGGGCATAGCCGGTTTTAGTCAGGGTTGCGGAAAGGAGTACCTTCAGCTTTCTGGTAGCGGGATTGGCCTGGGTGTTGAGCTGATAAGACCCCATGGCGCCCGATGTGGTGGCGTTCACGAGTTGCGAGGTTCTCAGCAGGGAGCCGCCCGCATCATATTCCTCTAAAATGACCTTTGCCTCATTGCCGGCGCTGATATTTTGATACATGCTGGCGCTGAGCCGAATGGATACGTTTTCGGCGGAAATGGCCGAAAAAAGCCCGCTTCCTTCCGTTCCGGAGAGGGTAATCATCTGGGACATCGTTCCGGACAAAGGGATGTCCATGCTGGGATTATAAAGGTAAAAATAATTACTGCCTGCGGCCGGGCTCGCCCAGTCCGAATATGCTGCGCTTGAATTCCAGCGGCTGTATCCGGTATCATCTGTCCAGCCTGAAATGTTCGATACCCCGGCTTCTGCCCCGCCATTGGTCACCAACTCCGTGTTAAGCTCCGTTACCGCATTGGCAACAGAAAACGGCATTGCAAGCACAAGAAGTGCAAGGACTGTGACGAGCGCCACCGGCAACTTATTTCGCATAAATAGTTTCATGAATACGCTCCCTCATAGCAGTGTGGAATGAGACAATACAGGGAGAAATCTGCTTTAATTGGTATTTTATCACAGAAGCGCCAACCTCTCAAATGTGTTTTTTGTTGCATACTGTCAGATAACAAGCGCACATCTCTAAAAATCATCTACAATGGATATACATGACAAAATAATAAATTTTATTCAAAACTGAAATACGAATTCGGTACCCTCATCTAACCGGCTTGTAACCGATACGCTTATGTTATGCCTATCGGCGATTTGCTTGGCGATAGCAAGACCAAGCCCGGAGCCGCTTTTGTTTTCTTCGGACTCTACTTTATAAAACCGGTCAAAGATATGAGGAAGGTCTTCCGCCGCGATTCCTTTGCCCTGGTCCTTAATCGATAGGACGCTGCTGTTAAGCGAAACATGGATGGTGCTGCCCGCGGGTGAAAATTTAATGGCGTTGTCCAGCACGATCAGAAGCATCTGCCGGAGCCGACCATAATCGCCGGACACCGCCAGGCATTGCGCATCCGACGTTTGACGAATTTGAATGCTCTTTTCTTGCGCCAGATGACCGGCGCTTTTTATAATGTCGTCCACAATATCGCAAAGGTTTAGATCCTGCACTTCGATCTTGAAATCGGTATTCTGCAGCTTGGATAAGTCTAACAGATCGTTTATCAGCCGCTGAAGATAAAGACTTTCCCGGAGCATTTGCTGCTGATAGTTTTTCACTTGGGCGGGCTCGGTTATCACCCCGTCGCATAGCGCCTCAAGGGAACCGCGCAGAACGGTTACGGGCGTCTTCAGCTCATGAGATATATTGGCGACGAAATCCCGGCGAAGCTTGTCCAGCTTTTCGCTTTCTTTTTTTGCAAATAAAAGCCGTTCGCTTAGAATGTCGATGGCCCCCGCGAGCTCGCCAATTTCATCTTTTTGGTCTACGCCGGTTTTAACCGTATAGTTCCCCTCCGCAAGCAGCAGGGTGGAGTTTTTCATTTTATTCAAAGGATTTGTAAAGGTAAGGGCAAAAAACATGGATAAAACGATGGAAAGAATGAGCGCCGCTAAAATGCTGACAGACAATATGCCGATGCCCTGCCTGGTTGCTTCGTGAACGCCTTCAACAGGAGAGTGGAGCAGAACGGCTCCTATAATTTGCCCGTCAACTTGTATCGGCGTTCCAACGGTCAGCGTAGGCACGTTTAAAAGGCTGCTAAAGCCTTCACTAAACGTGGTCTTTCCGCTGAATACTTCCTTTACAACATGGTCGGCATCTTGGGGCAAGTCCGCATAATTATAGCTTTGGCCCGCCATCTGATTGTTTGTGATTAAATTCAGATCTTCATCCACAATCCATACATCGCTCATGGCAATGTCGTCAATAAACCGGAGATATGCTCCAAAGCCGCCTTTTCCGCTTCCGTTCATCCCTTTGCTTTCGCCGGTGTCGGCGCTTCCCATATAGGTGGATAAAGCGCCGGCTATGGAGACCGCCCGCGCTTCCAAATACGTTTTATTATCCTTTATGGTTTGGGAACGAAAGATTGTAATAAATAGAATTCCAAGCACAGAGGAAAACAGAAGCAGGGCGGCTGCAAAATATAACAGCAACTTGCGAGCAATTCTACTTTTCATCCGCTTTGACCTCAAATTTATAGCCAACACCCCATATGGTCGCGATATCCCAACCCTCATGCGGATATTGATCCAGCTTTGCGCGGAGACGCTTAATGTGGGAATCTACCGTACGGATATCCCCAAAATAATCGTATCCCCACAGGCTGTTCAGAAGGTTATCACGAGAAAAAACTTTGTTTCTGTTTGTGGCCAACGTCCACAAAATTTCCGTTTCTTTCTTTGTGAGCAAAACATTGCCGCCGTTGATGGTAACGATGTATTCATCAAGATTGATGGTAAGGCTTAAAAAAGAAAAGGATTGGCTCTTTTTTACATCCTCCCGCGTTATTCGCCGCAGGACGGCGCGTATTCTTGCCATGACCTCGCCGGGCGAGAAGGGCTTCACAATATAATCGTCCGCACCGATATCAAGCCCCATAATCCTTTCAAAATCTTCCCCGCGCGCGGTGATCATAATCACCGGCGTTGCAAACTCTTTCCTGATTTCGCGGCAGACTTCAAAGCCATCCACCTTCGGCATCATAACGTCCAGCAAGACCACATCGGGATGTATTTTGCGATAGAGGCTAAGCGCTTCCTGCCCATCAAAGGCAACGTGGGGCGTATAGCCTTCTTTTTTTGCGTATTCCTCCAGAATGGAAGTTATTTGTTTATTGTCGTCGGCAATCAGGATAGTTGACATAAAGTCACCTCCATGGATAGTAAATATACAAATTTATTTTCATTATAACATATTGGGAAAATGCGTACGTGACAAAAGTATGGTTAATCGCTTAAAAAAACATGGATTTCATGTCTAAAAAACATAATTTTGCCATGGAGCCGAAGTAAGCTATAGGCAAAAGAAAGGGGGGCAGTCCATGCAGAACCAAAAGAAAAGAGGCGCTGCCGTAAGGCTGGGCGTCCAGATCGCCGTGTTTCTACTTGTTTTCCTCATCGCCATCAGCAAGTGGCTTGTCGAGGAGGGCATCTTCATCCCGCTATTATCCAGCGCATCCCTTCATGCCATATGCCCGTTTGGCGGCGTTGTAACGATTTATGAATTTATAACCACAGGAAGTTTTATTCAAAAAATTCATAACGCATCGTTTATTCTAATGGGGCTTTCCATGATCGTAGCCGTGTTGTTCGGCACGATCTTCTGCGGCTATATCTGTCCGTTTGGATCATTCCAGGAATGGATTGGAAAGCTTGGGAAAAAACTTTTTCCCAAAAGGTACAACCGAATGGTACCCGCGAAAATCGACAGGCCGCTGCGGTATCTTCGCTATGCCGTTTTGATTATGGTCCTTTATCAAACCGCGGTTTCGGCCAAGCTTGTTTTTCAATCGGTTGATCCGTATTATGCGCTCTTTAATTTCTTTACGGACGAGGTCGCCGTATCGGCTTATATCATGCTCGGCGTGATCCTTGTGTTGTCGCTTTTCATAGAACGGCCATGGTGCAAATACCTCTGCCCGTATGGGGCGCTACTTGGCTTGTTCAACGCGATGCGCATCTTCAAAATCCGGCGAAATAAGGACACCTGTATCGATTGTAAAGAATGCGACAGGGTATGCCCTATGCATATTGCGGTGTCCAACAAAGAGATCATTCGAGACCACCAATGCATCAGTTGCCACAAATGCTTGAGCGAGATCTCGTGCCCTGTTAAAGATACGGTTGTTATTTCCGCTGGAAAGGAGCGTGCAGCCCATGAAAATTAAGCCGCAAATTGCGATTTTGATCGTGCTGGTAATCTTTATTTCCGGAATTTTGATCACATCCGCCGCGGGTATCTGGTCAACAAAAGCGGCGAAGGTGCCGGCAAAGCTCAAAGATGAGCAGCACGCGGAGGCATACGATCCTGCCGACATCCGGGGGTCCTATACGTTTTCGGATATAAGCAAATGGTACAATATTCCGCTGGATGACCTATCTGCCGCTTTTGGGATTGACAAGGCAATCGCGTCCAATTTCAAGTGCAAAGATTTGGAGAGCGTGTATGGGGAATCCCCCGATGAAGTTGGGACAGCTTCCGTAAAAATGTTCACGGCATATTACCTTGGCCTTCCCTATGAACCGGGAGAGGAGACCTATCTGCCGGAGGCCGCGGTGAAAATTCTGACGGAGAAAGGGAATCTGACGCAGGAACAGCAGGCGTATCTGGAAGCCCATACCGTTGCGGCAAACTAAATGTCTAACAAACAGAAAACAAAAAACACACTTTTGTCAAAACGGATTTGCATAATAAGGGCATAGACAGCGGGAACCCAAAACTTTGGAAGGAAGGTGAATTTGATGAAATCAACCAAAAAGCTACTGGCGCTTGGAATGGCGATTATCATAACCAGCGCCGTATCCGTCACCGCATTTGCGGTGGAGACGAACTTCGGTTCTGCCGCGGTGGAAGAAAAGAAGACCTATACGCTTTCGGAAATGCTGACCTATGCCATACAGGATGAATACCTGGCTTACGCTGAGTATGAAAAGATCATAAGCTCCTTTGCGGTGCAGCGGCCATTTACAAACATTATGAAAGCAGAGACGACCCACATCGCCTTGCTGGAACCGCTGTTTACCGAATACGGCATCGCATTGCCGAAGAATACTGCGGAGGACCATGTCGTTGTTCCCGCCACCCTCCTTGACGCATACAAAGCGGGGGTGGAGGCTGAAATCAAAAATATCGCAATGTACGAAGTATTCCTGAAGCAGAATTTGCCGGAGGATGTCCGGGCTGTATTTACATCCCTGCAAAACGCTTCCGAAAAGCATCTGACCGCTTTTGAAAGAGGCGTCAGCCGATTGGAAGGCAACACCGCCGGCGGGGCCGGGATTTCGGCGGGACAGGGCGGAAACAGCAACAGATGGGCTTAAAAAAATAAAAGGAGAAAAGAAACATGAAAAATCTTAAAAAAATCGCTGCAGCCGGAGCAATTGTGCTCACCCTTAGCGTAACATCCATGACCGCGCTCGCCGCATCCGGATACAACACCCCGGCCGAGATCGTCGCCAAGCTTGCCGGGAAATCCGTGGAGAGCGTAACGACGCAAAGAGTGGAAACCGGAAAGACGTACGGATCAATTGCCGATGGATATGGCGTATTGGATGCCTTTAGGTCGCAAATGCTGGAACAGAAGAAGGCATATTTGGCTCAACAAGTTGCGGCGGGCACAATGACGGAGGAAAAGGCGGATACGATTCTCGCGGCAATGAAAACGCGGCAGGCTGATTGCGATGGAAGCGGCAGCGGCAGCGGCAGGTTGGGAGCCGGAATGGGCGCCGGGTTCGGCAACCGAACCGGAAAACAGAATGGCGGCGGCCGGAACGGTTCCGGCTCCGGGCTTGGATCCGGCGCCTGCCTAGTAACCGAATAAGACATAGATCCTTAAGCCCAAGCAAGAATTATCTTGCTTGGGCTTTTTTATGCGGGCTATGCTGCTATTATAAAAATATCTATTTTTATAATAGCGAGGGTCCGGGATAAGACCTTGTGGATAAAAAAGAAGCTTCAAAAAATCCAACTACATTGACAGGCGAGGTATTTATAAACTATACTAGTATTACCTGGAAAGGAGGCCCAAATCCATGTCCTTGACCTCCGATTTTTTAAGAGGAAATACGGATACCATCATACTTTCAGCCCTTTCCGGCGGCGACAGCTATGGTTATGCGATTGTTAAGACCATTCGCGCAATTACAGACGAACAGTTTAATTTAAAGGAAGCAACGCTATACACTTCCTTTCGCAGGCTGGAAGAAGCAGGCTGCATCGTTTCTTATTGGGGTGAACCGGAAGCCGGCCCGCGTAGACGGTATTATTCCATCACGGATATCGGCCGCAAGCAGCTGATAAAAAGCAGAGAATCATGGCTTCGGGAACGCACCATGCTGGAAAAACTTATATTCTCACAGGAGGGATACCATGCAGGAACAGATCCGTGCGCATGTGGAGCAACTTCTCGGGAACGATCGCGTATCCCCGCAAATAGCTGAGCTCAGGGAGGAAATGATAGACAACCTAACCGAACGGTATAACGACCTGCTTCGGGAGGGAAAAACTCCGGCTGCTGCATTTCAGATGATTACGGCGGATATCGGAGATGTTTCCGAGCTTATCCAGAGCCTAAAACGGGATTCGGCCTTAACCGGGCTTTCGGCCGATCGCCTGCTCCGCATCCGGCGCTTGCGGGGGCTTAGAAGTGCCATCGCCACAGGTTGTTTTATTCTAGCCGCCGGTTTTCTCTTCGTTATCCCTTACCCAGCTTCCTTTCTTATATTTTGTACGTTCATAGCTCTGGCTGCCGGTCTGCTGGTATACAACAGAAGCACCAGGCTGCGATAGATTTTAATTCTATATGGAGGAAACGGCAATGAATATATGCCCAAACTGCGGTGCGCAAGGCCCGGATAACGCCCGGTTTTGCAACAATTGTGGAGCCGGCTTTCGTATGCCTGCTTATGGGCATGCGCAGACGCCATATAAAAAGAAGCTGGCATTTTGGTGGGTTGCCGCCATCGTATTTGGCGGATGCATCCTGGTTTCCGCCTGCATTTTTCTTCTGGCGGGCCATGCCTATCCCGCCGGGGATACGCAGCATGCCATTGCGGAGCCCGATGTGCAGGTCGTACCCTACACGCCTGATCCGGGCCGGGATTATTCCGCCGCCGGCATGGAAATTCCCACGGATGAACCCGTTGAACCTGCGGCGCAAACGCCAAAGCCCGTTGCAGGCGGCATAACGGCCAGCGCACCCCTATCGGAGGAGGATGCGTTTTTGCTGGAGCTAGTCCAAGGCATGTGGGTCAGTGAGGTTGATTTTGAAGGCTGCTGCATACGTCTGCTCATCCATGACGATGTTGCTGCCATGGCGGTTGCAAACCCCAAAACGGAAGGCGCGGAACCCCGGGCATGGAAGGATGAAGACTGGGACAGCGACCCCTGGGGCTGGGGTGATTGCTTCATGGAGGACGGCATTCTTTTCATAACGGATACCGAGGAGCAGGTTCCTTTTAAGATATACCCCATAAGCGATGGTTCCTTTTCGATGGAATACAACTATTCTGAAACGGAAGAGGGCGACCGTGTTACGTTCCACAGCATCCAGCCGCCGGAAGAGTTCAACCTTTCCGATTTTCTTGCGGGGGAGTGGGTCAGCGATGGAACGATAAAGAGCGATCGTACGATCCATGGGCTGTTCCGCTTCGGGGCGGACGGCAACGGCGAGGCCGGACGAGTAAAAAAGACGGAGGATGCGACCATATACGATTATGAAAGCGTATATGATTTTGCTTATTCAACCAACGGCATGGCGCTTACCGTGTTCAACAAAAACGAAGGCACCGCCGTTTACGACGTTACCATACTGGACGCCTTTACCATCACCTTCGGTGACGAAACGTTCCGGCGCATTGTCTATTCCGAACCATGAACCGGAAAATTTGAGCGGCACGTTTGAACTGATGGGAAACAACACCCAGCATAGGCCTATCTTACGCATCGTATAAGGAGGTTTCGCCCATGTATTGTAACCACTGCGGCAGGCAACTGAAAGAAGGCGGTACGTTCTGTGACAACTGCGGCATGCCGATCGAGGAACAGAGGCGGGCGGGCCGACACCAGCCCCCGCAGGGGCAGCCGGCGGCCATGGGTGGGCCACCGGCCTACGCGCAAATACAGCGACCGCCGCACATCCCGCCGCATGGGCCCGCCATATGGGTTCAGGTGGTTTGCATCCTACTGGCTGTGGTTTTGGGCCTTGGAATCGGCAGCGGAATCGGCATAGCCGCCGCACCCGCTGCCAAGACGACGCAGCCCCCGGTTTATGAAACGGTGAGCCGGTATGAAACCAGCTTACTTGCTACCATGACCGCCTATACCAAAGCGCGGGTCATGACGGAGATCCTTCTGAGCGAGAACGACCTCACCTTTGAAGAATGGAACGCGGAATGCGAAGCGACGATCCGGCTGTGGGAGAATGCGGCGCAGTGCGCCGAACAATACACCGAAGCGTTTGAAGCATTGCCCGAAGCCGAAAAAACGAAAAGCCGGAAAGCGGAAAGCGCAAACCAGATGGGGCTTATGGGAAGGCAACCTTCCGGCGCAACGGCGCTTTCGGTTGCACGCAGGCCAACATGTGGGGCAACGGGCCTTGCAAGCAGCCCAACCGCTTCTACCAGCAGCCTGTTTAAATCCATCATGGGATTCCCGAAAGACCAGAGGCTTGCGGTGCTTGCGAAGCTGCAGCAAAGCGATATTGAAACCGCATCCGCCACCTTGCGCCGGTTGCAAGGCGCTTTTGCCGCGGAATGCCAACAGTACAGCGAAAAAATGAACCAGCGGGAAGATACCATGCATGCGATGCAAGATGCCGCCGTCGCTATCCGCACGGGGGCAAAAGTCGGCGTTTTCGTTTGCGGCGCGGCGCTTACGGGAGGCGCAAGCGCATCGGGAAGCATCGGCGCGGCTTATAATATGTATCGCGCCGGGAAAATGACGGCAAGCGCTGTGGAGTTGGGGGCAATGGTTGTTTCCGGGGCGGATTTAATGCTGGAAGCGGGCCAAAACACGGCCAATATTATCGTAGGCAATATTGGCGAGAAGGGAGCGCCCGTATGCGTGTTTTTTAAGGGCATGGCAGACGATTTCGGATCGCTCCGCAAAGTGACGGAGCCGGTTACAGCCGTTATCAATACGGCCATGGTGGGGAATGCGGATGCGGTAGGCCGCGCGCTGTGGTTTACGGACAGTATGGAAAGCTATCTAAACGAGAATAAAATTCTGGGGATTGAGCTTAGCGGCAATCGTAATGTTACGGTGCGGGTCGTTAAGGATGCGGATGCCGCTATGTTTCTGATGGATGCGGGCCTGCCGGGTGTGGTTCCCAGGACTTTGCCGTCACTACGGCCGGGCATGGGGGAATCCATCGAAAGCGTAGACAGCCTGCTGCAGGCCGCGCGTTCCCTGACGGGGGAACTTTCCGGCTTGCAGAAGGAGCTGGACGAAATGGGCGACCGGTATGGTGACGACGATTCCGCCGGTTCCCTAGAGGGCGAAGGCGCCGGGACGGATGCCGATAACGATTTCCCGGCTGAGGTAACCGGCGTTCATCTTGAGCGGCTGGATAAAACGGTGCCGCTTGCCCGCTCCGGAAGCATTGGGACAGCGCCCGGTATGCGCGTCGATAGCTTTGAAATTATGGGGGGCAGCATACACGAGGCGCAGATGGATCCATCCGTCAACGAATCGTTTTGCTATTCTGTAAAAGGAAGCTGCCAAAAGGGAGAAACGGTGGGCCTTTCGATGACGGCCACCACGCGGGATCGGGAGTTTGACGCGATTGCATATAATATTACTTCCAATAATCTCCAGATGACCATTACCTTCTATGATGAAAATGGAAAGGTTTTGGGCGCTCCTATAGAGCAGAAATCCCAGGAGGGCAGCACGGAGAGAACCATAGACGGCATGATTCGCGCCGACGTGCCGCAAAACGCAAAATCTGTGGAAATCATGGGACACTTCATCCATACGTACGTAAATTATGGCAATTATCAAGGCTGTGGGCTAACCATAAGGGCATCTTTTGGCGTAACGGAATGATCCCCTTTCAGGGAAAAAACGGCAGATGAAAGGCTTCGTTTAAGCTGCTTCGTATTTGCGCTGCAAGCGCCGCACTCTTGCTTTGCACCGCATGCTGTCCCAAAGAGGCCGCAACCCGCGAAACGTTTCAAGCGGTGATGGAAAAGAACGGGTTCACCGTACTGAATGCAAACGAAACGCAAGCGCCTAAGCGCACCTGCTCTGCAGCCACCCGGCAGGACGGCGCACATACGGTGCGGTTTATCGAAACCATCGATCATGACTATGCGAAATATAATATCGGGGATCAAATCAAAGCGCTTGGCATTCCGGAACAAACCGATGTATTCAAAGGTAAAAAGACGGGAAGGTTGTGGGTGGCATACCGTATCTTCTATTGCGGCCGATTCTGCGCGGCAACACGGATCAACGATACGATTTTAATCGCGGACGGATCAAAAAATTTTTCAGTAAAATTATGGAGTTATTTCAAGAACTCGGGTATTAGAGACAAAAATTATAGGGGACAATACGAATCCTGCGCTTACGGGCGCAGGATTTTTTTATGGGGGCGAATAAAAAACCTGATTCTTTGGGGCATGGCCTTTAGCAATGCGGCAGGCAACCCACATAATGGGGGTTGAGCCAGGAAAATACTAGCCAGGAAACCCAGGGGTTTTTATTTGACAAGCCTAAGGGAAAGTGCTATTCTTTACTTAACGATTCCGTTACAAGAAATTTAATCCCGAGATACGGGATGAGGTGCCTATGCAATTAATAGAACGAACGCTAAGCATGCTCGAAATATTGAGCCGGGAGACAAATGGACTATCCGTTTCGGATGCTGCGGCACGCTTGGATATCTCATCCAGCGCGGCCCATAGGATCTTGCAAGCGCTTACCCAGCAGGCCTATGTTTATCAGGATAAGGATACCAAACGCTATCAAATCGGTTACAAGGTTCTCACGCTCTGCGCCAACATAACGCAGGAAAATAGTCTTATCCGAACAAGCCACGCCTATCTGCGGGAGCTTGAACAAAAACTTCACCGCACAATCGCGCTTTGCGTGCGCAAGTGCAGCAGTATCATTTGCATAGACTATGCGGATAGTGGCGATGGTTCCATGTTTTATATAAGGACGGGCTTTGCCATGCCGCTGCACTCCACTTCCGCCGGCAAAATTCTGTGCAGCTATCTTGAACGGGATAAGGTTCGCGCCCTGCTGGAGAGCGCGCCGTCGCTTAAGCATACACCCTATACCGAAACCAATTATGATGAGTGGATTCGCGAGCTGGACGGCATTCAACATCAGGGCTATGCATTATGTGATGAAGAATTGCAACTTGGGGTGCAGGGTATCGCGACGGCGGTGTTCGATGGCCGTGGAAAAGCAATTGCCAGCATTTCCTTTACGGCGCTCAAAGCGGATCAATCCATTACGCCGGAGAGCATCGGCATACTCAAAGAGTATGCGGGGCGCATATCCAGAGCGCTTGGTCACCAGCAGATATAATTTATTTACAAGACAAGGAGGCTTTTGGGCATGCGTGAAATCAGCCTGAGCGCAAAGGGACTAGATAAGGTCTACCATAACCTTTTAAAAGAGGACACCGTGGCGCTTAAAGACATCAATCTAGATATTCGCAAAGGCGAGTTCGTTTCGATTCTTGGGCCGTCCGGCTGTGGAAAATCCACCTTGCTCAAAATCATCGGCGGCTTGGAAAAGCCGACCGCCGGCGAGTTGCGTTATGCGGGCGGGACCAATCCTGAGCTTGGCTTCGTGTTCCAGGATTCCGTTCTACTGCCTTGGAAAAACGTCCGCAAAAACGCCGGGTTCCCGTTAAAAATTAAGAAAATGGAAACGGCGGAAAACCTGAAGAAGCTGGATGACCTTCTGGAGCTTGCCGGCCTGGGAGAGTTTAAAGAAGCGCTGCCAAGGGAACTTTCCGGCGGAATGAAGCAACGGGTCTCCATTGTGCGCGCACTTGCTTACGACGCCCCCCTTCTCTTGATGGACGAGCCTTTTGGCGCTTTGGATGCCCTTACGCGTGACCATATGAACATAGAACTTCTAAAAATTTGGGAAAGAACCGGAAAAACCATTTTATTTGTGACGCATAGCATTGAGGAAGCAGCTTTCCTTTCGGACCGCGTGATCGTGATGTCCGCACGGCCGGGGCAAATTAAGGAAATCGTTGATATCGATCTGCCAAGGCCCCGTACGGATGTGGTCCGGAACGACCCGAAATTTGTGGAATATAACAAGTATCTGAGGGGGCTTATCGGATGAGGCGACGTTCGGATTTAGGCGGCACTTTGCGCTTTGCCGGAGAATACTGCCTTTCCATCGGAATATTTATTTTATTCTGGCAGATTTATGTAAGCGCGAGCAACGCACCGGCCTATGTGCTTCCTGCGCCGGGAGCGGTTGTTTCCGAGTTGGTGGCGCTCTTTGCCGAAGGAACGGTGTGGCCCCATCTCATCACCACCACGCTGGAAGTCATTGTGGGATTCCTCATTGGCGCGGTTATGGGCATGATTCTCGGTTATTTGCTGGTGAAGGTGGAGTTTTTGAAACTCACATTCATGCCTTATCTGGTTTTTGCACAGACGGCCCCTAAAATTGCGCTGGTACCGCTCTTCGTTATCTGGTTCGGTATCGGCCTTGTTTCCAAGGTTGTGCTTATTGTTTCCATGGTGATCTTCCCCGTCATGTCGGGCATGGTTCTGGGTATAGAGGCTGTGCCCAGGGATGCCGGCAATCTGATTCGTGTGCTGGGCGGGACCAAATGGCAAATGCTTACTTTGGTGGAGCTGCCATATTCCTTACCGGCGTTGTTTTCCAGCTATAAAATCGGCATTGTGCAAGCTGTCATCGGCGCTATCGTGGCGGAGTGGATGAGCGGGAAGCAAGGGTTGGGCTATATCCTCACCTATGCATCCTCCACATACGATACAACCATGCTGATCGCCGGGATCATCGTCACCATTGTGGTAGGTATTTTCACCTACGAGCTGGTGGGACAGCTGGAAAACAAGCTGCTTTACTGGCACGAATCCAAAAAGCAATAGAAGGGGATAGATATATGGAGTTTACCTCAGCCCATGCCCCCCACTTCGAGGGGAAAGTACCGCATCTGCTGTGCGCTGCGGAGGATATAGCGGATATCGTGCTTTTGCCGGGGGATCCGGGGCGAGTCGAGTTATTTGCACAGATATTTGACGATTTTGCAATCGTGAGCCGTAACCGCGAATATACAGTGGGAACCGGTACATATAAAGGCGTGAAGATGAGCGTGTGCTCAACGGGGATTGGAGCGCCTTCTACGGAAATCGCCGTTATCGAGCTGATCGAACTGGGCGCAAAAGCCCTTGTGCGGGTAGGCGGAACAGGCGTGATACAGCCGCATATCCCCTGCGGTGATCTGATTATCAATACGGCGGCCATGCGCAAAGGGGGCGCTTCCCAGTTTTATGCCCCGCCCGAATATCCCGCTGTCGCATCCTTCGAAGTGGTGGAAAGCTTGCTGAAAATTTGCAAACAAGAAGGGCGGCACGTGGAAAAGGGAATCTGCGCCTCTGTCGGGTCCTTTTTCGCCGGGCAGGGACGATCGGCGGCGGGGAGAGACTTCCACGATAATGGGCTGATAGAAAACTACAGGCGCTTGGGCGTTTTGAATCTTGAAATGGAAGCGGAGACGATCTTTACGCTGGGTTCTCTCTTTCATATTTATACCGGGAGCATATGCGCCGTTCACTGCAACCGCATAAAAGATCAATGGCTGCTTGATTTTCAACAGGCGCAAATCGAGGTCGGAC
>JAYFNX010000031.1:0-49224 GCA_034933245.1 Candidatus Pelethousia sp.
TTCATCCAACGTAATATTTCCTTTCGCAACAATATCCGCGCCTGCTTCTTTAACCTTATATGCCAAATTCGCATCCTTATCGCACAGCAGCACACATACTTTCATATTAAAGAAAGCTTGTTTTATCCGCGCAACATATCCCGGGATCTCCTCGTCGCCTGAAAGAATGTCCATAATTACGATTTCGGCTGCATGCATTTCGCATAGCTTTAACGCATCGTCCACACTGTCAGACCGCATAACGATTTCGATATCCGGGATTTGGCTGATGATCCCGTACAAGGCCTCTTCGCGAGGATCTTGATCTATAATCAAGACGGCGTTCATCCCATACCTCCCGCGGTTTTGCCCAGGCGTAGCAACTTATCCAGCAGCGCGACGGTCTGGATAAAACAATCCGCTGCGTAAATGTGGATTCCTTTCGGACTGCTATGGATGACCAAATTGAATTGTGCGGGCCAATCCTGCAACAGCGGCGTAAGTCTTTGGATAGCATCGCGGTTCTCGCCCGGCGTTTGCTCAAACAGAAGAAAGGCTGCCTTGCCGGCGGTGGGGAACTCTTGCGCGCTCTCTACGCTAAGTTGGATGCCGCTTTCATTCGCAAGTTTTTCCACCGCGGCTTTTTTGATCCAATCCGGCAGGCTGGCCCAATTGCCGGCGGCGGGAACGCTGCCCAACACAAAAGAAGGCGTTTCCCGGGCGCAGTGTACCGTGATCTGCGTGGCCTTTTTCCAACTGTCCGAGCCGGTATTCGCATCCAAATGTTGCGAGGCCATGCTGCTTATGAGCGTAATGGAAGCGCTTTCCACGCGCCGGATCACGCTTAAAGGCTTTTTGACGCTACTATAGGAATAGCCGTTATCCCTGCAATACTCTTCCAAGGCCCGTTCCATGCCCTGTTTCCGTTTTCCCGCCAGCAAAAACACGAGGGCCACAACGATGCCCACGCAGAGGATGACGATAATGGAACCCGTTAAATCCGACACGGCTGACGTCTCCTTTCTTTTCTTTCCCCGCCATGCATAGGGGCCTGCTTTTTCCCGGCCCCACGCAGGCCGTCCGGCGCACCCTTTGGCCCGCGTTTGTCATTGTTCGCATTGCTTTCCCCACAGGCAGCTTTCCCTTGGCATGAAGCCCCTATCCGCTATTTGGAGGCAAGTTGGTCATATTCCGGCTTCACCATGTCCTCGCTCAGCCCCATATCCATGGCTGTCTGGAGGTCGGCAAGCCCCTTTTCCTGCATGGCCGCGTCCTTGGCATCGTAATAGGTATATGCGTATGCCTTGCCGCGCAGGTAATACAATTCCGCCATGCCGGCATCAAGGGCAACGGCCTTTGTGGTTGCTTCGATAATGAGCGGCAGCGCCTTGCGCGCGTTTGCAAGGTCCTCTTCGGAGAACACAGGCGCAATGAAAATGTTAGCTTTTACATGCTCCAGAAACAGCTTGGTCGCAAACTCGTTAAGCGTGGCGGCGCTGGTAAGCTCTGAAGGAAGCGCGTCCGGAATGCCGCCATTTTCGGCGGGTGCGGCGGCCTCCTGGGTGGCTTCAGGCGCGGCGGATGCAAGCGGTGCCGCCGCTTCCCCGCCGTATAGTTTGTTGATGAGCAGCTCCGCGAGCGCCGTCCCCAGCTCGGTCTTATCCTTGCCGGCGTGCCCATCCGGGAAGTAGTTGATGCGCATGCAGCAATCGCCCCGCAGCACTACGATGGCGGAACTGCCGTCCATAAAATCGGCTATATACCCATGGTCCCACACAGGGGAGTCTATTCCCTCCACGCTGCCTTCTACGGCGAAATCCTGAAAATAATCGGCTTTCTCCTGCTTGCCTTTCGTAAATACGAAAAAGCCGACCTTGCGGTCTCCCTTTCCCGCAATGGTAAAAGATCCTGCGGGGTTTCCGTTCTTGGCATCGCTTGCCCCCTCCGGGAAGAACTGATACCCCGTCTGTCCGGTCACCGCCTCTATATCCGCCATGGTGATCGCCTGGTCCATTGTCCAGCCATCCGGCAGCGTAATGGTCTCGTGCAGACCTGGTCCTTCCGGCAACGGGGCGTCTGCCGGCTCCTGCACGACGGCAGGCGTTTGGGCCGCAGTCGCCGACTCGGTTGCAACGGGGTTGCCGCAACCTGCCAGCAGCGCCACGGTTAGCAAAGCTATGATGGATAAGCGGATCGATTTGTTTACAGAAATCATATAAGCACACTCCTTTATTCATTCTGGAGCCGTTATGGAATCCAGCATCCCCATGATGTCCGAAGCTCCCTCGCTGTCCTTGGCTGGTGGGCGCATCCATAAACAGCCTCCCTATGCTTTGATAAGGATAATCTATCAAAATTTACCCGCTGCCGTAATGGGCATTTGCCAGCAGATTCATATAACAATTGTTAATTTTTGCGTCTATAAAGGGAGTAAAAAATCGTCCACAGCCGTTTCTTTCGCGACAAGCGACGTATTGATGGCTTATTGCTAACCCTATGCTGATTCGATTAGCCCACAGCGCAGCGCATAAGTCACCAACTGGGCCCGGCTTTTAAAGCCGGTGGCCGCATACATGCGGGAGATATAGAGACGTACGGTTCCATAGCTTAAAAAGAGTTCGGCGGCAATTTCCCTGGAAGATTTACCCCGGGAAAGCAGGCGAAGGATGCTGATATCCACATCCGAAAATTTTACATCTTTAAGGGGATCCTGATGCACGCTTGGGAAAATGCGATATGGCTTCTGTGCGTTCCGGATAAACTCCATTAAATCGTCCAGGGATAAGTTTTTCCAAACAAACAAATCAGCCCCGGCTTCATCCGCCGCCTGCACCAAGCGATCATCCTCCACGCCGGTCATAATCAGCACCTTGATATGTGGAAAGGTTCGCTTTAATTGCCCGGTGCATGCAATGCCGTTCCCCTCCCTGGTGAAAACATCCATGATGACGACATCCGGATTATAGCTTTGGCAAAGCGCCATCGCGTCGCTGGCTTTATCAGACATACCAGCGATTTCGATATCCGGGTTCTGTTCCAGCGCCCTGGCCAGCGTGCTGCTGAGCAGGTTCTGATCTTCAATCAAAACGACTTTCATTCTGCGAACACCTCCTCTTGCTTCTTTGTGCCTTTCGGGAAAGCAACCTTCAATTCAAATGCGCTGTCCTTTTTATATTGTATGGATCCGCCGGCATGATGAATGCGGGTTTTCATATCATGCAAGCCTCGTCCTTCCAGGGTATCCGGCCTGTCGTCCAGGCAAGCGTTTCGGATAATCACGCCGCTCGTCCCGCTGTCCTCATAAAAGCGCACCGTTATATGCCGGGCATAGGCATGGCGTACCGCGTTTGCCAACGCCTCCCGGAAAACGGCATATAGGGTCTTTTTTGCGTATTCGCTAAATGCCGCCTGCCCGCTGATGTGAATATGCACGCCAAGCCGCCCGTACATAGCCGTCAGCCCACGCAAGGCCTCGGGCAAATCGCTAACCGGTTGCGCATGCTCGGCCATGCCGGGCTCTTTGAGGGCTTCCGTAACTTCCGTTACCGTATCGTTAATGGAAGCCCCGCCATTCTTTTCAAGCAGCATATCGATTGACAATCCCGCCATGGCCAGGCGCTGCGACCAAAGGTCATGGGCGGCGCGGCAAAGCCGCTCTCGTTCGCGAGCGGCTTCTTCAAGCTGGATATCCGCTATTGCAGCCCGAAGTTGTTGATTGTTCTGGTTCAGCCTTTCGTTTTCTCTCTCCAGTTCCGATGCGGCGCGGGCTATTTCTGTTACGTCCGAAAGGGACAGCTGGATAAAGGAAGCGCTTGCTGTTTTGAAATAGCTTCGCTGAAGAAACAAAACGGCCTCGTCTGTTCGAATGGATTTTCCATTTTCCAAATCGATTATTCTTACGCGCTCAGAATTCTGCAAGGCCCGCAGCGCTGCGTCAATTTCTCTGATGTGGTCGGTTTTGTTTATCCCGATACGCTTGCATAGGCTTTTGAACGCCGGATTGGTTTCCAGAATCCATCCTCGCCGGTTGGCAACGCATATGCCATGGTCTATGCTGCGTATAATATGGGCCAGGACGCCGCGCGTGGTTTCCTTGCGGCTATATGACCTGATGGATACGAGCATCTGCACGGCGTCAAATAGCAACCACATGGTGGCAAAAGTTGCCAAAGCGACAGATAGTGGCGCAGGCGCCCAGTCTAGCGCCGGCAAACGAAGCAGCGGAATAAAAAAGCTGAGTGTCGGTGGTCGCAATGAAGCGGCAAGTTTGACCGGCCGTTTGCTTTCGTATAGAAAAAGCAAGATAGGCAGTATGGACGCATAGCGGGGGTATGCCGGTATTGAAAGAAAGATTCCACCCTCAACGGAGGCGATCGCCGTCATCGCTTCCCAAGCGAATACGGCGGATATTGCAGACAAAACACCATACAGCATGCGGATGAAGAGAATGGATCGTTTATCCCGGAGAAATATCCCTGCTTCGAGGGCAATCGTCATCTGGGAAGCAGTCGTCAGCAGGAGCACCAGGAACAGGATTTTCCCGACGATAGCAGGCGTCTCGTACCAGATCATGCCCGTACCTCCTGGAAGGAAACATGCAGGCGCGTCAGCAGGCCGTCTTCCTCCGCATCTTGGTGGATTTCCCCGCCCAGTTCCCGTAGGTTCCGGACAAGAGCTTCCGGCAGCATAGCGTCCTCAACAGCGGGGCTGCCCTCCTCCCATGAAAGCAGCGCGTTAAGTGTAAGGCTGAAGTTGTTAGCATCCAGGCGGTAGATAATAGATGAACCGGGCAAATCAAAAGCGCATAAGCTTATGCTGTCAATGGCTTCCAAAATTGGCGCAATAACCATAGCGGGGCAGAAGCCGCTGGAATCCGCCGTAATCACACCGTCCAGGCCCATCCGTTGTCCATCCTGGATGACCCCTGCGGCATACCTTTCAATCAGTACCGCGGGTAGAAGCGGATGCGCTTCCAAACTTCGGATAATAAAACGCAGGCGGCGCTGGCAAATGCAAATGAAAAAGCGGATGCGGCGCAGATTTCCATTGTTCCGCCCCTCCCCTGCACCTTCTAAAATCGAGTGCAGCAGCCGCCGAAGCTCATCCAGTTTGTTTTTGAGCAACCCCTCCATTTGGAGAAAATACCGCTCTTGCTCCAGTTTATCGGTTAAACTGCGGGCGTCCTCGGCCTGTTTTACAAGAAGTTTCTGCACGGCTTTTAACTTATTGTGCGTTTCCTTTCGCGATCCTTCCAGGCGCTTTAAATCCGTGATATCCTCCAGGATAAGCGCTCGGCTAGTATTCTGCATATATACGTGGGGTTTGAATATCCGTTCTCCGGCCGAAACCTCCGCCGCTTCATAAAGCGCCTGTTTGGGACATGGAGACATCGCTTGCTGGTTTTGAAACCGCTCCATGACGTCGTTGCTGTATACCGTATGGCCTGCTCCATCATAGATAGCGATACCATAGGGTGAATTTTTAAAAATCGGCAGTTCCAGCAAGGAGGCTCCCATGAAGCGCTCTTGCTGAAGCGCCAAAATAAAGACCAATATGCATCCTGCAACGGTGGTCGGGATATCCAAATCGACGATATACTGGACGCCGAAAATATAGAGTGCTTGATAGACCAGCAAAGCGCCCATAAGAATACCCGCATACAGCATCTGCCGGTTTTGTCGGCGGGTTCTGTTTTTATGAAAGAGAAGCGCCGATCCGGCAATAACAAGGGAAAAGCTCCCTAGCAAAGACAAATAATAGCCCCATGCGTTGCTATATTGGCTTGCCCACATTGCAGGATTGGCTGTGGTGTAAATAAAAACAAAATGGTGAAAATCATTGGTAAAAACCAATGCCGTAAGGAGAACGGCAAGGGCTGTAAAGGTCGTCAGCCACTTTTTTGATGGAAGCCTGCCATACCGGTTTACATAGCACATGCAAAACCAGCACACCGGCAGGATATGGCGTGGTATGTAGGTTGCAAACCATATGTATCGGGTCATGTCATGGTCAATCGACAACGTTTTTATGATGCCTATGAGCATCCATAGCAGTACAAACAATAAGCAATAGACGCTTGTCATGCGGTGCAGGCCTTGTGGCACCCGCTGGAGAATCCGTTGCGCAGCGATACAAAACAGCAAGATGGTCAGGCTTTGCAGCCACAGCCGTTCCTGTACCGAGGCCGGGCCATAGAGCTTGACAGATAGGACTGCGCGGCGAAAATCCGGGTTATAGGTCAGCTTTGCCATGTCCCACGCGGATAAATCCGTTTCGTCGGCCAGGGCGGAAAAGCCGGCGTTCGCAAGAGCGAGGCGGCCTTGTTCAGACAGGAGGAATTCTTTAATAAGCAGCCTATCTTCCCGCATGGCCCATGCTTTGTTGTACACAAAGCCGCAGTCAACAGAAAGGGTGCCTTCCTCGGGCATTATGATATCCCAATCGTTGGAACTGCGGGTTAGCATCGCAGCTTGATAATCCCACAGGACGATGGCATCATGCTCTGCCAGTTTATCGGGCGGGCACATATATTGATACTCCGTTGATTGGTATATAGCCTGCCGGTTAAGACGGCATTTGGCTTGCAGATCTGTATACGCCTCGATTGCCGGGATAAGATCGCCCTTCGTAGCGCCCAAGCCCCGGGCCAGCGCGATTGCCGTCAACCGCCCGCCCTCCGTAGCATGATGCGGAATCAGCACCACAGCCGGGCTTTCGAGCAATGTGCGCCACCCACGGATGGAGCCCATGGAATTACCGTTCCGGTTTACCGCGATAACGACCGTTGCGGTGTACAACGGTACGTATTGGTTGTGGGAGGATTGTTTCTGATAAGGCCGGGCTTGTGTGCCAAAAACGAAAGCCATTCCTTTCAGCCCTGGAAGCCGTTGCCCCAGCTGATAAGGATTTATGCGTTTAATATTATTCCCTGCGTAAGGTTCGAGAAGCCCCGCCATCGGATCCAACGCATCCCGCGCAAGCAAAATCTGCCCATCGTCCCTATGGTAACATGCGAGGAAGGCGGCCAACGCAGCACAGCATGCGGTGGTGCATAGCAATATCCATATTGGTTTTATATAGGCGCCCCCCTTCCCCCCCATACTATAAGCAAAGCATTTCTCTTCCCTAATTTACGTTCTTTTTTTGCGTGCGCCTTTCGCGGATCAACGGGTTTTCGGCTACCTTAGCAATCATCGGAAACCTTTCATCCCGTTATATACCCTTATGCGGTTTTCCGCACAGAATTGCAATACGCGCCGCTCGGAACTATTCCAACGTGCACCCGCATGAAAAATCACGTGCGACAGCAATGAAATGGACAAAATTGAAAATACAAAAGGCAGGAATGTCGTAATTGTCGCCACACAGGCATTCCCACGATACCATCTATCTGTTTCATCGTTACCGGATTCCGTCCGAAGAAGCCTTCTCCAATAGAATCTGGAGATCTCCTGCCTGCGTTTCAGGCGCACGGCAATAGCCTTCGCCGGATCGCGAGTTAATCCCGTTGAATTGGGTGCCTACATTCATTAGAACCCGCCCCATCTCAGGGGGGTGTTCTGCGCGTGGCCGTAAACGTGCAGATTGCCGCCGCCATTGCGCTAGTCTCATGATCCTGCTTTTCCCGCCCGGGAAAGCGTAACACAATTACCTTGCCGGCAAAACGCGCCATACCCAAAAGCCGGCCGGCGCATGATGAGAGACTTCTTTTTCTATCATAGCTCACCCGCCAGAAACCTGCTGCAGAAATACTCCGAAGGCATGGGTTTGGCAAAGACATACCCTTGAATGTAATCGCATCCCAATTCCCTTAGTTGCGCAACTTGTTCCGGCGTCTCAATTCCCTCCGCCACCGTGTTCATTTCCAATTGGCGCGCCATTTGTAACACGCAGGATACCACCGTCTTATTCCGGCCGTTATCCTGCGTCTTCTCAAAAAATTCCCGGTCGAGCTTCAGTGTGTCCAAAGGCAAGCGCTGCAACACGTTCAGAGAAGACTGCCCGGCTCCGAAATCGTCCATGGCACAGAGAAACCCCCGGGTCCGAAGCGTTAGCACTAGTTTTGCGAAAGCTTCCATATCCTCCACCACGCCATTTTCCGTAAACTCCAGCTCCAGGCATCCATCGGGGATGCGGTAAAGCTCCTTCATCTGGCAATAGGTTGCAACAAATTCCGGCTGGAGCATGATGATCCGGGATACGTTTACGGAAAGCTGTATGGGCCGCCGGCTTTGGTCCAACAAACGGCGAAGAAGCCTGCAGGTACGCTTAAAAACGTAGTGATCCAGTTCCACGATCATGCCGTTTCTCTCAAAAAGGCCGATGAATTCTCCCGGCATGGCCACAGTTTCTCCCGCTTCGTCCTGCCAGCGAACCAGCGTTTCCGCCCGTGTGCATTGCGAATGCGGCAAAGTGCGAATATCCAACAAGGGCTGTAAATAAAGTTTGAACGCCCCGCTTGCAAGCCCCTGCTGCATCTGGGTTTCAAAGGTCAGTTCCTGAACGGCCTTTTTGCGTAGTTCCTCAGTAAAAAAGGCCATTCTGCTTCCCGGCAGGGATTTCACGCTCTTCTGTGCGATATTGGCCCGGTTGGTCATTTCTTCTAGCGTAAGCGCGTCGTTTTCCCTTAGCAGATAAATGCCCGAAACAACTTTCGGCGTAAACCTGCGCTTTGCCATCTCGCTGTAGCGCGCCAGCTTTTGGCATGTGTCCAGAAAGCGTTTTCGCAATTCCTCAATATCCTGGTAATGGCGCAGGCAAATCAGGTTATCAGCTGCAATGCGGCAAAAGGTTTCCCCTTCCCGGATATCCGCAGCCACAAGATCGCACCAGAATTTCAGGAGCTTGTCCCCCATGTCGAATCCAAATATGTCGTTAATATATTTAAATCGCTTGATGTCGCAATACCAAAGAGCATATTTTCGATTTGGATTTTCCCGGCGCAGCATTTCAAATTTCCGTTTGAAAGCCATATAGCTTTGATAGCCCGTAAGGGGGTCAATCAGCTGGATGCGCAGTTTCTCTTCGCCCAAAATGGCCTGCTGAATGGAAGAAGATAGGCTCATCGCCAAGATTTTAAGCAGGGCGCTGGATTCCCAATGGGCCGTAATGTTGCCCAATCCAATCATCCCCACGAGCCTCTCCCCGCTGAAAATAGGGGTAAACGATGCGGAAGATACGCCCAATCTTTTTAAAAATTTGTAGCACCGCGGATCCGTCTCTTTGAGAGCATCCGCATCCTGAATAAGAACCTGTTTTTCACCTGTGAAGATATCCTCCCATTCTTTGAGGGCATCTTGGGTGGGCGAGGAGCACAAGAATTCGCCCTTGTCTCCTAAAGGCCAATCCATCGCCTTTTCCATATCCACAAAGGGATAAATAAAGCCGCAGGCAGCTCCAAAACGGCTGCGAATGGAAAGAAGCAGCTTGCCCACAGCTTTTTCTGCGCCCTCCCGGGCCAATAAGCTCAGCCAGTAAACCAGCAGGTTTTGCTGTTGCGCAAAATCTAACAGCGCGCGTTCCAAAAGCGCTTTATCGCTAATATCCAACACTTCTTCCATGCGCATGGTCTTACCTTCCCAGTCCACCAGCCTATCCCTGAGCAGGTACTCTCTGCCTTGGCGGGAATTATAGTGTTTCCAAATATAATAGCGGTCTTTGCTCAAAAGATGGTTTGTGCAAAACGGACAAGGGGCTTTTCGCCCATGAAATACCTCATAACATTTTTTACCGTAATAGTCCGCCCATGCGGTATTTATTTCCTCCGGTTTATTTGCGCTGATAAGGTGAAGTTCGTAGGTATCCACATCGCTGAGGTAAAAAAATCCTTCATTGCTTTTTAACGTTAGCGTCTCGCTGAAGGCCTGCGCATACTCCTTTGCCACATAGGAAAAGTCTCGCTCAAGTTCACGCTTCATGTGGATTCCCTCCTTTCACCGTTTTAAGAAACCGTCTTTCTGCCAGAGGCGCGCCATTTTTTCATTCTGCATCCCGTTGTATTAATGCTTGCATTCGTAATAGTAATTAAATTTTATGTCAAAATATAGCAAATTACAAGCCGTTTTCCTTGTTGGAACACGCCTTGGAAAGAAGTTTCCCATTCCGCCTTCACTCTCCCCTTCCTGATTTTTTGAAACATAGAAGGAAGGCCATGTTTGTTGTAAGCAACGCTTGGAAACGTTTGTTTGTTCATTTCAATATTTTATAGATCAGTTTCGTTATCTTTTTGAAAGAATATGCTATAATCAATGCATGCGCATCGTGCAAATCGATCTATCCAGCCTACCTTTCGTTCGGGAGAGTTATATTCGAGGGAGTTATTATGTATAGAATTGCCATCATCACCGCCAGCGACAAAGGCGCAAAGGGAGAACGGGAAGACGTGAGCGGCCAAGTTATCCGGGATATGTGCCGGAATTTTGCGCAGGTTTCCTCCTATGAAGTGCTGGCCGACGAACGGGACCTTCTTGCAGCGGCCCTAATCAAGCTTTGTGACACGGATCTCGCCGATGTGGTTTTTACCACCGGCGGCACCGGTTTTTCGCCCCGGGACGTGACCCCCGAAGCTACGCTGGATGTGGTGGAACGGCTGGCGCCCGGCATCCCGGAGGCTATGCGTGCCCGCAGCCTGCAAGTGACAAACAGGGCTATGCTTACAAGAGCCGTAGCGGGTATCCGAAAGGGAACCCTCATTATAAATCTACCCGGCAGCCCCAAAGCCGTGCGGGAGTGTCTGGAAGTCATTCTGCCCGCTCTGCCCCACGGGGTGGATATTCTCCGGGGCAACGCCGGGGAATGCGCCCAAAAGTAAAGGAGCCGTTATGGAAAAGCTAACCCACGTGGATGAAAAAGGGCAGGCCCGCATGGTGGACGTAGGGGCCAAGGCCGATACAAAGCGCCGGGCTGTGGCCCAGGCGATCGTTTCCATGAACCCTGAAACCCTTTCTATGATTACGGCGGGGGACATGCCCAAAGGAGATGTGCTGGCCTGCGCCCGCATTGCGGGGATCATGGCCGCCAAACGCACTTGGGAACTCATCCCCATGTGCCATCCCTTGCCGCTGGATGCAGTGCGGGTGGAGCTTTTTCCCTTTGCGCCGGACAAGATCCGCATCGAGGCCGAAGTGTCCTGCAACTATCATACGGGTGTCGAGATGGAGGCGCTTACCGCCTGTTCCGTGGCGGCCCTTACAGTATACGATATGTGCAAGGCTGTGGACAGGGGCATGGAAATCCATCATGTGCTGCTGCTTCATAAGAGCGGCGGAAAAAGCGGGACCTATCAAAGACAAAGCGAGGGATAAACCATGCGGGATGGCTTTGGCCGCTCCATCGATTATTTGCGTCTCTCCGTAACCGATAGATGCAATTTACGCTGTCAATATTGCATGCCCGAAGCGGGCGTATTCCTCCGGGAGCACACGGATATTCTCCGGGTGGAAGAATGCGTGGCCATTGCGGAGGCAGCCGTACGTCTGGGCATTAAAAAAATCCGTATCACCGGCGGGGAGCCGTTGGTGCGCCGCGGTATCCTGGAAATCTGCAGGGGCATCGGCGCGCTTTCCGGTCTAAACGAGCTCTGTCTTACGACCAACGGACTTTTACTGGAGCGCTATGCAGAGGATCTGCGGAAAGCGGGCGTAACCCGGCTCAACATTAGCCTGGATACTTTAGATGCAAAAAAATACCGCGGCATCACCCGCTGGGGTGAGCTTAGCAATGCCCTTGCGGGTATCCAAGCCGCCGAGGACGCGGGCTTTGCGAATATTAAAATCAACACGGTGCTTATCGGGGGCATAAACGGCGATGAAATCCCCGCCCTGGTAGAGCTTACGCGGGATAAGCCTTACGAGGTGCGGTTTATTGAACTGATGCCCCTAGGGGAGTGTGCAAACTGGGATCCATCCCGATTTATCCCGGCGGAAGTTGTGCTCCATGCCTGCCCGGGGCTTGTGCCCTGCCCTGCCCGGGGCGTGGCGGAGCGGTACCATATACCTGGCTATCGTGGCACGGTGGGGCTGATTCGCCCTATGAGCCATCGTTTTTGCGGGGAATGCAACCGCATTCGCGTCACGGCGGATGGGATGCTCAAGCCATGCCTGCACTCCGGTGAAGAAATTCCGCTCCGGGGGCTGGCGGGAGACGCCCTGCTTGCAGCCATAGAGAACGGCATCGAAAAAAAGCCTTTGCGGCACCATATAGAGGAACGTGGCAGCGATACGGAACGAACCATGAACCGGATTGGAGGATAAGATGGCAAAAGTAGTAGCGGTAAACATCAGCGAACATAGAGGGACCTTTAAGCATCCCATTCCCGTGGTCCACACCAGTGTAGAACAGGGTATTGAGGGCGATGCGCACGCGGGCGCCTGGCATAGGCAGATCAGCCTCCTTGCCCAGGAGAGCGTAGATAAAATGATTGCCTTAGGCGTACCGGATCTGACGCCTGGTAAATTTGCGGAAAACATTACCACCGAGGGAATCGAGCTGCATACCCTGCCGGTAGGTACGAGGCTGCACATTGGCCAATGTCTTGCGGAAGTAACCCAAATCGGCAAGGAGTGCCATCAGCACTGCCAGATTTATCGCCAGGTGGGCATGTGCATCATGCCGACGGAAGGCATTTTTGTGAAGGTTGTGGAGCCGGGTGATATTCGGCCCGGCGATGAAATCCTTTTAGCGGATTGATTTCATGCATGGAAAAGGCTCCGGTTTTACCGGAGCCTTTTCCTATGCCGCTCGTTTCTGTTTGCCGGGATGACCGAATCAAGGCATGGCCAGAGGGCTTCGTTCGCATGAAGAGCAAGAAGTACGAAACCCATAGCCGCAGCCAATGGGAGCCTCACAGGCCCAATTTTGTGCTATCCGCCCCTGACGCCGCCCCAAAGCCGCAACGGCCTTCCATTTCCCTTTATACGGATCTCTGCCAAAGGCGTTCGGCGTTAAGCAGCAGTACCATGCCTGCGCCCGTTTTCGCGACACCCAGCAAGTAGGCGCTGGATAGGGCCTCCATGTCGGGCGGCGGCGCGATGTCCGCGCCGTCAATCTGGGCAACTTCTTCCACATCGTCCACAATCAGCCCCACGGTCTTTCCGAGAATGCTACACACCAGAATGCAGGTGCGGTCCGTATAGGGGGCCTCGCTTTTTCCTAGGCGTAAGCGCGCATCCGTCACGGGGATGATGCTGCCCCGCAAATGAATGACGCCTTTTTCATAAACGGGAGACTGTGGAACGCGCAGGATATCCTGCATTTGGATAATCTGCATCACGCTTGCAATCGGCAGGCCAAACATCTGCCCATCCAGCCGGAATAGCAGATAGCGTGCCTCCACCTCTTCAGAGCGCATCGTTTTGTTTTGCATCGAAGAATCCATCGCACACGCCCCTCCCCTTGGTTTTTATAATGACCTGAGTTGGAATTGCTTCACAAGGTCCTCCAGCAGGGCCGCTTGGCTGGAGAGCTCCTGACTGGCGGCAGCGCTTTCCTCCGCCGTGGCGGAGTTGGTCTGCACCACTGCGGATATCTGCTCCATCCCCGTTGTCACCTGGCTAATCGCCTCCGCTTGCTCCTGGCTTGCCATGGTTATATGGTCAACCGTTTCCGACACTTCTTTTACCCTCGCAACCACCGCGTGCAGGGACTGGGCCGTATCGCCCACGATGTGGGTACCCCCTTCCACATCGGAAATAGACCCGGCGATTAGGGCTGTGGTGTTCTTCGCCGCTTCCGCGCTCTTGGAGGCCAGGTTGCGCACCTCGTCCGCCACCACGGCAAAGCCCTTGCCGGCAGCGCCGGCCCGTGCCGCTTCCACGGCGGCATTCAAGGCGAGGATGTTGGTTTGGAAGGCGATATCCTCTATGGTTTTGATGATTTTGCCAATCTCCGCCGAGGAGGTTCGGATCTTCTCCATGGCATGAATCATTTCCTGCATTTTCCGGTTGCCCTCTACGACTTCCGCTTCCGCCTCGCTGGCCAGATGCCTTGCCTGGGCGGCGCTTTGCGCGTTCTCCCGCACCTGCTCCGAAATAGCGCTGACGGAGGCAAAGAGCTCCTCCACCGTACCCGCCTGCTCGGTAGCGCCCTGGCTGAGGGACTGCGCGCCGGAGGCAACCTGGTTGGCGTTTACAGCGACCTGCTTGGAAGCCTGCACGATCTGCCGCAGGGTATCGCTCAGCCGCTGGCTGATTTTCCGCATAGATTCGAAAAGCGGGCCAAAATCCCCCTTATAGGTATCCGCATTGCAGGTTTGGATATTGAAATTGCCCTGGGCCATGTTGTCCAGGCAATGGTCCACATCCGCAATGATCCCCTGCACCTCTGAAACGATGGTTTCGGTTGCCTCGGCCAAGATCTTTGTTTCATCCTTGCTGCGCACCATGGGCACCGGGGACTGCAGATCGCCATCGGCTACCAGCGCCAACCGGTTTGCACAGGCTGTAATGGGCTTGGAGATGCGGGAGGCTATTGCCACCGCCGATATGACGCCCACGACCACAACCAAAAGTACCAGGCCGATTGTGATATAAATGGCCTGCATGGTCTGCCCCATGAAATCCGATAGAGGCGCCGTCACAGCCAGGCTCCAACCGTTTGTGTCGGGAATGGGCGCATATGCCATGAGCTTGTTCTGGCCGTTATAGCTATATTGTCCAAAGCCCGATAGGCCGTTGATCATGTTTTGCTCCATGGCGGCGAGATTCGCTTGGCTGGGATCGCTTTTCGCATCCTCGATGGTATTGCTGCGCCCCGTAACCAGTTCCCGGTTCTGATGGGCAATCACATTCCCGTTCTTATCGATGATATAGGCGGAGCCATTTTCGCTCACCTGAAGCCGCTCCGCTATCTGGCTGAGGATATCCCCGTCGAAGGATACGATGACCACCGCTACCACTTTGACGCCTCTTTGCCCCCATTGCCATACCGGCGCGGCTATAATTAAATCCATACCATCATTTCCCTCGGAAATAATGGGTTCGCTCAGATAGATATCTCCTTTGAGGGCGACGTTAAAATAATCCGTATCGCTAAAATCCGTGGTGCCATCCGTGAGGGAAAGGCCGGTAACGGTAACCAGGTGGCCTTCCTTGAAGCCGTTGGCGTCCACACGCTCCTCTACCAGGGCGATCTTCTCGGCCATGGTGGTGGCGTTGCTGATATCGGACAATTGCTTGATCAGTCCCATATCTGAAACCATGCTCTTATAGGAGAACATTTCCCATTCAAACCGTTCGGCAGCTACCCTGGCTAATTGCTTCATGTTCCGTTCCAGAATGTTCTGGGTACCAAGGTAGCCCACCAGGCAGGAAACAGCTCCTGTTACGATTACAGAAACCGTCAGTAACGCAACCATAACAGTAATGATCTTTGTTCGTAGCGTTTTCATGTTCCATACCTTTCTTCTGTGCATTCATTTTTTATGGAATACAACCAACGTGGCTGTAGGATAAGTAGGGATTGATATAATGATAGGCTATTATGACATTATCGGCAATTGATGTATGTTTCTTAAGGGACTATGCGGCCGTGCAAACAGATTCGCCATGGATGTTATATTCCGGGGAAAGGCGGGTTTTTGTTTTAAAATTCTAGTTAAATCATACCATACAATTAATTTGGCTGCACCAATATATTTGTATCGCCCGCCTGATGTCAGGCGGTTTTAAACGCCCATTTTTTCCCCAGATATTAAGGAAAAGCTTTGCGTTTCCTGGATTTTGTAGTATCATTATGTAGTATGGTAGAGATTCATAAAATTTCGTTATGCATTTTCAAACAGATCGTTCCCATCCCGCCGGATGGGTCATTTCAGGCTAACGGCTATGCACGGTTTCGCGCTGCACGAAGCGCAAACGACACAACCGGAAGGAGCGGTTTTATTTTTATATAAAAACAATAGCATGAAAATTTTGATTTTAACTTGCAACACGGGAGAAGGGCATAATGCATCCGCCCGGGCGATCAAGGAAGTGTTTGAATCCCAAGGCTGCGCCTGTGATATTGTGGATTCCCTCAGCCTTATATCCGAAAGAGCTTCGTTGCTTATATCCAATTGGCATACGAAAATCTACCGGCATTTGCCTAAAATGTTTGAAGCCGGCTATTCTTACACAGAGCGCCATCCCGCCCTTCTCGCAGCAAAGCGTCGAAACAAGCTTACGATCTCCCCCGGCGTAACCAATCTTTATAAGCTGCTGGTCCGGGGCGGTTATGATGCCATCATTTGCGTGCATGTATTTTCCGCTACGGCGGTGTCCAAAATGCGGCGCAAATTCAAGACGACCATCCCCTCCTATTTTGTGGCAACGGATTATACCTGTAGCCCCTCTGTGGCTGAAAGCGGCATGGATCTATATTTTATTCCCCACGGGGGTCTTTTGTCGGAATTCCATGCCTGTGGACTTCCCGCCCCCGCTTTGGCGCCGGTGGGCATCCCCATACGGCAAGCTTTCTACGAAAAGGTAGCCAAGGGGCCTGCTAAAGCGCTGCTGGGCCTGCCGCCGGACAAACGGAATGTCTTGCTCATGTGCGGCAGTATGGGATGCGGGCCTATGGAAGCACTGGCCGGAGCACTTGCGGACGCGTTGCCTGCAGATGCGGTTCTCAGCGTAGTTTGCGGTACCAATGAACGGCTGCGCTTGGCGCTGGAGGGCTGCAAGCGTAAAAATGTTTTTGTGGTGGGCTTTACGGATAAAATCCCCTTGCTCATGGATAGCGCCGATGTATTTTTAACCAAACCGGGCGGCATCAGCATTTCCGAGGCCGCATCCAAAGGGTTGCCCATGTTGCTTATCGATGCGGTAGGCGGGTGCGAATCCCGGAATCTTCGTTATTTTCTAGATAGGGGCTGGGCGCAAACCGCAGAGGGAACCGATGGGATCGTCCGGCGTTGTCTGGAAATGCTGGGGAACCCCGAGAGGCTTGAAAGGCATGCCGGCTCCCTGCAAGCGGACTTTTCCGGCAACCCCGCCATGGAGATTTTTGGACGGGTATATTCGGAAGGAATGCGGCCCATGCGTGCGCTGTAACAAACGAAATGCCTTGACGCTGAATTTGGAGGACAATATGCACGATCTGGACTTTATGCGGCGGGCCATCGAGCTTTCCAGGCAAGCCGTTATACACGGGAACGAGCCTTTCGGCGCTGTCTTGGCAAAGGACGGCGTTTGGATGGCGGAAGGGGAAAATCAAATTCATACCGCGCATGATCCTACTTTTCACGCCGAATTGGGTCTAATCCGGCGTTTTTGCGCGGAAAGCGGGATTACAGACCTCTCCGATTATACGCTCTATTCCAGCTGTGAGCCCTGCTTTATGTGTTCCGGCTCTTTGGTATGGGCAAGGTTGGGCAGGCTGGTCTACGGCGCATCGGACCGGGATTATTGCTCGATTCGCGGCTTCATGCCCAACGAATGCAGCGCCCTGGTATTTCGCCTAAGTCCCCTGGCGCCCCGGGTTGAAGCAGGCATGCTTCGGGAGGAGGCCATGGAGGTGCTCCAGGCCTATTTCGGTTAAGCCGCAGCTCCAGGGCCAGTCTCCAAAACGCACAGAAATACCGGGACGATAAACGCATCGTTGCCAAAGGCGTCGATGGGAAAATACTCGGCTTGTGTCAGTGGATGATGCAGCGCCAAAATGGCCAGCATCGGATCCTCTTCCCAAAGAAGCCAGTCTCAATCCCGGCGCTTGGCCCCGGACGAAAAAGAATAGGTTGTCCCGGCATTCGTGGCGATGCATACGGGCATGGGAAGAGGAGGCATACGCCTCCTCTTTTTGCAAGAAGCACCCCTTCCATACAATTCTTGGCCGTATCGTTGGAAGATAAGCCGGGTTCCTGAGTTAAGCGCTGTTTGTGCAGGGCATGAAGCATAAGTATTGACGCTGCAATGGGTTCTCTACTACAATCAGAGAATAGACATGGCAATGCGTTCAATTAAAATAAATGCGTATGTAAATGAGGTAAGGCTATGGAAGAAAACTACTTGAAAGAAGAGCTCTATAATTTGATTAACAGCGATACCAGTATCTTTGAATTTATCCAATCAGGGTCCCTGGATGGAATTTGGTATTGGGACTTGGAAAATACGCAGAACGAATGGATGAGCCATAAGTTTTGGGAGACGCTTGGGTATAACCCTAATGAAAAGCAGCACTTGGCGAGTGAATGGCAAGATCTTATTTTTCAGGAGGATTTGAAGCTTGCTTTGGATAATTTTAATAAGCACTGCGCAGACCAACGACATCCATATGATCAAATTGTTCGATACAAGCATAAAAATGGATCAACTGTATGGATAAGATGCAGAGGGATCGCTATCCGAGATGAACATGGAAAGCCCATCCGCATGTTAGGCGCGCATACCAATATAACCGACTTGAAAGAAGCGCAAAAAGAGATTTCCAGATTGTCTGAAGAATATGAAAAAGTATTCAACGGAACGCAAGCTGCTATGTTTCTCATAAAGGTTCTAAAAAACGGTGCGTTCCGTTATATCCGCAACAACCTTGCGCATCAAAATAAAACAAAGATCTCCCTTGAACAATTAATGGACAAATCTCCGCAAGAATTGCTGGGCAAGGAAATGGGCGATCTTGTTGCAAAAAATTATCAAAAATGTGTTGCTGCCGAAAAAAGCATCACGTATGAAGAAGCCTTAAGTTTACCGGGAGGGGATCGCACTTGGCTAACGACATTAACACCTGTTTGGGAGAATAACAGAATATCGTTTATTGTTGGTTCCGCAGAAGATATTACGGATCGCAAAAGACTTGAATTAGAATTGGAGAAATATGCAAATTACGATAAATTAACCGGACTTCCCAACAGGCGGCTGTTCTTTGAAAGGTTAGAGCGAATTGTCGCGGAAAATGAAATGGATAACGACCGGTTTGCCTTGCTGTTTATCGATTTGGATGGATTTAAATATATTAACGACCATTATGGGCATGCGGTTGGGTATGAGGTTTTAATTACAGTAGCAAATCGGTTGTCGCAATGCGTTAACGAATCAGATACCGTAGCAAGAATGGGGGGAGATGAATTCACCATAATCATTCGAAACATTGCGGACGAAAAATCGACGGATACGCTTGTTAAAAAGATCCACACGGGGCTTCAAGAAGGTATGGTTATCGGGGATATTCCGTGTAAAGTAAATTCATCTATCGGGATAGCCATCTATCCCGATAACGGCCGGAATAGTGAAACATTATTGCGGTATGCCGATTCATTAATGTATGAGATTAAACGGAATGGGAAAGGCGGATACAAGTTCGCTTAGATGGGCGGCAAGCGGCTGTGTGAGCCCTACCGTGCATTCCATAGAGCGCCTGCATCCATTTGAGGGATTCACGAAAAGCAGCTATTTTACTTGGAATTAACCATAATTCCCCACTCGAACGAATAGAGACGATTATGTGCGAATCGCACGAAGGAGGATACAGATGAGCACCACAAAAAAAGCATGGATAAACGGCTTGTTTCTGGCAGTTACGCTGGCGATTAATACGCTGGGCGCTCTAGGTAGAATCAATGGGCTTTCGCAAAAACAAATTTCTGATATGTATCTTACCCTACTAACGCCAAGCCCCTCCACCTTTCGCATTTGGAGTATTATTTATTTGCTGCTGCTTGCCTCCATTCTTGTCATGCTCATAAAAAATAAGATCCCCTATTATCAGAAAGCCATCCGGCAGCTCTCCCTTCTTTTTCAGCTTTCCTGCGTGCTGAATATGGCATGGATCCTTGCTTTTTCCTTCGTGCAGATTGAACTTTCCGTGTTCTTCATTCTTGGTCTCGCCATCACGCTCGCTTTAATTTGCAAGCGACTTTTGCAAATACAAGAAGCAAAACGCTGGTTACTACCCTTGAGCTTTGGGCTATATGCAGGCTGGTTGCTTATTGCGACGCTCGTCAATATCGCCGCGGCGCTTGTCAAGCTCAACTGGAACGGTTTCGGTCTGCCTGATGCAACCTGGGCTGCCATAACGATGATTGCTGCAGTTTTGCTGGTTATGGAGGCGCAGCTACATAACCGCAACGCGGTATTCTCCCTGCCTGTCGCTTGGGCTTATTTTGGAATTTACCAGTTTTTAAAAGCGCCGGAAGGTTTTGGGGGGCAATTTGGCTTTTTGCAGATCATCTCCCTTGCGGGCATGGTTGTCTTAATTGGTGCGGCTGCAATTCAGCTTTATAGAAACCATTTTTCGCTGCTGCCGGCATTACATAATAATTAGCCGCGTTCCCACGGGCATGGATCCTTGTGGTCCATGTTCATCTATCTATCTGCCGGATGCGTGATTTAACAAGAATTTTATTGTACCATTTGCTCCCTTATTGTAAAATAAGCCCAAGCAATTGACCATCATCCGCACTTTATGCGCGCGAAGCAGAAATTTGCGGCCTGGGGTTGCTATGCTGGATGGATAAATTTTTGCGTATCGATCGTTTCTGCTTGTAAAGTTTACGAACATTTCGCCCGCTATGCGAGGGAGGGCTGGATGATATAAACCTTTTTACAGCAAGCGGATTGAAAAGAAGCGCGTGCGCTTCCTGTTTTGGAATTAAGGAATATTTGGTGTTACTAAGGGACTTATGGTTAGAAGCGTCCATAAAGTATTAATGTTAAAAGGAGGCAAGCCTATATGCAAAAGCAGGAAAAGCAAAATTCGATTGCCCTTCATAAAAGGCTGGCAATAGGTTTTGGCATAGTCAATATGCTAACCGTTTTTATTTCTTTGCTGAGCCTTATCACGATGTACGGAGTGTATGCTTCTGGCAGCCTTTCCACGGCGCATTTTATGTATTTTTTGGCTGCAATCGTACTGCTGCTGGTTCTGTGTGCCGTTGCAAGTACAATCGCATGCAAAACCTTAAATACAAGCATGGTGCGGCCCCTAAGAATCCTGAACAGCATCGCAAAACAACTGTCGGTAGGAGATACCTCCGCAAACATCCGGGTCCTGACAAACGACGAAGTTGGCAAACTGATGCAGGCCTTCAAGACCATGCTGGAGAATATCCAACGGCAAGCGCAGACGGCCCAGGCAATCGCCAGCGGGGACTTGACCGTGCAAGTGGAAATCAATTCGGAAAAAGATGTGTTGGGCATTGCTCTCAATAGCATCGTAGAGAACAACCATCATATTTTGTCTCGCATATGCAGTACCTCCGGGGAGATCGCGAGCGAAGCCGGTCAGATCTCAGAGGCCAGCCTGCGTCTTGCGGAAGGGGCAACCCAGCAGGCAGGCTCCCTCGCGGAGTTGGCCGCGGCGGTAACGGGAGTAAAATCCCGCATTGACCGGAGCGCAGAATATGCCGAGGTTGTGCGGACAAGTGCAAACGACGTCAGCCATGACGCCGCGGACGGCAACACCCGGATGGAAGAAATGCTGAAAGCCATGGCTGAAATCAGCGTATCCTCGGCAAATATCGCAAATGTCATGAAGGTAATCGAGGATATCGCGTTCCAGACAAATATCCTCTCCTTAAACGCCTCGGTGGAAGCTGCAAGGGCCGGGGAGGCCGGCAAGGGATTTGCGGTTGTCGCGGATGAAGTGCGCAATCTTGCCACCCGTTCGGCTAAGGCTGCGCAGGAAACCGCCGACCTGGTCGAAAGCTCCATGCAAAGGGTTGAGCATGGCACCAGAATCGCAAAAACCACCGCGGACGCTTTTCATAAAATCGTGGGTGGGATAAAGGAGGTGGCCTCGCTTGCGGAAAGGATTGCCGACACGTCGGTGGAACAAGCCGCCGGTATCGCCGCAATAAACGATGAAATCAGCCAGGTCTCCGCTGTGGTGCAGGAAAACTCATCGGCATCCGAGGAGAGTACTGCTACAACCGCCCTGTTGTACGAACAAGCGAAAGCGCTGAAGGAAATGGTGCGGGCATTTACATTGAAAACGGGCTGCTAAAGAAAATCCCCACGCATGGCGGACTGTTTGCGGCACCTGTATTTCCGCTAGATTTGTGTTCTTTTAAGGATTCAAAAAGTTGAATTCGCTTTGCTTCGTTTAACGAAAAACAAAGGAGCCCCGAATGCCGGGCTCTTTTTGCTCTTATATTAGGTTTTGTTGAGAATATCCTTCATCCGTTGAAAAGCGTCGTTGAGAATTGGACGCACATCCACCTCTATCGCGGAGAACATTTTCATGGAAGCCTCATCCATCACCTCCCGGAGCCGGGCATAGAGGGGCGTCACCGGTTCCCCGATGGGAGGGCCGTACTGCGCGGCGAATTCCTGAAACTGCGCCGAAAGCGGATAATCGGAGCCATACGCGTCGCTGCTGCTGTAGTCTTTATTTGCAGGGATCAGGCCGCAGTCCGCAATGATGTTCTGCGCGTCCATCCCGCTCATCCAAACCAGAAAATCCCACGCTTCCTCCGGATGCTCGCTCCGGTTGCTGATGCAGCTTACCATGGGATAGATATTGGGGGTGGGCTTATACCGGCGGCCCTGATAAAGCACATCAAACAGCGGAATAACGCCGATGTCATTCACCAATTCTTCGCCGTACTCCTGGCACATGGAGATAAAGGCAGGTTCATCCATGCAAAAAGGCACTTCCCCGTTCCAAAAGGATTCCCTGGCATCCTTCTTTTCCAAAACCAGCTTTGCGCAATGGTCTCTGGCGATAAAATCATTCCACCATTGGGCTGCCCATACGTTGGCTTCACAATTGCAGTTAATCCTATCGGCAGTATGGGGATCCGACTCCCCGTCTTTAAAATAGAGGCCGCCGGACATTGGCTTTGCCAAAGCATTGTTCCATTCGTCGATTGCGTATGCGCTGCTGCCATAGCAGACCGCAAGCGCCGCATCCCCATCCCTTGCATAAAGCAGGCAGGCGCTTCGGAAATCCTCCTGGGTTCGAATGGAAGCCGGATCAATTCCTTTGGCCGCCAGCATGGAGCGGCGGTAATAGATCGCCGGCACACCCCATCCATAGTTGGAAAGTCCCAGTACACGGCCGTCAAAAACCGCATATTCCTGGCCGGTCAGCGTATCCGCCAAGCCGGAAGCATTGTAACGGTCCGTCATGTCCAGAAACACCCTGTCCTCCCGCAGGGCAGAATACCAGAGAAGATCCGCGGGGTACAGCTGAATGATATCGAATTCATTCTTGGAAAGGATTTCCGCTGCCAGGTTGTTGCTGAAATCAGAGTAAGAGGCGGCGTCGATTTCGATCTGGATGCCGGGGTGGGAGGCCTGGTAGGTTTCCACCAATCTGTCGAGTACTTTTCTGTGCGGGGTTTCGCTATAAAGGAAGGTTGTAATAGTAAGCAACAACGGTGGTTGGGTTTGTGTTGCTTCCGATGCGGAATCAACCGGTGCGCAGGAAAGGAGGCACAGCAGAAGGAAGCATAGAAACACAAGAATATATTTTCTGGCCATAGAAGTACCCATCGTTTATAATTTAGAATGGAACATCCATAGTATACAGGATTCCGGTTATAATTGCTATGGACGCCGGAAAATAAGAAAAAAACTCACGTTTTTGCATTATTTCCCGCAAGAGGAAGGAGGCCCGGATGTGGATAGACAAGATTCTCCGCTTGCCGGCGGTAACGGAATGTACAGGCTTATGGTGGTGGACGATGAAATTTGGAGTATCATCGACATCCGCAATTCCATTGACTTTGCTTCCCTGCACATAGAATGCATCTGGGAGTTTCAGGACCCGGTTGCCGCGGTGGTGTGCGCGGTGCAGAATGCGCCGGATATCATCATTGTGGATCTGCGGATGCCCAAGCTCAGCGGGATCGAATTCATTCGCCATATCCGGGAGCAAAAGCTGCATTCCCAGATTATTATTTTAAGCGGCTTTCAGGACTTTGAGGTTGCCAGGGAAGCGATGAAACTGCACGTATGCGGCTATTGCCTCAAACCCATCGATGCAGATGAGCTGACCCATTTGCTGCTGTTTGCCAAAGAAAATTTGGACAAGCCCAAGCCGCTGGTGGAAACCCTCCATGCAGACAAACCGGACCCCTTTGTAGAACTTGTACAGTATATTGACAGCCATTACAATGAGCATCTATCCCTGGAATATCTGGCCAAGCGGTTCTTCCTTTCTCCCAATCACTGCTCCCGCCTGTTCGCACAGCGCAAGCATACCACATTTACCAGGTATCTGATGGGCTGCCGGCTGGAAGCAGCCCGGCAATTGCTGCAACGAGGCGATGTCCCCCTTCATGAGATTGCGGCCAAGGTGGGATTCCCGGACTATTTTTATTTTAGCCGGGTATTTAAGAAGGAATTCGGCATGGCGCCAAAGGATTACCGCAAGCAAGCCGAAACCGGGAAGGACGGATAACAGAAGTGTGCAGCAGTATTCGGCGGTCCTTGCGCGCCAAGCTGATCATCGTTCTCGGGATTCCTTTGCTTGCGCTCCTTATATTCATATATCACCAGTATGTCCGCATGGACAGTTCGCGGAAAGCGGAGCGGGCTGCCTATTGCCAGGAGATTCACAACAGCGTTTATAAGCAGCTGGAAACAGAATTTGAAAAGATAGACAATACCTCCGCCGCCCTTTCCCACAGTTCCACTTTGCAGGACTATATGATGGGGGACGCGTCCCTTTCCCAACAGCTTTCCCACCTGTACAGCATCAAAGAGATGATCCGCCTCTCCAGCAGGTTCCATTCGGACCTGGTTGATGTCATGATCTATGCGGACAATAAGAATCCGGTGGAAAGCCTTTTGGGCTACTGCCCCCGGGAGGTCCGCATTTTTGTGAAGTATAGGGCCTCCGTCATGCGGGAAACCAAGGATGTGCAGGGCCATGACTATTTTTTTGAAACTTTGGCAGCCATCAACGACCCCCATGATATCAGCAACCGCTTTATCATCCGAATCGTCCCGGTGTTTAATACGTCGCCATCCGCTTCCGGACAACGGCTGGTGGGGTACATTGCCCTGGTTTGCGCGGTGCGGGAGGTCGATAAAATATTGCAGGTCAGCCAGGACGTATACTGCGAGCTGCGAGGTGCCCAGGACGGCTTTGTGCTGTTATCCGGCGATTATTATGGAGATCACGAGAAACCGGCTAACGTTCTTGTCACGGATTCCTGCAGTTCTCTGCTGCATACGGGGGAATTCGAACTGATTACCTATTGCTACAATACAGTAACCGTATCCGACACGCTTTTTGCCCCCATCTTGGCAGTGGTTGGGTTTGCGGTTGCTTATTTAATCTTTCTCTTTCTTGTCATTAGCCGCACGATCTTAAGGCCGGTTCAGACCATCAACCATGAGATCTCTGAGATTGGCGAAAACTACGCCTGCGAACGGCTTTCCATCCCGGGAGAGGACGAGATGGGCAGTATCGTCCTGCATATCAATCAGATGCTGGAAAGCATCGGCCGGCTCAATGCAAATGTATTGCTCACCCAGAAGAGGCTCTATGAGGCCCAGATAGAAAAAAGCAAATCCCAGCTATATGCCTTTCAGAGCCAGGTAGCGCCCCATTTTCTTTTTAATACGCTGCAATGTATCCGAAGCAAGGCATTCCTCTCCAATGAAAGGGAGATTGCACAGATGTGCGGCGATATATCCACCACGCTGCGGTATGTGCTTTCCTCCAGCGAAACCGTTACGCTGAAGGAAGAAATGGATATTTGCCGCAGGTATCTGAAGATTGTGGAAATTCGCTTCCAGAATAAGATCACCTACCATATCGATATTGCTCCCGATGTGGATATGGACATGCCCATTCCCAAGATGATCATCCAGCCGCTGGTGGAGAATGCCGTCTATCATGGGCTGGAACCATTGCCTGGGGATGGACGCCTAACCATCGAAGTAAAAAATGTGCAGGATCATGTGGAGATCCGTTTGGTAGACAACGGTGTGGGCATGGAAGCGGAAACGCTCAAGCGCATTCAGAACCAACTCATGAGCCGGGACGTGCAGCTTTTCTTTACCAGCAACGGAACGGACAATATCGGCTTGCTCAACGTATATAACCGCATCCGGCTTTGCTTCGGCAACCAATACGGGTTGCAGGTTGAAAGGCAAAATCAACAGACGCGTGTCATCATCAAGCTGCCCCTAAGCAGGGTGGAAGGTGGGGCAAGATAATTCTGCCGATATGCCCCGGCGCTTGCCATCCGATGAACGCCCCGCTTTCTGCGGGGCGTTTGCTATGCCATGCCCTAAAATTGCAGCGGCTAGGCGGCCGTTTCGGCAAGCGAAAATATGCATGCATAAAAAATAAAACATGCAGCCAATAAAAATATTTATGCATAATATTCGAGGGGATATATTGTAAAAATTAGGCTATTATGCTAGTATTTTTCCATTGAACTTCTCGCGACACGCAATGTATATATATGCATATTCAGTTAAAAAAGTCCATGGATTCATCTATCAAATAAATGGAAAATTGCTGCATGATCAGCAAGAAATAACATATTAGGAGGTTTTTGCAATGAAAAGAACGGTGTCTTTCCTCTTGGTTGCTTTCCTTTTGCTGTCCGTTGGCGTGGTAGCGGGCTGCGCTCAAAAGGAAAAACAGGTGGAAACCATTAAGATCGGCGTGATCTACGCGCTCACAGGCGCATCGGCAGCTACAGGCGTGGATCAGCAGGCCGCCGTGCAGTTGGGTTTCGACATTGTGAACGGGAAGTATGAAGCCGTTGGCATGCCATACGCGGAAACGGAAGGCATTCCCAGCATGGGCGGTGCCAAGGTGGAGCTGATCTTCGCCAACAGCGAAGGCGACCCAGAGAAGGGCGCCAGTGAAGCCGAGCGGCTGATCCAGCAGGAAGGCGTTTGCATGCTGATGGGTTGCTATCAAAGCTCCGTCGTAGCCTCCGCTTCGCAAGTGGCGGAACGTGCAGGCATTCCCTTCTTTGTTGTGGAATCCTCTTCCCCCTCGCTGACAGACCGGGGCTTCCAATACCTGTTCCGGCAGGGTCCCCATGATGCGATGATCGGCAACACCATTTTCGATTTCATCGATTCCATTCGGGAAGCCAACGGTATCAACACCATCGCCATGTTGTACGACAACAGCACCTATGGCACAGACGCAGCCGCAAGCTGGACGCAGAACTGCGAATCCAGGGGTTACACCGTTGTAGAATCCCTGCCCTATCCCACCAGCACCACCAACATGACCTCGGAACTGCAGCGCATCAAGGCCGCGGACCCGGACCTGCTGCTGTGCGCATCCTATGTTTCCGACGCGATGCTAATCGTCACCACCTTGAAGGAGATGGACTATACCCCCAACATCGTAGCCAATAACACGGGCTTTACCGAATCCACCTTCTTCTCCATGATGGGGGAGGACACGGAATATGTGGTCTCCCGGCTGGTATACTGCTCGGATTACAGCCAGATCAATTCCAGGGCCGCCGCCATTGAAAAGCTCTTCACCGAGCGCACCGGCATTGCCAACATGAACGACAATACGGCCCGTGCGGTGCAGTCCGCTTTCGTAATAGCGGATGTGCTGGACCGCGCCGGCTCCACCGATCCGGAAGCCCTCCGCAAGGCCTTTACCGAAACAAATATCTCCAATGAAAATCTTCTGGTTCCCTGGGATAGCATCTCCTTCAACGAACAGGGACAGAACGAGAATGCCCGGGCATTGCTCTGCCAGGTCCATGACGGCGCTTATAAAACAGTATGGCCCGCAGAATACGCCACCGAAGAGCTGGTGTGGCCCATTCCCGCCTGGAAAGATCGCTAAAAATCAACAGGATACGGCCTGCGCCAAGCTTTTTCTCCGGCCGTAGGCGCCTTACGGATGCGCGGGTACGCTACGCGTATACCCGCGCATCCTTTGTTTCAAATGCGGTGAAATACCCGCTCTCTTTCCCGAAAAAATCATTCTCCCGAAAGGAGCAAGGCATGTTTTTACAGGTTTTGTTCAGTGGCCTGCTGCAGGGTTTCATCTATGTGTTGATTTCCCTGGGTTTAACGTTGATTTTCGGCGTGATGGACATCTGCAATTTTGCGCATGGGGATTTCTTCTCTCTTGCCATGTACGTCGCGCTCTGCTTCAGTATTTATTTGGGCTTGGATCCCTTGATTTCACTGCCGTTGGTCGTGCTGCTGCTGGCTGTTTTTGGTGGTGCAGTGTATTGGATGTTGATTCGGCATGTGCTCAATGCCTCCGGTATGGCTCAGATATTCGTAACCTTTGGAATCATGATTTTTCTCAGAGGCATTCTGCAGTTCATCTTTTCCGCCAACTATCAGACGGTCGCCAACCCCGCCGTTTCCGGCTCGTTGAACGTATTCGGCGCCAACCTCAGCAAACCGCAGCTCCTGGCCTCTCTGGGCGCGGTGCTTGCCACCATTGCAGTGTACCTGTTTATCACTAAAACCCGAACAGGCTGGGCGCTCCAGGCGGTCTCCGAGGATAGGCAGGCAGCCTCCCTGATGGGGATTCATGCGCAAAAGATGTTTATTCTGGCCTGGGCCATCGGCGCTGCGTGCGTAGGCGTGGCCGGTTCGCTGATGGCGGAATACTATTACATCTATCCGGAGGTAGGATCCATGTTCGGCTCCATCGCCTTCGTGATCGTGGCGCTGGGCGGTTTCGGTTCCATTTCAGGGGTATTCATCGCGGGCCTTCTGATCGGTCTGACGGAGGTAGCCGGCGGTTACTATTTGAACCCTGCTTATAAATACCTTCTGGTATTCGGCCTGTACTTTATCTTCATCGTGATCCGTCCCCAAGGCATCATGGGAAAGAAGGCGTAACATGAAGAAGCTGGATATTCAAAACTTCGCAAAAAGCCCCATGGTTCCCCCCTTGTTGATGCTGCTGCTCCTAGCGGTGATTCCGTTGGTGATCTCCGGCTACTATCTGCATTCCATCATCCTGATCCTGATGTATACCGTATTGGGCTCCGCATGGAATTGGTTGGGCGGCTTTGCCGGCCAGATGTCTATGGCGCATGCGGCGTTTTATGGCGTAGGCGCCTATGTCTGCGGCTGCTGCCAGGTGTGGTGGGAGATGAATCCCTGGATAGCAACGCTGATCTCTGTGGTTATCGTGGGCTTATTCTCTATATTGGTAGGTCTGCCGGTATTCCGTCTAAAGGGGCACTACTTTTCCATTGCCACCATCGCCATCGGCGAGATCATCAAGACTCTGTTCATCAACTGGGAGGCAGCCGGGGGCGCTGTGGGCCTCTATCTGCCCATTCGGCAAAACAGCTTTGCCAACTTCCAGTTCCGTTCCAAGGTGCCTTACTATTATATTATCATGCTGCTTGCCGCGTTGGCCGTGGGCATAACCTATTGGCTGAAAAACAGTAAGAATGGCTACTATTTCCGTGCGATTAAGGAAAACCCCGATGCAGCAAAGGCGCTGGGCATCAATATCGTAGGGAGCAAGCTGCTGGCCATTACGTTGAGCGGCATGTTTTGCGCTCTGGCAGGTTCCTTTTACGTCAATTATGTGCTTTACATTGATCCGGACGGCATGTTCCGTTTCCTGACATCCGTGCAAATTGCCCTCATCGCGGTGATGGGCGGTATGGGCACGGTGTGGGGGCCGTTGATCGGTTCCGTAATTATTATCGCCCTTTCCGAGGGTTCCCGTACCTTCCTGGGTGGCATGGGCGCGGGGTTGGATCTGGTGATCTATGGCCTGTTGATCATGCTGATCGCCGTGTATCAGCCCGGCGGCATTGTAGGCGCAGTAGAGACGTGGAAACGGCGCAGAAAGCAGCAGCACGCTACGGCCAAGTCCAAAGCGGGGCGAGAATCTAAGGAGGTGGCGGAATAATGGCGCTTCTTGAAATTACCAACATTACCAAGCGCTTCGGGGGCCTGACCGCGCTGGACAGCGTGAACCTGCAGGTAGAGCAAGGGGAAATCGTCGGTTTAATCGGCCCCAACGGCGCAGGAAAAACGACCCTGTTTTCCGTCATTGCAGGTTACGCAAAGCCGGATATGGGCCGCGTGGTTTTCAAGGGAAAAGACATTACCAATTGGGAGACCTACCGGATCGCAAAAATGGGGATGAATCGTACGTTTCAGGTGGTAAAGCCGTTTTCCGATATGAACGTACTGGAAAATGTAATGGTGGGCGCGCTGATGCGCAGCTCCAGCGTAAAGGATGCACGAAAGAAAGCCATGGAAACCCTGGAGTTTTGCAGCCTGGCGGACAAGGCGGATTTTCTGGGCAAAGAATTAACCGTGGCAGCAAAAAAAAGGTTGGAAGTTGCCAGGGCGTTGGCGTCCGATCCGTCGCTGTTGCTGTTGGACGAAGTGATGGCGGGACTGAACCCCTCCGAAGTACACGATGCTGTGCAGCTGATCCACCGAATCCATGACCGGGGCGTTACGCTGCTGGTAATTGAGCATGTCATGGAAGTTATCATGCCCATATCCGACCGGGTAGCGGTGCTGAACTATGGCAAAAAGATTGCGGACTGTGAGCCGGAAAAGGCAGTGCACGATCCCCAGGTAATAGCTGCATACTTTGGAACCATTGATGATGAACAGGAGGAAGTATAGCATGCTGCAGGTAAAGGATCTTGTGGTTTCCTACAGCGGGGTGCCCGCTCTGTTCGGAATCAGTCTGGAAGTTAAGGAAGGCGAAGTGGTGGCCGTAGTAGGCTCCAACGGCGCAGGCAAAAGCACGCTGCTCCGGGGTCTTTCCGGCGTATTGAAGCCTGAAAGCGGAAGCATTCTGATGGATGGAAAGGAAATTGCCGGAAAGCCCACTCATGAGGCAGTTCGTCACGGAATTGTCATGGTCCCTGAGGGAAGGCATTTGTTTGGAAAGATGACCATCTACCAGAATCTGATGATGGGGGCATATCTTGTGCGGGATAAGGCGGAGATAGCCGCCCGTCTGGAAAAAGTATATATGGCTTTTCCTCGGTTAAAGGAGCGGGAAAAGCAGTACGCCGGCACCCTTTCCGGCGGTGAACAGCAGATGGTTGCGCTGGCCAGAGGTATGATGAGCAGTCCCAAAATACTTTTGCTGGACGAGCCTAGCCTGGGCCTTGCGCCCATTATGGTGAAGGAGATGTTCCGCATGGTACGGGACATCCGGAAGCAGGGCGTTACCATCCTTTTGGTGGAGCAGCGGCTCCAGGAAACCTTGGCCATTTCCGACCGGGCTTACGTTTTGCAGACCGGCAAGGTGGTCATGGAGGGGGATGCCAAGGCCCTCTCCACTTCCAGCCAGGTACGCCAGGCATATTTGGGCATGTAGCGGCAAAAGCAATAAAGGAACCTGCGTGGCAACTCCCAGGGTCGCTTTGCCAAAAAGGGCAGCGCCGTTCCTGGGTTGTTGCGGGCCATTGTTTCCTCAGGGATATGCGGCTACTCTTGCAGCTGCCAACAAGTTGCCAAATCGCTATTTGAAGGAACGTTAGATTCCTGCCGCCGTATTCGACAAAAACAAAAAAGCCCCGAATATTCGGGGCTTTTTTCTGGTAGCGGCGATCCGACTTGAACGGATGACACTCCGGGTATGAACCGAATGCTCTAGCCAACTGAGCTACGCCGCCAATTTAATGGGGCAAGTGCCCTGCCGTGTATAAATGGTTGCGGGGGGGGGACTTGAACCCCCGACCTCCGGGTTATGAGCCCGACGAGCTACCAACTGCTCTACCCCGCGGCGTTTTGTTCTTGCACGGTACGTATAATCATAGCACAGTGTTTTAGAGCAAGTCAATAGTAAAATATAACTTTTCGATTGTTTTTTCTGTGGTTTCTAAACAAACGGCCTCTCTTTTATTTTTGGCATTGCAAGTTCGGCAGAATTTGCTATACTAAAGGCAACCGCAATTTCTGGGCTGGCAAAAATAACGCATTTCAAGCAGGTAGAATGGCAAGCGCGGGGCTTGTGCGCGATGGATACTATCGCCGTAAAGCAAAGATGGGCCTTCCACTAAGGTTTCTTTCAAAACCGTTTCCGTCGAATCGCCCATCCCGGCCATGTGTAGCCCCCCTATAACCATAGGATATAGCAAAAAGGCAAGTACCGTGAAAAGTCTATACCGCATCGGTTTGCAATATCGGGTGTTCGATCTTGCAAAACGGGGGAAAATAAGATAAAATGATAATCGGCAGATTTCGCGGTCTCCATGTTTCTATGGGGTCCGTTATTACATGCAATTATGAAAGGAGAAAATACACATGAAGGATTATGTAGAATCTCTTGGTATCCTCGCTCCCAAAGCGGTATACCGCAACCTTTGCCCCGCGGAGCTCGTTGAGCATGCCCTGGTTCGCGGTGAAGGCACCCTTTCCAGCACCGGCGCATTGGTGGTAAAGACCGGCAAATACACCGGCCGTTCCCCTAACGACCGTTTTGTGGTAGATACCCCCGCCATCCATGATGACATCGATTGGGGTAAGGTTAACGTGCCGATCTCGGCGGAAGCTTTCGAGAATATTTATAACAAGATGATGGCTTTCTTGCAGGATCGCGAAATCTACATTTTCGACGGTATGGCCGGTGCCGATCCCAGGTATGCCCTCTCCGTAAGGGTAATCTCCCATATGGCTTGCCAGAGCCTTTTCATGCATCAGCTTCTGATCAGGCCGACGGAAGAGCAGCTCAACAACTTCGTTCCCGGCTTTACCCTCATCTCCGCGCCTAGCTTTAAGTGCATTCCGGAGTTGGACGGCGTAAACAGCGAGGCGGCCATTATCGTCAATTTCGAGAAGAAGATCGTGCTTGTCGCTTGCAGCCAGTACAGCGGCGAAATGAAGAAGAGCATCTTCTCCGTCATGAACTGCCTGCTCCCCAAGGCCGGCGTGCTCAGCATGCACTGCTCTGCCAACGTGGGCCAGGATGGCGATTCCGCTCTGTTCTTCGGCCTTTCCGGCACCGGTAAGACCACCCTCTCCGCCGACCCCAACCGCAAGCTCATCGGTGACGACGAGCATGGTTGGAGCAATGATGGTATTTTCAACGTGGAAGGCGGCTGCTATGCAAAGTGCATCAACCTCTCCCATGAGAACGAGCCCCAGATCTGGGACGCCATCAAATTTGGCTCTCTGGTAGAAAACGTGGTTATGGATGCGGATCGGAATTTCGATTTTGCCGACAATAGCATCACGGAGAACACCCGTGCGGGCTATCCCGTGGAGTATATTCCCAACTGCGTGATCCCCGGCGTGGCCGGCCACCCCAAGACCGTGGTCTTCCTCACCGCTGACGCTTTCGGCGTGCTCCCCCCCGTCTCCAAGTTGGACAAGAACCAGGCCATGTATCATTTCGTTTCCGGCTACACCTCCAAGCTGGCCGGTACGGAGCGCGGCATTGTGGAGCCCCAGACTACCTTCTCCACCTGCTTCGGCGCCCCCTTCCTTCCCCTCCATCCCTCCGTATATGCCGAGATGCTGGGCAAGAAGATCGAGGAGCATGACGCGCATGTATACCTTGTGAATACGGGTTGGGCCGGTGGCAAATACGGCGTAGGCAGCCGCATGAAGATCAAGTATACCCGCGCCATGGTCACCGCTGCTCTTAACGGCGATCTGGAAAAGGCAGGTTATGAGCTGGATTCCATCTTTAATGTGCTGGTGCCCAAATCCTGCCCCAATGTGCCGGATGAATTCCTGAGCCAGCGCGCCATGTGGAAGAACGATGCGGAATATGAAGCGACCGCCAAGGATCTGGCCGCCCGTTTCGTGAAGAACTTCCAGAAGTATACCGACATGCCCGCCCATATCGTGCAGGCGGGTCCCAAGGGCTAAACAACGCTTTCCATATCTTCCTTTCTTCGCCCCCGGTTTCCTTGTGGAGCCGGGGGTTTTATTTTCGGCCTTTCCCCCATGTTTATCGGAACCTATCCGGTGTTTCCATGCAGATTCGCCAGTGCCCCTTCAGCCCGGATGCCGTAGGCATCCCCTCTAATAAGGCTGTCGCTTGCAGCATACTTTCCTCCATAACACCGGCATTTTATGCTCATACCAAAAAAGGGCGTCCCTGCCGCCCTTTTTATCCTTTTATGTAGCTGAACCCCGTCTTCTTTTGCCGAAACGCAGTCGCCAATGGGAGGAGCTCTATATTGGGTACTTACCCCAGGTGGCGCCCGCAGCGGCCGAACACCTGCAAGCGCACTTAAACCTCCACGCCCTCCATGGCCAAAGCGCCTTCCAAACGGGGGGCGACGGCGGCCAAATAGGCGGCCGTCTGCTCCGCACAACGGCCGACGAAAGCGGAAGGGTTCAGGATGGCCCGCATATCCGCCTCCGAAAGGGGAAAGTCGGCGTCCTCAGCAAGGCGGGAAAGAAGATCGCAGGGGTTTCCTTGCTTCATGGCCTTGGCGGCGGCCATGGAATGGGTGCGGATGATTTCGTGCAGCGCCTGCCTGTCCCCGCCCCGCTTCACAGCTTCCATCAAAAGGTTCTCCGTAGCTGCAAAGGGCAGATATTCTTCCATCGCCCGGGCGATGACGGCCTCATTCACCACCAGGCCAGCGGCCACATTGTAGTAAAGCCGCAAAACCGCATCCACGGCAAGGAAGCCTTCCGGCAGGGAAATCCGGCGGTTGGCGGAATCATCCAGCGTCCGTTCAAACCATTGGGCGCTGGCCGTCATGGGGCCGTTTAGGGCGTCCGCTATAACATAGCGTGCCAGAGAGCATATGCGCTCACACCGCATGGGGTTCCGCTTATATGCCATGGCTGAAGAACCGATCTGATTTTCCTCAAAGGGTTCCTCCATCTGGCGCTCGTGCTGTAGAAGGCGGATATCCCCGGCAAACCGATACGCGCTTTGCGCAATGGAGGATAAAACCGATAGAATCCGGCTGTCCAGCTTGCGCGGATAGGTCTGGCCACAGACGGGATAGCAGGAGGAGAACCCGAAGGAGGCCGCCAGGCTGCGGTTCATGGCATCGACCTTCGCGCCGTCCCCGTTAAAGAGCTCCAAGAAACTGGCCTCCGTACCCGTCGTGCCCCGGCAGCCCAGGAAACGCATGCTGCAAAGCACATCCTCCAGTTCATCCAGATCCAAAAGCAGGTCTTGCATCCAAAGGCAAGCGCGCTTTCCCACCGTAACGGGCTGGGCGGGCTGGTAATGGGTATAGCCCGGCGTAGCCAGGCCCTTATACCGCTGCGCGAAGCCGCTTAATGCCCGCAACACGGCCTTGATCTGATCCCTGATGAGATGAAGCGCATCCCTGTAAATGACCAAATCCGCATTGTCCGTTACATAGCAGCTGGTTGCGCCCAAATGGATGATCCCGGCGGCCTTGGGGCACACCCGGCCAAACACATGCACATGAGCCATCACATCATGACGCACCTGCTTTTCCCGTTCCGCCACGGCCACATAGTCGATGGGATCCGCCGTATGCGCGGAGAGTTCCGCCGCCTGCTCCTCGGTAACGGGGAGGCCCAGCTCGTGTTCCACCCGGGCCAGTTCCGCCCAAAGCCTGCGCCAAAGGCCATAGCGTGTATCCTGTGAAAAGAGGGCTAGCATGGCTTTGGACGCATAGCGGCCTGCCAGGGGGCTTTCATATCGGTTTCTCATGGCGGCTCCTTCAGCGTACGATGATGGCGTCCCGATCCGCGCCCACGGACACGTGGGTGATGGCGCAGCCGATCCGGGCTTCTATATACTCCACATAATCCCGGGCAGCCTGGGGCAGGTCATCCCAGTTGCGCACGCCACTTATATCGCACGCCCAGCCCGGCAGGGTCTCAAAGATGGGCTTGGCTTTGGGAAGCGCCGAAGGGAATGGGAAATCCTCGGTGCGCTTGCCGTTGATCTCATACTCCGCACACACGGGAATTTCTTTCATATAGGAAAGAATATCCAGCTTGGTGAGGGCGATGGAGGTGGCGCCTTGTACCTTTACCCCGTAGCGGGTAGCCACCAGATCCATGGGCCCAACCCGCCTCGGGCGGCCCGTGGCGGCGCCATATTCGCTTCCTGCCTCCCGGAGCTTATCCGCTTCCTCCCCGAACCATTCGGCGGTGAAGGGGCCTTCTCCTACGCAGGTCGAATAGGCTTTCACGATGCCCAGCACCTCGTCCACCCGCACATCCGGCGCGCCACAGCCGATGGGCGCATACGCCGCCAGGGGCGTGGAAGAGGAGGTATAGGGGTAAATGCCATAGTCGATATCCCGCAGAGCCCCCAACTGAGCCTCAAAAAGAATGTTTTTGCCCCGAAGCTGGGCTTTGCGCAATACGGATCCCACATCGCATATATAGGGCCGGAGCTGGCCGCCGAATTCCTCCAGCCAGGCCATGGTTTCGTCAAAACCATAGGGCTTGGCCCCGTAAACTTTTTCGATCGTCAAATTTTTCCATTCCAGAATGCCCTTTAACCGGGGAGCCAGATAAGCCATATCCAACAATTCCCCCATCATGATGGTCTTTTTCTGGAACTTGTCACTATAGACCGGCGCAATGCCGCGTTTGGTGGACCCATATTTGGCGTCCTTGAGGCGCTCCTCTTCCAAAGCGTCCTGAGCCCGATGGTAAGGAAACACAATGGTTGCCCGGTCGCTGATCTTAAAATTCTCCGGCGTGATAGATACGCCCGCAGAACGGACGCCGTCCATCTCTGCAAGAAGCGCCTGGGGATCAATCACCGTGCCGTTGCCCAGCACGTTTACCACCCCAGGCCGAAAGATGCCGCTGGGGATCAAATGCAGGGCGAACTTGCCATATTCGTTGACCACCGTGTGGCCAGCATTGTTGCCGCCCTGATACCGCACGACCACATCATATTCGTTTGCCACCAGATCCACCATGCGGCCCTTGCCTTCGTCGCCCCAGTTGATCCCCACGATTGCACAATTCGCCATAGCTCATTCCTCCTATGTATTTTCGCATGCCTATAATATCATGTTTCATATAGTCCACAGAATATCCATTTTCCTTATGGAGGTATTGGTTTTTTGGATGGCCGGGGCGGAATGTGCCGAAATTCGGCTAAATTCGACCATTCGGGCCCTGGATAATTTTTTTATTTACAAAGGCGATGAAATATGATAAGATTCATCCCGATAAACGTTGGTCTTTAACTCGGTACAGAGATACCGGAAAGAACAGCAGCGAGTTTCCATAAGGAAAACAAGGATATTCGTATGCCTTTCCGGGTTCGGAAAGGCATTTTTTTATGGAACAAACGGCCATTCCTCTTATGAACGAACGGGATTTGCAGCGGGCCTTAACCCGCATCGCCCATGAAATCATCGAGGGGAACCATGGGGCGGACAAGCTGGCCCTCATCGGCATCCGCCGCCGGGGTTTGCCTTTGGCCCACAGGCTTTCGGCCATCGTGGAAGGGTTCGAAGGCAAGCGCCTGCCCATCGGTGAGCTGGATATCACCTTCTACCGGGACGATCTGACGCGCATCAGCCCCCACCCCCAGTCCAGCGGAAGCAAGGTTCCGTTCTCGGTAAACGGCATGTGCTTGGTTATGGTGGATGATGTGATCTTCACCGGGCGGACGGCCAGGGCCGCTATGGACGCCATCATGGACTTGGGCCGGCCGGACAGCATCAAGCTTGCCGTTCTGGTGGACAGAGGGCATAGGGAACTGCCCATCCGCGCCGATTATGTGGGCAAGAACGTACCTACGGCAAAGGCCGAACGCATCCATGTGCGCGTAGCGGAAGTGGATGGATCGGACGGCGTGGATCTGATTCGCGCTCAATCATAACGAGACTCTATTTTATTATTCATATTAGGGAGGTTACTCACATGAATGCCAAACAAATTGGAAGCCAGCCCGTTTATGACGCCCGTGAACTGGGCAAATCCCGGATGCTGGTGCTGGGCTTGCAGCACATGTTCGCCATGTTCGGCGCCACGGTGCTGGTGCCCGCGCTCACGGGCCTAAGCGTTTCCACCACCCTGCTCTGGGCAGGCCTGGGCACGCTCCTGTTTCACCTGCTCACCAAGGGCAAGGTTCCCGCTTTCTTAGGGTCCTCCTTCGCCTTCCTGGCCGGTTATTGGGCCATCGCGCCCAACGGCGAAGCGAATCTTCTTCCTTATGCCTGCCTGGGCGTTGCCTGCTCCGGCCTGCTCTATGTGATCTTGGCGGGCTTCTTTAAAGCCTTTGGCGCCAAGAAGGTCATGCGCTACTTTCCGCCCATCGTTACCGGCCCCATCATCATCTGCATCGGTCTCACCCTCTCCAGCACCGCCATCAATAGCTGCTCCGCCAACTGGTGGATTGCCCTGGTGGCCATTTTCACCGTCATCGGCTGCAACATCTGGGGCAAGGGTATGGTAAAAATTATCCCTATCCTCCTGGGTGTAATCGTCTCTTATGCGGTAGCGGCCATCTTTGGCCAGGTGGATTTCACCGCGGTGCACCAAGCCGCCTGGTTCGGCCTGCCCATCCACATGGAAAGCACCGTCTTCTCCCTCTTCGGGAATGCGGATCCTTCCCTGATCGTAACCTCCATCATTACCATTGTGCCCATCGCCATCGCAACCATGATGGAGCACATCGGCGATATCAGCGCCATCAGCTCTACCTGCCAGCGCAACTATCTTGAAAACCCCGGCTTGCACCGCACCCTGCTGGGCGATGGTTTGGCAACGACCATAGCTTCCCTCTTCAGTGCGCCGGCCAACACCACCTATGGCGAAAACACCGGTGTCCTGGCCCTTTCCCGGGTTTATGACCCCCGCGTAATCCGCATCGCCGCCTGCCTGGCCGTGGTTCTCTCCTTCTGCCCCAAGTTCTCCGCGCTCATCAGCGCCATGCCTGTGGCAACCATGGGCGGTGTATCCATGGTGCTCTACGGCATGATCTCCGCAGTTGGCGTTCGCAACGTCGTGGAAAACAAAGTGGACTTCACCCATAGCCGCAACGTCATCGTCGCCGCCATCATCATGGTGCTTGCCATCGGCATCGCCTTCAGCGAAAAAGGCGCCATCAGCTTCCCGGTCGGCGGCACCTTCACCATCAGCCTCTCCGGCCTGGCTGTAGCCGCTCTGGTGGGTATTTTCCTCAATGCCATCCTGCCCGGCAAGGACTATGAGTTTGGCACCGATCCCCAGGGTGACACCAGCGTCAACTTCAAGGTATAAACCCGCGCTGAAAATTTGCTTTCGATTTTCCTGAACAAGGCCCGGCTCACACAAGTGCGCCGGGCCCTTCTTTCCCTTTTCTCTAAAAACGTTACATGGTGGTGTTGGGAGACCAATTGCTTTGCACGGGAATGCTCAGCACCTGGCCGGGGAAGATTAAGTTGGGGTTGGCGATGTTGTTGAGGGCCACAATTTCGTCCACCGTTGTGCCATAGCGCTGGGCAATGCTCCAGAGGGTATCGCCAGCCTGCACCGTATAAAGGATCGGGGTGGGGGTAGGCTGGGCGCCGCCCAAATAGGCCATTAACGCCGTCCAGGTTCTGGGCCCGATAATGCCGTCCACCGTTAATCCCTTGGCCTGCTGGAAGGCGCGCACTGCGTTCTGGGTGTTGGGACCAAACACGCCGTCTGCCGTTCCGGGGTTAAAGCCAGCCCTCGCTAGGGCGGTCTGCGCGATGCGCACGAGCATCCCCCGATCACCCCGGCGCAGATAGATGTCCCTGCTGTCCAAATAAGGAGCGATGGCCAACCACGTGTTAAAATCCACCACCCCGCTCTCAGGAAGTCCGTTTGCCCGCTGGAAAGCCCGCACCGCCGCCTGCGTGCGGGTGCCGAACAGGCCGTCTACCGTACCCACATCATAACCGGCCCGGTTGAGGCCATTCTGCAGCCTAACCACCATGGGGCCTTTGCTGCCCCGTCGCAATACATCGGGATCGCTTTCGTACACAAAGGGCATCAAAAAGGCCCACGTACGCGGTCCCACGATACCGTCCTGTTGCAAACCCAGCACTCGCTGGAACTCTTTCACGGCCCGCTCCGTTTGCGCGCCAAATACGCCGTTAATGGCGCCTGGATCATAACCGGCCCGCGTAAGGGCCGTTTGCAGGGTCCGAACGTCGCTGCCCGTGTCCCCGCGCCTTAATGTTCTCATATCATGCACCTCTTTAAGTCTGGGATTTACTGCATTGTATTCTAAGATACGATGGTATGTGCCCCAAATCGCCCTTTTCGCCGTAAATCCTTCCTTGGCAGCCCAGATTTGCAAGCTGGATTTTTCGGCGTGGGGGACCATAAAAAAGCGCGTTTTAAAAAACGCGCTTTAGACTTTTGGAGATGCATAGAAACTGTGGCGTTCCTATCCCGGAGGCAGCTTCCTACCTGCGTCCCATGGAGCCAGATTCCCCGCTCCGCCCGCTTGCCAGGCCGGCAGCCTCCCTTTTATTTATATGATCCTTGTATGCTTTTGGTCACTCCACCCAGGGCCATGTGCGGGCCTTTTTTGCCAATTTACTGGGCGTTATACAGCGTTTCAAGCAGCAACTCCCCATTTTGGGCAATATCCGCGTGCAATTTTTCCCCATTTGTTCCGGCAGCCTTCCAGCTTCCATCGCAGGGAATGAGCAGGCTCTGGTATTCCATTTCTTCCGCCTTAAGGACTTCATAACCCAGGTCATGCAGCATTGTAAAGTCCAAATTGGTTTCAATGTTGCTAAAAAGCAAGCTCAGCAGGGGAAGCATGGCCTCCTTGGTTGCGGTTTTGCGCAGGTTAAAAACCAGGGATTGGATCAGCTTTAGGCTGCGTCTGGGGCTCCCTAACGGCTCCTGCCCACTGAGGTTATCCATAGCGTGTACCACGCTCTGCGCCCCGGTAAGGGTCACGGTGCCGGCGTGTAGGCCTTCTCCGCTATTTCCCAGGGCATTGTTGATATAATCGGCCTCGTTTTGTGTCAGTTCCGTTTGAATGCCACCCAACAAATCGATCATAACCGCAAGGGAGTGGGTATCGGTACAGGCATAATTCTGCAGATCCAGGCCGAAGCTCTGGTTTATGATATTCACCAGCAAACCCGGGCCCCCAAGCGCATAGGCTTCGCCCAGGCTCTTGTCCCCATACTCCTCCGTCTGCACCAGGGTTTCATCGGCCAGGGCAACCATGGTAAGCCTCTGTTCAAACGCATTAAAGGACGCTATGAACACCATATCGGCTTGTGCGCTCTCCTGCCCCATGGGCTGGTTCTGCACGATGATAAGAACGCTGGTAATAAACTTATCGATCTGCTCCTTTGAGTAGATCTCCACCTCTTGACCGTCCTGCCGATTCTGCGCACGCAGGCCCGACGTTCTAGTGACGCAGAAGAAGAGTACCCCGCCAAGGATAGTTCCAACCAGCGTGATTCCTCCAAAGCACCAGATGGTCCGGATAAGCCAAAACCGAAAGCTTCTCGCTTTGGGTTCAGCCGCTTCTCCACAATTCATATCCCGGCTCAATCTTCAATATCCTCCATAGATAGCGTAGGGGACGGCGTGGGGGACGGCGCGGGGGACGGTGTAGGGGACGGTGTAGGGGACGGCGTAGGCGTAAACAACTGGTCCGGGGCCAGGTAACTGCCGATTGTCACCATATCCGGCAGGTTTCGCGCATCCCCTTTGCCCGAAGGCTGGTTGATAATCTCGCCGTTAAATACCATAATGGCGCTTCCGCCGCCATCTAGGTTATAGGCCTCTGTCAACTCCAGCCCGAGGCATAAATCAATCATATCCTCAAAATTCATCCCAATGGAATAGCCTTTTTGCCGGCCGTCTATGGTTATAATGCAATAATGCCCGGGCTCATAATAGCCCAGGATACAGCGGGGATTGCGGCCTTGGGCCTTCACATCTTCCACCGCTTTCCCATTGCGCACCAGCGTGGGTCCAAACTGCCAGCCCTGGAAAGCCCCCCGTTCCATGGCGGCGGAAGAGCGAAAAGTATCATATTCTTCCGTCAGCATCTGCCCGTCAAAGTACAGCACACAGGTGGAGCGTTCGGGCCGCGCATTTTCCACTGGGCTCTGAATCCAATCCCCGCCTGAATAAAGCAGTTCCGGCGTAGGCGTGGGACGCAGATTGGCCTTGCGGTAAAGCACACCGTTTCGGATGACAAGCCCGCCTAGGAAATCTCCGTTTACAGCCAGAATAGCTTCGTTGTCCTGCGCTATTTTTTCCGCGGGTTCCCGTTTGCCCCGGTACTTGCCGCTGGAAAAGGCCGTGCGAAAGCAGTTAATGTTGCGCATCCAGATATCGGCCACATAATAGGTAACGCCAACTTCCTCCACCTTGTTTACCGCGATTCGCAGTTCGTCGCTCTGATATGTGTAATCCGCTTGCGTTCCGGTATCATAGTTTGGGAAGCGCACGTTCTGGATATCGCCGGGCAAGGGAGCGCGGGTGGGCGCAGGCGTGGGGGAAGGTATGAGCGTTGGCGTGGCCTGCAAAACGGGCACGGGCGTGGCTTGGGCGGATAGACGAATATTCTTCTGTTGTTCTTTGCAAATCCTTGCAAGCAAACAATCGACATACACCACGGCAAAAGAGGTCACCGCCAGAACACCCGCTAAGATGCAAAGCGTGACGGTCTTTATCTTCCGCTTATCCATGTTCCCTCCGTTAATTTCCATGCGAGTCCTCGTCCTGGGCTTTGCCCCGCAACAAGGCGGGCGCGTTCTCCCCTTCGGACAGTGTATCTTACGAAAGCGATCCTTCTTCGAAAAAATCGGGCCGCTATCGGCTGCAATCGTATCCTGGTTGCATTTTGCGCCCTACTCCACAAAATGATACCATGCAAGAAAATAAAGAGCGATAGTGGAAGAATGGAAACGGCCGCGCCCCTGGATGGCCAAGCCGAAAGGCAAGGAAGGAACTGCGGGCGGGCACCAGCCTTCGCCTTCCGCTTCCTATCCCGCGTTTCCTAGCCTCTCTCCAAGGATTGGATAAAGGAGGCCACCGCCTGCAACTCGCTTTCGCTCATTTGGCGAATTTGCTTCACCGTATCCGCCCGCAAGCCCGGCGCCATACCGTCCGGGTAGACCGGCAGGCTCCCTGTTCGTATCCAGCAGGCGCTATACCCGTATATGCGCTCAATAAGCTTGGCCAGTGGTTCGGAAATGGTGGTTTTTCTACCGCTTGCCAACAAGGAGACATAGTTTGCGCTGATGCCCAGTATTTTTGCAAACTGCACCTTTTTGAGCCTTTGTTCCTGCAGAATGCGGCAAATCCGCTCAGCCAGGGTTAATTCATGCATGGCCCTTGCGCCTCCTCTCCCAGCCCGTTGCCCATCATTTGCACATAGACCATCAGTTCTTTGCGCGAGGTAACATTCAGCTTGGTGTAAATGCGTTTATTGTGCGTTTTTATGGTATTTATGGAAATATACAGCAACTCCGAAATTTCTTTTGCCGTATGTCCCTTCATATAAAGGTTGAATACCGCCCGCTCCGCTGTGGAAAGCGTACCGATGTTATGCACAAACGCCTCGTAGGCCGATAAGTTCGGCGCGGCGGCCTCCTCATCCGGGGGAACCGCGGCCTGCCGCCTGGTTTTTTCCAGCTCGGCCGCCAAGGCGCTTCTATGCTCGTCTTGCGCCGCGAGATATTCCAGCAAGTCGTCTATTTCTGCGATTTTCGTTTTCTCAATCGTTCCATGGCTTTCGGATTTAATCCTGTCCAACGCCGTTACCACAGGACGGATATACCGTCTGCTTGTAAAGACGGCCAAAAGCAGGCTTAGGCCCAGCAATCCCAAAACCACGCCATAGAGAAGCAACCGGTTTCCCCTTGCCGCCGCATACCAATCCTGCGCGGGCATCAGCACGGCCAAAGACCAAGCCTGGTTTTGATACGGCGAACCTTTGGGGTACAGCTTGATCGTCCCGTGCGCGCCTATGTAGGCGGCCTCCTCCTCTGCACGATAGAAGAATAAGCCCGAGCAGGCATCCCCTTTTGCCGCGATCTGCCCTGCCGAAGGGTTGGTAAGGTAGGAATTTCCGGCTATAAGGCCCGCGTCTGTATCCAGCACGCCATCGTCCATGGGCGCAAGCGTGGAAAAGATCCGGGGGTAATGGCTGTTTTCCGGGCTATATTCCAGCTTGAACAGCATGGAACTTACCTCCATTCCGCAGATCCCATAAACCGTCGCATCCCGGCTTATGAGGGGCGCACACAGCAGCAGCCCGGATTCGCTATTGCCCGTAAGCAATACGCGGTCGCTCCAGTAATATAGCCTGGATAGGGAAAGATGCTTATTTTTGCGCGCAGTCTCCAGCGTCGTGCTGTAAAAATCCGCATCGCGCACATCGAATTCAAGCTGCCACTGACCCAATAGCCCAATGCCGTTTTCGCGGGCAATGGATGCGGGGCCGCGCAGATAGTGGATCTTGGAGCTAAGGAGGTTGATCGCGTTAGGTTCCGTGCGTTTCAGAAAAATCCCGGCTCTGGAATCGGCGGCCTGCTCCCGTTCGGGATTCACGGTTGCATCCAAGATGATATATGCTCCGCTGCACTTATTGTTTTTAAGCGCTGAAAGCAGGGTATTCATTTGGGCGGATAGCAAGGATTCAAGCTGCTCCGGGTGCTTTTGCAGGGCATCTGCGGACATCTGATTTTTTTCGAGCCAAGCATCGATATCCGCCGAAAGCTGCCCAGCCAGAAACGTGGCCTGCAGGGAGAGCTTGCCAAAATCCGTGCTTACGTTGCTGGTCAAATGCTCGAGTTCGTTCTCAACCCAAACGCGGCTCTCCGTGGCTCCCGCATCGAACACCCCGGATATGGCCATAACAAAGTAGAGCGCCAGGCCCAGGGCTAGGATAAAAAGCGAAAAAAAGGCAAAAAGGCGTAGTTGGAGCGAAGTCGTCCTTTGGTCCTTGGATGTTCGCCATACCAAGAACGCCTCCCGCAACATAGCCATGGGCTTCGCCTCCTCTCAATCCGCAATTCTTCCGGGCATCCGGTTACCTTCCCGCTTTAAAATCCGCAAGCGCCCTCTCGCTCCACGCCGAAATGGGATCGGTTGTATCGTCTGCAAGCCACGCTTTCCTTTCCTCCTGCAACAGCGCCTTATAACGCTTTTCATAGTCTTTAGAGATGCTGTCGAAGGCCGCATAAGTGGGTGCAACGAAAAATTCGTATTCCGCCTGCATCTGCACAACAGCCTCCAGCATCTTTTGAATGCGCGGGTCCTCTACCGTTGCCATCTGCGCGGGCATCTCCTTTTCAAAAGCTTCCTTTGTTACGGGCAGATAGCCCGTGGAGGCTACAAAGCGCATATTCTGAGCGGGCTGCGTAAACCACTTAAGGAAAAAGGCCGCCGCATATTCCCGGGTAGGGTCGGATGCCGCCACGGAAAAACCGTTCCCCCGCTGAATGGCGATCTTCTTTCCGCCCTGAAAAACAGGAAAAGGGAGAATGCTGTACTCCACCTGCTCCACCGTGTTATCCGCATAGGTGATCGTATCCCCATAAAACAGGATACCCGCCGAGGAACCTGTGGAGCAAACAAGATCCCCCGTCTTGGAAAGGTCCGAGGAGTATCCATCATAAATGGCAAATCCCCCGGCTACGGACGGCGCATAGCAAGTCTCCCAAATATGGGCGTATATGTCGTTATCCAGATTCAGGTTCTGATCCAGAATGAGGGTGCCCCCCTGCTGCAGCATCCCCGCCTGCGCCAGGTTAATCCAAGAGTCCGCCGCATAAAACTGCTTGCCGTCACCAGGTATATCGGGTGTCTGTGCATCCGTCCATGCATAATAGCGCCGGGCAGCTTCCGCAATGCCCTCAAAGGTCTGCATGCTCTCCATGGTTAGGCCCGTTGCCGTTGCAAAGCGGTCGAACAGGGTTTGGTTTACATAAAGAATTTCCGTTGACTTGGCAAAGGGAAACACATATAAGCCATCGTCCCCAAAGCGCCCCTCTTGAATGAAGGCGGGCACATAGGCGGCCAGCTCTTTTTCCGTAAAATAGGCATCCAGATTGGCAAGCATCCCCTTGTTTTGAAAAAGCACCGCTGTTTTGGGGTAGCTGGTGGTAATATCCGGCATGGCTGGGGCGCCGGGGTCCCCATTGACGATCATATTCAGCGCATCCTGAAGCTCGGAGCTGGATGTGATGGCCGTTACATTGATGATAATACCCTTCTCTTTGCCCGCTGTGCTGTTAAATTCGTCGATCAACCCGTCCATGGTCTTTTGCATATCACCGCCGAAATTATGCCACATGGTCAGCGTGATGGGATTGCGCGGATCCAGCCCGTTCGTCGGCTTGCCGCTGCATCCTGCAACAAGCAGGCTGCAAAGCAGGCCGGCCAGCAAGATCGCCACAACTTCTTTTTTCATGATGTTTTCCTCCCCATTTCTTGCCTTTTTCCAGCAAATGCCCCTGCGGATGGGAATCACCCTAAAAAATCGCCCTTGTCCCGGGCTTGCAATCACCCCGGGGGTGATTACAAGCCCGGCAAAATTTGTTAAGCTTACCGTAGGCGAAGTCCAATAGATGCAACCATCGCCCGTACTGCTACATACTATAACAAAAACCGTGACTTAGTCAATGTTCTTTGTATGATACCAGGCCCGATAATTTGCTTGGGAAAACGCTCCACCTAGAGCGGCGCTTTCATCCCATTCTCGTGCGTTTCGCGAATGGTCGCGGCTCAAACATGCACGCAAACACGACAATTCAAGGGCAGGTGATCCCATGGCAGCCGTAAAATTTACCGCCCCCTTTCAGGTTCTCCCGTCCGTTTCCGGCAACCGGTATGTCTTTTTATGTGAGCTTTCGGGCGCGCCCGTCTATACCACCGACCCGGTTCCCGAGCCGGATGCGGCAAAAGCGGAAGCCATTGCCCGCAAGCAGGCACGCCCATACTTCAACCGGTGCGCCGTCTGCGGAAGATGGGTTGGCGACGAATGCTACAACATCGATGAAATGAAATGTGTGGTTTGCGCGCCGTCCACCTTTTCTGCTTATCCATGCCCCGCATGCGCCAACCTCGTTTCCAAGGAAGACCGTTATTGCACCCACTGCGGCAAAAAAGTAAGCCGCAATTCTTATAAGCCGTAGTCCGCTTGCCATATTTAAAATTAACAAAGGAGGAAATAAGCATGGCATTTTTTGATAAGCTAAACGACCTTGCCAAAAATGTGGGGGACAAAGCCAACGACGCCATTGAAACCACGAAACTGCACAGCAAAATTAACGGGGAAAAGACGGAGATCGCGAACCTATGCAGGCAAATAGGCGAATACTATTGCGCCAAATATGCCGCCGGGGACTGTCCGGATCCGGAAGTTTCCCCGCTCATTGCGGCCGTAGGCACCCATAAGGCTACAATTGCGGAGGCGGAAGCGCAGATCAGGGAGCTGAAAGAAGAGACGCCGGCCGCAAGCACGGTGTCCGCCCCGGTGGCGGATGGGATCTTTTGTACGGCCTGCGGCGAAAAAAATGGGGAAGGCACGAAATTCTGCCGAAATTGCGGCAATAAGCTGTAACGCCCACTTTCCCCGCGGATTCCCGATTGCAACTAAATAATTAAGAAAGAGGAGTAAAAGTATGAAAAAGTATCTTGTATGTCTTATAGCCCTGTTGCTGGTTTTGTCCTTCGCTGGCTGCGGCATCAAACAGAAGGCGGAAGAGAAGATTTCCGAAGCCCTGGCCGAAAAGATGCTGGAAGGGACTTCCGGCAGCGATGTGGATATCGATGGAGAAAATATAACCATCACGGGTGAGGATGGGGAAACGCTGTCCTTTGGCAGCACGGAGTGGCCCACCTCGGACCTGGCGAAAAAAATACCGGCGTTTGATGGCGGCCAGGTTTCTTCCGTTATGGAAAGCGGGGACTCCGTGTGGATTACGGTAGATTCGGTAAAAGAAGCGGATGCCGCAAGCTATTTTGATGCGGTAAAGCAGGCGTTTACCGAGGATCCCTATTCCCTGTCTTCCGATGGTAGCGTCACCTATGGGGCAAAGAATGCGGACGGCGTTGGCGTTATGCTTGAATACTCCCAGGAAACCCTCACCATTTTCGTTACCCAAGAGGCAGAATAGAAGCCTTGATGGCATCTAGCAGGCAGGCCTCCGTTTCGCCGGTCGTTTACGCCTGCGGGCTTTTGAAGCGTCGGCAGCAGCAGCGACCTTCCGTTATAAAAGGCTCTGCTTGGAAGCGGCATGAAAAGAACCGGTCCCTTCTTCAAAATGGACCGGTTCTTTTTGGTTTAGCTCCCACTGGGAGGTATATTATGGATTGCAAGCCTGCCGCCGTACCCGGGCGGCTAGTAAAAAAGTGGCATTCGCCACTTTTTTTGATAGAAAAAGGCTTCTACGTCGTGGATATGGCCGCAAATTTTCTCAAAAACCAAGCCCGGCCGTGCAGGCCTATTCGTAGGCCAGCTCGTATATTTTTTGAATGTCCTTTGCTCTAAGCTGTTGAAACGCCCCAATATGATCCCTGTACAGCATGGCCCGCTGGCTCATGGCTTCCAGTTTCGTATTGTCAATCCCCGCATCCTTCAGGCGAACGGGCAGTCCCAGCCGTTTAAAGAAGGCTTCCAGCCTGCGAACGGCTTCCAAAATGGCCATTTCCTTCTCCGCATAGGCAAAATCCACGCCCATCACCCGCACGGCAAATTGATGGAAGCGGTCCATGTCGGTTTTATAGGTATATTTCATCCACGCCGGAAAAACGATGGCCAGCCCCGCGCCATGGGGAATGTCATACTCGGCGCTCAGCTCGTGCTCGATATCGTGGCTTGCCCAATCGCCAACGCGGCCGGCATTGAACAGCCGGTTGTGGCACACGGTGCCGATCCAGCTGATTTGCGCCCTGGCATCGTAGTTTTCCGGTTGCTCCAGGGCAATAGGCGCATAGTGCAGCATGGTTTGCAACCCGGCTTCGATGAGCCTGTCGGATACATCCACCTCTTTGGTGGGTGTAAAATACCGCTCCAGCATATGGGCTATGATATCGCAGCACCCGCAGGCCGTCTGATAGGGCGGGAGCGTATAGTACAATTCCGGATTGATGATGGCAAACCGGGGAAAATACGCCGGGCTGGTTGCACCTCGTTTGAGCATGCCGTTTTCGTTTGTTATCACGCTATCCGGCGAGGATTCCGAGCCCGCCGCCGGTATGGTCAAAATGGCGCCTAATGGCAATGCGGCCGGCAGGTCTCCTTTTCCAATATAGATATCCCAGATATCGCCATCATACAGCGCCCCGCCCGCAATGGCCTTTGCGGAATCAATCACGCTTCCCCCGCCTACGGCGAGGATAAAATCCACCCCCTGCGCTTTGCACAGTTCTATTCCCTCCCGCACCAGGGAAAGCCGGGGGTTGGGCCGTACGCCGCCCAATTCCACAAACGCAATGCCCGCGGCGCGCAGGCTCTCCACGACCCGGCCATAAAGCCCACTCCTTTTGATGGAGCCCC
>JAYFNX010000032.1:0-49956 GCA_034933245.1 Candidatus Pelethousia sp.
ATTATTGCGGCTGGGGGTATTGCCACCGGAATGTGCGGAGGCTCGCAGTTCTGGGTATCAGGCGGTGAAAAGGTTCTGCCGGCCAATACCTGCCCGCTGATTAAGGCTTCCGTAGGAGCAAGACTAGATAGGACCTGCCCCTTTTTTAGGATCGCGGACATGTATGTCGGCGAAACCACCTGTGACGGCAAGAAGAAAGCCTGGGAAATTCTTAAACAGGAAGTTCCGGTTCATGTCATGGATGTGCCCCAGATGAAGCGGGAAAAGGACATCCGCAAGTGGAAGGATGAGATAGGGGCATTTGCAAACAAGGTAGCGGAATTCACCGGAAATGCCATCACGTCTGAAAAGCTGGGCGAGGCGATTCACTTCATTAACGAGCGCCGCAAGGCCATGGCCCGTGTGTATAACTGCCGCAAGTCCGAGTGCCTGCCCATTTCCGGCCGGGATGTGCTGCTGATGACCCAGATAGCCTTCTTCGACGACCCGGTTCGCTGCGCCCAGATGTGCAATCGCCTGGCGGATGAGTTGGAGCAGCGCATAAAGGATGGCGTGTCCGTGGTTCCCAAGGGCACCAAACGCATTCTGGTCACCGGTACGCCGCTTGCAGTACCCAACTGGAAGCTGCATAACATAATAGAAACCAGCGGCGCGGCGGTAGTCTGCGAGGAGATGTGCACCGGCACCCGCTATTTCGAGAACCTGGTGGACGAGAGCAAGACCACGCTGGACGAGCAGTTCATGGCCTTGTCCGAGCGATACATGAAGACCAATTGCGCCTGCTTCACCCCCAACACCGGCCGCATTGAGGACATCCTCCGCATGGTGAAGGATTACAAGGTGGATGGTGTCATCGACTGTAGCCTGAAGTTCTGCTGCCTGTACGATACCGAAAAGTACGCCGTATCCCGCGCTCTCAAAGAAGCGGGCGTGCCCGTGCTGGCCCTTGAGACAGACTACACCGATACCGATGCGGAGCAGCTGCGCACCCGCATAGGGGCCTTCGTAGAGATGCTCAATGCCTGATGTAAAGTATTACATCCTCTTTGCCAACTACGAGCAGGGTTTGGCTCTCAGGGATCTGCTGCTGGGCGAGAACATCTCCAACCGCATCGCCCCGGCCCCCCGGACGATTCAGGGAGAGCTTTCCTGTGGAATGTCCCTGCTCATAGAGCCGAAGGATATAGAGGCCGCCCGGGCCTGCATAGAGGCCCACGGCGCCCCGCATCATTCCATCGTGCCTCTGGCTAACCAAATGAAGTCCCACCGAGATCAGTATTGCTAAGTTGCCACGGTCCCCAATAGGATCGCCGAGGGCTATCGAGAAACGCGGCCTGTGCCTGATGCACGGACCGCGTTTCTTGCTACACTGAAAGTTTATATTGCCAACGAATTGCAGTATAAAAAACAGGGACAGTTGCAAATCCCGCTTGACAATATTTTGCGGTGCAACCATAGATGGCGCTGTGAAACAATCCATGCTTATAGCAAATCCAACATCCCCTGCGCGATAGGCCGTATTTCTATGCCGTTTGCCTTCTCCAGCGCGGGTATCCATTTCCTGGGGAATATGCCTACGCCCTCCATCGCTCCGCCGATGGTGCCTACCAGGGAAGCGATTGCCGCGGTTTCGTCTCCCATATTCACCGCGTCGTACATAGCGGGCAGGGTGCGCCCTCCGTGGGCGATAAGCAAGCCCAGAGCCGAGGGAACCGTCTCGGCCACAGAAGGACCGTTGCCGACCACATCGCGAAGCTCCTCCATGGCGGAAACGCCGCAGCGCACCGCTATTTCTGCCGCCATCTCAATCCTGTCCACCACGGATGGGCCGGGGTAAACCCATATATCGCGCTCCTTTTTGGCCAGATCCTCGCCCTGGCGGGCACCATACAGCGCGGCTTGGCCAAGCGTGTATCCGGTGGCTTTTCCGCCCAGCGCGTGGCTTATGGCGGCGGCGATGCCGCAAGCGCCGGATATGCTGATCGGGTCATCGTGAGAGGCCATGGTCAGTTCTACGGCGCAGCCTATGGCGGCATCCATATCGCCGGGATGGAGCATTGCCGCAGGATATGCCTTTACAGCGCTTCCATTTGAAGAGAGCGCATAATAATGGGTCTTATACAGCTTGTTTCCCAGGTGCCCGGCATAAGACCAATCGCTGATCCGGCTGTTTTTTTTCAAGGCGTTTACTACCTTGCGCGTAGTCATGCCGGCAAATGGGCCGAACCATTCGCTATCACCCCAGGCCAGCAGCGCCCGCCGGGCAACGCTTCGGTCTGCCGCTTTTTCCGCGATTATCTGGCGGCACAGAAGCAGGGGAATGGAGGCCGCATCGGTTATTTGATAGGCCTTGCGCCCTCTGGAAAGGCAGTCGTCCGGGGGGACCATGAAGTTTTCTACCCGTCCGCCGAAGCAGGCGGCGATATGCCGGGTAGACTTACCCTCGGTAGGCGCGCCCATGGCATCTCCTGCCAGCGAGCCGACAAGTATTCCATAATAGCGGTCTGCAAGCTCTGCCATCATGCTTTTCCTCCATTATGCATATTTCGTACAGCCAGTTTGTACAGGTCGTTGCCCAGGCCGGTGATGTCAAATCCGTTGGCATTTTCCAACGTCGGCAAAAAGTGGACGGGGAAGGCTTTTTCCCCGTAAAGCGCGCCGGCGATTGCGCCTGCCATAGTGCCCACGGTGTCGGTGTCGTAGCCTACGTTGGCGGCGCCGATGAGCACACCCATGGCATCTCCCGGGTTTGCCGCTACCAGGCCGATTGCGCAGGGAATGGCCTCTGCTGCGTGAAGGCCCGCGCCAACGCGGCGGCCCAGCAGCAGCATCTTTTCCCAGGGGGTGCCGCTCCCAAGACCGATTTGGATGGCCAGCTCAACTCTGCGCACAATGGAAGGACCCGCAACGTCATGGGCGGTTTCCAGGCCGATACGCTCGCCCTCCCGGGCGCCATGCAGCGCCGCCTGCAGCACGGAATACAGATCCGCGCCCTCCCGAAGCCCTTCGCTTACAGCAGCCGCAACGGCACAGGCTGAGGATACAGCCAAATGATTGTCGTGGGTGGCCATGGCTACCCGAACAGCGTTCTCAATGGTGGCATCCAGATCGCCGGGGAACAGCATTCCTATGGGGGATATGCGCATGCCGGCCCCGTCTGTAGCTTGGCGGGTAAGCAGCCGCACGCCTCCTTCATCCGGCATGGGGTCGCCTTTGAACCTGCGTATGGCTGCCCTGGTGGTGGGGCCCGCGAAACGGTCGAAGAACACGGCGTGCTCGGACCAATCCACCAATGCCTTGCATATTGCGTCCCGGTCCACGTTGCCGTCGTGCGCAACGATGGCTCTGGCAAGAAAATAAGCGCTGCTGAAATCGTCGGTAGCCTGCCCGGCTACATTTCCCGCGCCGAAGGTATCCATGGGAGGGATCTCAAAATCCGTTACCACGTGCCCGAAGCGCTGGGTAATCTGTTCCGTGGTGCGCGCTTCGGTGGCGGCGCCCATACCGTCGCCTGCTCCCGCGCCTATAAGGGCGCCCATAATGCGCCCGTGCAGATCATAACACATACAGTTTCCTCCGTATTATGAATGTCCCCGGCCAGTAGTGGCCGGGGACAGAAGGGGATTATTTTCGAATATTAGCGCCAGTCGGACATAAGGTCCAAATTCTCGGCGGTAACCAGAACTTCGGGGGACCATACGGTTTCGGGAACTTCCAGGCCTTGCATGACCTTGAGCATGGTGATGACGCCGGCGCGGCCGTACAGATAGGGGGACATGGCCAGGGAAGCGTTCAACTCGCCGGCGGCGATGGAATCGCGGGCTTCCTGCGTGCAGTCGATACCCACTACCATAACGCTGTCTTTCATTTCGGCATCCTTCAGCGCACGAACTACGCCAAGGGCCATGTCGTCATTCCCGCAGGCACAGGCTACTGCGTCGGGATTGGCGGCGAAGTAGGCGGCAGCTTGATCGTAAGCGGTCTGGGCGTCGAAGTTGGCGGTCACTACGGTAACTTCAAAGCCGGCGGCTTCCAAGGCTTCCTTGGCGCCGTCCCGGCGGGCGTCGCTCTGGGTTGCGCCGGGTGTGCCTTCCACGACCAGCGCCTTACCGGCAGCGGTGTTGGCGGCGATGTACTCGCCGCAGGTGGTTCCTTGGGCCTTAAAGTCCGAGGTTACGAAAGCGGAAATGCTGCCGCCGGCTGCTGCCAGCGCTTCCGCATCCACGCCGTTGCCAACGGCGATAACGCCTACGTTGGCTTCATTGGCGGCCACTATGCCGGAAATCAGGTTTACCAGAGAAAGAGGAGAAAGGGCTACCGCGCTGTAATCCTGGACCAGAAGGTCGTTGAGCAGCTGAAGCTGGCCCTCGGTATCGGTATCGCTTTCGGTGGCCATAACGTCGATGCTGACGCCGTATTCCTTGGCGGTATCCTCATAGCCTTCCTTCATGGTTACCCAGAAGGAGTTGGACAGATTGCTGATCAGCGCGGCCAGCTTGGTGTCGGAAGCGGGCATTTCGGGCAGAGGCGCAAGGAGCTTGTCCAGGTCTGCACAGGCCTGCTCAAACATAGTAGCTTCGCCGACTTCTACGGCAGGGGCAGCTTCCTCAACGGGAACAGCTTCCTCAGCGGGAGCAGATTCTTCAGCGGGGACGGCTTCTTCGGCAGGCGCGGCAGCGGGAGCTGCGCAGGCAACCAAAGTGAACATCATCGCGACGGCGACGAGAAGGGCTACGAATTTCTTCATGTTTTCCTCCGAGAACTATTGTTTATTTATTCCGACGGTTCGCATTTTAGCGTGCCGCAAGAAAATCTAATACGTCGGCTTTGCTTCCCCGGAACCTGGCGCCCAGGGTGCGGCAGGTAAGGGAAGCGGCCGCAGAGGCAAAGCGGAGCGCTTCCTCCATCGAGGCGCCTTCCGCATAATAGCGGGACATCAGACCCGCGGCGAAGCAATCTCCCGCCCCGGTGGTATCCACTACATCGGTTTTAAATGCGGGCATATTGGCGGCGCCCTTTTCGCTATACCACAGTGCGCCCTGCTCGCCGAGAGAGAAGATGATACCGTCCTTGGGATGGAAACGGCTGTAAAGGCGTCGGAGCATCTCTTTTGCGCTGCCTTCGCCGCACAGCTCGGAGAACCCGCCAGGGCCGCCTATTATGAGGTCTGCCTTTTCCATGATGGCGGTTATTTGATCCTGGCCGCAGCCGCATTGCGCCATGAATGAAGGGGAACACTGCATATTGTATACCACGGGAATGCCCCTTTCCCCAGCAAGGTCCGCAAAACGCAGCGCTGCCGCCGAGGAGAACATATCGCAATAGAAGCAGCAGCAGCCTTCCAGCGCCATCGGATCCGCCTGCTCCGCAGTCATATCGTTTATACAGTCGCCCAGGTTCGCAAGAATGCTGTGGCGGCCTCCGGGTGCAACCATCACATAGGTATGCATCGTAACCCCGCCGGACTTTATCAGCATGGCGGAAAGGTCTATCCCGCTTTCTTTAAGATCCTGTATGTATGCTGTACCAAAGTCATCGTCTCCCAACTGGCCCGTTAGCCTGGCCTCGGCGCCAAGCCTAGCCAGGGCTGCGGCCACGTTTGCGGCGGAGCCCCCGGGCAGCAGTTCTTCCCGCTGAATGACGGAAAACCCATCGTCAGCAGGCAGGGCGGTGGTAACCATGGTAACGTCCATGGCCAATGCGCCAAGTAGCAGAATGCGGCCGTTGTTTTTCATTTTATGTACCCTCCCTGGAACGGCGTTTGCGGCTCTCGCCCACTACCACGGCTATCAGCACAATGACGCCGGTGAGAATCCGCTGATAATTTGTAGAAATGGACAATACCGTCAGACCGTTTCGAATGACGGCGATAATAAGGCTGGCTACAAAGGTACCCAATATGCTGCCTTTGCCGCCCTGTATAAGCGTACCGCCCAGCACCACCGCGGCTATGGCGGACATTTCGTAGCCGTCCCCCGCCAGAACCTCGGCGCTGTTGAGCCGGGCAGTGACCACAAAGCCGGCTACCGCAGCGGTAAGACCGCACAGACCGTATGAAAGCACCTTGTAGCTGTGGGTATTTATGCCGCACTGATGCATGGCCCGTTCATTTGAGCCAAGGCACAGGCAATAGTGCCCAAAACGGCACCGCTCCAGCAATATGCCGAATGCCAGCGTAAGCAGCAGGGAGATTACGATAGGAGGATTCAATACGTTAAGGATGGGGTTGTCCAGCTCGGTGAAAAATAGAGAGAAGAAGGACCGGCTGCCTCCCCAGAATGTAAAGCTTTCCGGGAAACCATAGACCGACGCCGTATTGGTGGCTACAAGTATGATGCCCCGTATGGCGGACCCCGTGCAAAGCGTTACGATCAGGGCGTTTATATCCAGCTTGGTCACCAGCAGACCGTTGATTATGCCAACCAGCATACCGGCCCCGAGACCAAGCAGCACCGCCAGCCACACCGGCAGGCCCAGGTGGATAAGGCTACCCATGAGGATGCCGGTTCCGCCCAAGATAGAGCCCACGGACAGGTCGATTCCGCCGGTGCAGATGACCATGGTCATGCCCAGGGAAAGGATAAGATAGGTGGATGCCTGGTTCAGGATATTCTTGCTGTTCTTCAGCGTCAGGAAAAACTCCGAGGCAAGCGTCAGGAAGATCACCATTGCAGCTAAAACTGCCAGCAGCAGCAATATGGAAGGGGGGGCAGAAGCGCCTTGCCTCGTCTGGTTGCTATTACCGTTTGTCATAAGCCCTCTTTTCCCCGGCGCCGGTTATGGTTGCGATCAGCTTCTCGATGTCCGTCTCATCGGTTCTTATTTTGGCAGCAACGCAACCGTGCCGCAGGATCACGATGCGGTCTGCCAGGGCCAGCACCTGGGGCAGGTCGTGGCTGATAATCAGCACGCCGTAGCCTTTCCTTGCAAGCTCCTGAATGAGCAGCACGACCGCGGCGGTTTCGTTTACCCCCATGGCGGCGGTGGGCTCGTCAAAGATGAAGAAACGGCCGCCCTGGTTCATGGACCGGGCCACTGCCACCCCCTGCCGCTGGCCACCGGAGAGGCGGGATACAGGCTGGGTTACATCCGGCAGGTCTATCCCCAGCTTCTGAATAAGGGCCCTGGTGCGGGAATACATTTCCCGGCGCTGCAAAAAGGGACCTTTTCGCAGTTCGCGGCCCAGAAACACATTGGCCGCAACATCTTGAAGCTCCACCAGCGCAAGGTCCTGATATACGGCGGATAATCCCGCCTCCATGGATTTTTTTGGGGTCAGTTGCGCGTAACGGCATCCTTCGAACTCTATGGTGCCGCTGTCCGGCTGCAACACGCCGGTGAGTATTTTTATGAGGGTGGACTTGCCCGCGCCGTTATCACCAACCAACGCCAGCACTTCTCCGGGAAAAACGGACAGGCTTACATCATGGAGTGCCCGTATATGGCCGAAGCTTTTACATACGTTGGAAATTTTTAAAAACGGGGCCATCACTATCAACATTCCTTAATAATTATTAGTTACAAATATCATTATTATAGCCTTGGCATATGGCTATAACAAATAGTAAAAAACGATGGTATTGCTGCATTAATTGTGATTGTCTATGAAATATAAAAAGAGCCGGCATCGCAAAGCGGATGCGGCTCAACCATATATATGCATGACATACATATATATATGCAATCATTTTCCAGAACCATCTTTTGTCCTGCCGTCGCTGCCTTTTACCGACACATATCCACCGCCTTGGCTCGGGAAGAAAAAATTCGTGGATTACCCCATCATAACATACCTGCGGCTCAAAAAAGAACGGCGCTAGAGAGGTAACGAGCTGATAATCATGCGCTCCAGCGCTTTTGCCGCTATGCTCAAAGACTGTCCCTTGCGCTTGAGCAAACAAACGGACCGCTTTGGAATGGGTGGCTCTATGGTAAGAATATGGATATTCCCCGATGCAGATTCACTGCGGACGAATTCTTCCGGCACAAAACCGATACCAAGGTCGCTTTTCACCATGGGTAGGATTTGGTCTGCCGTGGCGGCTTCAATGTCGGGTTTAAGCGTTAATCCGTGCTGTGAAAAGAACTGGGTGTAAAACGAAAAGGTTGATGACTGCGGGCAAAGGCTAATCAGCGGGTATTTGAAAAGTTCCTGCAATGTTAGCACCTTCCCGCAGAGGCTGGAAAACGCAGTGCTACAAATAGGAACTTCCTGTATTTCTCGTATCTTCTCCTCGTGCAAGGCTTTTGCGGCATCTGTCGGGGTTGTGACAACGGCAAAATCGGCAAGTCCATTCTTCAGCACATGCATTGCTTGAGGCGTTGAGTGGTTGGATACACGAATACGGACGCCGGGATACAATGCACGATATTCCTTCAGCACGGGAAGCAGACAGCAATGCAGCGCGATTTCACTGGAAGCGATCGTAATAATCCCGCCTTGCAAGCTTTGCCCCGATTTGATTTCGTCTTCTCCGGTTTGTATGTGCTCAAAGGCCAAGGCGATATGCGCATATAATTTTTCGCCCTCCGGCGTCAACTGCGCCCCGCGATTGGAACGAATGAAAAGCTTGCATCCCAATGCGGTTTCCAGGTTCCGGATCGTTCGCGTAATGTTAGGCTGGTTGTTCATCAGGACTTGTGCCGCCTGCGTAAAGCTCTGATATTTGGCCACATAATAAAAAATCCGATAATTGTCATAGCTGATATTCATAGCATCCACCATATCAATTTGATATATATAATAACAAAAAAATACATTATTAATATAATTACAAATTGATTATAATGCGAGAGTACGTGAAAGTCAACGCAGATGGGAGAGAAGAAATGAAGCACACGATCATTTGTATCGGCAGGCAATATGGGAGCGGCGGCCGCGAGATAGGCGAGAAGCTGGCGCAGCGGTTGAAAATCCCCTGCTATGATAAGCTTCTAGTGAAAAAAACGGCGGAACAATCCGGTTTAGGCGAGGCGTTCATTCAACAAAAGGAAGAAACACCGGCCAATAGTATGTGGTTTTTGAGCGGGAATCCCCTTGTTGACAGCGCAGGAATCGCTACGGCTTTCTATTCCGGCAGCCAAATGACCTATGACGCGGAGCGGGCGGTTATCAAGCAATTGGCGGAGAAGGGGAATTGCGTGATCGTCGGGCGCTGCGCCTCCGCAATCCTGCGGGGGCAAGACATTTTGTCGGTGTTTGTTTATGCGGATGAGATGGATCGCAATAGGCGCGTTATGCAGCGCAATGGGCTGGCCGCCAAAGAGGCGAACGAACGCATCCGGTATATCGATAGGATGCGTCGGCAGTATTTTGACTTCTATGCCGATGCAAAATGGGGACAGCCGGAAAGCTACGACCTAATGCTTTCCAGCAGTCGATTCGGCATTAACGGCTGTGTGGCGTTGATTCTGGCAGGCTTGGAACAAATGAAAGAAGGTGGTTCCCATGAATAAGGATTTGACGGTGGGAAAACCAGAAACCGTCTTATGGAGGTTTTGCCTCCCACTATTTGGAAGCATTATTTTCCAGCAACTCTATAACATTGCGGACAGCTTAGTAGCGGGCAAATTCATCGGAGAAAACGCGTTGGCCTCGGTGGGCAACAGCTATGAAGTCACGCTGATCTTCATTGCTTTTGCCTTTGGCTGCAATATCGGCTGCTCCGTCATCGTGTCGCAGCTTTTTGGGGCCAAGGAATACGGAAAAATGAAAACCGCCGTGTCCACCGCCTGTATCTCCAGCGCCATCCTCTGTGCAGTTTTGATGGCGGTGGGCGCATTCAGTTGCGGAACCCTCCTGCACCTTATCAACACGCCAACAGAAGCATTTGCCGATTCCAAATTATATTTGGATATTTACATCTGGGGGTTGCCGTTCGTTTTCTTTTACAATATTGCTACCGGCGTGTTCTCGGCATTGGGCGACTCCCGCACCCCATTTGTGTTCCTGGCGATTTCTTCGACCTCCAATATCGCGGTGGATATTCTCTTTGTTACCGCTTTTAATATGGGTGTGGCCGGTGTTGCATGGGCAACTTTCCTTTGCCAAGGCGTTAGCTGTGTCCTGGCCGTGGTCGGGGTTTTTCTACGGCTCAAGAAGATCCGTGTGCAGGAAAAAACCGAGCTGTTTTCGATGCCAATATTTAAAAAAATCATGGCCATCGCCATTCCCAGCATTCTCCAGCAGAGCTTTATTTCTGTGGGCAATATCGTGATTCAAAGCGTTATCAATGGATTCGGGACCGGCGTAATGGCAGGCTATTCGGCGGCGGTAAAACTTAATAATTTGGTTATTACTTCGTTTACCACACTGGGTAACGGTATTTCCAATTACACCGCACAGAACATGGGCGCACAAAAGCCGTTGCGCGTCAAAGAGGGGTTTCAGGCCGGCATAAAACTGGTGTGGATGTTAAGTCTCCCTCTGTTTTTACTCTATTTCTTCGCCGGGCGCTATGTGCTCTACCTCTTTATTGATGAGCCAACTACAACGGCCATCCGGACAGGGATCTATTTCCTGCGTATCCTTTCCCCGTTCTATTTCGTAATCTCCGCAAAACTGGTGGCGGACGGCATCCTGCGGGGTTCCGGCATGATGAAGAAGTTCATGATCGCCACCTTTGCCGATTTGATTCTGCGCGTGGTGCTGGCGGTGTTGCTTGCAAAGACCCCCCTTGGCGCAACCGGTATTTGGTGCGCTTGGCCCGTTGGCTGGTCTATTGCGACGGTTCTGTCCGTGTCCTTTTACCGCGCAGGCCCCTGGAAGCATGACACGCTTACCCAAGAAGCGCGGGAAGTTGAGGCCTCGCAAGCCTAGAGATTCTCATGGGGCCGGTTGTGTCCTGCTTACGGGAGACCATCGGCCTCGTCAAAACGGCGGGCTGTAAAGCCCGGAACGATAGCGCCCGCCTTCAGGCTATATCTAGCCGATTGTACCTGCGTAAACAGAAAAAAAGTCTGTCTGAAATTACGCATTTCAGACAGACTATGGTGGGGATGGAGGGACTCGAACCCCCGACCTCTTCGATGTGAGCGAAGCGCTCTAACCGGCTGAGACTACATCCCCGAACGCATATGATTATAAAGCATGGGAGCCATTTTGGCAAGAGGGAATTCTTCATAAATACGCGCAATTCATTTATGAAAATTCTACGCCAAATATTTTACCTAAGAGAAGAAGGGCCAGCGCGCCCAGCACAGAAAAGCCTAGGGCCATGCCGAGGCCCCGAAAAATACCCGATATGAAACTGTTCCAAAGGAGGCGGCGGGTATTGGTAAGCACGTGCGCCAGCTCCCGGATACGGCTGCGCTCCAGTGCATCCACAAGATCGGCCGTTAATTTTTCCCAATCCGTCATACCGAAAAGTTTTCCCCAAGCGGAAGCTAAACATACAGCGAACCTCGCTTTGTATTGAAACGGAAGGGGGAATATGTTAAAATAATAATCCGTGGATGCGCCTGCCTGCGGGCGCATTCCATGCGTAATAAAAGAATGATAGGGAGGGCCGTCCCATGCGCATGGTGGATCTAATCATAAAAAAAAGATCCGGCGGGGAGCATACCCCCGAGGAGTTGTCCTACATCACCCAAGGTTACGTGGGGCAGGCCATTCCAGATTATCAGATGGCCGCTTGGATGATGGCCGTGTGCTTTCAGGGCATGACGGCGGGCGAAACCGCTGGGCTTACGGAGGCCATGTGGCACTCGGGCGAGGTGGTGGATCTTTCCGACCTACCCGGCGTTAAGCTGGATAAACACTCCACGGGCGGGGTGGGAGACACGACGACGCTGGTGATTGCACCGCTGGTGGCGGCCTGCGGCGGCACGGTAGCCAAGATGAGCGGGCGGGGGTTGGGCCACACAGGCGGTACGCTGGATAAACTCGAATCCATTCCGGGCGTATCCATCCAGCTGGATATCGCTTCTTTTAAACGCATGGTTCGCGAAATTGGCCTGTGCGTCATCGGGCAAACCGCGGATCTGGTTCCCGCGGACAAGCGCATGTATGCCCTGCGGGATGTAACGGGCACGGTGGAGAGCATTCCTCTCATCGCCTCCAGCGTGATGAGCAAGAAATTGGCAGCCGGCGCGGACGCCATCGTTCTGGATGTAAAAATGGGCAGCGGCGCCTTTATGCAAACCTTGGAAAATGCCAGGGCCTTGGCCAAAACCATGGTGAAGATCGGCACGCATGTAGGCCGCAGAACCGTGGCGATCATCACCGATATGAACCAACCCTTGGGTATGGCCGTAGGAAACGCGCTGGAAGTACGGGAGGCAGTGGATCTGCTCTTAGGCCGTCTGCCGCAAACGGATCCGCTCTATGAGGTCTGCATGCTGCTGGCTTCGCACATGCTCATCCTGGGCAACCTTGCAGTGGATGAAGCGGAAGCAAGGGATAAACTGCAAGCGGCGCTTCAAAGCGGAGCCGGCTTCGCCAAGCTCCAGGCAATGGTCGGCGCATTGGGCGGCGCACCCGATAGCCTAACGAATATGGACGCTTTGTGCAAAACGAAACGGCAGGTGCCCGTTCTACTGGAACGGGCGGGCTACATTGCCGGCATGGAGGCAAGCCATATAGGTTCTGCTGCCCAGATGCTGGGGGCGGGCAGGGCCAAGAAGGACGATGTAATCGACCCGGCCGTGGGACTTGTGATGCATAAGCGGCGGGGTGATTATCTGGCACAGGGCGAACCCCTGGCCACCCTATATGTCAACGATGAAACACGGTTGGAGGAGGCCGCCGCCATGCTGCGGGGAGCCGTCACCCTTTCTCCGGAGCCTCCAGCCTATGCGCCCATGGTATATGACGTGATCCAAGCATAACCTTATTTATTGAAATTGTTTTTAAAGGGGGAACTTATGATGGCAATCAACAGCTTTGGTATACCCAATATGATTCTGACCGTATATGTCGTGATCCTGGCCTTTACGCTGCTTTTTTCGCTGGCCTTTTACATTCTCAATTCCTTGGGCTTCTATACGCTCGCGAAGCGCAGGGGCATCCCGCATCCCGGCCTCTCCTGGCTTCCCATCGGCGGCCAGGACTGGATTCTCGGCAGCTTGGCGGATCAATATGCTTATGTGGCCGAAGGAAAAAGAAAGCATCAGCGTACGTTGCTGCTGTGGTTGAATATCGGTATGTGGGTCGTGATGTCCGTTTATATGGGCGTGATGATCTCCCTGACCATGAAGGCCGTGCTTGGAGGCGACCAAGATTCGTTCTTCCTAACCTTTATGATGGGCTTCTTCAGCATCTATTTCCTGCTGATGGCCGTGGCCATCGTCTACGCCGTGTTTCTGTACATCGCTTTGCACCGGGTGTACAAATCCTGCGACCCGCAAAACGCCACCTTGTTCCTGGTGCTCTCCATCGTTGTGAACGTAACGCAGCCCTTCTTTGTATTCTTCAGCCGGAAGAAGGATTTGGGCATGCCTCCCGCCTCGCCCGCGGACGACGGCCCCGCGCAGATAGAATCTGCATCGGAGTCCGCATCCTAAGATAGGCTTTTGCGGATTGGATTCAATCGTTTACGGACCGTTAAATTGCAATTTAACGGTCCGTATGTTTTAATAAGAAGGACAAACAGGAAGGATGAGGTAAACAGCGTGGAACAGCTCATCGCCATCGATGGCAACAGCCTTATGCACCGAGCCTATTATGCCCTGCCCTCCATGGCTGCCAAGGACGGGACGCCAACGGGAGCAGTTTACGGATTTTTGAGCATGCTGCTCAAATTGCTGGAGCGGCAGCCCACTTATCTGCTGGTGGCCTTTGATATGCACGGCCCAACCTTTCGCCACGAGTCATATGCAGAATACAAGGCGGGCCGCCGGGCTACGCCGGAGGATTTACGGCCGCAATTCCCTCTGCTCAAAGAAATCCTTTCGGCCATGGGCATCGCCGTATGTGAGTGTGAACGCTTTGAGGCCGACGATATCCTGGGAACGGCCTCCCGCATGGCGGAGCGGGCGGGGGTGCAGGCCCTGCTGGTTACTGGGGACAGGGACGCCCTGCAGCTCATCACCCCCCATACCCATGTGCTCATGACCAAGAAGGGAATTTCGGAAACCGTGGAGTACGATGAAACCGTTCTACGGGAAACATATGGCCTTACGCCTGCGCGTATGCCTGATTTAAAAGGCCTCATGGGGGATAGCTCGGACAATATCCCCGGCATACCAGGGGTGGGGGAAAAGACAGCCCTTAAGCTTTTGGAAAAATATGGGGATCTGGAAAATGCACTTGCCCATGCCGGGGAGGAAAAGGGCGCCTTGAAAACAAAGCTGGAGACGGGAGGGGATTCCGCCCGCCTTAGCTACAAGCTGGGCGTTATTGATACGCAGGCCCCCATTCAGGCGGGCTTGGGGGATTGGTCCTTCCGCCCGGGGAGCATGCAGGGCGCCCTGCCGCTTTTATATAAGCTGGAACTGCGCGCAATCGCCGGCCGGGTGGCCGCTGCAAGGGGCACGGAAGCGCCCCGGGAGAAAACGGCGGGCAGGCTGGAAAAACGGCGCATTGCGGACGAGGCCGGCCTGGAGTCCCTTCGCGAATCGCTGGGAAAGGCCAAGCGCTTGGCTGTCGTTCTGGGCGAAACCCTGGAACTGGCTGCAGAAGGTGCGGTTCAATATGAAATATCCCTTTCCGGCGGCACCCTTCTTACGCCCGGTCTGGAGGCGGGGCCTGTGCTGGCGCTGCTCAAGCCTATTTTGGAGGACGCATCGGTAGAAAAAGCCGTGTTTGACGGAAAATCCATGCAGCACGCCCTGGACCATTACGGTGTGCGCCTAAGCGGCGTAAAATGGGATGCCATGATCCAGGATTATCTCCTGCACGCCATTCATCCCGCGAGCTCCCTCAAAACCCTTTGCGAGGAGCGTGGAAAAGAGCCGGGGGCAGCTGCGCTATGGGAGCTTACCGCCCAAATGCAGGCGGAGATGGAAGAAAAAGAACTTTGGAGCCTTTATGAAACCGTGGAGCTACCCCTGGTGTGGGTACTTTATGATATGGAGAAGGTGGGCTTTACGGTGGACGGCCATATGCTGGGGCACCTGCGCGTCACCTTTGCCCAGCGCATGCAGGAAATAGAAGCGCGCATCTATGAGCAGGCGGGAGAACCGTTTAACATTTTGTCCCCCAAGCAGCTTGGTACCATTCTTTTTGACAAGCTGGGCCTGCCGGCCCAGAAAAAGACCAAGACGGGCTATTCCACCGATGCCACCGTGCTGGAAACGCTGGCGGATTCCCATCCCATCGTGCCGCTGGTAACGGAATACCGTTTTCTCGCCAAGGTTAAGAGTACATTCTTGGATGGCCTTTTGGGCCTTATGCAACCGGATAGCCGGGTGCACACAAGCTTTAATCAAAATGTTGCCGCCACGGGCCGCATCTCCAGCACGGAGCCGAACTTGCAGAATATTCCCGTGCGCACGGATTTGGGCCGGGAAATCCGGCGGGCCTTTGTAGCCAGTTCCGGCAATGTGCTGGTGGGGGCGGATTATTCTCAGATTGAACTCCGGCTTTTAGCCCACATGAGCGGAGATGATGCCATGCTGGAAGCCTTCCGCACCGGGGCGGATATCCATGCCATCACCGCCAGCGAGGTTTTCGGCGTAGCGCCGCAGGCGCTTACGCCCGCCCAACGAAGCGCGGCTAAAGCGGTGAATTTCGGCATTGTTTACGGCATCAGCGAATTTGGCCTTGCCCGGAACATCGGGGTGACACGCAAAGAAGCGGGCGCCTATATCGAAGGATATTTCCGGCGCTATCCCGGCGTGAAGGCTTTTTTGGACAAATGCGTGGAGGATGGGAGAAACCGTGGCTATGCCTGCACCCTGATGGGACGCAGGCGGGAGCTGCCGGAGCTTGCTTCTTCCAATTTCAACACCCGCAGCTTTGGCGAGCGGGTAGCCATGAACATGCCCATTCAGGGCACGGCGGCGGATATCATCAAGCTGGCCATGGTCCGGGTGCAAAATGCCATCAAGGAGGAAGGGCTTAAAGCCAAGCTGATTCTCCAGATTCACGACGAACTGATTCTGGATACCCCAAAGGAAGAAGCCGAGCGCGTAAAACCGCTGCTCGCCGCATGTATGGAAAAGGCCATGGAACTTTCCGTTCCCCTGGTTGCGGATGTGCGGGAGGGGCATAGTTGGTATGATACGAAATAAAACCACCGTCATAGGGCTAACGGGCTCCATGGCCGCGGGAAAATCTACCGTGTCCCACCGTTTGGCGGAATTGGGTGCGCATGTGATCGATGCGGACCTAGTCGCCCGGCAGGTGGTTTTGCCCGGAACGGCAGGCCTTCGCGCTCTTGTGGAACGTTTCGGTCCGCAGATTCTGCGTCCGGATGGCGGGCTGGACCGGCCTGCCTTGGCTGCGCTGGCTTTTGGGGACGCGAAATCCCTGGCCGAGCTAAACGCCATCCTGCACCCTTCTATTCGTACGGAGATGGAGGCCCGCTTGCGCGAAGCCAAAACCACAGGGGAAACGGTAGCCGTTCTGGATGTACCGCTGCTGCTGGAAAGCGGCTGGCAGCACCTGTGCGATGAAGTATGGCTGGTGACGGCGCCGGAGGAGATCCGCCTGGCACGGGCCGTAGCTCGGTCCGGGATAAGCCGGGAGGCGGCACAAGCCCGTATGAGAGCCCAGATGCCGGAAGCGCAAAAGCGCGCGTTGGCGGATGTAATATTGGAAAACGAAGGCTCCTTGGCGGAGCTGCTGGCTCGGGTAGACGCTCAATATAAGCGTTTACGGAAAGGAGCGCCATGAAAAAGACCATGAAAGCCCTCATTGCGACGGCAATGATTCTGGCCTTGATCCTATGCGCTTTGTGGCTAAACAATTTTATGGAAAAACGGAAATACCGCCTGGATTATCCGCTGCAGATCAAGCGCTACAGCTCGGAATTCAGCCTGGATCCGTTTCTTGTGGCCGCTATTATCCATTGCGAAAGCGGGAACCGGGCCGCAATCACCTCCCCCAAGGGGGCGGTTGGGCTGATGCAGATCATGCCGGAAACCGGGGCTTGGATTGCACAGAAGCTGGATCTTTCGGATTATGACGAGGCGATGCTGGCGAACCCGGATATGAATATCCGCATGGGCTGCTGGTATTTGCGCTATTTGATGGATCAATTCGGCGGGGTTCGCAGCCATGTGCTGGCCGCCTATAACGCCGGGCCGGGCAACCTGAAAAAATGGTTGGAGGACGAGGCTTACAGCCAGGACGGTATGCTGGTGGATATCCCGTTTAGCGAAACCAGCAGCTATGTGGAGAAGGTGGAGAACGCCTATGAAAAATATAAAAAGTTATATGAGGACGAATTGGATTAGGCGGTTGGGCGCCTTGCTGCTGGCCTTGCTCAGCCTTCTTTGTTGCGCCTGCGGGAAAAAGACAGGGACGGAAAAAACCGAAGATACGGCCCTGTTGGCCACGCCAACCCCGGCGGTGCAGCCCCTTACAGGCGGTGAAATCCGCCTGCCCATGCCGCTTAATGCGGATATTACGGATCCGTTGCGAGTGAATACCGAAGAGATGCTTTCTCTCTTTTCACTTATTTATGAGGGGCTTATCAGCGTGAATGAAACCGGAAAGCTCACGGCGGAACTGGCCGAAAGCTGGACAGGGGATTCGGCTTCGAAGGTATGGACATTTACCCTTCGAAGCGGCGTGAAGTGGCACGATGGGGATGCGTTTACCGCTTATGATGTGACGGCAACCTTTACCCGCCTCAAGGAAATCGGCGCGGAATCCTATTACGCTTACCAAGCCGGCAAGATAGAATCCATGCGGGCGGTAGATGAACAAACCCTGGAGGTAACGATGGAGCAGGGGGGCTACGCTTCCCTCTATGCGCTCGCCTTCCCCGTGATGGAAGGAGGGCAGGCCGCCGCCTTACCCGTGGGAACGGGCCCCTTCAAGCTGGAAAGCTGGACGGGGCAAGAGGCGCGCCTCGTGGCGAATACGGCTTGGTGGAAACAACGCCCTTATCTGGATGCCATAACCTTTGTAGAGCGCGATAGCAATGATACCGCCCTGGCTTCCTACCAAGCAGGGCAGCTGGATATGGTACCCAGTTCCAATACGGGCGTGGGCCGCTACCGCAGTGAATCCACTACCGTTTTGGATGTGATGACGCAAACGGCGGAATTGCTTCTCATTAACAACAACAACGCTACCCTTCGGGATATCTCTATCCGCAAGGCTCTCTCCTACGCTATGGACAGGGGCAAGATCATCTCCAACATCTATATGAACCGGGCGCAACCCTGCGATGTCCCCATTCCGCCCGATAGCTGGATCTATGAGAGCAAAAGCAAGGTTTACGATTATAATCTAGCAAAGGCCAGGGAACTCTTGACCAAGGCCGGCTGGGTGCAGGACGAGGAGAGCGGCCTTTTGCAAAAGGACGGCAGAACCTTTACGGTACGTTTGTTGGTTAACGATTCGTCGGATACAACCCGAAAAGAAGCTGCCAACCTTCTGTCGTCCCAGCTTACGGAACTGGGCATGAAGGTGGAGCTTACGGCCGCGCCCTATGCGCTGGGCCAGAGCCAGACCCAGAGCGAATATCTTCAAAAGCTGTCCGCCGGGGATTATGATCTTTGCCTCATAGGAATCAATCTAGGCAGGGATGGAGATCTTACCCCAGTGATGAACCCCCTTGGTACGGCTCATTACGGCAACTATTCCGTTCCGGAGCTGACGGCCATGGCGGAGAACATCCTCACAGCCAAAGATGAAACCGCCTATCGGGAAGCGCTTTCTGCTTTCCAGCTTAAGTTCGTGGAGGAACTGCCCTTTATAGTCCTCTATTTCCGGCTTAACAGCGTCGTTTATTCCTCTAATATCAAGGGATTAAGCGGGGCCAGGGAGCCCGACATCCTGTATACGGTGGATAAATGGTATATCAACCAGATGCAGGATTGACCTGTGCGTGGCCTTTGGCTATACTGGAACGGAAAGAAAGTTAGGAGAAAGCTCATGCTCGTTATGCTTATTGCCGCGCTGGTGGTCATTTTGGATCAGATCACCAAGGTGCTGGCCGCAAAATTCCTCACAGCCCTGCCGGGAGCCACCTTTTCGCTCTGGCCGGGCGTGTTCCATCTAACCTATACGGAAAACCGGGGCGCTGCCTTCGGCATGCTGCAAAATGCCCGCTGGTTTTTTATCATCACCACCATCATCGCTTGTGGAGCCATTCTTTGGTTCCTGCTCAAAGAGCGGGGCAAGGTGCATCTGCTTATGCGCATTACCCTGGCTCTCATTCTTGGCGGCGCCCTTGGAAATTTAATCGATCGGGTGTTGCTGGGCTATGTTAGGGATATGTTTTATGCCGTTATCATCAACTTCGCCATTTTTAATGTGGCCGATAGCGCCGTAAGCGTGGGCTGCGTTTTGCTTTTTATTGATCTGCTCTTTTTCAAGGGCAAAACCTATCTGGATCCGCCCAAGACCCAAGCGGATCCAGCGGCCGCTCCCAAGCCCGAGGACGGCCAACACGCGGAATGAACGCCCCATTTGAACCCAAAGGCGAATACGACGGCCCCGAGATGGAGGAGCCCCTCCAAGCGCTGGCGGACATTGCCGCGGAGCGGTTGGATGTATTTTGCGCACGGGCCTTTGAGATTACCCGTTCCCAGGCCCAGCGGACAATTGCGCAGGGCAACGTATGGCTGAACGGCAGGGAAGCCAAAGCCGGCGATAGGCTTCGCATGGGGGACGAGGTATCCTTCCTGCCGCCGCCTGTGCTGGAGCTGGAAGCCAAACCCCAGAACATTCCCCTATCCATCATATATGAGGATGGGGATATCGCTGTGGTGGATAAACCCCAGGGCATGGTGGTGCATCCCGCCCCCGGGAATCCGGACGGAACGCTGGTGAACGCCCTGCTCTTCCATTTGGAAGGGCTTTCTGGCATTGGCGGGGCGGCCCGGCCCGGCATCGTACACCGGATCGACAAACTGACCAGTGGTCTTCTTGTGGTGGCCAAGAACGATTTGGCCCACAATTCCCTTTCGGAACAGCTCAAGACCCATAGCGTACGACGAATCTACCTTGCATTGGTAGAGGGCAACTTCCGAGAGGATGGAGGCACAGTGGATGCGGCCATTGCCCGCAGCCGTACGGACCGCAAGCGCATGGCGCTGGATCCGACGGGCCGGTGGGCTGTAACCCATTGGCGGGTTCTTGAACGATATGGCGGGTTTACATTGGTGGAGGCTCGGCTGGAAACAGGGAGAACCCATCAGATCCGCGTGCATATGGCCAGCCTGCATCATCCCGTGGCGGGCGATACGGTATATGGCGCGTCTAAACCCAAGCTGGGGCTTGCAGGCCAGGCGCTCCACGCCGCCCGGCTGCGCTTGCGGCACCCAAGAACCGGGGAGGATATGACCTTTGCGGCGCCCGTTCCCGCCTATTTCCGTGCCGCCCTTCAGCATGCGGGCAGAGCAAACGGGGAGGACATTGAAGATTTCCTACATAAGCTATGGGAGGAGTAGGCCATGGAGAAGGGAAACCAGCGCTTAGCTTATATGGTTTTTACCGGCGCCATGATCGCCTGCTGCATAGGGCTGTATCTGGCGCAATCCCATTGGAACGCGGCTGCCGTATCTGATCCGGTGGAACCCTCGCCTACGCCCCTTACGCCCAGTTACCCGAGCGAGGACGTTTTTTGGGAAAACGCAGCAGCCTTTGGGCTCAAGGCGCAGGCGGAATCCATGGAGGCAAGTTTGCCCGGCGCGACGGAATACCGCCTGGCCCGGGAGGGGCTGGAAGATGCCCGCCTTACCCTCTCCTTTCGGGAGGGAGGAGTCTGCGCCTTCCTGCTGCGGCTTCCTTTGCCGGAGGATCCGGGAGAAGCACCTCGGGATGCAACGCCCATTGAAAACGATATATACCAGGAACGCCTTCTATACCTGCGCACCGAAGAGGTTTGGCGGGAAGCCGCGGTGAAAAGCCTATGCGCTGCGCTAGATTCCTCCGCATCCTGTACGGCTGCGGATTTCTCTCGTTTTTATGCATTGTTACAAGAAACGACACAAAAAAACACGAACAAAGACGAAAAAGCTGGAAATCTGTCCTTTTCCAGTTATATTCTCTATCAAACCGGGAAAAATTTTTTAATTGTCGCCGCATCCAGACTGGATGTGTGAGCTACTTTTACCAGGCAATGCTTGCAAGCCCTCCCCAGTTATTGTATAATTAGGAAGCAATCGTACAATATCGTTGCACAGTATGGCTTGGGGGAAGGGTATCTACTATGGACAAAACGCATATCACCGTGCAGATTGCCGGGCAGGATTTTCGCTTAGCCGGGGATGAGAGCGAGGTCTATATCCGCAAGATTGCCAAGTATGTGGACGATAAGATAGACGAGGTGCAGCGTGCTTATCCAAACTTGAGCACAGGCAATTGCGTCATTATGGCCGCGCTGAATCTTTCCGATGAGCTTCATAAGCTGCGGGAGGACTATGACGCCTTGGATTCCCGCATTTCCGAGCTTCGGGATATGCCCCGCCAGAGCGCGCCCGTGAAGCGTCCCTTTGAGAGCGGAAAGGCTATGCAAACCAAGTGATCCTGTTATAGATGCCATGCGGCCCGGGAAGTTTACCCGGCGCCGTTTTTTTATGAAAGAGGAAAATTCATGCTGCTTTTATCACCTGCCGGCAATTCCGAAAGCCTTCGGGCTGCCCTGCAAAACGGAGCGGACGGCGTCTACTTCGGCGGCACCGCTTTTAATGCCCGCCGGGGCGCAGTCAATTTTGACGAAACCGGTATGCATGCCGCGCTGGATGCATGCCGTCTGTATGGGGCTCGCTCCTTTATTACCATGAACACCCTGCTTACGGATCGGGAGCTGCCCGAGGCGCTTTCCTATGCCCGCTTTTTGTATGAAGCCGGAGCGGATGCGCTCATTGTGCAGGATCTGGGCTTTTTGCGCCTGCTCAAACGGGAATTGCCGGATTTTACGCTGCATGGAAGCACGCAAATGGGCATCTGCGATATACCCGGCGCAAGGCTTATGCAGGAGTTGGGAATGGGTTGCGTGGTGCTGGCGCGGGAGGTAAGCCTTTCGGGTATCCGGGCCATTCATGCGGCTGTGAATATCCCCTTGGAAGCTTTTGCCCACGGGGCTTTGTGTATGAGCTTTTCCGGGGCGTGCCTGTTTTCCTCCATGGCGGGGGAGAGAAGCGGCAACCGGGGCACCTGTGCGCAGCCCTGCCGTAAGCGCATGGCTTTTGGAAAACGGCCCGGCCTGGGCGACTATGCCCTGAGCCTTTCCGATCTGTGCATGCTGGAACATGTGCAAGATCTGGATGCCGCCGGGGTGACTTGGATGAAGCTGGAAGGACGCATGAAACGGCCCGAATATGTGGCCGCCGTTACCGCCGCTTACCGATCCGCCCTGGATGGGGCGGATCCTTCCGAGCTGGCCGCCCACAAAAAGCGCCTGCTGGCCCTTTTTGACAGGGGTGGGGGCAAAACCGGCTATTATTATGGGGATAACGGCATCACGGGGTGCGTGGCCAAGGCCGAGCCTTCGGCAGCCCTATTGCGGGAAATCGCGCAAAACTACGCAGGGGAAAACCGCCGCCAGCCCATCGCCCTCCATCTGACCCTGCGTTTAGGGGAACCCGCCTGCCTTCACCTTTCCATGCACGGGCGGCGTGGGGGAGAGGAGCCTCTCGCTGTGGATGTGGAGGGAACGGTTCCGGAAAGGGCGGAAAAGCCGCAAAGCGCCCAACGGTATCTGGCTCAGATTGAAAAATTGGGAGATACCCCCTTCGTGGCTGCTTCCATCCGGGGAGATATAGACGAGGCCGCTTACCTTCCGGTGCGTTCGCTAAACGAACTCCGTCGCCGGGGTTGTGACGCCCTTTTAGCGGCCCTGCGTTTGCGCCGAAGCGCACCGAAAACCCAGGATGCGAAGGCGTCCGGCGCTATCGTCTCCATGCACGAACCGCGCATCCTGGCGGCCGTGCGCACGGTAGACCAGGCAAGGGCAGCGGTGGAAGCCGGGGCGGATATGGTGGCGTTGGAGGCATCCCTGGAGGGGGAGGCGGCCCTGCCATCCTTGCAGGATTTACGAAAAAGGGCGCCGGTGCTTCTTACGTTGCCGGCCGCCGCACCCCAGGGCAGGGAGACGGCCCGTTTGGAGGGGCTTTTGCAAAGCGGCTGGGCAGATGGCGCCGTGGCGGCGAACATAGGCCAGGCGGGCATGATGCGAGAGATGGCCATACGGATTGCCGGCCCCCAGTTGGGGGGGATGAATGCCGAAAGCGTCCGTTCCCTCAAGTCGATGGGATTCGACACCGTGATCCTCTCCTTGGAACTGACAAAGGCCCAAATGCGTGATATACTGACAAAGGAGCCTGCCGGGGTCTGCGCTTATGGCCGGGCCCAGTTGATGCAACTGCTCCATTGCCCGGCAAAGGAGACGGGGGGCTGCGGCCTATGCCGGGAAGAAGACGCTTATCTGGAGGATGAAGCAGGACGGCGATTCCCCCTTTCGCCCATAAAAGGCGCGGATGGGTGCTTGGTGCGCTTGCTTAATTGCCTGCCGACGGATGTAATCGACCTGCTGCCTCAATTGCCGACACCTTCCATCGTACAGCTTTCTTTCTACGAAGAGGAACCGAAAGAAGTGGCCCGGCTGGTGGCGCGGACTCGCACATCGATGCTAGGCGGGGCCTTGGAGCCTCCGGAAAAGGCAACCCGGGGACATTGGAACCGGGCTGTGGGATAAAAATTGATAAATAGGGATACAACCATGTTGAATAAAGTGCTCAAAACCTTGGAATACGATAAGATCCGGGCGCAGTTGGCGGAAAGGGCCCAGTGCTGCACTGGACGGGAACTGGCGGCGGAGCTGCTTCCTTCCTTTGAAAAAGAGACTGTAACTTCCGCCTTGGCCCTTACGGCGGAGGCCGAGACCATCTTTATCCGCACGGGGCGTTCCCCGGCGGAGGATTTTCCGGATATGCGCCCTTGCCTCAAGCGTATCCATGCGGCCTATTATCTCACACCCACGGAACTGCTGGGTGTAGCCCGGTGCCTTCGCTCCGTGCGCCTGTGCAAGGAGGCCCTCTCGTCGGCGGAGGACTGTCCCCGGCTTCGAAACCTTTCGGAGTGGTTGGCATCGCACCGGAGCATAGAGGAGGAGATTGGGCGCTGTATTGTGGGGGATGATGAAATTTCCGACGCGGCATCTCCTGCTTTGGCCCGTGTTCGACGGAGCATGCGCCTCGCCAACGACAGGGTGCGAGAGCGGTTGGGCAACATGATTCGTTCCTCCACCTTTCAAAAATATTTGCAGGAACCCTTGATCACCATCCGAAACGGTCGTTTTGTTCTGCCCGTGAAACAGGAATACCGGCAAAACGTGCCCGGCCTTATTCACGACCAATCCGGCAGCGGCGCCACCCTGTTCATTGAACCCACGGCAGTGGTGGAGTTGGGAAATGAATACAAAAAACTTCTCGGAGAGGAAGCGGAGGAGATCGAGCGGATCCTTTCGGAACTTACGGCTCTTTGCGCCCCCTACGCCGATGATATTCTGGAAGGCTTGGGCGTGCTGGGACAGATCGATCTGGCCTTTGCCAAGGCGCGGCTGGCACGGGAGATGGGGGCCGCACGGCCGGAGTTGGATGCGGAAGGGTTTTTGCGGATCGTCCGGGGCCGCCATCCCCTCATTCCGGCGGACCAGGTGGTGCCTATCGATATCTGGCTCGGGGGGGATTTTCAAACCCTCATTATCACGGGCCCCAATACGGGCGGTAAGACAGTAACCCTCAAAACCGTGGGGCTTTTCGTCCTCATGGCGCAAAGCGGCCTGTTCATCCCTGCCCAGGTGGGAAGCCGCCTGCCTGTGTTTGATGCCGTTTATGCGGATATCGGGGACGAGCAGAGCATTGAACAAAGCCTTTCCACCTTTTCCAGCCATATGACCAATATTGTATCCATTTTGGAGCGGGCGGGGGAAGGCTCGCTGGTGCTGCTGGATGAGCTGGGCGCGGGCACGGACCCCATCGAGGGCGCCGCTCTCGCCATGAGCATTCTGGAGGAACTGCATGCGCGGGGCTGCCGAACCGTGGCTACGACCCATTATAGTGAAATTAAGGCCTTTGCCCTTACGAGATCCGGCATGGAGAACGCTTCCATGGAGTTTGATGTGGATAGGCTATGTCCAACCTATCGCCTTTTTATCGGCATACCGGGTAAATCCAACGCCTTTGAGATATCCCGCCGCCTGGGCATGGGGGAGTATCTCATCGAAAAAGCCAAAGAATACCTCAAAAATGAGGATGTGAAATTTGAAGATATCATCTCCGGGGCCGAAGCCCAGCACCGCCGGGCGGAGGAAGAACGACGCTTGGCCGCGGAGGCCCGGCAGGAACTGGATAAGCTTCGCCGGGAGGTGGAGGAGCAGCGCAGCCGAATGGAAGCGGAACGGGAAAAGCTTCGCGCCAAGGCCAAGGATGATGCCCGCAAGCTGGTAAACGACACGCGGGCGGAGATGGAAAAGCTTATTGCGGATATCCGGGCTATCCCGAAGGTGGATCAGCGGGCCGCAGACCGGGTCATCCAGCGCTCCAGAGACGCTCTTCGTACAAAGGAAGCCGGGCTGACGGAGCCCATGGAAAAGAAAAGGCAGGATAATGGAGCTGCGCCCAAGGAAGTAAGGCCTGGGAACACCGTGCGCATTCTGTCCCTGGACCAGAGGGCAACGGTCCTTTCTCCGGCGGATGCCAAAGGAGAGGTTCAGGTTCAGGCCGGCATTATGAAACTCAACGTCAAACTCGGCGATTTGCGCCTGATGCAGGATGATAGCCCTACAAAGGGCGTTGGGAAGATTCAGATGGAGACGGAGCGCCAGGCGGGCATGGAGCTGGATGTGCGGGGAATGTTGGTGGACGAGGCTGTGCTCACGGTGGATCGGTATATCGATAACTGCCTCTTGAGCGGTCTTACGGAAATCAGCATTATCCACGGCAAAGGCACCGGCGCGCTGCGGGCGGGCATTCAGAATTTTCTCCGGCGGGACAAACGCATCAAAAGCTTCCGCATGGGGGCCTATGGCGAAGGGGATGCGGGCGTCACCGTGGTTACCTTCAAAAAATGACGGATAATTTACATCCCGTTCATACTAGCCCGCAGCAGGAATGGTATTATTATGACAAACCCGGCCACCCATGCAGCCATGTGGTTACGGTTGGGAAAAGGTTGTTTTGCAAGGCTTTCATCCGGGCGCTTACATCCATCCTCGCGCTATGCACAAAGCCGGAGCGCTTGGAAAGACCGCGGCTGCAACAAACGGAAGGATGATATTGGGATGACAAAACTGGCCGTATCCGCCTGCCTTTTAGGCAACCCCTGCCGCTATGACGGCGGCGCAAAGCCGGATAAAGGCATTTGCACCCTGGCGAAAGCCCAAGGGGCGTTGCCCATTTGCCCGGAATGCCTGGGCGGGCTGCCCACGCCCCGGCTTCCCAGCGAAGTTGTGGGAGGCGATGGGGAGGATGTGTTAAATGGGCGCGCCCGCGTGCTGGACCGGGCGGGAAATGATGTGACCGAGGCGTTCATCAAGGGCGCGGAAAAGGCCTTGGCCCTTTGCTTGGAGGCGGGGGTAAACACGGCGGTGCTCAAGGCCCGCAGCCCATCCTGCGGGGTGGGCATCATCTACGACGGAAGCTTTTCTGGCCAATACCGCGCAGGCATGGGCGTAACGGCGGCGTTGCTGAAACGGCACGGCATCACCTTGCGCACGGAAGAAGGATAAAGGGGGAGTACCACCATGGAGAAAAATTCCATCCTGGTCATCGATGATGACAGGAATATTTTGGCCATCATTGAGATGTATCTGCGTAAGGCAGGGTATGACGTGACCTGTGGCGAACGGGGCGACGAGGCGATGCAGCTATTTCGCCGGGCACAGCCGGCCCTGGTGGTGCTGGATGTGATGCTTCCGGGTATGGATGGCTGGGAAGTGCTTGGAAAGTTGCGGGCCGAAAGTGAAGTGCCCGTCATCATGCTCACGGCAAAAGGAGATACGTTGGACAGGATTCAGGGATTGGACCTGGGGGCGGACGACTATATCGTCAAGCCTTTCGACGCCAAAGAGCTTTTGGCCCGCATCAAGGCAGTGCTCCGGCGCAGCAGCCAACCTGAAAACGAGAAGAGCGTGGAGTTCGAAGGCTTGGTCATTTCCCTGGATAACTATTCCGTTACCCTGGATGGCCGACAGATCGAAATGCCTCCCAAAGAGATCGAACTTTTATTTTTCCTGGCTTCCCGGGAAGGGAAAGTGTTTACCCGGGAGCAGCTCTTGGAACAGGTATGGGGCTTTGATTTCTTTGGAGATTCCCGCACCGTGGATGTGCATGTAAAGCGCATCCGCGAAAAACTGGGCGAGCGGGAAGCCTGGCAGCTCAAAACCGTTTGGGGCGTAGGCTACAAGTTCGAGGCCAAAAAATAGATGTTTAAGACCCTCTTTTCCCGCATGCTGGTTACCTATCTTTCCGTAACGCTGGGGTTGATGATTCTTCTGGGCGTTACGGTTGGCAGCATGTTCCAGCAGCAGTATATTGGGGAAAAGGAAAGCGAGCTGAAGCGGGAGGCCCAGGAAATTGCCGATGCAATTGTAAACCGTTATTTGGATGACAACAAACGGCCCGTGGCGGAAAAGGAACTCCTCACTATCGCCCGCAAATATGACGCGATGATCGTGCTGTGCTTTGCGGATGCCCAATATGGCAAGCGGGCTTTTGTGGATGAGGCATCCCAGGAAAAATGGAAGGGTAGCCAAGACATGGATGTGGAGGAGCTTTCCCAAGCCATTCTTTCCGGAATAGACGCAGGCGGCATTGCAACGGATATGCTCAAGGATAGGGTCGATATTCCGGTTATGTCCCTTATGGGCCCGGTTTCCGATGCGGAAGGAAGGATTATCGCGGCTTTATTTTTGCACACGGATATGAGCCGCATCAATGCTTCCGTGCGCCAGGTGTGGATGGACGTGCTGCTCTATTCCTGCATCGCTGTGCTCGTGGCTTTTTTGGCCGTGAGCTATACCACCAGCCGCATCACCAAGCCCATCATCGATATGAACGCTACGGTTTTACGTTTTTCCAAAGGCGAATTTAACCTGCGCTTGCCCGCAAAGGGGCAGGATGAAGTGGCCCAACTTGGTAAAAGCTTCAATCTTATGGCGGATGAGCTCAACACGCTGGAACAGGCCCGCCGCAGCTTTGTGGCCAACGTTTCCCACGAACTACGCTCCCCGCTCACCTCCATGCGGGGCTTTTTGGAGGCCATGCAGGACGGCACCATCCCCCCCACGGAAGCGCCCAAGTATATGGATATTGTCATCATGGAGAACCGCCGTATGACGGCAATGGTGAACGATCTTTTGGATCTGGCAAGAATTGAGTCGGGTCAATACGTTCTTCATGTAAGCGTGTTCGATATAAACGAGTTGATCGCCCGCACCCTCCTTACTTTTGAGGCCCGCATCGATGTGGGGCGTGTGGAGATAAGCCTTGACTTTTTTGAAGATCACTGCTATGTTGAAGCGGATGCGGACCAAATCGCGCAAATCCTGCGCAATCTTATCGACAATGCCATCAAATTCACCCCAGAGGGAGGTCGCCTCACCCTTTCAACCCTGGCGGACAAAAGACTGGTTCAGGTTCGGGTGGCGGACAGCGGGCGGGGTGTGGCTGCGGAAGATATCCCTTACCTGTTCGACAGGTTTTATAAAGCGGAAAAGGCGCACACGCCCGGCGCACAAAGCGGCACGGGATTGGGACTTTCCATCGTAAAGCGGATCATCGACGCCCACGGCCAGAACGTTGCAGTAGAGAGTGAGCTGGGCCGCGGCACGGCCTTTACCTTTACCCTTAAACGATCTGAAAAACCTCAACAACCAACTAAACTTTCACAGCGGCGCGGCTAAATGCGATGCAAACCGCGGAAAGGGAAACGAATGGAAGAAAACAACAGCTATCAACCTCAGCATGATGAAAAAGAACCCAGGGAATGGCAATCACCGGCTGCCTACCCCAATGCACGGCCCCGCTTTTCTGCGGAGGACGGCAAAAAGAAAGCCGGGATAGGCGGCTATGTGGCCGTTGGCGCTGCCTGTCTGCTGATCGGCATCGCTTTGGGCAGCCTTATCACAGGGCTGGTGTCCTTAGGCGCCAGCGGGTTGGCGGCCCTTGCCAAAGATGACGCCGAGCAAGAACCCAGCTACCATTGGGAATGGGGATGGGGAGATTTTGGCCGCGAGGAAGAGGAAATCAACCCTGCTACAGTGGAACCGGAGCAACTTGAGCCTCCGGAATATGTTTCCAGGCCCCTGCCGGAATTTGACGGGCAAGCGCCGGTTCTAGAAAATAAGGTAAATCCGCTTCCTGATATCGTGGAGCATGTCAGCAATGGCGTGGTAGGCCTGGATATTTACTTTCCTTCCGAAAAGGCCGGCGAGGACGCGCTTGGAGCTTACGGCAGCGGCTTCGTGGTTTCCAGCGAGGGCTACATCATTACCAATGCCCATGTGGTGGAGGACGCATCCCGCGTGATGGTCAAGTTTACCGATGGGGATGAGGTACAAGCCGAGATCGTGGGCACGGATACCAAGCTGGATGTGGCTGTAATCAAGATTGAGAAGGCGGGGCTTACACCCCTGGCCCTGGGCGAAAGCACGGGGGTGCGGGTTGGTGATTTTGCCGTGGCCATCGGCAACCCCACGGGGGAACAGCTGGCGGATACGGCCACCTTCGGCATCATCAGCGCTACGGCCCGGGAGACCAACGTGGAAGGCAGAGTGAACAGCTACCTGCAAACGGATGCTGCCATCAATCCCGGGTCCAGCGGCGGTCCCCTGCTGGATATGCAGGGCAAGGTAATCGGCATTACCAGCGCAAAAACCCTTTATGCCGGCTATGATGATTATGGCAACGCCGTTAACGCCGAGGGCATCGGCTATGCCATCCCCATTGACGACGCCATGACGGTGGTGCGGGAGTTGATTACCACAGGCCATGTGGAGCGGCCCGGCATCGGCATTTCGGTGGTGACCATCGATGAGGTTTATGCGGCGGAATACGGCATTCCGGAAGGTGTGCTGGTATATACCGTAACAAAGAATGGACCGGCCCACCATGCGGATTTGCGCGTAAATGATATCATCCTTTCCTTCGACGGCATTGCCGCCGGGGACGATAGGGAGCTGGTTTCCTATGTGGCGGGCCTGCAAGTGGGGGATCCGATCAAGATGCACATCTGGCGGGATGGCAATGAGCTGGATGTAACCCTCACCATACAGGATCTCAACCTTATCGGCACGGAGATCCTAAACGATCAATACGCGGACATCCTTGATTAAAGCTGTTTTTCATGGGCGCGGCGTGCATTTTAGCGCGGCGCGCCTTTCGTTTTCCGCCCGGCAAGGCATAAACGGCGCATGAACCATGCCCTATATGGGAATAATAATCCAAAACCCCAAGGAGGTTTTGGAAAATGAATGGATTGCATCCCTATGGTTCCTTGCGCGCATCTACGGCACTGTTGCTTTGCTGTGCCATGCTCCTGCTGGGCGCAGCGGGAGGCTACAGCTTGCGGGGCGTGGAACGGGTGGAGATAGAAGCACCCCCGGAAGAGGCGGCCCAACCCCAGGAGACGGAAGCTCTGCGCGCGAAAGAAAGCCCAGCCGTTCCGGACGCCGCGGCGCAGGTATCTCAAATGGGGGAGGATACGGTATCGCCCGATGCCACGGTAATTTGGCGTTATCAAATGGCCTGCGGCCATACGGTGGAATTGGAGGACGCCCAGCCGGTGATAGGAAAAACCCGGGCGGAGCTGGCGCAAACATACGGTGTGGACGCGGTGGAAAGCTTCAGCCCGCAAGCCGTAACCCTATGCGTGGCGTCGGATAAGTTCTGTCCCCAACATTTTGTGCTGAAGCTGGAAAATGGTGCGCTCACCGTCCGCAAGACAAACGAACAGCTCACGGAGGAAATCCTTCTCACCCTGGATCTCGAATTGCCGGCCGATGCGGCGGTGGAGTGTGAAGCGGGCCTAGCCTTTGACAGCATGGAGGACATCAACGTGTACCTGGAGGGGCTGGATAGCTGAGAAAGAATCCCCCCCGAAATATGCACTTTGTGATTCTACTCCGAAAGCATCCAGTGCGAGCGGGCCGTATGGCAAAGCAAGGCTTTTTTTCGAAAATCCGAAAAGCAGGCGGTTTTTGCAAACTGCCAAACATAATAAGTCGCTTTTACAAGGAGCAGGGCGCTTTCGGCGGAAAGCGCCCTGCTCCTATGTGCTTGCAACTCGTGCAAAGCCGGTTGTGCAACGGAAATTCCCATGATACAATAAAGAAAGTATGTATGCGAGGTAGCGGCTTTGATCATTTTGGGCATCGATCCGGGCTATGCCATCTTGGGCTATGGCGTGCTGGAGACCAATCCCGGCCGGCAACCGCGCCCAGTGGATTATGGGGTCATTGAAACGGCGGCGGACGAACCCTTCCCCCAGCGGTTGGAAAAGCTGCATTTAGGGGTGCGCCAGCTCATCGGCCTCTATAAGCCGGATCAGGTGGCTTTTGAGGAGTTGTTTTTCTGCCGGAACGTGACCACCGCTTTGCAGGTAGGAGCCGGGCGGGGGGTGGCTCTATTGGCCGCCCAGCAGGCAGGGATTCCCCTTTATGAATATACGCCCATGCAGATTAAGCTGGCCGTATGTGGAAACGGGCATGCAGATAAACGGCAGATTCAGCAGATGGTGAAACTGTTGCTGGGCCTGCGGGAACTCCCCAGGCCGGACGATGCGGCGGATGCGCTGGGAGCAGCCATTTGCCATGCCAATACGGCGGGCCCGGCTGTGGAGGAATTCCGCATTCGATAGATCATGCAAAGGAAAAAGGATATATGTTTGCGCACATTCGCGGCATTGTGGACGATATTCAGGCCGATCGGGCCGTTCTGGAAGCAGGGGGGGTCGGATACGAGCTTCAGTGCTCCGCCGCCACCTTAAAAACCCTGCAGGCCGGGGCTCAGGCCAAATTATATGTACATTTTCATCTTTCACAGGATATGGTGGCCCTTTATGGCTTTGCTACCGTAGATGAGCGGGCCATGTTCCGGCGGCTTATTGCCGTGACCCGGGTGGGGCCGAAGTTGGCCTTGGCCGTGCTCAGCCATCTGAGCGTTTCGGATATCGCTTCGGCCATCCTCACGGAGAACGCGGCCGCGTTGGGCCGGGTGCCGGGCATGGGGAAAAAGACCGCCGCCCGGGTTTTGCTGGAGCTCAAGGAAAAGGTTTCGGAAGACATGGGATCGGCGGGGGTTTTGCAGGGTGGCAGTGCGGCCCTGGATATGCGCACGGAAGCTACGGCGGCGCTGGTTGCTCTGGGATATGATGGCGTGGTGGCCGGGCGGGCTGTGGCGGGCGTGCCGGATTGCCCTCGGGTGGAAGATATGATTACGGCGGCCCTTCGGAACCTGGCTGCCAAGCAGTAGGATAGGAGATTGAAACGGGATGGACGAGCGGCTTATTACCTCCTCGATGATGCAGGAGGATGAACAAATTGAATACAGCCTGCGGCCCCGTTTTTTGAACGAATATATCGGCCAGTGCAATGTGAAGGAACACATGCGCATCTATATTGAGGCTGCCAAGCATCGGGGCGAGCCCTTGGATCATGCCCTGTTTTACGGCCCCCCTGGGCTGGGGAAAACCACGCTGGCGGCTATCGTAGCCAATGAAATGGGGGGAAGCCTGCGGGTCACCAGCGGCCCGGCTATCAGCCACGCCGGGGATTTGGCTGCTCTTTTGACCAATCTGGCCCCCGGGGATGTGCTTTTTATCGATGAGATCCATCGTCTAAACGCCAATGTGGAAGAGGTGCTTTACCCTGCCATGGAGGATTATGCGCTGGATATCATCATCGGCAAGGGCCCTAGCGCCCACTCCATCCGTCTGGATCTGCCCCGCTTCACCTTGGTGGGAGCCACCACCCGCATGGGCCTGCTCACCTCTCCGCTTCGGGACAGGTTCGGCATCAAGGAACAGCTGGAGCTTTATGCACCGGAGGATTTACGGGAAATTATCGAGCGCAGCGCCGATATCCTCCGCATCGAAATCGATCAGGAGGGGGCGCTGGAAATCGCCTCCCGTTCCCGGGGGACGCCTCGCATTGTTAACCGGCTCTTGAAGCGGGTGCGGGATTATGCCCAGGTCTGCTGCAACGGCAACATCGATTTGGAGACGGCCCGTGCCGGCCTTTCCATGCTGGCCATTGATGAGCTGGGGTTGGATGCGGTGGATAGGCGCATGCTGCTCACCATGATTGAAAAGTTCGGCGGCAGGGCGGTGGGGTTGGATACCATCGCGGCGGCTACCGGCGAGGACGCCACCACCATTGAGGATGTTTATGAGCCGTATCTTTTGCAGTTGGGGCTCATTGCCCGCACGCCCAGGGGCCGTATCGTGCTGCCCGCCGGCTATGCACACATGGGTTTTTCACCCCCTCAGGATGGAGGCCAACAGCAACGGCTGGATTTATAAATACAAACGAGCAAGAAAGGCTAGATTACAGATTTCAAGTGGAAGGAAGTTGGCACTATGTTAGGCAAAAAGGAACTGCAGGAAATGCTTTCGCAGCGCGAGAATGCGCTTGCCCAGCGGGAGGCGGAGATCGCCGTCCTCACGAAGCGCGTGGAAGAGATTACAGGCCGGGAAGCCCGCTTGAATACGGAAGTGGAGAATTACCGTGCCCGCAGCACAGCCATTGTCAACGCCCTTACGGAGGCGCAGCAAACGGCCTCCCGTATCCGGGAGGAAGCGGAGCGCTATAAGGCCCAGGTCGTGGGCGGGGCCTATTCAGAACGGGACGCGGCCAAACGCCAGGCGGCGGAGATGATCGAAAAGGCACGAAAACAGGCGGAGGATATTCTGCGCGGCGCCCAAGACCAGGCAGCCAAGCTGCGGGCCCAAGGGGATGGGTATGTGGCCGATGCGAAGGAAAAAGCCGCCTCCTTAAAAGAGCATCTGCGGAAAGTGACGGAAGAAACACAAGAGCATATGGGCGCGCTCTCCTCCTTCCTGATGGAGATGCATGAATCTGTGGAGGACACCCCCGTTGCGCCGCCTATGGCGCTACCCCAGAATTACAAGTCCCCGGCTGAGCTGATGCGCAACATCTATACCATACAGGGCCGGAATCTCCCGGAGGAAACCCCCGCCGCCGAAGAACCGCAGCAAACCGCACAGCCGCAGAAGACTCCTGGCGGGCCGGATTTGGATTCGTTGCTCGACGATGTGATGGGCGCGAAGGCTTCCCCGAAAGGCCAGCAAACGCCCCCCGAGGAGCAGGTCTTTTCCGTAAATGAAATCCTCTCGTCAGGGACGCCTACGTCCGAGGCTTCTTCTCCCTCTGTAGGCATCCCCAGCGGGTTGGATTCCATCATAGACGACATCCTACGGGGCATTTGACAAGCGCCCGTATGGATGCTATAGTTTCAGATAATATTGCATTGAATTAGGTTGGAGGAACGAAAAGCAGCATGGCAAAGAACAACGAGGAATTCGTACAGCATATCGCCAGCCGTACAGAGGACTTCGCAAAATGGTATACCGATGTGGTGATAAAAAACGACATGGCGGATTACAGCGAAGTTAAAGGCTGCATGGTCATCAAACCCTATGGCTATGCCATCTGGGAGCTGATGCAGGCCCAGATGGACCAGCGCTTCAAGGATACGGGGCACGTAAATGCTTACTTCCCTTTGCTCATTCCCGAGAGCATGCTTATGCGGGAGGCGGAGCATGTGGAAGGCTTCGCGCCAGAGGTGGCCTGGGTTACCCAGGGGGGAACCGAGACCTTGACGGAGCGCTTGGCCATTCGCCCTACCAGCGAGACCATTATTGGCACCATGTATTCCAAATGGATTCAGTCCTACCGGGATCTGCCCGTTTTGATGAACCAGTGGTGCAATGTAATGCGGTGGGAAAAAAGCACCCGGCCATTCCTGCGCACGGCGGAATTCCTTTGGCAGGAGGGGCATACGGCCCATGCCACCTTTGAAGAGGCGCAGGAGGAAACCATGCGCATGCTGGGCGTTTATAAGGACTTTGCCGAAAACGTATTGGCTATCCCTGTCCTTACGGGCCGCAAGAGCGAAAAAGAAAAATTTGCCGGCGCCCATGCCACCTATACCATGGAAGCCATGATGCAGGATGGGAAGGCGCTGCAGATGGGAACCTCCCATAACCTTACGGATAATTTTGCCCGTAGTTACGAGATCATGTATCTGAGCAAGGAAGGAAAGCAGGAATATTGCTTCACCACAAGCTGGGGCACCTCCACCCGTATGATCGGCGGTGTGATTATGGTGCATGGCGATGACCGCGGCCTCGTTTTGCCGCCCCGCATCGCGCCCTATCAGGCGGTTATCGTACCAATCGCGTCTCATAAGGCGGGCGTCATGGAAAAGGCCGAAGCGCTTTTCCATGAACTCAAAGCTGCCGGCATTCGCATGAAGCTGGACGATAGCGAGCAGAGCGCGGGATGGAAATTCAATCAGTGGGAGATGAAGGGTGTACCCGTGCGTATTGAGCTTGGGCCCAAGGACATCGAGAAAAATCAAGCGGTGCTGGTGCGGCGGGATACGCATGAAAAAGTGTTTGTTTCCCTGGACGGCCTTGCAGACACCCTTAAAGCTTTGTTGGACGATATTCACCAGAGCATGTTCAACAAGGCCCTGGCCAACCGCGAGGCGCATACCCGGGATGTGCGCACTTTCGAGGAATTTATGGAGTCTGTCAAGACAGGCTTTGCCAGGGCGCACTGGTGCGGTGAGAGGGAATGCGAGGATGAGATCAAATCCATAACCGGCGCCTCCACCCGTTGTTATACGCTGGATTATGATGCCGAGGCCCATGAGGACGGCTGCATCTTCTGCGGGAAAAAGGCCAAGCACCTTATGTACTTCGGCCGGGCGTATTAAAGCTTATAGCTTTAAAAATCTACAAGGGGAGTTGGGCTCCCCTTTTTTTTCGAAAAGGAGGCATTCATGAAACGCATCGCCGCCCTGGTTCTTTGCGGGCTGTTGCTTCTATCCCTAGCGGTGGGCTGCCAGCCTTCCCAGCAGGCACTTTTGCGGCAGGGAATTGAAACGCAGGACTATGACCTTCAAAAACTGTGCGAAATGGTGGAAACGGCCCTATTGGCGGGCCAAACGGAGGTGCAAGTCAACTATCGCGGCCGCTATGAAAGCGTGCAGCGGGCCGTAGGGGAAGGCATGGAGCAGATAAGCGGTGGCCTGCGCTATTTGGGAGGCCGGTTTCTTTCCGGCTATCAGATCGAATGCGAGGAGGAAAAGGGCTACGTTCCCACTCGTATCTTGCTGGAAGTGACGGAGCGAAGCTTGCTTGGCGATATGCCCCGGCAGTCCGATGGGAGATTGGAAATCCAGCCCTATGGGCTAGTTTCCCTGGAATCCCTGCTGATGAATATGATGGAAACGAAACAGCCCAGGGCATTGCGCCTTTATGAAAAGGACGCTGACGCAACGCTGGATGATTTCAACGAGATGCTGCAACAGGATCTGAACATAGTCATGAATACCAACTATGCCTATGGCTATTTGATAGAATCAGCGGAATGGGTTCTGAGCGACTATACCGGCGAGGATGGCAATTCCATGCTGGAGTTGGACCTCACGTTGGCCTATCTGCCCGATACGATTCCGCTTTCCGGCATCCCCGTTATAAATGACGGCATAGAGATGGTGCAAGCTCTGGTGCGTGGCTGGGCAGAAGGGGAAGGAAAAGTGACCCTCATTTTGCAGGACGTCAGGCCGGATGAGGAAACCCTTTTCGACTGGATTAATACCGCCGAAGTAAATAGCTCCATGGTGGCCTGCGAGGGAGATTCCATCTGGTATGAGGTGTTGGAAAATCCAAGCGAGCGACAGATCGGCCGGTTTTGGCTGGAGTTCGCGGCGAAAGACGATAAAATCGCGCTCGCCCAGGAAGAACTGGAGCGTGCCGTTGAAGAGATAGCACAGACCCTACGGGAAGAGCTTTCGGGCGTGGCGGACAGGGAAACGGCTTATCGGGCTGTGTTCAATACGGTTTTGGCCATGACGGAATATGATGACGCCATTCGGGAGGCTACCGAGCAAAAAAAACTTACCGAGCAGATGCAAATTTTACGCAGTGCTTATGGCGCCCTGGTGCATGGGAAAACGGTTTGCACGGGGTATGCCAGAGCATTCCAAGCCCTGTGCAGCGCGTTGGAGTTGCCTTGCTGGACGGTAAATGGGTACCAAAAAGGGGAAGGCCACGCATGGAATATGGTGCGCTTGGATGGACAAACGCTGTATGTTGACTGTACCTTTGCCGATACGAGCGGCCGGCCGGACCGTTATTTCCTCTTTACGGGGGAACAGTTGGAAAAGCGGCATTATGAGGCGGACGATGGCTTCTTGATGCCTTGGTAAAAAGAAAATGCAAGGGCTTATTCAATAGAAGGATAGGCCCTTCCTTTTTGCGCAAAACTAAGGGAAAGCAGGATAGGGAGATATAGTGCATGGCTAGGTTCATTACGCCAAGGGATATCTATTACGGCAGAGGAGCGCTTGCCCAATTGCGCAGGCTGGAAGGACGGCGGACCGTGCTTGTTGGGGGCGTCATGAGCAAGGAAAACGGCTTTTTACAGCGGGCCGAAGGCTACCTGCAAGGCGGGGGAATGTCCGTACGCAGCTTTATTTGCGTGCGCGGCGGGCCCACGCTGGCCCAGGCCCTGGCGGGAGCCAGGGCGATGCAGGAATTTAAGCCGGACTGGATCGTGGCCATTGGCAGCGAAGAGACGATCTCTGCTGCCAAAGCTATGTGGATATTTTATGAGAACCCCGCGATTACGGCTGACGCGCTTGTGGAGAGCGGAACTTTGCCAAAGCTGCGGGGCCTTGCCCGCCTTGCGGTTGCCCCTGCAGGAGGCGGGGGGGAAGGCGCTTTAGGCGGTGTGGCTTTTCTTTTGGACCCCGCGCAGGCGCAGCGCCTTCTTCTGCTGGACCCTGTGCTTACCCCCGATATAGCCATAGTCGATCCGGATCTGGCGGCCGTAAGCCCGGGCCCGCTTTTGGCTCGGGGCGGCATGGCGGCGCTTTCCCAGGCACTGGAAGCCCTGGCCAGAGGCGCAACGGCATTTGCGCAGCCTTTGGCCCTGCGGGCTGCCCGGGATATCCTTACACAGCTTGGGGAGGCCATAACAGGGGATGTTAAAGCGAAGGAGTGCTTGCATGAAGCTCAGTGCATGGCAGGACTTGCTTTTGCAAATTCCCCCATGGGCATATGCCAGGCGCTGACCGCTAGCGTTTGTATCGCCTTTTATAAACCCATGCCAACGGGAATCGTCGAGGCAATTACCTTACCCCATTCCCTGCGGTGGGAACCGGCGGCCAAAGAAGCTGCCGCGCAGGTTTGCGATGCAACGGGCATTGCAGGGGAACCGCTTCAGGCCCTGTGCGCCCGCTTGGAATCTTTGCGAGCCCAGATAGGACTGCCCGCTTCCTTTCGCGTCTTTGGCATAGAGGAGCCGGAGTTCCTTAGCAAACTTGCCGGCCTTTCAGAAAAAGTGGCCCAGCACGCCGTTTTTTCAAAGTCCGAAAGGAGACCGTCCGAGAAGGAAGCAGAGACCATTTTGCGACAAGCGTATTATGGCAGTTGACGCATGGCACCACAGCTCGTATAATAATGTAGGTGAGCGGCTGTGGTGGAATCGGCATACACAGCAGACTTAAAATCTGCCGGGAAACCATGCGGGTTCAAGTCCCGCCAGCCGCACCATAAGAAAGACCCTCGAGTGCTCATAAGGACAAAAACAGGCTGGCAATATGTCGGCCTGTTTTTGTTTTGCATTCGTTTATGTATTCTGATAAACTATAAATAACACATAGAAATAATTTACGACATACTTATTGCGCAATGAGCATGTCCGAGAATAGTAGAAGGTGAACACGATATGATGGACATTTATCGTAATTCACGCACACACAATTATGACGTGAATATCTCTGTCGACGAATGGAAAGATATCCTTTGTCTGTCCAAAATTCGAAATGATAAAAATATATTGTTTGCCCTTGAAAAATGGTATCTCGCATCTAATTATACCGCTTCATGTAAACTGCTAGAAAAACAATACGGACGAGATTCCAACTTTTTCAGTGTGCAAAATCGCAGACTTGGGCAATTTGCAGTTGAGCGCCTAAATCGGTTTAAACTCATAGGAGAAAATGGCAAAGAAACATACTGGGGTGTCGCTTGGATTGAACTAAAAAAGGAGAGCGGAATATATACTTTTCGACTACGTCCGGCACTTGTCGAGGCAATCAAAGCGCTCGGATTATTCGCGCAAGATACAGATTACGCAGTTAATCAGTATCTGCTGAGACATAATTTCAGTCAAAAGCAGCGGTTTGAATTTCTACATGAGAGGTGTGAAAAACCGTTATTATCAAAGCGAGAAACGAAGTCATATCCTCGTGATCCTGTTGTGGCTAAGCGAGCATTATGCCATGCAGAATTTACATGTGAGTTTGATTCCTCTCACACAACATTTCCGAGGATGATTGATGGGCTTCCTTATATGGAAACACACCATCTTGTACCATTGAAGTATGCGGATTGTTTCAACGTGTCGATTGATGTACCCGAGAACATCATCTGCCTATGTAGCACCTGCCATAACCGTATCCACTACGGTAAAAATAAGAATGAGATAATTGAACATCTTTGGTTCATGCGGAAAAACGACTTGCAGGAGGTTGGAATTAATATTGAGCTATCAGAGCTGCTGAGTTTCTATATATAAAAGGAATCTCAAATCTTAATAAAAATGAGACTCGCATTATGATGTAATATTCGTTTGCCTGATGCCGCAAACCTTTATTCATGCGGGTTTCCGAGTTTGTCCTTATGAACACGGTAGTGTCAAGAAAAATGCGCAAAAAAGAACGAGGCCAAAGGTTTGATGCTCAGCTGACGGCGGAATCCATATCCGCCTAAGTATCAAGGTGTTTCATGTTCCTGTACTTCTTGTTGATCCATTGCGTACCTGCGACATGTCGCAAGCGGGCGCAGACCAGCATGAGAGCGGAGTTGCCATCCGGGAAGGTACCGACCACCCGAGTTCTGCGGCGGGTCTCCCGGTTCAGACGTTCAATTACGTTATTGGCGCGGATGCGCAGCCAATGCTCGTATGGGAATTCCATATAGGTCAGGGTTTCCTCAATGCTATCTTCCACCTTTTTCGCCGCTTCCTTGAGCTCCATAACCCGTAAATCTTCAGCAACCTGCCGGGCCTTCTCACGGGCAGCGGACTTACTCTCCTGGACATGAATCGCCTTGCGCATCTTAGCTGCCAGTTTCATCTTGCTGCGGGGAGTGGCCGAAAACACATTGCGGCAGAAGTGAACGGTGCAACGCTGGCACTTGGCGCGCGAATATATTTCGCCGCGTTGGTTAACGATCTGCTGGAGGAGGAAGCCAAAAGTTGATCCAGGCAGCCAGCTATGGACAAACGGGAGGCCCGCCAAGGCTACCGCAGTGGGCACTATAGTCGAATCTGACCACTGCCAGTGAAGAGGTACATTAAAAATGCCTGTCTATAGGGGCGCCTTTTTGAAACGGCGATCATCGAACGGTACCGGCGGCGGAAAAGCAGCGTGGAGGGGGCCTGATCGAAAGGCATCTGCCGGGCATATTCATGTGCCGGGCGGAAGCCGGCAAAGAGACTTTGCGGGTGACTGCTTGAAGTTCTTCCGCAAGCGAAAGGCCAGCGGTGCACCGGCTACTGCTGTCAAAACCGCGGGAAATGTACGCTTAATACCTACTGCAATGTGCGCAATCTGGCAGACATGAGGATTATTCATATAATGCATGGAACTTAGCGTGTATATATTTTTCACAAATATAATTATATTTATGAGATGATTTGCCGTGAATATTGAAATTTAACTTAAGACATGGTATTATTTGGAGTAAATAGTTGGCAGCGATACTAAAATGGCGATAGCGTTAAATCGTTGATGTTAATTAAACGATTGGAAGCTTTAATCTGGAGTATCGAAAATGAGCGAAAAGGTTATTGCCCGAAAGCGTTCTGACGATAGAACGCAGAGCTTATGCGAACATGTAAAAAATGTGACTGAAATCATAGTTTCCACATCACGTTATCCAAATATCGCAAAGCTCCTTGCATATCTTCATGATCTGGGAAAGTTATCAGAAGCGTTTCAAAATTACATAAAAGACGGTGGCGAACGCGGCAGCGTGATTCACGCTTGGCAAGGCGCCTTTTTGGCAAACGAGCTGTTCCCAAATGATTGCGCTTGTGCGGTATTGCTCAAAGAAATAATCGGGTTTTGTATAACCGGCCACCATAACCACCTGGATGACGGCGTTTCTCCCGATGGCCTGGCAGATTATTTCGACAGATTTTCACATACAACGGATACCAAATACTTTTTTGAGGAAATTAAAGGGAAGATTACCCAAAGAGAAAAAGCGGAGCTTGAAACATTGTTTGCCAACGCAAGGGAGGAATTTGGTGGTTTATTAGCCCAAATAAAAGAAATTTATAAAAGCAAAAACAGCGCAATTTTTGCCCTTGGGCTGTTTATCAAGTATTTGTTTTCCTGCCTTGTAGACGCAGATAGGCTTGACGCATATTTATTTGAAATAGAGGAAACGTATTCCAAGCAGAAGGTGGATTGGGATTCGCTTATCAACATATTTGAAGAGAGAATACGCGCGTTTCCAACCGTTACAGAAATAGACATTATTCGCAAATCCGTATCCGATAAATGCAAATGTGCAGCGGAAAGGGAAACTGGAATTTATCAATTATCAGTGCCAACCGGTGGAGGAAAGACTTTGTCATCCCTCCGTTTTGCACTGCATCACTGCAAGAAGAAATGCAAAAAGAGGATTATATATGTAATTCCGTATCTATCGATTATTGAACAGACTGCAGAAAGACTACGTGCTATTTTGGACTTGCCGGAAGATAATGAAGTGATATTTGAACATCACTCCAACATTATGGAGCCGGAGGACGAAAAAGCTTCAGAAATAAGAAAGCTTACGGCCGCCAGGTGGAACAGCCCGATTATCCTTACAACGATGGTCCGGTTTTTGGAATCAGCGATGTCCGCAAAAAGCGGGGAGCTCCGCAAATTTGTATCTCTGGCAGATTCGGTCATTATTTTTGATGAGATCCAGTCAATGCCAGTTAAAGCAATACACTGTTTTAATGAGGTTGCCACGTTTTTATCCAAAATATTGAACTCGACCGTGGTACTTTGCTCGGCAACGCAGCCGACGCTGGAATCCACGCAACGCACAAACCTAATGCTTCAGGACAATGCCAAACTCATTGATTGCGCGCAGGATTTTAAATCTATAAAGAGGGTGAAGGTTTTAACCGAAAGTAAAAAAAATTGCGAAACCGCGTCGGATTTTATTCTTGACAAGGCCCATGCAAACGGCAACTGCCTTGTTATCGTAAATACGAGAAAATCCGCGCTAAAAATATACAAACTGCTAAAAGGCAAATCGAGAGAATATCAAATTATACATTTAAGCACAGCTATGTGTACAGGCCATAGGATGTCGGTCATTAAAGAAGTGAAACACTGTTTAGACCGCAACGAAAAGGTTATCTGCGTCTCCACACAACTCATCGAAGCGGGCGTCGACATTTCCTTCTCCTGTGTCGTACGGGCGATGGCAGGCCTGGATTCGATCGCCCAGGCGGCGGGAAGGTGTAATCGAAATGGCGAAAGCGCGGCTCCCAAAGCCGTATATACATTTCCGTTGGAAGATGAAAACCTTGAAAAGCTTGTGGATATCAGATCCGGAAAAGAGATAACGGAGCAGATCGTTAGAAGCAAAAAGGATGAGGCTGATATACTGGACGAAGGAATCATGACGGCATTTTATCAGCGGTATTTTGCCGTTAAAGACGGCCAAATGGATTACCCTACGAAAGACGGCAAATGGGTATACCTAATGCTCTCCGGGAACAATCGGGGAAAGCAAAACTTCCGAAATAGAACAGGCAATGCTTTTCCCCATGGTATCTCCCATGCCTTTTATTCCGCGGATCAAAGCTTCCGTTTGATTGATAAGAACACAAACACCGTTGTCGTGCTATTCGGTGAAGCCGAAAGCCTGATCGAAAAATACCGAAAGCAGCCGGATGGAGTCATAACGAAAGATAAAATAAAGATACTGCGAGAGTTGCAAAAATACAGCGTTTCGTTATATGAATGGGAAACAGAAAAGCTGGGTGAGCAAAATGCGTTATATCCTCTTGATAATGACACGGGCATAATGATTGCCGGCGCGAACTACTATTCACGGGAAACAGGTATTGTCCTCGAGTCCATGCAAGATATTCTTATTGTTTAGTGGGAGGGGAAAGAATGAAGGATGAAATTTTGAAAACGATTGTAAGAAAACGAAATTCCGTTGCGTTTGAAGTCTATGGGAAGTATGCTTTGTTTTCAGACCTGATCACCCGCGTCGGCGGCGAGAAGTTCTCTTATCAGGTGCCAACATACCAAGCGTTGAAAGGTATTTTAGAATCAGTATATTGGAAACCGACTTTTGTGTGGGTTGTTGACGCCGTCCGCATCATGCGTAAAATCCAAACCGAGGGGAAGGGGATTCGCCCCATAAAAATGAGCGGCGGTAACGACTTAGCTTATTATACTTATTTAAAAGATGTTCGATACCAGGTTCTTGCCCATTTTGCGTGGAACGAAAACCGCCCCGGCTTACAAAATGACCGCAATGAAAACAAACATCACAATATAGCGAAGCGGAGCATTGAGAAAGGCGGCAGGCGGGATATCTTTCTGGGAACAAGGGAATGTCAGGGCTACGTTGAAGCCTGCGAGTTTGGAAGCGGAGATGGATTTTATGATGATTATGGAGCGCTGAATTTCGGCTTTATGCTCCACGGAATCGATTACCCTGATGAGAACCCAACGAAGAAGGAGGACGGAACGCCCTCGCAAAACTTGGATGTGCGCTATTATAATTGCGCCATGAAAGACGGAATTATTATTTTTCCCCCGCCGAATGACGCTTCAGTCAAACGCAGAACGGTGTTCGAAGACCAGCCCATCAAAGAATTCGTCGCAGTTCGGAATTTGCTTCCTGTTGACGCTGAAGGCGGTGATACATAATGGGTTTGTTTCAAAATCTGCTGGAAACCTATGAAAGATGCGCCGCGGCGGTCGGTATTGTACAGGTCGATGCAGATGGCAATGCAAACGAGAAGAAGACACTGTTGCCCATTTGCCATATGACCTTTAAATCTAAAATTCATATAACAATCGATAGCGGTGGAAATTTTGTTAGCGCAAGCCGTGACAGCAAAGAGAAAACGATTATTATTCCCTGCACCGAAAAATCAGCAGGACGGGCTTCCGGAATAGCCGCGCATCCGCTTTGCGATCAGCTTGACTATGTCGGCGGTATCCATGATGAAAAGACAAAGGCGTATCTTGCTGAACTGGATGCATGGAAGGATGGGATTGCCGAGCTTAATGCGATTTATACCTATGTGTCCGGCAGAACCATAATCGATGATTTATCCAACAGCAGCATTTTTAAAGACAACGAATATCAAGAAAAAAATGACGGAAATGCAAGAGGGGAGATTGACACCGAAAAGATCCGAAAAATAGGCGTCCGTTTTACGGTTGAAACCGGGGATACCGTAGTCAATGTTTGGGAAAGCAAGGATTTGCGCAATACCTGGATAAACCATATAAGCAGCAGCGCAACTTGTGACGATAATACTTTTGACTATTTAAGCGGGGAAATTGTTGGGAGCGTCGCAGCGCAGCATCCCAAGAATATCAATTCCTACACAGGAAACGCGAAGCTCCTTTCCTGTAACGATGCAAGCGGTTTTACATTCCGCGGGCGGTTTGCGAAACAGGATGATGCTGTAATCGTGGATTCCATTCAATCCCAAAAGATGCATCAAATGCTGCGCTGGCTTATTGCAAATTATGGTTATGCCGTTGATTCTCAGGTGATCGTAACCTGGGCTGTGGATAGCGATCCGGAAGTTAAAGTAAAGCCGCAGGACAATTCATTGGATGTATTCGGGGAAATGCAAGCTATCAAAACGGATGCCGATATTTTAGCAGAGGCAAGCGCGGGGGTCTATGCCGATTACGCGGATAAACTGAACAAGCTTCTGCAAGGATATGGGGACGCAAAGCGTATAAAGCAGCATTTTTGCAAAATCTGTATCGCTGTTTTTGACGCGGCGACCACCGGTAGAATGGGGCTGGTTTTTTATCAGGAGCTTCCGGAAAACACATACCTTGAAAGCATCGTGGGCTGGCATAAAGATACGTCTTATTTCCAAACAGCATGGAAGAATGGCAAGGATGAAAGCGGCAAGGACAAGCGGATCCCCGTTCCTTACATAGGCGCGCCATCTTATGATGAAATACTGTTTGCGGTCTACGGGATATCCCATGGCGATAAAGCTTATGATGTGCTTAAAAAGAAGACCCGTAAGCAGCTTTTGGAGTGTATGTTCGGCAATTTCGCCTTCCCTAGAAGCATGGTGGATATGGCGGCAAACCGTGCGTCCCGGCCGATGACATTTTCGGATGCAAACGGTAAGTTCAGAGAAAACGATTGGAAACGGTCCATAAACATAACCTGTGCTCTGGCACGAAAATTTTACAAGCAGCAAGGGAGGGAACTCGAATTGGCATTAAATACGGAAAGAACGGATAGGGATTATCTGTTCGGCAGGCTGCTGGCGGTTGCGGACAGGCTCGAACGCACGGCTCTTTATAAAGCGGGTAAGCAGGAAACAAGAGCGACGAACGCCGTTAAGCTGATGAGCGCATTTCAGGTAAAGCCTAACGCTACCTGGGGGCAGATCTTCAGCCAACTGATACCCTATAAAAACCAGATGAACGGAGCGGGCTATTATCAAGCCCTGATCGACGAAATCATGGATTTATTCCAAGATGGAGATTTTGAGGATAACGCCCCGCTGTCCCCGTTATATCTCCTTGGTTATTCAGCGCAAAACAGAGTGTTGTCCCAAAAGAACAAAAATGAAAAATCGGAGGAAGCAGACGATGGCGGTATTGGAGAATAAAATTGATTTCGCACTTATCTTTACGGTGAAAAATGCAAACCCCAACGGGGATCCCCTTGGCGGAAACAGGCCGCGCACCACCAGCGAAGGGCTGGGTGAGGTTTCAGACGTCTGCTTGAAACGCAAAATCCGCAACCGGTTACAAGAGATGGGCAGCGAGATCTTCGTTCAATCCAACGAGAATAACAACGATGGACAAAAGTCGCTCTCCGATCGATTTAATACGTTTCTTGCAACGCTGAGCAAGGATGAACAGAAGGCAAAGGATCTTGTTGCGCAAAAAGTCTGTGAAAAATGGATGGACGTTCGCTCCTTTGGCCAGGTTTTCGCTTTCAAGAGGGGGGAGAATACCTCGGAGGTTTCAATCGGCGTTCGCGGCCCTGTTACGATACAGTCCGCGTTTAGCGTTGCGCCCATTATTATTGAATCCATGCAAATCACCAAATCCGTAAACGGCGATACCACGTCCGATGGCAAAAAATCCTCCGATACAATGGGTATGAAACACCGCGTCAGCAGCGCCGCCTACGTTACCTACGGTAGCATCAGTCCGCAGCTCGCGGAAAAAACCGGCTTTTCAGATGCTGATGCCGATGCGATCAAGAAAGCGCTTATCTCCTTGTTTGAGGGGGATGAATCCTCCGCCCGGCCCAGCGGGTCCATGCAGGTGCGCAAGGTAGTCTGGTTTGCGCACAACAGTAAATCTGGACAGTATTCCTCTGCAAAAGTGCATAACTGCGTAAAAGTAGAGGAAGATGGCCGTGTAACGATTGCCCCCCTTGCAGGATTACAGCCTGAAATTTTAGAGGGATGAGGTACGAAGAAGAAGACTATTTGCAGTTATCAGGCATTCAGCATTATGCATTCTGCGCGCGGCAGTGGGCGCTCATCCATATAGAAGCGCAATGGAATGAGAACTACCTGACCACCGGAGGCAGAATACTCCACAACAAAGCGCACAACGGGGAGGGGGCCGAAAAACGAGGCGGCTTGATCATTTTCCGCGGGTTAAAGGTGCGCTCGGCCGAGCTTGGCATATCGGGCGAATGCGATGTGGTGGAATTTCATGAATCAGGGGCCGGCATACCTTTGAACGGGTATGCCGGCTTGTGGTTGCCCTATCCGGTGGAATACAAACGGGGCAAGACCAAGATGGAGGATTGCGACAGGCTGCAGCTTTGCGCCCAGGCGGCTTGTCTGGAAGAGATGCTGTGTGTAAAAATCGAAAGCGGGGCATTGTTTTATGGCGAACCGCGAAGGAGAGAAGCCGTTGATTTCACGCCGGAGCTTCGAGCAAAGCTAAAAGACACAGTCATGGCGATGCACCAACTGTTCAACCGAAAACATACGCCCAAAGCGACCCCGGGGAAACACTGTCAAAGCTGCAGTATCCATGATCTATGCTTGTCCGGCCTTGGAAAAACGAACGAAACTTCCGTAGCAAAATATATGGAGATGCATTTGGAATGAGGAAGCTGTTAAATGTTTTGTTTGTAACGCAGCCTGACACGATCGTAAATCTCGAAACGGACAATGTTTGCGTAAAAAAAGATGCTGAAGTGCTGCTCCGCGTTCCTTTGCTGAATCTGGAACAAATCGTTTTGTTTAACTACTATGGCGCCACTCCGCAGCTATTGGGTGCATGCGCAAAACGGAAAATTTCCGTAAGCTTTCTAAGTGAGAACGGCCGGTATCACGGCACGTTTCACGGTGAATCAAGCGGCAACGTGCTGCTGCGGCGGGAGCAGTAACGCATTGCCGATGATCACCGGGCACTGGACTATGCAAAGGCCTTCGAATTTGGGAAGCTTCATAATCAAAAATGGGTAATTGAGCGGGGTATCAGGGAATATGCGCTACGGCTCGATACCGCCTTGATGAAAAAGCAATGCGGATTTATAAGGGAACAGTTAAAGCGGATCTTAACCATCGATAACAGGGAGAACCTTAGAGCCGCCGAGGGGAATGCCGCCCATCATTACTTTTCCGCCTTCGATGAACTGATCCTGCAAAACAAAGAGTTGTTCGCATTTACAAATCGAAATCGCCGCCCTCCAACCGACCCGGTGAATGCGATGCTGTCCTTTGCGTATACCCTGCTTGCCGGCGAATGTCGCCATGCGCTTGAAGTTGTGGGCTTGGACAGCTATGTGGGGTTTTTGCATGCGGACAGGCCGGGCAGGGCTTCCCTTGCCCTTGATTTAATGGAAGAGCTCCGCCCACATTTTGCGGATAGGTTTGTGCTTTCCTTGATAAACCGTCGGGAGGTGGCGGAAACGGATTTTGAATTTCAGAGCTCGGGCGCGGTATATTTATCCGACCAGGCACGTAAAAAGTTTCTTTCGTCCTGGCAAAGCCGAAAGAAACAGGAGGTAATGCATCCGTTTTTAAAGGAGAAAGCCGAGTGGGGATTGGTGCCCTACTGCCAGGCACTGTTGCTAGCGCGAACGATACGCGGTGATCTGGAAAGCTATCCGCCGTTTTTATGGAAGTAAGGTAAACGATATGCTTACGCACACAGGCGTTCTATAGAAAAGAGGCAAGGGATATGCTTGTTCTGATAACCTATGATGTCTCAACTGAAACCGCGTCCGGAAGAAAACGGTTGCGGCAAGTGGCAAAAAAGTGCATGGCATACGGGCAGCGCGTTCAAAATTCTGTCTTTGAATGCAATATTGATTGGAGCCAATATCTTCAATTACAAAATGAACTTAAAGCAATAATAAATATAGAAGAGGATAGCTTGCGATGTTATAATCTTGGGAATAAATACTTGGAAAAAGTGATCCATTTTGGTGTTAAACCAAGCATAGATTTTGAAGGAGATTTAATCGTATAGAATCTAAGCGCTGTGCGAACCGTAAGCAAACATAAAATCACGAAAGAGATCGCACCAGAAAATCTGCAGTTTTCGATACAAACCTGACATTATCGGGTAACCGTAATCTGTCAAGCACAAGATATGCTTTGCAAGCTGTTTTTTTGAGCAAATCTTGCGGTCACCCCCTGCACGGGGGTGTGGATTGAAATTAAAAACAGCCCAAACCCCTGTGGTATCATGTGGGTCACCCCCTGCACGGGGGTGTGGATTGAAATGTCGATAACCTGGCTTCATTTACTGCCGCGACCGTCACCCCCTGCACGGGGGTGTGGATTGAAATTGGCATTACCTACCTGTGGCAGGCGCTAACTGCCGTCACCCCCTGCACGGGGGTGTGGATTGAAATCTGCTCCGTCCATGCAGACCAGAGCATAGACGCGTCACCCCCTGCACGGGGGTGTGGATTGAAATGCCCTCAACCATGTTCGTCATGCTGAAAGCATCAGTCACCCCCTGCACGGGGGTGTGGATTGAAATTATAACATCCGCACCAGCATTGAGCATTTCATCGTCACCCCCTGCACGGGGGTGTGGATTGAAATCGGTAACGCAGTCCTAGCGTTGCTCGCAATAATTGTCACCCCCTGCACGGGGGTGTGGATTGAAATGGGCACTAATTAACAATCTCACCCGCGTTGATGAGGTCACCCCCTGCACGGGGGTGTGGATTGAAATTTACTTGTTATATATCCCGCACCCCTTAATGCCGTCACCCCCTGCACGGGGGTGTGGATTGAAATAGTTTGTGTAAGCACAATTTCGCCCCCCCATTCAAGTCACCCCCTGCACGGGGGTGTGGATTGAAATATGGGTGCGTAATCGGGAAAATGATACGCAATGGTC
>JAYFNX010000033.1:0-57224 GCA_034933245.1 Candidatus Pelethousia sp.
AAGGGAGCAGACTGTAAATCTGCCGTCACAGACTTCGGTGGTTCGAATCCACCCCCATCCACCACTTTTTCTGCGGGACTGGCGGAATTGGCAGACGCGCACGGTTCAGGTCCGTGTGTTGGTGACAACATGCAGGTTCAAGTCCTGTTTCCCGCACCACCCCAAATGAACCTCGAATGTTCATAAGGACAAAAACAGACTGACATATCGTCAGCCTGTTTTTGTTTTGGCGTGGTTTCCTTTCAGTTATAATAAAGGTACCCGATATTTTGAGTGCGCCGACACGGAGGATTTAAATGAAGAAAACCAAATCCATTATTTTTTCGGTTTTATGGGCAGCAATTATAATCGTCTTCCCTGTTGCTTCAGGTTTTATTATTGTCGTAAGCAAGTCGGATGCTATTACTTCAAGGCTTATCCAAGCAGCGTTTATGTATATTTCTACGGCTATTCCTTTTATATACTGCAAAGTCAAGAATATTGCTCCGAAAGAAATATTGCTGGCAGGAATAGATAAAAGCGGCGTAAAAACATGCCTGTTTTATATTCCGTTGATAATGATCCTGCTCCCCATGATAGTAACTGGCGTCGACTTATCCAATATTGGCTATACCTTGGCAACTTTTTTGTTTACTCTTAGTGTGGGCATAGCGGAAGAATTATATTTCCGCGGTATTATTTTGAGATTTCTCAGCAACCATTTTGCCGATCTTCCTGTTATTTTCATTTCCGCTCTTATTTTTGAAATCGGTCATGCTTCAGGCGCGTTTGTGGAAAGCAGCCCCGTTATGGTACTACTTTCAATATTTAATGCTTTTTTGTTCGGCTGGATTGCTGCAGAAACCGCGCTGATTACTAAAAATATCATTCCGTTAATGATTTTTCACTGCTTTTTTGACTTTTTCACCTATCAAATGCTTTCGACAGGTAAAGTAATGATTTCTATCTACGGCGTACGTGGAACATTGATGACAATCGTGGCTGTTTATCTGCTGATAAAATAAAAGCAGTCTAAAAAGTCATACTACAGTTTCAATTTTAAGCATAATACGAAGTTGATCCATTCAAAAGTATCGACAAGACGATCGTATATTATAGTGCAAATATTCGTTTGCTCAATGCCAAAAACCTTTATTTTATACGGGTTTCCAAGTTTGTCGTTATGAGCATTCGCACCATGATGAAAGGGAGCAATCTTTCAATTACTCCCGTTTTCATTTGTATCATCGCTTATCCCCTATTTTTGCCCGTTCAATCAAAGCATCCCAGGCCTCGGTCCCGTAATTCTCCATCCCCCGGTTCACAACGGCAATTCGGTCTTCTATGCCATAAAATTTTATGGCATATCTGCACGAGCAAAGGCTTTCCACGGCATAACGCCATGCATTACCAGCATGCGGATATACCAATAAATTGCTGCAAACATTGAAAACAGTATTCTTGGGCAAAACCAAACCGTAGTGTATCTGGCAGGATGTTCTTCCCTTCTCCTAATATCCATGGCAAGCCCGAAAAGGTGAAAAGCTGCGCCAAGGCTGAAAAGGACTGCCACTCCAAGGGTGATGAGTATGGAGCTAAAACCGGAGCGTTGCCATAAACCCAGCAAGGATATTGTTCCATTTACCAGCTCACTCACGGAAGCAATCAATATAACCATAATCGAAATTGCCAAGCGAATAAACGGTGTTAGGCGTAAAATACCCAACATCTCACCAGCACCAATGCCCAAAGAACCCTTGAACACGACACCTGCGCCTGTACACCATATTCGCATCTGCTCAATGAGATGGTGTGTTTGGCGGCCTTCATAGAAACCACAATTTGCAATAACATACAACGAAACCGCACGACCGCCTTGCTTGATATGCTCTTCCCAAGCCTGTAAAAACCGCAACACATGGGAGGGTATTCCGTCCACATACAAAGGCATCGCCAGTACTACGCAATCTACATTGTCTATGGATTTAAGAATCTCATCATATTTCCCGGCTCGTGGCAACTTACACTTGCCCCCACCTGTAAATAATCTGGAAAATCCCATGAAGTATGCTGAGTTGCTCCAACGCTTTTTAGGACTTGCATCGATATATAACGTTTTCATAATAATAACTCCTCAGGCTCTTTAACAAAATGAACAGCAGGCTCCTGACCATTAAAGTTTATACTAACAGCTCGAATATAAGCTATGATGGACTTTTTTTCCTCCTCCTCAAACGCTTCTTTCCCGTAGGCAACAAGGGTTATCCTGAAGCTTTTTTTATATCGCAGAGCGTGATGCTGTTCTTTTCGAAGTTTGCCGTTTTCATCAGGCAATTTCAGCGTGCGCATAAAAGGTAAAAGATAGCCAATAGAGCGGTCAAGCAAATTCTTTGTATCAGGCGCTAATCCCCCAATATAGGTTTTGGAAATAATAAGCAGTTCCTCACATTCTGCAAGATAATTGGCCATATCCCCAATTCGATCTCGAAGAACGCAGGAAGACGGGGTTTTAAGCCAACATCCGAAGCAACCTACACAAGGCGCTTTGGGCCCTGTAGCAGAAACAATCCGATCACCGTCATTTACCATATTCTCCGGGACCCCATGGGGCAGATCATGCAAAACAAGTTTCATGTCCTTCAGCTCCCTTCTATGTCATTCTTAAGTATTTCAATAGCTTTATCAGCCCAATGTATACTTGCTTGAAGATATTCTTCTCCGTATAACGCGGTTAATTGCCAATATTTCGCATTATCTCGGCCATAGATTTTACCATAATGCTCAATAGACTCATGAGCCGAGCTCATTTCAGCCAAACACCGGTTGCATTGCTTTCTGTACGCCTCAAGAATATCCAAGGATTGAGACGTAGAATTTTCATTGCCCAAAAAGAGTCGCATTAAAAATGCCGATCTAAGCCGTATGGCGCTTTCAATATCCGCCTGTGGCTTACTTAACCATCGCGCAAGTTCCGCTTTTCCGGCACCTGTCAACGTGTATATTCGTTTGTTTGGTTTATCGCTCTGAATAATCTGGCGGCTTATTAACCAGCCGTTTTTCTCCATAGCATTCAATTCGCGATATATCTGACTTGCCTTGGCTTGCCAGAAAAATGATAGCGAATCTTCAAATGTCTTAGTAAGCTCATATCCTGTCATATCTTTATAATTCAAAATACCCAAAAGGCCGTGTTTTAAAGACAAATTCATTTCCTCTCTTTTTTATATGATATTATACTTATTGATTATAAAATATGTAGAATATTATGTCAACGATGTGGTTTACATAGAACGAATTTTGGCGTCATCATCGAAAAGCATGAAAATCATGCTATCGTTACAGACTTGAGTTATCCGGAATACGGCATATTGCCTGATCTGCCGCCGGGTTACACCTTCACCGGCAAACTCCTGGAAAAACAATACGGCTTGTTCCGTGTGTATATTTGTAGGCTTGAGCAATGTGCAATTAGGAAATACTGAATATTAAAGGAAAACAGACCAAAACAAGGCAGCTTATTTGTGCATATATTGTGTCTTTTTTTCCTTTATGCTAAAATTTAGTTAGCAAAAGAAAAAGCAGAATGAAAGGGAGCCTATTTTGAATGAAGAAAATTGCATTTATTACAGTTCTTATACTTTGTATACTTCTATTCACGGCATGCGGCGCTTCTGAACCGGCAGAAACCGATCCCGCACAAATGATAAACGAGACCACATCGGCAGTATCCTCCGATGCCTCCATAGAGTCTGTGAAGGAGCCGACAATAAGCGGCCTTGGTATAGATCAAGGAAACTACAAGGACGAAGAAGCCGGCGTAAAGATTAACATACAGAACACAGATTGGTGTGATACTGGTGAAAACGTCATAAATTTCACAGCATACAATATCTACAGCACTACATTTTCGGCAAAAATACTTTACCCGGAGGGAATCTACGAGATACGCTTTGGAGACGGAATGTGGTATCAATACAACCCGGAGAAAAATGAGATCCTTGACCCCTGGTTCGATGTCGATGCGCAGATAAACAGCCTTACAGGAAAGAACGCCATAACTTTCAGCGAGGAGTTCTGCTCGTTCATCGATAGCTACTGTGTGGACGCGTTCGGCTATCGCCCAGACGAACTCATTATGTTGGCATACGAATAATGATGCATTTCAATATTAAAGAGATCGTCGATGTATGTCGGCGGTCTTTCGATTACCAAAGCAACGGGAACCACAGAACGCGTCAATGCGTCTGCGAACAATAAACATTATTACGTTTCAATATCCTTATAGCTCGAAGCGTAAGCCACTTGCTTTGCTCGTTTTTTATTCCATGCGGGATTAACAGCTTGTCGCTGCTATAAGTATTCTCAATCTTCCATCTGCCCACATCGTCCTGCTTGGATACCATGAGATCCAACGCCTCGTTCATTCGGCTATCCTGCACGCCAAGTTCACTCAGAATAGCAAGGATTTCCAGAACATCGGTCTGATACATCAAAGGAAACCCGAACTTGAGCCAGCCCGGCTTTGACGTTTGGTTCAGATTATGGCTGCGTTTATAAATGTGATGAATTAGCATAAATTCTACGGCTTTTTCGATTGTATCCCGAACGGCTTGTATCCTCCGTTCTTCCGGAATGGCGCTGAGCGCTTTGAGCACTTTGACTACGCCCATATGGCAAGTATGTTTGCCCCAGCATATTTCATATCTGTTGTATGGTGGAACTTGCGGGGTATTCTCAACGCCGTCATTGAAACGCATATATTTTATCATCCAGTCAATCGCTTTTTGAACCCTGGGATCATCAAGATAACCAAAGTGGATGAGGCTCCATACCATATTCCCCGTGAGGCATGGGATAACCTCTGTTATTCTGCCGCCACCTTTTTGGGCGGCGGTATGCATCGCAAACCCGCCGTCATCCGTTTCTTGCGAATGGCTGATGATATACTCGCACTGTGCTTTTATCTCTGGCACAGCATCGGCTCCATATTCTGCGAGCACGATCAACGACCATACCAGCCCCCTATATTTGTATGTGTAAAACCGGGGGTATGCTTGAAGATAGGCAGGCTCCTGCTGCTTTTGGAGAATATTAGGGACCATCCCTATTTGCATAATCCTATGTTTTGACTGTTGTACATCCCGGTCATCTTCGGGCTTATCCAAGATATCCTTTAATGTAAAATATCGTACCGAAGGGTTTTCTTCCTCCAACAACCATCCAATGGGATCTGCCTTTAGGATATCTTTCCAATCGTTCATCTTTATCACCCCTTAACCCGGTTCATAGGAGTTGCACATGCTTCGCGCATCACCTATATCATTGTGTTTCTTTTTGCATTTCGATCTGCTATAATGAACAAAAATTTGAGGCTGGCGGGGCTGCCCAAACGGATCGCCCTTTATTCCTTGGATTTTGAAAGGACAAGCAATGCAAAAGAAAGAAATTTGCCGTTTGATTCAAACGACGTTAACCGCAAAATATCTACCCAATTTTTTATTAGCGCTCTTTTTAGCGCTTGCCTTCATTCTGGCTGGCAACATAATTGGGCAAGTCGCTTATACTTTGAGCAGAAGCGGTATTTATAAGCTTTCTTTTAGCATTGTATGCTTGGACAGCATTGCAAACATGGTCTATTTAACTACGCTGTTCGGGGGTGTATTGCTGCTTGTTTTTTTATGGATTCGTTTGGCAGAAAAGCACAAGTTTATGACCATCGGTTTCTATAGCGGGTATGCTGTTGGCCAATACTTTGGCGGCTTTATGCTGGGAGCACTATTATTCAGTCTGATTATGTTCATCCTTTTTATTTCCGGGCAAGCACAACTTGCCCCCACCAGCGGCAGCTACCTTAATAAAGGCAATCTTGTCGGCGCCACTATTGTTCTTTTGGGTTGGTCGGTTCAAAGCGGTAGAGAGGAAGTTGTCACCAGAGGCTGGTTGATGAATGTTCTCGCTGCACGTTACAACTTGCCCCTTTGTTTGCTGGTATCTTCCGGTATTTTTGCTATTATACACGTATTGAATCCCAATGTAAACCTAATCGCTATCTTAAACATAGTCTTGCTTGGTTTTTTCGGCGGAACCTCTATGATGGGTGATGGGATATTTAAACCGGCCCTGCCCTCCTTACCAGCGGAGAATTTGACCTGGAAGCGAGCTTAGTTGTGACGATCACGCTCCTTTTCGCTATTTTTGTGGTTTTCATGCTAACATTCCGTCGCAAAACATAAAGGACGCGACAAATTTAGACTATTGGGGGTAGCGCACTATGAAATTTCATAGAATTAACATGGATACTTGGCATAGAAAAACAACGTTTCAACAATTTTCAGCCGGTACGCCATGTACGTATAGTATAACCGTAAATCTCGATATTACAAAATTGCTGTTGGAAATGAAAAAACGCAATCTGAAAATTTTTCCGACTTTTTTGTATGGGATTGCTACAGTTGTAAATCGTCATTCTGAATTCCGCATGGACTTTGATGAACATGGGAATGTAGGCTTCTATGACTACGCTAGCCCTTGTTATACCGTGTTCCATTCGGAAACCGAGACCTTTACGAATGTATGGACTGCCTATGATCCTGAATTTTCCTCCTTCTACCATAACTATGAGGAAGATATGGAAACGTATCAGGATGATATTCACAATTCCAAGCCGGTAGCAACGGAGAGCTTATTTCATGTATCGTGCATACCGTGGGCAAGCTTTACAGGCTTTAATTTAAACCTGGAAAAAGGCTATACCTATCTTTCTCCCATCTTGACACTTGGAAAATATTTTGCAGAAAATGGGAGAATGCTACTACCCTTGGCCGTTCAAGTTCATCATGCAGTTTGTGACGGATTCCATACCGCAAGGTTTGTCAACGAATTGCAGGAATGGGCTGACACATTCTCGTTGCAAACATAGCTTTTCCGCGCAATCCAATATGAAATGGATAAGTAACCCAGTATCCTCACGCAAAAATACTAGATTTCAAATTATCAGGAGGTTTGATATGCCGGATGAACCCAGCAGAATATCGTTGATCTCAACGATATTGGAAGATCAGGATGAAAAAGAGCTTGAAGAGGAAGAGATTATTCATCTTTTGCTAGAGCGTAAATTATCCAAGAGCACCGCAACCAGCAGAGACGCAAACCTAACTTTGGGTGCTAGAATGGCGGACATAATTGCTAAATTTGTGGGAAGTTGGACGTTTATCCTTATTTTTATTTTCTGCCTGACCACTTGGATTCTATTAAATGCCTTAGTTCTAACCCAGGCAATCGACCCCTATCCATATATTTTGCTGAATCTGATTCTCTCCTGCGTTGCCGCCATACAGGCGCCGGTAATCATGATGAGCCAAAACAGGCAGGAAGAAAAGGATCGCCTTCGTTCTCAAAATGATTATAAAACGAACCTGAAGTCCGAGATCATCTTGGAGGACCTCCATCAAAAAATTGATCAATTGATGTTAAATCAACACGAGATTTTGGAAAGGATAGCAAAAATGGAGCAGAATGAAAAAGCGGATTAATTCCCCTTTCTCCCCTTTTCCAAACATTCTGCGAGCAAAAAGACAAGGATACAGATAATAAGAGGTACCTAAGCGATGCATATTACCGCTATTTATGGCTCAGAAAAAAAAGGGAGTACCTATCATATCGCCAAGCTCTTTATTGAGAAAATCCAGGGCGAAAGGGATACCTTGACGGAAATTTTTTTGCCGCGGGATTTGAATCAGTTTTGCGTTGGTTGCTGCAACTGCTTTTCTAAGGGAGAGCAGTTTTGCCCCCATTTCAGGCAGGTGGAACCCATCCGCAAAGCAATTGAACAGGCTGACCTAGTCATATTTACGACGCCAGTTTATGCCCTTCGCGCTTCAGGCCAAATGAAAGTACTGCTTGACCACCTTTCTTTCCAGTATATGACACATCGTCCCAATCAAACGATGTTTGAAAAAACAGCCCTTATTGTATCCACCGGGGCAGGGGGCGGCACTATTTCCGCCATGAAGGATATTGCCACAAGCCTACGCTTCTGGGGAATGGCCAAAGTATACAAATATGGAAAAGCGGTGTATGCAGCGGATTGGGATGGCGTAAGCGCCAAAGTTAAAGAAACAATTCTATCAAATGTAACCACGATGGCAGGCCGCATTTGCAAGAATGTAGGCCACGTCGCACCTTCTTTTTGGGGAAAGCTCCTCTTTCATATGTTCCGAATATTTCACCGAAAAATGGCGGTATGCCCCTATGATGTAGCCTATTGGCAAAAGAATGGCTGGCTTGGGACACAAAGGCCTTGGAAGCGAACATAAGCAACGTTTCGCTCTCCCCTGCCTGCATATCTCCTCTTCAAACCGCGCATTCCAATGATGCTTATGGGATGCGCGGCATTTTGTTTGCTAGGGCTCTGTACGAATACCGGTAAGTCTGGTGATATTATCACGGAAACCAAGCGCCAATCCCATTAAACTAAAGAAATTAGGTGACATCAAAACTATCATCTTGGGAAGAGGTGCTTATGATGAAAGTACTCATCATCGGCGGTTCGACAGGCGGGATCTCGGCTGCAGCCAGGTTGAGATGCCTGGACGAATCCGCACAGATCATTGTGTTGGAACGTGACGCATATGTCTCTTATGCGAATTCAGCCCTACCCTATTATATAGGTGGGGAAATTACCCAAAAAAGCGCCCTGCTTATCCATACGCCGGAAAGCCTCAAGCGCCAGCTAAATTTGGATGTACGCATAAAGCATGAGGCGATAAGATTGTATCTCCATGAAAATAAAGCCGCGATTCGAGATTTAAGTACGGGCACGCTCTACCTTGAAAGCTATGATAAATTGATTCTCTCCCCCGGTGCTACACCAATTCGTCCCGATCTGCCCGGTTTTGATGATCCGCGTGTTTTCACGTTGCGCAACATTCCGGATGCCTACAAAATGGAAAAATTTATGAAGGAGGTTCATCCAAAGCATGCCGTGGTGATTGGTGCCGATTATTTGGGGCTAACAATGGCTGAAAATTTGGCCAAAGCAGGCCTGTCCATAACGATAATTGAGACGGTGGGACATGCCCTCGGCTCGTTGGATTCCGATATGGCCGCAATTGCGCGATATGATTTGCAGGCAAAGAAGAGCATAAAGCTTCTTTCAGGGCACAGCGTGCGGTCTATCCTGCCCATGGAGAACGGTCTGCTGGTTCAATTGGATCAGGAAAATTTACCGGCCGACCTGGTTTTTCTGAGCCTTGGCATCCGCCCAAACGGCGACATAGCAGAACGGTCCGGTCTTGGGACAAGCCCGCGGGGCGCCATTTTGGTAGACCAATATTTGCGCACCTCCGACCCTGCTGTTTATGCCGTGGGCGATGCTGTGGAATTTGGACAAAACCAAGATATATCCACAGGGGGATCTTTCCTGGAATCGGCCGATAAACAAGGGTATGTCGCTGCAAGCAACATTGCCGGCCTAAGGCAGCAATATAAGGGCGCACAGGCAACAAGTTTGATAAGAGTGCTTAACTTGGCGGTTGGAACAGTTGGTTGGACGGAAAAAACAGCCAAGCAGGTGCAACTTTCTTACGATAAGGTATATGTGCGTGTCTTATCCCATGCGGAATATTATCCGGGATCTATCCCGATAGACATAAAGGTCTTATTCGAAAGAGAAACCGGCCTTATCCTTGGTGCGCAATTAATTGGAGTGGATGGGGTGGATAAGTGGCTGGCTATCTTCTCCATGGCCGTTCAGCAGCGAATGCTGGCAAAGGATTTTGCGGCATTGGAGCTTGGCTATACCCCGCCTTTTTCTTCGGAACCAAATTCCGCGCATTCGGTTGGTTGCATCATTGACGATCTAGTGAAAAAGCGAATTTACCAATACCACTGGGAGCAGGTGCCGGATTTGCTTCAAAAAAACCACGTTTTTGTGGATGTGCGCATGCCTGCGGAATATATTTCCGGACATATAGACGGCGCGGTCAATGTTCCTTTGGATACGCTTCGCGCAAGGCTAAACGAATTCAATAAGGATGTGCCCCTATACCTCTATTGCCAGGACGGACACCGAAGCTACCTTGCCGCCCGCATTCTTATGGGACATGGATTTTCTGTTCGCTATCTATCTGGAGGATACCGGCTGTATGCAGCGGCGGCGCTGCATCTTTTTTCCTTCTTTGGTTGCAGCGGATACCAATAGACGGGAATGTGATGTTGTCACAGATCATGCAAGCCCCTTATGATAGACTTAGGATAACAAATAAAACCTAACGTTAGAGCGCCAAGCGGAAAGGAGACTATCATGCAAGAACTCAACGCCACAGTAACCAGGATGCCTCTTATCGGTGATTTTGCTCCCAGTTTTCAAGCTGTTACTACCCAAGGCCCTATTAATTTCCCGGAGGACTATAAAGGGAAATGGGTGATTCTCTTCTCCCATCCTGCCGATTTCACCCCCGTATGCACCACGGAGTTTATGACTTTTGCCTCCATGGCGGATGAATTCAAGGCCATGAATACAGAGCTTGTCGGCCTTTCTGTGGATTCGCTATATGCCCATATCGCATGGCTGCGGAAAATTCAGGATCTTACTTGGAAAAACATGAAGCATGTGGAGGTAAAATTCCCTCTCATTGAGGATATCCGCATGGAAGTTGCCAACAAGTATGGCATGATTCAACCCGGCCAGTCCAACACCCAGGCGGTACGGGCCGTGTTTGTAATCGATCCCGAAGGAAAAATCCGGCTCATCCTCTATTATCCCTTAAGCACAGGCCGCAACTTTGACGAAATAAAGCGGGTCATTCAAGCGCTTCAGAAGGCGGATGCGGATTCCGTAGCCACACCGGCGGATTGGCGCCCAGGCGACGATGTAATCGTACCCACTGCCGGCAGCTGCGGCGTAGCCAAAGAACGCATGGAAAGCAAAAGCGACGATCAATATTGTCTGGACTGGTTCATGTGTTTCCGTAGAGAAAAGAAGTAACGAACGGCACAACGCTTGACAATTGCCCCCAATCAATCTATGCTTTAATGTATAGGTTGGTTGGGGGTGTTTCGATGGGTCAAAAGTTGCCGGGCGTGGAAGCTTTCTTCGCTTTTTGTTGGGAGGGTTTATCCCGTGAGCACAAAGATGATTTGATAAGCCATAGTCAGCCCCGCAACTTTAAAAATGGGGATATTATCCTTCCTTATAAAGGCGAATGTCTGGGCCTCATGTTGGTGCAAAGCGGCCAGTTTCGTGCATTCGTTTTGTCATCGGAGGGCAAAGAGGTTACGCTATATCGGCTTTTCGATTTGGATATCTGCCTGTTCTCTGCTTCCTGCATTCTGAACAACATCCAATTCGATATTCAGATTCAAGCGGAAAAGGAAACAAAGGCTCTATTAATCCCTTCTTCTTTATATGAGCGTTTAATGAACCAATCTGCAGCCATTGCAAATTATACCAATCAATTGATGTCCTCCCGCTTTTCTGATGTGATGTGGACGCTCGAACAAGTGTTGTTTAAGAGTATGGACAGCCGTATTGCCCAGTTTTTGCTAGAATATGCCAATATAGAAGGTACCAACGATCTTATGTTGACCCATGAGGCAATCGCCCGAGATTTGGGCACGGCCCGGGAAGTCGTTACAAGGATGCTCAAATATTTTACCAATGAACATCTTTTAGAGCTAACCCGCGGAAGGATCAGACTTCTGGACATAAAGCGCCTCAGGGAAATTGCCGGCTAAAACTTTTCAACTGTGATAACATCACGGTATGCTCACGATTTTCTTGGTATAATTTGAGCAAGATCAGAAAGCTTAATATAACAGATAAGGAAGGAGCTAATACGATGAATAATAAGGTGTCTGCGCTGTTGAATGAACAGATCCAAAAAGAATTGTACTCCGCATACCTGTATTTTGACATGTCCAATTATTATAGCGACCAAGGGTTGGACGGATTTTCCAATTGGTTCTATGTGCAAGCCCAGGAGGAGATGGATCACGCCATGCTGTTCCGAGCTTATATGCTCAACAATGGCGAATCGGTTAACCTGCTTCCCATTGATGCACCCAAGGAAGGCTATGAGGACTTTGCCTCTCCTTTAAAAGGCGCTCTAATCCATGAGCAATTTGTCACCGCTTCCATTCACACCATTTATGAAGCCGCAGCGGAGATAAAGGATTATCGAGCGATGGAGTTTTTGAATTGGTTCATTAAGGAGCAGGGTGAGGAAGAAAAGAATGCGAGCGATCTCATCAAAAAGTTTGAATTGTTTGGGCATGAAGCCAAAGGCCTTTATGTCTTGGATCAAGAGTTAAAAGCGCGCGTATACTCCGCTCCCTCCCTCGTTTTAGATTAGCAAAACACCGTTTCACACCACATAATAGTTGCAGCAAGGATGGCAGAACAGCAAGGCCGATTGATTCAACAGGCATCATTGCCAAAAGAACACGGCCACGCATGTTCTGCCTTTCTTATGATGAAACTTGGTAGGATAATTAGATAAGGCGCGTTTAGTCCGAATGCGTTTTACATAGATTTTACATATTCGGGTCACTTTTACTTGCACGCATTCCTTTTGGTCATGTTATAATGTTTATGTAAAAATAAAATTTAAACTAGGTAAATTTGGCTAAATGGAGACACAAATGACAATATCCTTCTTGGACTTTATCTCACAGATGTTGGATAGCCCAATGCTCGCTATAACCGTGGCGTTGACATTGGGCGTTATTTTGGTTAATGGATGGACGGATGCGCCCAATGCCATTGCCACCTGCGTATCCACGCGCAGTATGGGTGCCCGGGAAGCCATTATTATGGCTGCGGTTTTTAATTTTCTAGGGGTGCTGGTGATGACCTTCCTAAACTCTCGGGTGGCCATGACCATATACAACATGGTGGATTTTGGTGGAAACACGCACGAAGCCATTGTGGCGCTTTGCGCCGCACTCTTCGCCATTGTGGTGTGGGCTACCGCCGCATGGGCATTCGGCATCCCGACTTCAGAAAGCCATGCGCTTATCGCCGGCCTTTCCGGTGCGGCCATCGCTCTGCATAGCAGTTTAGACGGCATAAACTTTTCGGAATGGGTAAAGGTGCTCTACGGTCTGGGGCTTTCCACAATTTTGGGTTTTGTGATGGGCTTTGGCCTAACCCGCTTTATTGAAGCCGCCTGTCGTAATGCGGAAAGGCGCAAGCTGGCCGGCTTCTTTAGAAATGCGCAAATTGCGGGCGGTGCCGGCATGGCTTTTATGCATGGAGCGCAGGACGGACAAAAGTTTATGGGTGTGTTCTTGCTTGGCATTTTCTTGGTACAAGGCCAAAATGTAAGCGAGTTCTCCATCCCCATTTGGCTCATGGTCTTTTGCTCCTTGGTGATGGGGCTTGGCACGAGCATCGGCGGCTATCGCATCATCAAATCCGTAGGCATGGATATGGTTAAGCTTCAGCCTTACCAAGGCTTCGCTGCCGATGCATCCGCTACCCTTTGCTTACTGCTTTCTTCCCTCACAGGCGTACCCGTGAGTACCACGCATACCAAAACAACCGCCATTATGGGTGTAGGCGCCGCCAAGCGGATCACTGCAGTAAACTGGCGGATTGTAGCCGATATGGCCTTTGCTTGGATCCTAACCTTCCCTGGTTGCGGCTTTTTGGGTTATTTGATGGCCAAATTGTTTATGCGCATTTTCTAAGCGATAGATTCATTATACTACCGGTAAAGGAGATCAGTATTCCATGAAAAAGGATCAGTATTATTTCGACGTGCTCATTCGCAGTGCCGCCTATGGCTGCGATGCGGCCATGTTTCTTCAAGAATCCTTTCTGCAGTTTGAGCCGGAAACCGTAACGCAACGAATGGAAGCCATTCATGTTATCGAACATAATGCGGATAGCCTCAAGCATGAAATGATGCGCAAGCTTGGCCGCGAGTTTATGACCCCCGTTGAACGGGAGGACATCCTTACCCTTTCCCAAGAGTTGGATAACGTGGTAGATTGTCTGGATGATGTGATGCAACGCATTTATATTCATAATGTTTTGGCGCTTCGGGGCGATATGCTGGATTTTATTGAACTGATTGTGCGGTGCACAAAAGCGCTACATCGGGCTTTAGAAGAATTTCCGCACTTTAAGCGGTCCCAAACCATTGCGGAGCATATTGTAGAGGTCAATTCCTTGGAAAGCGAGGGTGATGTTCTCTATATGAAAGCCATGCGTCGCATGAACACTACGGAGACAAATCCCATTAACATTCTTGCTTGGACACATATTTATGAGGGCCTGGAAAACTGTATGGATGCCTGTGAACATGCCAGTGATATCATTGAGAGTGTCATCATGAAGAACACTTAATCTAGGAATGTAAACCATATGAAAGCCCCGGAAGCGTTTCGCTTTCCGGGGCTTTCTTTACATATCGCAGGTCATCATCTGAATGATTTCCCGGTCCGTCTCCCGCATTCCTTCCCGGCCTAAGCGGCCGATATTGCAGATCGTATTTTCCACCCCGGAGGAAACCAGCCCATCCCCGCTAAGGAACTGCTGCCCGTTTAGGAACATATCATATCCCAGTATGCCCGCATCTACCGCCGTGGCAATTTTTGCCGCGCAAGATGCTTTTGCTCCGTCGCACACGATGCCGGATGTAATGGCAAGGGTATTTACGATGGTATGTGCCACCTCCCGGTATTTTCCTCCCCGCAGATAGGCGATCCCCGCACCTGCCCCAGCACCTGCGCTGACGGCTCCACAATAAGCGGAAAGGGCGCCGATGCCGGTCTTTTGATGAATAGCGCAAAGGTTGGATATGAGCAATGCACGGTAAAGCTCCTCTTTGGAAGTCCCCAGATCCTGAGCATATTCCACAACCGGCAGAGATGCTGTAATCCCTTGGTTTCCACTGCCGGAATTGATGATTACAGGAAGGTCGCAACCATTCATGCGGGCATCCGACCCAGCCGCAGCACGCGCTTTTGCCCGGTTGCGAGTATCCTGCCCGTAGCTTTTTAATAGGACGGAGCCAATATTTGCGCCGTAGTCTCCCCGAAGCCCCTCTTCGGCAATTGCCGTGTTATAGGCGATCTGCCTATCTAACGTTTCCGCTACGTCCCTAAGCTCCGCACCTAGCGCAAAAGCATAGATACCCTCTATGCTCAGCAAGTCATAGGCCGTTTTATCGGCTGCATCCATAGGTTTGACGCTTTCAGCGGATTCCTGCCATTGGAGCTGCTTTCCATTCCTTTCGATTTGGACGATATTGGTATGTGCATTCGCAATGCGTACCAAAGCATGGGAATCACCCGCATAGGCATAAACACCGATTTCGAGAAGAAAATTCCCATCGGTTGGCCGTACTTCAATCGCGGTTTTTTGAAGGTAATCGGGCAATGCCTGCTTTTGCGCATCGCTGACATGGGAGAGCACTTCCAGCTTTTTAGTCTCATCTCCCGCTAAAATGCCAATGGCCGCCGCAGCTTGAATGCCCCGGTGACCATTTGTATTTGGCACGATTACACTTTTTACATTTTTAATAATATTTCCGCTTACTTCCACCACCACCCGCTCGGGCAACGTTCCCAGCACCGCGCGCGCCATAGCGGCGCAATAGGCGATGGCAATGGGCTCCGTACAACCCATAGCTGGAATCAATTCCCTCTTGAGAATGTGAACATATACATCGTAACGGGGATCATCCCGCTTCATGGGGCATGGTTCTTCGTTGGCCTTAGCGGCTTTACAATAATAGCTATCCATACTTTCATTATAGGGATCTTAGCCGGGTTTGCAAGAGGAATTTCCTACGCTTTATCCAGCCCCATGGTCTGTTTGATCATGCTATCCATACTCTCCCGGCTAACGCTGCCCCGCACCAGGCCAAAAACATTGCCGTCTTTGTCAATCATGAAAGTAGTCGGCAGCGCGGAAATACCATAAGCGGCGATTGTTTCGCCGGTTTCATCCATGAGGACCGGATAGGTATAATCGTTTTCGCTTAGGAAGTCCTTGATGCTGTCAATACTGCCTTCGCGTCCCTGGTTCGGCCCGGCCAGGCCCAGGATAACTACTTCTTCCCCATTTTCGTTCCAGTCTTCATATAGAGCCTGAATATCCGGCATTTCATTGCGGCAAGGGCCGCACCAAGTCGCCCAGAAGTTCAAAAATATAACCTTGCCTTTGTAATCTGAAAGGGTATGGCTCTCCCCATTCTGATCCACTAGCGTGAAATCCGGCGCAGGCACGGTCGTATTTTTTGCTGCGGAAGTCGCCGGGGTGGTTTCAGGGGTTTGCGTGGATGCGGGTTCCGGGGATGCAATAGGAACCGTACTCGTTTCCACGGTTTCCGAAGGCGTAACGGAATCGGTTTGTGCTTGGTTCAAATACCCTGCGAGGTTATCCATCCATCCCGTGACCATCATCACGCCCATAAACACCATCAGAAGGCCGCCTACCTTAACCGTATAGCGCAAAGCCTTTTGGTGGCGCTTGAAAAAAGCGCTCAGGCTGCTTGTAAACAGGCCCACTGCCAGGAAGGGTAATACGAAGCCTAATGTATATACGCCAATAAGGAAAAATCCTTTTGCAGCGGAAGCGGATGATGCGGCCATGAGCAGCACCGAAGCCAGAATGGGACCTACGCAAGGCGTCCAGGCAAAGCTGAAAACAAAGCCCAGAATAAGCGCGGTCCATGGGTTCATGGCCATTTTATCCAGGCGCAAGGGTAGCCGTCGTTCCTGGGAGAGGGTCATAGAGGAACCGAACGCCCCAAGCTGATACAGCCCAAATAGAATCACCAGAATACCGCCGATCCTTGCAAAAAGGACGCGGTTTCCACTGAAAAACCGACCGAGAGCCGTGAAGCCCAAACCCAGCGCGCCAAAGGCGAAACTGATACCGAGAACAAGAAACAGCGTGTTCCGCAATACAATCCGACGTTCATAGACCTCCTGGCCGTTTTCGTCCACGCTCTTTCCCCCACCGGAAAGATAGCCGATATAAAGGGGAATCAGAGGAAGCACACAGGGTGAAAAAAAGCTAAGCAATCCTTGAATAAACACCGTAATGACCGGTACGCCGGCTTCCAATTGCAGTTGCATAGTTTCTCCTTTTTATATAATATAGCCATTGCCGCATTGACCGAACAAAGAGGCACTCATTCGGACGTTCGGCCGAATATGCTGTTCTCCAGATCCCATATGGTAATTTGGGTTAATCGATTTTGACATAGTGCATTCAGCTGCCCATATATATCGTCAAGACGGGCAGCCATCCCCGAAGCGATAAGACATTCCATATCCACCGCACCGCTATGCCAGCCTGGCGATACGAATTGAACACCTAAGGCCTCCGCAACGGATGCCAGGGTGATGTCCGTAGCGGCTTTTTTAAGCATATACCCTCCTTCCGGTCCTTCCTTCGCGCTCACAAATTCCGCCGTTTTCAGTTTTGACATGATTTTTCTCACCCGGGCGGCGTTCGTACAAATATTTGCAGCAAGAGCCTCGCTGGAAATTAAGCTACCTTTATGGGCTAAACATACAAGCGCATGTATTGCCGCGTTAAACTCCCCATTCATGTTGCTATCCTCATTCTTCATTAATAAACTGTAACTTCATTTATTTCATTAAATGTTACTATACATGATACATTTGAGGCTGTCAAGTCTCTACAAAACAACGTCTAAATGTTCAATATTTTGCCTTATTTCTCTGCCAAATGTATCAGTTCCTCTCCTGTAAGCCTATACATGGTCCATTCGCTCATAGGCTTTGCAGATATGGAAAGATAAAAATCAATGCTGGGCTGGTTCCAATCTAGGCATGACCACTCCAAACGACCGCATCCTCTTTCCACCGCAATCCGGGCCAATTCTTTTAGCAACGCTTTTCCATACCCATTGCCACGTGCCTCGGGCCGAACAAACAAGTCCTCTAAATAAATGCCGGCTCGGCCAAGGAATGTAGAAAAATTATGAAAAAACAGTGCAAACCCCACGGCCAAATTGTTGACTTCAGCCAATAGAACCTCCGCTTTTCGTTCCTGAAACAACCATTCCCGCAGATTCGTCTCCGTAGCCACCACCTGATCGAGCATCTTCTCATATTCTGCAAGGCCACGAATAAATTCCAATATTGTTAGAATATCCTTTTCCTCGGCAAATCGAAATGTCAAAGTTGTCTTTTGCATGCTTTTCTCCCTTTTTTCGGACACGGTTGTCCTTCTTTTGCATTAAATATTTATTATAGCAAACCGTTTTCAATAAGGGAATATACTATGCGTGAAGCGGAAAATACCGTTTCCGCTTCATGCTTCCAAAACTAAAAAAGGGCGGCCCCGCTTAAGTGTACCTCCAAAAGTTAGACATGAGCCTTAGTTGTATAGATAAAGGGCTTGCCGCCTGCTCTGCACAGACTTCAAGCCCTCTTGGCTGCTTAACTTTATTCCTTGTCTAACTTCTTGGTGTCAGCTCAGAAAGGCCGCTTTTTTATATACTACTAAAGATCCCACCGACTTCATTGAAGGCTCATTCCATCAAAGAAGAAGGCATTTCCTTTTAAAGTCATCCAACGTATTTTGTAGTTCTTCAATTTCTGCGGGAGTTGCATTGGGATTATTGACGAAGTGCGAGATTAGATTCCCGTATAATTTTTGGATAAACTGGCAAGTTCGCGTATATCTCCATTCATCGCGTGAAATAAGAGGAAAGTAGAGGACTTCGCTTCGGCATTTTGGGCTACACTCAGCCCGGATAAAGCCTTTGGCCTCCAAACGCTTTAAAAAAATAAATACTATAGAGGGCTTCAAACCTTTCTTGACAAAATGAAAAATGAACTGCCTAGCCGCGAGGGGTGATTCTCCGTCCCATTCGGCCCATATTGCCTTCATTACTATTTCTTCTGATTCACTTAGCCAATAGGTTTTCATTTTTCCATCCTCCAAGCAAGCCTACCTTAACATTGTACAACATATTAATTATAACGTAAATCACTTACGTCATTAATAGAATATATGTTGACGAATCTTGGTGAATAAACTAGAATGATAATAACAGATACATATTTTGGAAAAATATAGATGCGTATTTTACTATCACAACTTAATCATAATGTGGGGTATGGATCTCTGATCATAGTCCTGTTGTGCATAGCAAAAAGGCCATTGCTAAGTAAGGGTGGGCATTTTTGTTACTTTTATTTATGGCTAATTCCTATTTTTGCACTTTTGAATCCCATCTCTTTTGACGTATATGTTCCAATGGGAGGAATTGACGGAACACTATTTACTAGCTATGTTGCTAAGTTCAGTGAATATGTATATTCATTTTTGTTTATATGGATTCTGGGCAGCCTAATCAGTCTAATTCTTTACTCAAAGTATGAATACAGTGCAAGCCGGCTTTCCAAAGAAATCCCAAGGATTAATGACCCTAAGATTATCCGGATTCTAAAGTCGTGTGAAGATGAGCTGCGGGTAAGGCATCCTGTTGAAATTGGCACAATACAGGATATAGTCACACCTTGCTTATTTGAAACCATAGGTAATGAACCGATTATTATTTTGCCCGACACTGAACTGGATGAACGCAGGCTAAGACTCATCTTTCTGCATGAGCTTATGCACTTGCAGTACAGAGATATAGTAATTAAAAGGCTGTGCCGCATAATACAAGCAATATATTGGTGGAACCCACTTGTTTATGTTCTAGGTGCTCAACTGGATGAAGGATGCGAACTTACGTGTGACTACAGGGTTCTGAAGGGTAGGCCAATAGAAGAACGGTATAACTATTCCCAAGCAGTATTGGATTTCGCAAGAGCATCAACCCAGCAAAAGGCAGAGTATAATATAATTGCTTTTGGCGGCAAGGCTTTTAAACGGAGGGTTAAGTTCATGCTTAGACCCGAACAAAAAGTTTATAAGTGGTACGCAATCTGCTGTGCAGTTATTCTTTTCAGCTTGAGTTTTTTATCGTTCAGGAGTGCAATGCCTGTAGAGACGCAAAAAGATATTGATTTATCTAACGATTATGAGATCGTCGCTAGGCCAGATGGCTTTTATGATTTATATAGCGATGGACAACTGATTATCTATGGCGCTGATGAAAATGCGATTGAAAATATAATAAATAGGGGGAAAGTCAAATGAAAAAACGCATATGTCTAGTTGTAGTTGTACTGCTCGTCCTTGCCATTTCAACGTTTGCTTCTGCTGAAAACCTGCAAGAACAAAGAGGAATCTGTTTCCACTATAGGACGGCTCAGAGCATCCTGAACATCCATAGCGCGAGTTCAGGTCCATGTAATGTTTTGGTGTACCGTATGACCTATTGCACGATATGTGGCACCACACTAGGCTGTGAACTTATCGACAGTTATACGCACATTCATTAGATAGCGTATAAGCGGATCGCAGTATAAGGTTGGCGGCCTTCGGGCCGCCTTTTGTCGGGCGCTTATGGCGTAATGCATGATAAGGAGCGGTCACAAGTGTCGGGGGATCTTTTATTTATAGCATTTTTGTACCGAAGAGCTCGCACATTGGGAAATGATAGGTACCATGATCTTTCAGTGCATAAGGGACGCAACATTGGAAGAAATGGAGGCAGCCGGTCTACTGGGCTATTTCACCATGCATAGTAAGGGTGTGTTTCCTGTCAATCCGGATGGCGTACCTTTCACAGCCAGCTATATTGCTTGCACTGGCGATCCAATTGCTGATATTGTGGAGGATATGGCAGCGGAGCAGAAGGCCCGCGCTACCTATGAACATCTCATGGCGCTTACGGACGATGCGGCTATCCTCAATCCGCTGCGGTTTCTACGAGAACGGGAAATCGTACACTTCCAGCGATTTGGGGAGTGCTTGGAAATTTTGCAAAACATGTAACCCTAGGGCAGACGGCGTGAACTGACCCCAAGAAGTTAGACAAGGAATAAAGTTAAGCAGCCAAGAGGGCTTGAAGTCTGTGCAGAACAGGCGGCAAGCCCTTTAGCTTTGCCTTGATTCTGCGGTTATTGTAGTAATCTAGATAGGCAATCAGCTCGGCCTTGAAGGTACTGTCAAGAAAATTGCGCAAAAAGGGACGAGGCTAAAGGCTTGACGCTCAGCTGACGGCGGAATCCATATCCGCCTGAGTATCAAGGTGTTTCATGTTCATGTACTTCTTGTTGCCCCATTGCGTACCTGCGACATGTCGCAGGCGGGCGCAGACCAGCATGAGAGCGGAGCAGCCATCCGGGAAGGTACCAATTACCCGAGTTCTGCGGCGGATCTCCCGATTCAGGCCTTCAATCACGTTATTGGTGCGGATGCGCAGCCAATGCTCGTATGGAAATTGTATATAGGTAAGGGTTTCCTCAATGCTATCTTCCACCTTTTTCACCGCTTCCTTGAGCTTCATAACCCGTAAATCTTCAGCAACCTGCCGGGTGTTCTCACGGGCCGCAGACTTACTCTCCTGCGCATGAATCGCCTTGCGCATCTTAGCTACCAGTTCCATCTTGCTGCGGGTGGTGGCCGAAAACACATTGCGGTAGAAGTGGACAGTACAGCGCTGGTACTTTGCCTGTGGAAAACTTCGGAAGCGGCATCCAGCATGCCAAGACATTTATCTGCGACAATCAGGCGAACGCCAGCCAGCCCGCGCCCTGTGAGCCATTGCAGAAACAAAAGCCAGCTGGCCTTATCTTCTTTCATTCCTTCGCCAGCACCGATTACCTCCCGGTATCCGTCTTCATTCACGCCCAAGGCCACGAGTATGCTCACGTTCTCAAATTCACCGTCCCAATTCCGGCGCAGGTAGATACCGTCCACATAAACATACGGGTACTTCCCGCCCCGCAAAGACCGATTTCGCCATTGTTCGATATGGACGTAACCGCAGTTCCGCCCCGGACACTTCCGCTGCCTCCCTGGATATGAGCATGCTTCCTAATACCGCCTGTTCGGCTTCGACGTTTTTCATAGTTCATTCTCCATTTTCGTAGTGACCTCCGGCCAACATTTTAGTTCATAGCTCTTATCGTCCATCCTGCTTTGCCTTATTTTTAAAAATATAAATATTTTTCCTGGGAAACGTGATATACTTAAAATGTTATTGCATAGTAACAAATCAAAACGTGGAGGACATCTAATTTGTCAGACAAAACACTTACATGCAGAGACTGCGGGGCAGAATTTCTCTTTACAGAAAGCGAACAGGCATTTTATCAGGAGAAAGGCTTCCAGAACGAACCGCAAAGGTGCCCTAGCTGCAGAGCTGCAAAAAAAGATCGCCAACGGGATGGTGGGCGTGACGGTTATGGCAGCTCTCCGCGACAAATGTATCCAGTCAGATGCGCACAGTGCGGTAAGGAAACCGAAGTTCCCTTTAAGCCCACATCCGACAGGCCTGTATATTGCAAAGACTGCTATCAGCCCAGAGAACGACGCAGGGATAGATATTAATTCCATATTGGCCCCCATCGGTTTAGGTGGGGGCCATTTTTTAATCGTATCGCTCATCGTCGCACCTCCATTTTTGACTTTTTCCGGTATGTTTGCTATACTTAACTTACGGTGTCACTTACGCCATTCAGTTCTTCGGAACTTCGTGGATTGCGGGTGGCATTGTTTTTTTACCTCCCATAATCCGCAGGAGCCCAGAACACAGGAGGGGCAGGCGCCACAGTGGGTTGCTCTGGCGGAGGCCCCATCCCTCGCGGTGGGCCGTACGAATGACAAGGTTCCAGTCCTTCCAGCCGTTTTTGTTATTCGTGGCCTTGGCGCTGCCATCTATATACTCAATTAGCCGTACGAGTTCAGCTTCCCCGATATCCTGCAAGAGCCGACCATATTCGGCATCCGTCAGTTTTAGGTAGCCGTGGGGACCGCGGACATGCGCCGCGGGCTTTGTTTTCTTAGCTTTGGGCTTTGGAATCTCCCCGGCAACAAGGCCAAGCAGATACTCCCGCATTTGGGGATGGCGCACCATGAGAAGGCCATCCACCAAGGGAAGGACAAACCGTCCATCATGCAAAGCCCGCATATCCTCCTCGCCTGCGCCTACAAGCTCCATCACCTCCGGCGCAGTAGTTAAGTACCCGCTCTCCCCTGCCCGGGCGTCCAAGTGAAAATAAAGGGCTTGCGCCGATGCGGATAGGGCTAGGAAATCCTGGCAGCTTATTAGGCTTGCGTAATTGTTTTTTATGCTCGTACCCCAATAGTATAATGAATTTACGGTGTTTTTGACAAGGGCACCGTATGAAAACTTGTTATCCTGCGATGGATGTGGGATAATGAGCGTAACAGGCAGAGGGCGCAGTATCTCCTCCTTGAAATGATGCTTCGTACGAAAGAATTGCGCCTCTGTCTTTACGGTCAGATGCGAATAAGCTGGATAGCGACCATAATGGATGCGCTGCATATCTAACGAGGTTGTATTGCCGTAAAGGATCAGAGGGGAACCCTGTCTGTGAAGATGAATCACAGGGAGGGTTTTTGTTGTTTTTCTGCGGAATTGACATCGCCAAGCGCAGCCATGAGGCGTCGGTCATCGATGCCGAGGGGAAGCCGCTGCTTGACAGCATCACGATTACCAACACACAAGAAGGCTGTGAAAAGCTTTTTTCGCTGTTTGATCGGCTAAGCATCGGAAAGAATTCCGTCATCATAGGCATGGAAGCGACCGGACATTACTGGCTGTCGATTTATGAATACCTGACTGGGCAGAAGTACGATGTCCGCGTCATCAATCCCATCCAGTCGGACGCTTTCCGCAAAATGTATATACGACAGACCAAGAACGATAGCAAGGACAGCTTTATCATCGCTCAGGTGATGCGGTTTGGGCAGTATTCCGAGACAACCCTATCGGATGAAAATACTGTCGCTATGCGCCAACTTACCCGTTTCCGTATGGCATTGGTGGATAATTGCGGCGACTGCAAGAGGCGGATCATCGCTTTGTTGGATCAAGTCTTTCCCGAGTATGCAAATCTGTTTTTAGATATATTTGGCACAACCTCGAAAGAGTTACTGCTCAATTACCCAACGCCGGACGACATGTTATCCGTGTCCACTCGAAAGCTGACTTCATTTCTGAACAAGGCCAGTCATGGCCGGTTTGGCGAGGAGAAAGCAAAAGAGATTCGCACCACTGCCGCCAGTTTTTTTGGCGTCGGCTTCGCCAAGAACGCCTTTGCGTTCCAGATCAAGCAGCTCGTCGAGCAGCTCATATTTTTGGAACACCAAATTGAGGAATTGGACGAGCAGATTTCGCACCTACTTCATCAGGTAAATCAGGTCATCACCACCATACCGGGAATCGGCGATACCCTGGGCGCCATCATCATCAGCGAGATTGGCGACATTAGCCGCTTTGACGCGCCGGGCAAGCTGGTAGCCTTTGCCGGGCTTGATGTGAAGGTCACGCAATCCGGTGAGTTTACCGGGACAAAACAGAAAATTTCCAAGCGCGGCTCGCCCTATCTTCGGCGGGTTATTTGGCTTGCTGCTCAGAGAGCGGCTTTCTGCGATCCCATCCTATCTGAATACTACCAGTCTCTTAAAGCGCGTGGAAAACACCATTTGACCGCTGTTGGCGCGGTCTCCAGGAAAATGTGCAATATTATTTTTACTATTCTCAGGGAGAACAGGCCGTATGAATCAACACCGCCAAAGAAAGCGAGGGAGGGCAATTGTGATTAGAGGAATTAGCCATATTACCCTTATCGTCAAGAACGTGGAGAAAACCGCCACCTTTCTCCAAACTATTTTTGATGCCCAAGAAGTGTATTCTAGCGGAGAAAAGCAATTTTCACTTTCAAAGGAGATGTTCTTTCTCATCGGCGGCATCTGGCTTTGCATCATGGAGGGAGAACCTCTTACAGAACGCACTTGCAACCACATAGCATTCCAAATATCTGAGACAGAATTTGAATTATACAAATCAAGGGTTATTGCTTTTGGTGCTGAGCTTCGACCTGAGCGTCCTCGTGTTGAAGGCGAGGGGCACTCTATTTACTTTTATGATTTTGATAATCACCTCTTTGAGTTACATACAGGCACTCTTGAAGAACGCTTAGAAAGATACTCAAATTAGTATTTTACCTCTTGACTTTTTATAGCTGGTCTTTCTAATGTAATCATGGTAACAGGCCTGTGCACGATGGAAGCCCTCACATCGTCCAGTGCATCCTTGCGTCCGCAATAATAACCGGAATCAAAAGCCTCCGAGAAATCATCATGTATGATGGCAGTTTCACTGCGGCGGGCCAAATAATCGGACATCTTCGTCAGCTTAGCCGATTCGCGTCTTGTATCTATTTTCTTTGCCGTCATATGCGTCCTTCTCCTTTTGCTTCTTCGGTACCGGAAAAACAAGTCCTTTCGTGTGAACAATCCCTGCGCACAATTTATCTGCTTCCGCTATCGTAAGTTCTTGGCCATCCACGCGAATCCGGCTATATACCTGCTGGCTCCGGTGCTTGCTATATTCCCGCCTGATAGACTTTAGATCGCATGTACGGAGCGACACGGTTTCCCTCCCCGCTACGCGGGCGAAAAGCTCATATGCATATAAGGTTGGTTTCTTGGCCATGGTGCCTTCTCCTGCGCCGGACATAGTACCGCCGACGCATGAAAATTTCCAGAATGTCCGGTAATTCTTTGATCAGTGCCTTCGCTTGCGGGACTGTAAGAATCGTGATGCCCTTATCCCCAGCTATGGCAATGCGTGGATCATCGTCCGGATCAGCCATATAGCACAAACCATCTGCCGCGCTGTCAATGGCAAGTACGCCGGTTGCAGTCTCCAATCTGTAAACCGTATCTTCTCGCATCATTGGGCCTCTCTCATGAAATCCAAGAGCGTGGGCGCGGTCTTTGCAGCCTCCATCCCACCGTTAAGCGCATCATCAAACATGCTGTACTGTGCTTTTGTCTCTTCCAGCCGTCCCAGCGCTTTTTTATAGTAGTCAGCCATGGTTCTGCTTCGAGCATCTTTACGTGCCTCGTGCTTGTCCCATAGGAAAGCGCCGGTCGGGCCTCCCGGCAGGGATAGCCCTATGGCGCTGTTGTTTCGCCCTTTTGCATGGCCTCTCGCGCCATACGGCGAATGGCCTGTTCATAGGACAACTGTCCCACCTTCTTTAAGATGGCGTCCACTTCTTCCTGCGTTTTAACGCAGTATTCATCATCGATCATCACGTGGGTATTGCCGATGTAGTAATCTTTGACTATCGCCATGTGTTTCACCTCGTTAAAGATTATGCCGGTTTTTGGATAAACGTGCAGGTTCTGCCCATTTGGCTAAAAATTCAACCTGGAAATCAAACGTTCGATTTCCTCTTCGGTATGCGGGATGATACCCCGCTGGAGTATGTTCCGAATAGCAGATTTGGTGTCTTCAATGGAGTAGGTTTCCTACTTTTTCTTTAGGTTCACTTGGTATTGGAGCGTATCAACGATTATTTCATACATAGGGGCTCCCCCCTTGTCCCACAGAAAAGCACCGTGTATGGCCGGAAATCCGGCCATTGGGCTACCCTTCCTGGGTGATTTTTTCCCGCGCTAAGCGGCGTATTTCCTGCTCATACATCAGATGGCCCAGCTTTTTGAGTATGGCGTCCACCTCTTCCTGGGTCTTCACAATGTAATCATCATGAATGATGACGTGGACATTGCCGTTGTCGTAATCTTTAACGATGGCCATATTTGTCACCTCGTTGGATGCTATGCTGCTTCTTGGCGGAAAGTTCCTTCCACGGCCGGCTTATTTTTGATAATAGAGTTTGGATTCGTCCCAATCGGGATATTTGCTTTTTAGGTATGCCCGGGCTTGCTTCCGCATTTCCTCCCAACCTCCTCGGGACCTTCGTCAAACTTATGATGGCAATCCCCTTCCATAAGTCGGGTGCAGGCCGTGAGGATGTTTTCCGGGATGCCCAGGCCTCCGTCAGAGCGTGGGATGAAGTGGGCGTTCGGCATGACGTTATAGCTATTGCCGCAGAAGATGCAGCATCCTCCATCCCTAGCAAAAACCTTGCGTTTGGTTGCCGGGGTGATATCGCAGGCTTTGGCCCGGCGAGATTTCTTGCTCATGGCAGCTCCTTGTTCTTTTAAGGTCGAAACGGTAGAATGTGGCTGAAAGGACGATGGTTTTTTGCCCATTTACGGTGCCCATAGGTTTGTTGACTTTCGGGTTCGCTGCCCACGTGACGCCTATGCAGTTAGAAGAATGCAGATGGAGTTTGTGTGGATGGACAAAGATACTTGGTTTCCGTGGCCGTGTAATGGCTGCGATGAACGCTATGCAAGCTCAATATGTGATGAATGCACCTCAGCGTTAACGTCTCTCTTTTTCCGAAATCCCAAAACGGATGTCTTCGATCCCATCACTCTAGAGATTTCAGAATATCAATAGTGCGCCCAAGCAGCTTCCCCACAGTGCCCTCGAATTCCTTGCGGTATTCAGGATCATATTGCCCCTCTCCAGTCGGAGTGGTAGGGCCAACAAAGCCCTTCTCCATCTCCTCTTTTAGCCCTTTTAGCGATGGAATAAGCATTGCTACGTTTGTTACATGGGAGTCTTCCGCTCCGCAGGCCTCTTCCACCTCCGCACAGCGTTCCATGGTCGGACGAGAATCCAGATATTCGCATATCTTCAGAATTGCCTCTAACAGCCTCACAGGCTCGGAATTGGCTGGAAAAGACTTCCAAATTTGTTTGGTTAGCGTCCGAATTTCTCTGATTTCCGCTTTTCCCATGGCGTTCTCCTTTCCTTTACCTGGTGTTATACCGCTTTACGGTCAAAAGCTGAGAATAGATACTTAAGGGACAGCCCGGGGGAAAAACTTATCCCTGATTCGAATACCTTACGGCATTGAGAACGTATAGATTCCCTTTAATTTATCTCTTGTGCTTCTCACTAACTTTCCTATTTCTTTCGCAATATCTTGTTCCGATACTCCGTGCCTAGCCATTTTCGCAATAAGGTTTCTGAGCATTACCATCCTTCCTTCCACCGTGCACGATTATTATATTTGAATATTTCCGCCTTATATGATGGGGAGTCAAGCAGCTTTCCACCATCTAAGGAAGTTTTTTTCTTGCTTAAAGTTATAAGCAGTGATATAGTTGTTGCAACGGAGATGCATTTTATGTGGTTAGATGAATTGCGGGCAATGAAGGAAGCGAGTGGCCTCACCACGAGAGATATTTCTATCGCGGCGAAGATACCCGAACCTACACTTGAAAAAATCTTCTCCGGCGCAACGAAGGACCCAAAGTTGACAACAATACAGCAGCTTGTACATTTTCTTGGCTATACCCTGGACGATTTAACTCCAAACCACAAAGAAAAAGCTCCAGCGGGCCCGCTGGAGCTTGAAAAAGAAGAAACTCAATTAATTATAGACTATCGGCTCTCTTCGCCCGAAGACCAGGCCGCCCTTCGCCGTCTCGCTGGTTATGCAGCGCGAGCAACCCTTACGTTTTCCTCAGGAGGAAGCACAGACAGAGGCAGCACGCGCAGGTATGGTTTACGATTAGAAGATAGTCAGGCAATTGCCGAGAAATAAAGTATCTGGTCTGTTTCGCTTCAGGCAGGTCGACATAGATATGCTTCCTAATCTTCCCCTCTTGCGATGATATGTGGCTTGCTCTTCTGAGGTGGGCCCGCATCTAGAACGTTTATTTCCCTCCTATGGAAATTATACCTTTCATAACTTGCGGATGAAATAGGCAATTCGGTCAGAGTACCATTTCTGGGACTGAAAATATATAAGTTGCACAAATTGTGCACGGAATTTGCACAAAAGTGAATATATACGGAGGTTTGTATGAAGAAGGGCCAATGGTTAATCGGTGCGGGCGTAATAGGTATTCTCGCTACCCTCTCGGGAGGGATAATTGGCCCGCTCTCACTTGGGCTGCCTTTTGATGCTGCTGTTGCGTTTGCCAGTATAGTTCCAGAATTAACAGCGGGAGCAATTCTTATCCTTGTTGGCTTATAGGTCCGCAAGCGTGCAATTACCAGAGATGGTTCGCTCCAGGCTGAAAAACCATCAGAAGATGAGAATAGCATGAAAAATAAAGCTCCGGGGCCACCCCCCTCAGAGAATTCGATGCCCGTCTCCATAGCCACCGGGATGCCTATGAAAACCGGCCCATACGTTATCGGGGCCCTATGTTGCCTGCTACTAGTTTCTGTTGTTGTTCTCGGCATAAACAACAGTAAACTTCACGGCCAATCACTCCAACTTTCCAAGGAGAAAATCGAGTTACAGGCAGAAGTTGATGCTCTTTCAAAAGAGCATATGTCCGATACATCAGAGCTTAAGAGAATGCGCCAGGAAAAGAAAGATGCTATTCTGGCGCAAGCACGAATAGCATCCACTCTGCGATTCTATTATGATCATGTAGGCATCTTGGATGGTGATGGGCAAATATATTATCATCGCCATGGCTGCAACTGCCCGTTGCTTGCCGCCCAGGATAGCGTTTATATTTACAACATCGAAGCGATGCCCCGCAAAAGCAAGCCTTGCCCATACTGCTATTCCTCATCCGCCGATCTGCCCATTAATGACGCAAGGTTAGAATATTGAGCTTCGGCAGGAATGAAAAGAGGTGCCCCATGCCCCATTACGCTATGTATCTTAGAAAGTCCCGTGCGGATGCCGAAGCGGAAGCCAGAGGCGAGGGTGAAACCCTGGCCAAGCATCGTGCTATCCTCACGGAACTGGCCAAGAAACAGGGCATAGAGATTGGAGAGATCTATCAGGAGATTGTCAGCGGTGAATCGCTATCCGCCCGGCCAGAGGCCCGGCGGTTGCTTAGAGATATCCTGGAGGGTAAGTGGGAAGGTGTTCTTGTGATGGAAATAGAGCGTCTTGCCCGTGGGGATACCATAGACCAAGGCCAGGTGGCCAGGGCTTTCAAGTGGTCCGGAGCGAAGATCGTTACACCCCTGAAGGTGTACGACCCGGACAATGAATTTGATGAAGAATATTTCGAGTTCTCCCTTTTCATGTCCCGCCGCGAATATAAAACTATCCGCCGCCGCATGCAGGCTGGCCGGGTCGCTGCCGTAAAGGAAGGGAAATATATCGGAAGCGTTGCGCCGTACGGGTATCGGCGCATACATACGCCGGATGGCTACACATTGGAGACGGATCCGAATGAGGCGCCCGTGGTCCGAAATATCTTTGATTGGTACATGAATGGGGTCATGCAGTCGGATGGCACCATCCGACGCTTGGGCGTGGCGCTTATAACCCGCAGGCTCAATGAAACCGGCGCCCCTACCCGCAAGGGAGGCGTTTGGGTGGTAGCTACGGTGCAGGGCATTTTGCGCAATCCTGTTTATATGGGAAAAATACGATGGGACCAGCGCAAATGCCAAAAGGAACTGAAGGACGGGCAGGCTGTAACCACACGGCCCCGTGCCCCTATAGACGAGCAAATCATCGTGGACGGAATGCATGAACCCATTATTCCAGAAAAGCTGTTTCTGGACACACAGCGCAGTCTGGATGGGAACAAGCCCGCCCCCGTTCCGCGCAATAGCACAATGAAAAACCCGCTATCCGGCCTTGTGGTCTGTGGGAAATGTGGGAGGAAGATGGTTCGAAGGCCGTACTCCACCGGTCAGGGACCCTCTCTCCTTTGTTCTTGCAACGCCTGCGATAATGTCAGCGCAGAGCTGTCCTTGGTCGAAACCCGCGTTCTGGACGCTATGCGGGATTGGGTGGAGAAATATGCGGTCAATGCGGAGAGCCGTCAGGCTCCCGTTTCCGATCAGGCCGAACGGGCTGCCCTGGCCTCCATTGAGGAACAGATCCAGCAATGCGAACAGCAGCAGGGCCGCCTGCATGACTTATTGGAACGCGGTGTATATACGGATGAAGTTTTCTTTTCCCGCAGCTCTGCGCTAAAAGCGCGTATGACCAGCCTCCAGGCTGAACATGCACTAGCCCAAGCTGCCCTTCATCAACGGCAGTTCCAGAACGATATGATAAGCGGATTTATTCCAAAGTGGCAAGCCGTATTGGATGATTACCCCTCTGCCTCTTCCCCAAAGGAAAAGAACGATTTACTAAAAACCGTGTTGAAAAAAATCGCTTACACCCGGGAAAGCGGCGGGCGTTGGAGCGAACGGCATGATAACTTTTCTGTGGTTCTGTATCCCCTTTTACCTACGCATGATGATTGAAATAAAAAAATCCCTTTATATATTGGGATTTTTATTTTTTATAACATATATGGTATGATTCTTCGGTTCCAATGTCATTGCACGTAGCCTTTATTCGGTTATCCGGCATAGAGAAGCGCTGGGTAAGGTATCGCATGCCGGCTCCCAGCTCGCTATCCGGCCCGCCGTATTGCGCCATGAGCGCCTTTGCCATGCGAGGATTGGGGGTGGTGATATTCACCGGGTACTCAAGCTTTTTTTGATAGATCCACATTATTCATTATCCCCCTTTCTCACTCCCAAGGCCATTCGCTGGTCACGTAACAACCAGCCTCGGTAGGAGAATGTCCAAAGTTCATTAGCGGACCGAACTGGGATTCATAAGCCCGTATGAGCTCCATGAGTTGCTCGGAATAGAACAGATAGTCCGCCCGGGCAGCCTCATCTCCCGGATGGGTATCCAGATACAGATTGAGCTCCACCGCTACGAATTGATATTCGCAAATCGTACGGAGCAGTTCGCCTTGGGTCATCTCGCTCATGTCCATCCTCCTTTTCAGCTTACCAGTTCAGGGAAGAGCGTGCCTGTTTCCAACGCTTCGCAAGGGCAGAAGCCGCTCTCATACTGCTGGATGGGGAACTGGATTTCGGCAAGCCTTGGTTGCATGATGCCGAAATCATCGCAGGGCTGCGTGCGGGCTTCCCCAGCTGGTACCACTACGCCCGTATTGCCGCAAGTAACCGTCTCAGAAGATGCGACGGGCATGGCGGCAGATGTGGAAGCGGTAGCGATGGACATGGAAGCATATGCGCAGCCACAGCGGTTTGTGTTGCAAATCATATTGGTTCCTCCTTGGATGTCCGGCCTCGCCCAAGGAGCGGACCGGGTTCTATGATGTATAGTATGCATATGTTGGAATAACCGTGATGGTCCGATTTGAATAAAAAATGGGCAGGGAATTTCGCTTCCCTGCCCATTTTGCTTGTGGCAAAATTACTCCACCTCTAAAACAAGGGATACGGGGCAATGATCGCTGCCCAGTATTTCCGAATGGATCTTCGCCTCCCGGATAGACTTGGCCAAGGGGCCGGATACCAAAAAATAGTCGATGCGCCACCCCGCGTTGTTCTTACGGGCGTTGAAACGATAGCTCCACCAGGAATATGCGCCCGCAATATCTGGGTAAAGGAAGCGGAACGTATCCACAAAGCCCGCAGCCAGCAGCTCTGTAAATTTTGACCGTTCTTCATCGGAAAACCCTGCATTTCCCCGGTTTGGTCCCGGATTTTTCAAATCTATTTCACGATGGGCCACATTCAGATCCCCGCAGAGGATTACGGGCTTTTGCACGGCCAAGCTTTGAAGATAGGCCCGCAAATCGTCCTCGAAGGCCATGCGGTATGCAATGCGTTTAAGCCCCTCCTGCGCATTCGGGGAATAGCAAGTGACCAGATAAAATGAGGCATATTCCAAGGTTATTATCCGGCCTTCGTCTCGGTGGGTTTCACCAATGCCGTATTGAACGGATAGAGGCGCCTCCTTTGCGAAAACAGCCGTTCCCGAATAGCCTTTTTTTTCAGCGCTATGATAAAAAACATGATAGCCCTCCGGGGAATAATCCGCTTGGCCGGGTTGCATCTTGGTTTCCTGCAAGCAGAAGAAATCGGCCTGCTCCGTCTGAAATACCTGGTCAAAGCCTTTTTGCAGACAGGCTCGGAATCCATTCACATTCCAGGAAATGAATTTTTTCATATACGCTCCTTTTTTCGCTTGCTACGGATAATCTGCGTTTCATCATAATGCTCCATATCTATATTATAGCATAACATGAATCGGCCGTGTTCTTCCACTCCTGTTGTGATCGGGATGACCGGGGCCATAAGTATACCATCCGCCACCCGCTAATAAGAGGGATACCGGCATATAAAAAAGACTTCCTCAAATCTTATTGCTCCTTCTCTTTATAGGCTTTTCGCAATGCGGTTTTTAGTGCGGCAATTGTCTCTGTGATAATACGAATTTCCGATATTGTACAATCCGCCGTAATTTGAGCAATCTCGTTTTGAAAAACATACAGCGAAGCGCTGGCATTGCCGCAAAGCAATTCATCTGGGGAAACCTTCAAGGCATTAGCGATTGCAAGGAATGTTTTTAAGCTCGGTATCGTATTGCCTGTTTCAATATGACTGATGTGGGTCGTCCCGGCGCCTACGCGTTCCGCAAGTTGCTCCTGCGTGACTCCTTGTTCGATTCGTACCTTACGGATCCTCTTGCCTATATCATAATAATCAACAGACATTTCTTACGCTCCTTAAAATTAATTGGGACTGCCTGTATTGTATGTGCAATTGAATCATGCTATAATGGTCTAAAAGTGCAATTAGACTAAATAATGATATTTCCATACGGATTTTACGCCGATCCATGCTAACTGACAAATGCAAATAAAGGAGATCTCTAAATGGATGATTCCGTTCCAATAAGAAATATTCGTGATCTTCTTTCAGGGATGCCGCAATACTTATTCACACATTTAAGCCGTGTGGAGCTCTATGTACGATCCTTTTGCTTCGGGTTAGCGCTAACGGGATCTGGCGAGGTATCCATGCAGGACTGTCTGCCCTTCGGCCAGGCCGCTTTTTTTCATGATATCGGCAAGCTGCGGGTGCCAACTTCTATCCTTGAAATGCCGGGGAAACTAAGCGGCGAAGACCGGATGATTATTCAACGGCATCCGAATGACGCCAAAAAAATATTGGCCTCATTAGAGCAAGAGTCCCTATTTTTACACAATCCGGGTTTTTATCATTTAGCGATTTGCGCAGCCCAGTTTCACCATGAATGGTGGGATGGAGCCGGATATCCCCTTGGCATTTCCGGGAAAAGCATTCCCTTAATCGCCAGAATCACCTCCATCTGCGATGCCTTTGATGCGATTACAAGCGCACGGCATTACCATAACGCCCAGTCTCTTGACGAAGCGTTTTCCCAAATTCAAAAGCACGCCGGTTCACAGTTTGATCCGGTGCTTTCCCATTTTCTCATGCAACACCAGTCTGTTTTCAGCGATCTTCTATGGTTTTCAACGCCCAATAGCGCACATATAGATTCCATAGGAGCGGAAGGGAGATAGGCCTATGTTTTGCTGTTTGCTTGAAATAAAAAAGCTGGGGGAACCTATGCAGGCAGAAGCCCTAGAAAGGCTGGTTAAACGATATTTGACCCCAATGGATCAAACCTCACGAATTTGTCGAGAACGCATGCTCGTTGTTACCGCGTTGGAATCGTATGCTGAAGTTAAAGAGAAAATCGTTTGCCTTGCAGGAAGGCTGAATGCCCAATATCAGCATCTGTTTGAATTAAGGTGCGGCTTTGCTGAAATGAAAGACGCCGATCTTTTAAGCGCAATTCAAGCAGCCAGGCAATTGTTGGAGCAGACAAACGGCCATGCTGCGATTTCCGGTATGTATTATTATAAATTCCGGTCTCTTTGATCGGTCGAAAATAAACGGGCGCGGTATCACGATGACACCGCGCACCTATCTTTCTTTTTCGAAATTTCTTATGCCATAAGTTTTACCATAACCGCCTTTTGGGCATGGAGACGGTTCTCGGCTTCATCGAAGATTTCCTCCGCATGGGCCTCAAAAACACTGGTGGCTATTTCCTCTTCCCGGTGTGCGGGCAGGCAGTGCTGTACCATGCAATCCGGTTTTGCCACGGCCATAACGGCATCGTTAACCTGATAGATCCCCGCAAAAGCCGCTTGCCGTTTTTTGGCCTCTTGTTCCTGGCCCATGGAAGCCCATACGTCCGTAAAAATTACATCCGCCCCTGCTGCCGCTTCCAGCACGGACTGGGTGTGCACAAACTTTCCATTTTGGACGGCCCACTCGAGAATAGCCGCATCCGGGGCATAATCCTTGGGCGTCGCCACAGCCACCGTCATGCCCGTCTTGATGCCGCCAACAATCAGAGAGTTGGCCATGTTATGCCCATCGCCAATGAAGCATAGCTTCAAGCCACTGAGGCTTCCCTTGCGCTCGCGCACGGTCATCAGGTCCGCCAGAACCTGGCACGGATGGCAGTAATCCGTAAGGCCGTTGATAACGGGAATGGTTCCGTAGGCGGCCAAATCCTCCACTTCCTGCTGGGCAAACGTGCGGATCATAATACCATCCAAATACCGGGAAAGCACGCGAGCGGTATCCTGCACAGGCTCGCCTCTGCCTATCTGCAGATCGTTTGAACTGAGGAACAGCGCGTAGCCGCCCAACTGATACATCCCCGTTTCAAAAGAAACACGGGTACGGGTGGAAGATTTCTGGAAAATCATGCCTAGGGTCTTCCCGGCGAGATGCTTGTGCTCAATGCCGTGCTTTTGCTCGTATTTGAGCTGATCCGCCAAGTTCAGAATGTCTACGATTTCCTCGCTGGTGAGATCGGATAATTTCAGCAAATGCTTCATTGGGCTATAACCTCCATTAAAATATTGATGCCTTTCTCCAAAAGATCCATGGGAATGTTGAGGGCAGGCAACAGCCTTACCTTATCCTTTGCGGATAGGATGATAACGCCGCGGTCTCTGCACCCTGCGATAACATCCTTCACGTCCTTTTTCGTTTTTACGCCCAGCATCAGTCCCATGCCCGTTACCTCCTCCACGCCCGGCGCATTGCACAGCCGGTTCCGAACATAAGCGCCCTTTTGCGTCACTTCGTCCATCAACGCGTCGTCGATGCGGGAAACGATGCTCACCCCCGCTGCCGCACAGATGGGATTGCCGCCATACGTGGAACCATGCGTTCCCGGGCTGAGAACATTTTCTGTTTTCTCCCCGAAAAGCGTGGCGCCCATGGGCAGGCCCCCGGCAATTGCCTTGGCGGTAGAGACGATATCAGGATGCACATCATAGTGCATATAGGCAAAATATTTCCCCGTGCGCCCGTTTCCGCACTGCACCTCGTCAATAAGTAAAAGTACGTCCCGTTCCGCACAAAGCTTGGCTACCGCCTGCACATAAGGCTTATCCAAGGTGTGGACGCCGCCCTCACCCTGAATCATTTCCATCATGATGGCGCAGATATCCCCCTTGTCCAACGCCTGCTTCATAGCGCCGATATCATCGGCCGGTACGTGAACAAACCCTGGAAGGAAGGGCCCAAAATGGACATGCATGGCTTCCTGGCCCGTTGCGCTTAGCGTGGCCATGGTTCGCCCATGGAAGCTGCTTACAAGGGTAATGATACCATGCCGACCGGGCCCATATTTGTCAGAAGAATACTTGCGGGCCGCCTTGATGGCGCATTCGTTGGCCTCCGCGCCGGAATTGCAAAAAAAGATGTTTTTCATCCCGCTCTTTTGGCAAAGGAGTGCGGCAAGTTCGGCCTGGGGCTCCATATAATAATAATTGGAGCAATGCTGCAGCTTCCCCGCCTGGGTGCAAACAGCCTTTTCCCACGCTTCATCGCATACGCCAAACACGTTCACCGCAATGCCGCTTCCCAGATCGATATACGTTTTCCCGGCTTCGTCATAAAGCAGGGAGCCTTTCCCGCTGGCAAGGGCCAAAGGAACCCGGGAATAGGTGTGGGCTATGTACTGCTCAGTCTTTTCGATGGTATTCATTGCGTTTCTTCTCCTTCTCTTAGATGAACATGGTGCCGATGCCTTCGTCCGTGAGGATTTCCATGAGAATCGCATGGGGAATGCGGCCATCAATAATGAAAACCTTCTTCACGCCCCGGCGTATAGCTTCAATGCAGCATTCCACTTTTGGGATCATCCCACCGGATATAACACCCTCGTGCATAAGCTGGGGCGCTTCGCTCACATGAATGCGAGGGATCAGAGAAGCAGGATCCTCCCGGTTCCGAAGGATGCCCGCGATATCCGTCATGCTGATCAGGCTTTCCGCCTTGAGCACACCAGCCAGCCTGGCCGCCGCCGTATCGGCGTTAATATTATATACGTTTCCAGCCTCACCGTACCCTACTGTTGCAACCACGGGGATATATCCCATAGCCAGCACATCCAGAATGGGCTGCGGATCCACCTGTTCGATGCTCCCCACAAAACCCAATCTTTCTTTATCCAGGGCCTTGGCGTGAATCATGCGGCCGTCAAGCCCGCAAAGGCCCATGGCCCGGCCGCCGATAGCTCCAATGAGATTCACCAGGCTTTTGTTGATCTTTCCTGCCAGAACCATCTGAACCACATCCGCCGTCTCTTGGTCCGTAACTCGAAGGCCATCCACAAAAGCGGTGTTCTTGCCCATGGCCTTAAGGGTATCGGATATCTCGGGGCCCCCTCCGTGCACCAATACAACCCGGATGCCGATAAGGGAAAGGAGCACAATGTCGTTCATTACCGCCCGCTTGAGCTCCTCATTGAGCATGGCGTTTCCCCCATACTTGACCACGATAATCTTATTGGAATACTTCTGAATATAAGGCAGGGCGTGAACCAGCACCTGCGCCCGCTGGGCATTTTCCATCTTAGCGGTCATGTTCTGTAATCTCCATTGATTTTTACATAGTCATAGGTTAGGTCGCATCCCCAGGCGGTGGCTTCACAGGCGCCGCTGTGGAGCGCAATTTCCACCTGAATTTCATCTGCAGAAAGGGTGGCCTTTGCTTGCTCCTCGTTGAAGGGAATGCCGGCGCCCGCCGCACATACGCGCACATACCCATTCGCGGAACGGAAAGCCACATCCACCTTATGAATATCCACATCCACGCCGCTGTAGCCTATGGCGCAGAGCACCCGGCCCCAGTTGGCATCCGCACCGAACATAGCCGCTTTAAAAAGGCTGGAGCAAATCACCGATTTGGCTACGATCCGGGCCGCATCCCTATCCGTGGCCCCTGTTACGACGCACTCGATGAGTTTGGTGGCTCCTTCCCCATCCTTGGCAATGGAGCGGCAGAGATATCGCGTTACTTGGAATAGCGCGGCGCAGAAAGCATCATAGTCCGCGCCGGGCCCCGAAACCGTCGGATTCTCAGCGGCACCGTTTGCCAGAATGCTCACCATATCGTTGGTGGAGGTGTCCCCATCCACGCTGATCATATGGAAGGTATCCTGGATATCCGCCTTCAGCGCCTTTTGCAGCATGGCCGGGGATATGGCCGCATCTGTGGTAATAAATACGAGCATGGTGGCCATGTTTGGATGGATCATCCCGCTGCCCTTGGCGATCCCGCCCAAACGGCAGGTTTTACCAGAAAGTGTAAACTCTACGGCCAGTTCTTTTTTTTGAAGATCTGTGGTCATGATGGCTTCCGCCGCATCCTCGCTGCTGTCTCCAAGCGCCGCTACCAACGCGGGCATACCAGAGGCAATGGGCGCAATGGGCAGGGGCTGTCCGATAACGCCCGTGGAGGCGATGATCACATCCTGGGCGGGTATGCCGCTTTCCTTTTCCAGCAGGGCGCACATGGTTTGGGCAATTTCAATCCCATCCGCATTGCACGTGTTGGCATTGCCGCTATTACATAGAATGGCCTGCGCATAGCCGTTGGCAACATGCTCCTTTGTAACCTGAATGGGCGCGCCCTGTACTAGGTTGGTGGTATACACGCAGGCCGCCGCAGCAGGCCGATCGCTACGGATAAGGGCCAAATCCCGTTTGCTCTTATTCTTGCGGATGCCACAGTGGACGCCGGCGGCTGTAAAGCCTTTTGCGGCGCAAACGCCGCCTTGCATGGTCTTCATGGTTCTTCGTTCCTTCTCTAAAAAATCTAAATCATAAGGCAAGGCTCGTCGTTTCGTCCAACCCCAGCATAATATTCATGCACTGGAGGGCCGCGCCAGAAGCGCCTTTGCCTAGATTGTCAAACCGTGCGTGCAGCAGCATCCGCTCCTCATTCCCTGTAACCAATAGCTCCATGCCATCCCGGTGTGCCAAAGCGTTAGCTGCAAAGAAGCCGCCCTCTCCAGCCTCCGCCCCCAAGCGAAGCAGTTTTACCACGGGACTTCCCGCATAATGGGCCGAGAGGGTTTCCCATACGAGTTCCGGCGAAACCGTTTTTCGTAGCTGCTCCGCGTGAAGGGGCAGCGTTACGGCCATGCCCCGGGGGAAATCCCCAACGATGGGCAGAAATACCGGGCCTTTTGTAAGGCCGCAAAGCGCCTTTACCTCAGGCAAATGCTTATGGCTTTGGGCGAGAGCATATTGCCGGGGCGCGTTATAGCAAGCGGGTCTGTCCGTTTCTTTCGTCTCATATTCCGCAATCATTCGTTTTCCGCCGCCCGTATAGCCTGTTATGGAAGTAAAGCACAGGTTGGCATCCTTGGGAAGAAGGCCTGCTTCCATCAAAGGATACACCAGGGCAATCATGCCGCTTGCATGGCATCCGGGAACGGCTATTTGGCTACCCAAAGCGATCTGTGCACGATGCTTGGGGGAGAGCTCCGGGAAGCCATAAGCCCAGCCCGGAACTGTACGATGGGCGGTAGAAGCGTCCAATATGCGGACGGCGCTGCCCTGCGCAAGCGCCGCTGCCTCCCGGGCCGCCGCATCCGGCAAGCACAGAAACGCGATATCCGCCTGATTTAAAAGGGACCGTCTGGCATCCGCATCCTTGCGCAGCGCCGGGTCTATTCCCAGCAGCTCTACGTAGGGATGTTTCTCCAGCCGCTGCCGGATTCCCAGCCCGGTGGTTCCCGCTTCGCCGTCAATAAATACCTTTACCATTCCTTCAGTTTCTCCCTTACCCAAGCGATTTGCGTCCGCACCTGCTCCGGTGCGGTTCCTCCCTGGCTGCGGCGTTTTTGCACGCAGGACTCCAAGCTGATGGCCTCAAAGATGTCCTCTTCGAAAAGTGGCGACGCGACTTGATAATCCTCCAGGCGCAAGCTTTCTAACGTTTGGCCGTTTGCGATGCAATGGGCTACCAGTTCCCCCGTCACCTTATAAGCGGAACGGAAAGGCATGCCCTTTGTGACCAAATAATCCGCGCAATCCGTGGCATTGATGAAACCGCCGGCAGCAGCGCGGCGCATGTTTTCCAGCCGGGCCTGCATGGTATCCACCATGGGGGCCATCATGCCAAGGCAAGCTTTCGCGGTATCCACCGCGTCAAAGATCGCCTCTTTATCTTCCTGCAAATCCTTATTGTAGGCAAGGGGCAGGCCCTTAAGGGTAGTGAGAAGGCCCATCAGGTCCCCATATACCCGGCCTGTCTTTCCTCTAATCAACTCCGCGATATCGGGGTTCTTCTTCTGCGGCATGATGGAAGACCCGGTGGAATAAGCATCCGAAAGGGATACAAAGCCGAATTCCCAGGAACACCACAGGATGATCTCCTCCGAAAAGCGGGAAAGGTGCATCATGAGGATGGAAAGCACGCCGGCGAGTTCCGCGCAAAAGTCCCGGTCGCTCACCCCATCCAGGCTATTTTGGCATATGCCGTTCATGCCAAGGGCTTTCGCCGTCATTTTCCTATCCGTATCATATGTGGTGCCAGCCAAAGCGCAGCACCCCAGAGGGGAGACGTTCATGCGGGCGGCGCATTGGTTTAAGCGCTCGCGGTCACGAAGCAACATCATACCATATGCCATCAGGTGCTGGCCAAAGGTAACCGGCTGCGCTCGCTGCATATGCGTATAACCCGGCATGATGGTTTCGGCATGCGTCTCCGCCTTGTTGCACAGTATTTCTAGGAGGGTACAGACCGCCCCATCCAACGCTTTGCATTCTTCCCGCAAGGTCAAGCGCAGATCCAGGGCAACCTGATCGTTTCGGCTCCGGGCCGTATGGAGCCGCTTCCCGGCCTCTCCGATGCGGCGGGTGAGCTCCGTTTCCACAAAAGTATGAATATCCTCACTGGCGGGATCTATGGTCAGTTTGCCACAGGCCAATTCCTCCGAGATATTACCCAGGGTTTCCACAATAGCGGTCGCATCCTCTTTTGAAAGAATCCCTTTTGCGGCCAGCATGGCCGCGTGGGCCATGGACCCCGCAATATCCTGGGCGGCCATGCGCGAATCAAACCGAATGGATGAATTGAAATCATCCGCCGCCGCGTCCAGCTGCCCGTGGAATCTACCCGTCCATAACTTTTCCATCGTTCCCACACCTTCTATCTTTCTTTATGCCTTCTTATGCTTTTGCTCCATCAGGGCCTTGGTCTTGATCTGCAGGCCAAAGAGGGTAATGAAGCCAATGCTGTCCTTCTGGTCGTACACATTGTCCTCGCCAAAGGTTGCAATCGCCTTGCTGTATAGGGAATAAGGAGAGGTTACGCCCGCTGGAATCATGTTGCCCTTGTAAAGCTTAAGGGTAACTTCGCCAGTGACGTTCTCCTGGGTTACATCCACATAAGCGGCGAGGGCATCATGCAGGGTGGTGAACCACTTGCCGTCATAAACCAGCTCCGAAATCTTGGAAGCAACCAACTCCTTGTAATGCATGGTATCCCTGTCCAAGCAGAGAGTCTCCAGGATTTGGTGCGCTTTATAGAGGATGCTTCCGCCCGGGGTCTCATAGACGCCGCGGCATTTGATGCCGACCAGCCGGTTTTCCACAATATCCGCGATGCCGCAGCCGTTGGCGCCGCCCAGCTTGTTAAGCTTTTCCACCAAAGCAACGCTCTCCATTTTTTCGCCGTCCAGGGATACGGGGACACCCTTCTCAAAACCAATCTTGACATACGCAGGGGTTTCCGGTGCGTCCTGGGGCAAAACGCCCATTTCCAGGAAACTGTTGGCCCAGTTTGGCTCATTGGCGGGATCCTCCAGCTCTAAGCCCTCGTGGGAAAGATGCCAAAGATTCTTATCCTTGGAATAGTTGGTGGCCCGGCTGATCTTCAGGGGGATGTTATGCGCTTCGGCATAATCAATCTCATCTTCCCGGCTCTTAAGCTCCCAAACCCGCCATGGTGCAATCACTTGCATTTGTGGGGCCAGGGCCTTAATGGTAAGCTCAAAGCGAACCTGGTCGTTTCCCTTACCGGTACAACCGTGGGCAATGGCATCCGCCCCCTCGGCGAGGGCGATCTCCGCGATGCGCTTGGCGATAACCGGCCGAGCGATCGATGTGCCAAGTAAATATTCCCCCTCATACTTGGCTCCCGCTTTAAGGGTGGGGAATATATAGTCCTCTACAAATTCCTTTTTTAGGTCTTCAATATACAGCTTGGAAGCGCCAGTTTTCAGGGCCTTCTCCTCCAGGCCGTCCAACTCCGTTCCCTGGCCCACATCTGCGCAAACCGCCACGACCTCACAGTTATCATAATTCTCCTTCAACCAGGGGATCATGACGGATGTATCCAGGCCGCCCGAATAGGCGAGAACGACTTTTTTGATGGGCTTGCTCATAATTATTCCTCCATAAAGGTTATTTTCTGATAATTATACCCATATACGTTCGTTCTGTCAATGGATAATTATAAATTATTTTTGTATAAAATTTTGAATATATGCATAATATACAGTTTCCCTTTCCTGTGTTATAATGGGTCAAGAAAATGAAAAAGCCAGAGAGGAGCGCTACATTTGCGAACCATACAAGCCGAAGCTATCACGACCGCCGTGCGGGATGCCTGCATAGAGGCCTGCTGTTGTCTGCCAACGGATGTGCTGCATGCTCTTGCCAAGGCGAAGGAAAATGAAAAGGGGCATGCCAGGGCTGTATTGGAACAGATATTGGAAAATGCCACCTTGGCTCAATCGGCCATGCGGCCATGCTGCCAGGATACGGGCATGGCGGTGGTGTTTGTAGATTTGGGGCAGAATGCACATATTGAGGGGAATTTTAACGCTGCGGTAAACAAGGGCGTTTCCGCCGGATACCGGGAAGGGTATCTGCGGAAATCCGTGGTTTCTGCTCTTGCACGAGAAAATACGGGCGATAATACCCCCGCTATCCTCCACCTTCGTCTTGTGGAAGGAGATGACCTTGTTATTACGGTTGCTCCTAAGGGCTTTGGCAGCGAGAATATGAGCCGGATCTATATGCTCACGCCCGCCCAAGGGGAAGAGGGCGTGTTGGAAGCCGTGGTGGGAACGGCGGTTTCCGCAGGCGCTTGCGCATGCCCGCCCGGCGTGATAGGCGTGGGGATTGGAGGCACCATGGAGGCGGCCGCCCTGCTGGCCAAGCGCCAGCTTCTCAGGCCGCTGGGCCTTCCCAGCCCGGATGAAGAGCTTCGCCGCCTGGAAGCGGAATCCCTGCGGCGGATCAACGAAAGTGGAATTGGACCCATGGGCCTTGGTGGAAGGGTGACGGCCCTGGCCGTTCATATGGCACAGATGCCAACCCATATTGCCGGGCTGCCTGTGGCGATCAATATGCAGTGCCATGCCTGCAGGCATGCTACAAGGAGGCTATAATGGAGTGCAATGCAACGTATCGGCGCATACGTCTACCCCTTTCTGCGGAGGACGTCGCTTCCTTGCGAGCCGGAGAGGCCGTGCTGCTCTATGGTGCGCTTTATACAGCCAGGGATGCGGCCCATAAGCGTCTTTTTGCCATGCTGCAAGGCTCGCGCTCTCTCTCTGCAACAAAGCTCCCTGCGGATTGGCCTCTGCCCGCTCCCTGCGCCATCTATTATGCCGGCCCCTGCCCTGCGGCTCCCGGAGAGGTAATCGGCCCGTGCGGGCCTACGACCAGCGCCCGGATGGATGTATATACCCCGGCACTCATGGATGCCGGGGTCACGGCCCTTATTGGGAAAGGACCCCGCTCTCCCGATGTGTTGGAAGCCTTGCGTGGCCGGGGGGTGTATTTTGCGGTAACGGGCGGTGCGGGTATGCTTGTAGCCCGGAGCATCCGCGCCGTAGAAATGGTAGCCTTCCCGGAGCTTGGAACGGAAGCCATCCGGAAATTTCACATAGAAGCAATGCCGGCCATCGTCGCTTGCGACAGCTTGGGCGGTAATCTATATGCCACCCGCTGAATTTTCAGGCAGCTATCTTCTATAAATTAAAAAGTGGCGTACGCCACTTTTTCTATGAAGCTTGAAACCGATTTACCCATTATGGGCATTGTGGTAAAACATGGCGGCGCCAACCATACCGGCTGCATTGCCCATTTGCGCCGGCACCACGGCGCCGTGGTTTTTGAAAAAGCACTTGGAATCCACATCTTTACGCAGCGGTTCAAAAAGGAATTCCCCTGCCCCGCTAACGCCTCCGCCAATGGCCACAATCTCCATATCCAGCATATTCATAACGGAGGCTATGGCGGAGCCAAGATGCCCCACGTACGTATGAAATACGGCAAGGGCTGCTTTATCTCCATCCTTCGCGGTATCAATAGCCAATTTGGCAGTCATGGCGGCCGAATCTCCCATCGTCCTCTCCCAAAGAAGGCTCTCCCGGTGCTCACCCATTGCCTTGTTTGCTTCCCGGATGAGGGCAGTGGCGGAGCAATAGCTTTCCACACAGCCCAGCACCCCACAGGTGCAATGTACGCCCCCATCCACCAGCACGGCATGGCCCGGTTCAATGCCGTTCCCCCGGCCTCCCCGGAACATCCGGCCGCCTAGGATATACCCGCCGCCTATTCCGGTACCTATGGTATAAAGCGCGGCGGTCTTACAGCCCTGAAGGGCACCCTTATAAAGCTCGGCCAACACGGCTGCATCCGCATCGTTACCCAGCGTAACGGGAATGCCTGAAAAATGGGTCTGAATCCGTGCCCGAAGCGGCTCGTTATGAAAATCCAAATTATAAGCATGGATGACCAATTCTCCCACCGGGTCAATGCTGCCGGGCACAGCAATGCCGATGCAGGAGAGATCCTCTTTTCCGGCGCCAACCTTTTCCAACATGGCCCCGGCCTGCCCGGCAATCAATGCGGCCACGCGTTCCCCACCCCGTTGGAACGGGATGCTTCTGGCATCTTTTAATTCTAGTTTTTCATCCAGCAATCCCAGCGCAATGTTGGTGCCACCTATGTCCACTCCAATTCGGTACATCATCCTTCTTACTCCTTTTATTCTTCTTTATCTCAGAAGATTGGAATCGAACTGTGCGCCCGTATCATAACCCAGACGTTTTAATCGGAAGTTCCTTGCCGCCACTTCCACCACGATAGCCAAATTCCGTCCAGGGCTTACGGGAATGATGGTGTTGGGCAACGGAACCCCCAAAATTTCCACTGTGCTGGTCTCCTCGGTTCCTATCCGAAGATATTGCTCCTGGCTATCATAATACTTCAGGTCGATCACCATATCGATCTCCTTCTCCGGAAGCACAGCGCCCACCCCATAAAGATAGCGCACATCCACGATGCCGATTCCTCGCACCTCCATGAAATGACGGATTTGCTCCGGCGCCCGGCCCACCAGCCTATCGCCAATACGGCTGACCTCCACCACATCGTCCGCTACCAGGCGCTGCCCCGCCCGAATCATTTCCAAGGCGGTTTCACTCTTGCCCACGCCGCTTTCGCCTCTAAGCAGAACCCCCACGCCGAATATATCCATCAGGACTCCATGGGTAAGGATATGCCTGGAAAGACGATCCGCAATGAAGTTGTTGAGCGCGTGTCCAGTCTGGTCCGTATTGCATAGGGCTCGAAAAACAGCCACTTCGTTTTTTTTGGCATATTCAATTACCGTAGCCGGCGGCACCTTCCCCCTGGCGCATACGACACAGGGAATTTCTGTTTCCATAAAACGGCTCATGCGTTCCCGCAATTCGTTTTCTGTAAGGCTGTAGAGATAATACATCTCCGCATTACCAATCACTTGGACACGGTGGGGGTCAAAGTGGTTGTAAAAGCCTGTGAACTGTAAGCCGGGGCGGCTGATCTCCGCAGAACGGAAGCAGACGACCCCTTTTCCCCGCTCCAATATTTCCATATCCAACTGCTGCGCCAGTTCTTCCACCCGTATACAAACGTTCATGGCATTATCTATCCTTTCAAGAGTACCGTATCGATCAGGTGTGCAACGGCCATATCCCCGCATGTTGGCAGAACCAGATCCGCGGCGGCAAGGATGTCCGGCTGGGCATTGCCCACGGCACATCCCAACCCGGCCCATTGAATCATTTCCATATCCAGGGAATTGTCCCCTACCGCCACCGTTTGCGCGGGACTGATGCCCAACTGTTCCGCCAAAATGGCCGCAGCGCTGCCCTTGTGGGCGCTAACATGGTTAAATTCAATATAGCCGGCGCTGGATCCTGAAATTTTTAATTTGCCGGCATATTTCTTCTGAAGGACGGGGATCAGTTCTTTCGCTTTCTCGTCTTCTGTGATAATGAGGATCTTGGGTACATCCTGCCATTGCTTGTCCCGGATGGCCGGATCCGCCCAATGGGGAAGTCCCAGCCGGGATACGTATGCCTCGCTGTATTGGCTTGGCTTTTCATATACCACGGCATCCCCCTGATACAGGTGCACATGCATCTTCCGGTTCGCCGCCAGGGAAAGGATATCCTGCACCATCTCGCCGGGAATTTGGGTTGTATAAATGGGCCGATCCGTACGGGTATCCATGATAATCGCCCCACCATAATTGATAACCGGGCCCTCAATTCCCATCTGTTTCCATATATAAGAAGACCCCAGATAGCCCCTGCCGGTGGCTACGGTAACATATATGCCCGCCTCCTGCGCCCGTCGGATAGCCTCTAGATTGCGGGAAGGAATTTCCCGGGACCCCGAGACCGTAAGAGTATCGTCAATATCAAGAACCAAAAGTTTATACATGCGCTGTCTTTTATAAATCCTTTCAAAAGTATCCTTTGCCGTGCATCCAATATATCATGCCTCCCCATGATTTTCCATATGGAAATGATCGTAAACCTTTTGCGCGGCAGGCCGGTTCATGCCGGGTGCGGACGATAGAGCCTCTACATCCGCCTCCCGGATGGCGTCCAAGGTAATGAACTGTTCAAATAGAGCGCGCTTACGTTTGGGCCCAATGCCTTGGATTTGATCCAGCCGACTCATGAGGGCATTGCGCGCCCGAAGACTGCGGTGGTAGGTGATGGCAAAGCGATGGGCCTCATCCCGGATGCGCTGTAAAAGATGCAGGGCGGGATCCCGCCGTGATAAAGCCAAGGGAGTATCCACCCCAGGCAGCAAAATGGTTTCGGAGCGTTCCGCCAACCCGATGGCCGGAATGTCTAGGCCGAATTCCGCCAGCACTTCCAACGCCACCTTTAGCTGCTCTCTGCCGCCATCCACCACCAGCAGATCCGGAAGTTTAACAAACTTGCCATCCCCTTCCTTGGCTTTTTGAAAGCGCCGGGTCAGAACCTCCCGCATGGCGATCAAGTCGTTTCCCCCCGCTTCCTCCTTCATTCGGAAACGGCGGTATTCCTTTGGCGCTGGCTGGCCGTTTAAAAAAACCACCATGCCGGATACGGTATCCCGCCCCCGTATATGGGAATTGTCATAGCATTCCATGCGTTCGGGCAGCACATCCAGCCCAATAGCTCCGCACAGAGCCGCCAAAGCGCCTTCCCCTTTTTCCCAAGCCCGGTGTTCCAGTTCCCTGGCCTTTTGAATAGCATCCAGCCCGTTTTCATAGGCCATATCCGTCTGTTTGCGTTTTTCTCCCCGCTGCGGGCAAAGAATGGAGGCCCGATGTCCCCGTATCTCCGTAAGCCAGCTCTCAATGGCCTCCGCGTCCTCGGGAAGCTCATGCACCACAATTTCCGGGGGCACGGGCACGCCTTCGGCATAATACTGTTTTAAAAAGTTTGCCATCACCTCGGGCCCGCTTTCCTCTTCACAGGCCATGGAAAGCCGCTCCGTACCTACAATTTTTCCGCCCCGGACGAACAGGGCGAATACCACCGCGTCGTTCTCGTCCCGAGCTAAGGCGAATACGTCCCGCACAGCCCCCGCCGTGGAAATGGCCTGCTGCTTTTCTCCCAGGCTCTTTACGGCGGCGATGCGGTCGCGGATCTGGGCCGCCCGCTCATATTCCATGGCCGCCGAAGCCTGCTCCATATCCGCCGTCAACCGAGCCACGATGGGCTCCGTATGTCCTTCCAAAAAGCGGCAAACGCTATCCAGCAACGCATGGTAATCCTCCCGGCTTATCCGGCCGGAGCACGGAGCGCAGCATTTGCCCAGATGGTACATCAAGCAGGGCCGCTCCCGCCGGGCAATGGCCTTGGCAAGATCCTTCTTGCAATGGCGCACCGGAAACGCATCCCGGATCATATTCAACGAATCCCGCAGGGCAATGGCGGAAAGGTAAGGCCCAAAATAGCGGGCCTTATCCTTCTTGATCCGTCGCACCACTTCAAACCTAGGAAAATCCTGGCAAATATCCAGGCGGACATAGGGAAAATGCTTATCATCCTTGAGCAGAATATTATAGCGAGGCCGGAGGGACTTAATCAGGTTGCTCTCCAGCGTAAGAGCCTCCGTTTCATTGGCGGTAAGAATATATTCAAAATCCACAATATGGCTCACCATTGCCGCGACTTTAGGAGCCTTGGGCGCACTTTGAAAATATTGGCGCACGCGGTTTTTGAGATTAACCGCTTTGCCAACATAGATTACTTCCCCAGCCGCGTCATACATCCTATAAACGCCCGGCGCATCCGGAAGGAGCTTTAACTTTTCTTCAATCGTTTGATTCATGGCAGCATTATACAGCAAAAGCAGACGCTGTTCCAGAGGGATACCGCCCTATTCCCATCAATACAAAATATGGATGTGTTTTATAGGGGGAACAGACAGACGGATCTCGTAAAAACCGTCGCGGCCGTGATGCGAATATTCCCGTATATCCATTGCTGCAAAGGCCGTGGCGGCAAAGCGAAACCGAAGGGCTTGCCGCCTGCTTTTCACAGACAGCAAGCCCTTTTTGGTGCTTAGCTCAACTATTGCTTTACCATTTTGAAGTCACTTCAAAAAGACCGCTATTTTGCAGAATCATTTTGAGGGGATGGGTAGGATGTGCCAAATTTCGTCGGCATATTCGCGGATGGTGCGGTCGCTGGAAAATTTCCCTGCCGATGCCACGTTCATCAAGCATTTGCGGCCGAAAGCCATACGGTCCCTGTAATCCCGGTTTGCGCGCAGCTTTGCTTCCACATAAGGCATAAAATCCAGCAGATGATAATAATGATCCGGCCGGTGCCAGCTTGCGCCGTTGAGAATGGCCTCGTACAGTTCGCGGAAAACCCCGCTGCCGCCATCGTTTACGGTTCCGTTCACCAGCGTGTCCAATGCCCGGCGCACACGGGGTTCCCTATCGTAAATCTCCTTGGGATTATAGGTATCGCGTATGGCTTCGATTTGCTCCACACGAGCGCCGAACACATAGTTGTTCTCTTCCCCCGCTTCGGTCATAATCTCAATGTTCGCACCGTCATACGTGCCCAATGTAACGGCACCGTTGAGCATAAACTTCATGTTTCCCGTTCCGCTGGCTTCCGTGCCCGCCGGGGAAATCTGCTCCGAAATGTCCGCCGCGGGGATAATATGCTCCGCGTAGGAACAGTTATAGTTTTGCACAAACACCACGCGAAGCTTATCCTGAACGGCAGGATCCGCGTTGATCATCTTCGCCACCTCGTTGATGTACTTGATGATGCTCTTGGCCCGGGCGTACCCTGGCGCGGCTTTGGCTCCGAAAATGAACGCCGTGGGCATGAAGTCCGGAAGGCTGCCCTCCTTTATGGAAAAATAGATATCCACAATGGAGAGAGCGTTAAGAAACTGGCGCTTATATTCATGCATCCGTTTCACTTGAATGTCAAACAAAAAGCTTGCGGGTATGGATACGCCTTCCTTTTCCCGAATAATGGTGGAAAGTTGGTTCTTTTTCTGTTGCTTTACGGCATTAAAGCGGGCCACCGTTGCATCGTCCATGTGCGTTTTTAGCCCCTGCAAAAGATCCAGATGCAGCAGGTAATCTCTGTTGCCCAACCGATCCACAATCAAATCGGACAGTTCGGGATTGCAAAGGCCAAGCCAACGCCGTTGGGTGATCCCGTTGGTTTTGTTGCAGAATTTTTCTGAAAACATGGCATACCAATCGGGAAAAAGCTCCCGCTTTACCAGTTCGCTGTGAATCTGGGCCACACCGTTTACGTAGGTGCCGCCGTAAACCGCAAGGCGGGCCATGTGAATCTGGCCACCGGTTGCAATCTGCATGCGGGAAATGCGGGTCTCGTCTGCGCCCAAAGCGCGAAGTTCATCGTTCATCTTATCGTTAATATGGCTGATGATCTCGGTGATCTCGGGCACAACGGAGCGCATAAGCTCATAATCCCATCGTTCCAGCGCCTCGCTCATGAGGGTATGGTTTGTATAGCTGAAAGTCTGCCGGATGATGTTAAAGGCCATATCGAAATCCATTCCTTCCCGCATTAAAAGACGGGTTAGCTCGGGGATGGAGATCGTTGGGTGGGTATCGTTAAGCTGGATGGCGCAATGGGCCGCAAAGCCGGCTAAATCGTTTCCCCGTACGCGCTTATACCGCCGGATGATATCCTGCAAACTGGCGCTGGAAAGAAAATACTGCTGCTTCAGCCGAAGGCGTTTCCCCTCGTAGGTGCTGTCGTTTGGATAGAGCACCCGGGTGATGTCCTCCACCTTGTTCTTGTTCCGCACGGCCAAATCATACTCCTGCTTATTAAAGAGGGCAAAATCAAAGGCCTCCACCGGCTCGCTTTGCCAAAGGCGCAGCGTACCGATATTTCTCGAGTTATACCCGATAATAGGCATATCATAAGGTACAGCCAGTACCTTTTGGTCTGCAAAAACCACTTCCACCGTCTTATCGTCCCGGCGGCGGCACCAAGGATCGCCATGGCGCTGCCAATCGTCCGCCTTCTCCACTTGGAAGCCATCCTGTATGCTTTGCTTAAACAGGCCAAATTTATAGCGTAGTCCATAGCCGTCCATCGGCAGATCCAGCGTGGCCGCGCTGTCCAAAAAGCAAGCGGCCAAGCGCCCTAAGCCGCCGTTGCCCAAGGCTGCGTCCTCAATATCCTCCATGGCGGAAAGATCTGCTCCTTTTGCCCGCAAAAGCTTGCGCATCTCCTCCAAAATATCCAGACAATAGAGATTGTTAAATACCATGCGGCCCATCAGATATTCCGCGCTGAAGTAATAGGCCCGGCGTATCATTTCATGGTTGCGGCGGGCCCGGCGCCAATCGTCGGAAATGCTGTACATCACCGCGCCGGCCATAGCCTTATGCAATTGCACCGTATTCGCCTCGCACAGGTCTATCTGGTAATCGCTGCGCAGTTGTTCCTCCATACGACGCAGGATCATGGCGGGTTCCATCATAAAAGTTTTATCCCCCTAAAAGAAAATGGAACGGGATACTTCCCGTTATTCATCGCGAATTTGTAAGGATTATAGCACATATCCCCCAAACTGACAATTCCCCGAACCTTCCGCGTCTATACGCCCTTGGTTTTTTTTTGCCTATCTTTCATGGTTTTTTCACAATATGCCGGCGATGGTAACGGCGGTTCATGCATTGTATACAACAAATCCTGCATTTTGGCATAACAGTCATTGCCTAAAATGCGACACAACTTGTATGTCGGCATAGCAAAATGCGATTGACGGCAATACCTTCCATTGGATATCATATAGGCATGTAAATCCTTTCCAGGAGGGCATACCATGGAAGTTAGACGTCAAAAACGGGAATATTCCGCTGGCGAAATCGGCCGTGCATTTAGCAGCCTTGCCCACACTTACAATATCTGTATGCAGCTTACCCTGGGCAAATATGGCCTCTACCCCGGCCAGCCACAAGTGCTCTTTGCGCTTAAGGAACTTGGGCGGCCTACCCAAAACGAACTTGCGGAGTACCTAGGCGTAGGAAAAGCCTCAGCCGGCATATCCGTCCGTCGCCTGGAAAGCGGCGGGTTTGTGAAACGCACGCGGGATAAAAAGGACACGCGCTGCATTCGAATTTATCTCACCCCAAAGGGCCAGGAATACGCCAGGTGGTGCTCCATTGATTACGATATGTTTTTTACCACGATGATGGAAAACTTTTCTTCCGAAGAAAAGAGCGCGTCCTTTGCCATGCTCACCCGCATGGAAACCAGTCTCAAAGCGTTGCGGGATCGGTTGGAAAGCTGAATTAAAAAAGCGGGTATCCCGCTTTTTTACTTAAAGACTCGCACTCTGTCCTCAAAGACGCGCACCAAGGTCTCCGCCAAGCTTGTGCTTGCCCCGCCGGAAAGGTCATATACGGTAATGCGTTCGGGCGAAAGGCCTACCAACACGCTCATCACGCCATCGCCTGTGCAGCGGTCATAATCAATGCGGCTATCCTGGTCGTCCGTTAGGGTGCAGCTTCCGTCCGGATTCAGGATGATATATACGTCCCGAACCTGGGGAGGCCGCAATTGCACGAAGGCGGACAATACCTGCATAAGTTCCCAATATTCCGCTTCCAACAGCAATTCCTCCGCTGCCCGCATCACACAGATCTCCCAATCCCGCATGGTTTCCTGCATACGAAAACGCAGGAATCCTTCCAGATTTAAATGATTTTCTTCCGCGTAAAAGGCTAGCAGCGCCTTGAGAATACCCTCCGTCTCCACAGGTTCAAGGCATGCCCGGGAAAGCTTTACGGCCTCTGGTAAAACCCTTCGCTTCTCTTCGAGAACCAGGGGTAATTCGTTTACCATGCGCGCCAGTTCGAAGTGTGAAATATCTCGGAGAAGAAGCCCCCGCACGGCTTTGCACCAGCGTTCAAGGTCTCCCTCCGTACGAAGTTCAAAGCGAGCGCAATTTTTTTCTCCTGAAAGTCTGCTCTCCAGCCCCTCATTTTGTGTGAACTCTGTGGCCAAGCGGCGCAGAGCGAGTTTTCCAATATCCACATCATATTCAAGCGTGCCCACAGAGCACCAACGTACCATATTCTCTCCTTCTCCTTTTGGAGCACCCGCTCCTTTGTCATTCCTACCTTTTGCAGGATATGCGCTAAAGCCGCCGGGTGTGTTTACCTGGTATAGTATACCGAAGCCGAAGGCGGATGTTCCGCTGTAAAATTTGCCACGACCCGTATCAAACGTTCGTTTTCGTTAATATACTAACAATAGTTGACAAGTCCATATTTTCGACATATAATGTTAACATTCTTTTAAATTGGTAACGTTCGGGCCGAAATGGTTCCGTGGCCGTGCCATACGCTATATTGTGTTAGATTTTGTCCGTCCCTTGATTATCTTGGGGCGGGCATTTTTATTTGTCTTGTTGCTGGGTGGACAAACGCGAAAGAAGGGACGGAACACCGTTCCGTCCCTTCTTTCGCATTTTTCGCCTCCCGCCGCCCTATGTCAACGGGGGCAAATTGTTGAAGGTAAACTTTCCGCAGACGGTAACATTGGTCTTATCGCTGCACCCGCAGGGGGTTACCGACACGCGGAGGCTGGGCGTGACATTGCTGCAAGTGACCGCGCTTAAATCCGGATCGCTGCTACCGCAGGCGTAACCCACCACTTCATCCACCATGGTGCTCCCCTGGATGCACAGATCCACCTGGCTTCCACAACCGCTGCTTACCGGCCCAACGCTGATAAGATACGGGATGGCGCCGGTCAGCGTGACCCGTTGCACAGGCACAGGACAAGTGCCGCCACAGGGAAGCGTGGCGCTCATGGTAAGTTCTTCTACCGTATAGCCAAGAAAGCTGGTATCATAGGCGATTCGGGCGCTCTCTTCCGTGATGCAAGAGGCATCAAAGGATTCGTGCAAGGTAAGCGTTTCACAGAAAGCCACGCTGCGGGGGCAAGGCCTACTGCAGGAAGTCTCATTCTGGTTTTGTTGGCAGGCGATGGGTTCTTCCACGGATCCCATTGTATCGGCGGCTTTTCCGGCTGCGATAGGCTCTCCCAGGCAAGGCGTCACCGGGACCACGCCGCGTGCGCCCCTAGCGGCCGGTCGTACGGGACCGTTGTTCATATTCATATACATGCTCATACCAGGCAATGTTCCTTTCTCGCGCCAAGGGGCGCATGGTTATTGCATAATATGAAGCGCTCCGTTTATGTGTGACCGAATGTTTACCTGTAAACGCACCACAAATTTATTTAAGCATAAATTCCTAAGAAGGGAAGCGCAGATGGATTCAATGTGAGCAGAGCAACGGCCCTTCCGATTTGTGCGCATGTTATAGGGAAATAAAAAGAAGCCCTCCTGCATATATGTACTGAACCAGGAAGGCTTCTTATTATGCCCTTTACGTTAATTCGGCTTCTCCACCAAGCCCAGCAGTCTGGCGTATAGTTCCACCCCAAGCAAAAGATTTTCCTCATCAAAATCGAAGTGGCAGTTATGCAGGGAATGCTCGTTTTTTCCGCCTTGTATCCCCAAAAAAACGAAAAGCCCTGGTATATTCTTTTGATAATACGCAAAATCTTCCGCAGCCATCACGGGTTCCACCAGCATCACATCGGACATATCGTCCAAGTAGGTATAGAACTCCTCCACAAGAGGCCGCGGGTTATCTACGCAGGGATAATGCATCAGTTCCTTGAAATCGAATTTGGCGCCCGTAGCCGTGGACAGGCCGTTGATCATAGCGGTAATGCGCTGGCGCAGTTGATCATAAACAGCGGAACTGAACACGCGCAAGGTACCGCTCAAGGTCACTTCATCGGCTATGACATTGTGGGCAACGCCTCCCTGGATTTTCCCAATGGTAAGCAGGGTATCCTGATGCGGATCTACATTGCGGGTAATGGCAGTCTGTAGCAGGGTGATAAGCTCCGCCGCGCTTACAATGGCATCCACACCCATTTGCGGGCTAGCGCCATGGGCGCTCTTGCCATGGACGAGTATGTCAAATTCACAGGTCTGGGCCATCATGGGACCCCACCGGACCCCAAATTTTCCAGACGGCACCGTGGGCCAAACATGCAGGCCGTAGATGCGATCCACATGGGGATTCTCCAGGGCTCCTTCCGCAACCATGTTCCGTGCCCCGCCTTTTCCCTCCTCGGCAGGCTGGAAAAGCAGAACGACGTTGGTATGGAGCTTAGCCCGGTTTTCATGGATGAGCTTAGCGGTCAGCAGCAACATGGTCATATGGCCGTCGTGCCCGCATCCATGCATCTGCCCCGTATGTACGGATGCATATGCCGCCCCCGTCTGTTCCGTGGTGGCGATGCCGTCCATATCCGCCCTAAGGGCGATGGTTTGCCGTGCGCCGGGGGTCATATATACGGCCTTAATCCCTGTGCCGGCCAAAATTTCGATGCGGTCCGGCCGGGACTGAGAAAGAGCGCGCAACACAAAAGCATGGGTTTCAAAAAGTTCATACCCTAGTTCAGGGATTCTGTGCAAAGCCTGGCGGAGATGCGTACACTCCTCTTTCAGCCCCTGCACAGAAGGATGCAATTGCATTTTAAAGAAATACCTCGCTTCCTAATTTGTAATATGCTGTCGAAACTTAGCTTACCACAAGCGGCACAGGCTGGCAATGGCTCCGGCACTTATTTCCGGTGTCCTTCTCCTAAAAAAAAGAGCCCTCGCCAGGCTCCCAAGCTTGTGCAAATCAGCACCAGCAGCAGCAAGGCATGCCGAAGCTGCTAAAACACAGGGCGCTGGCGCAGAGGTCGCAACCCGCGCAATTGGCTCTATAGGTTCCGGCCGGCCGGGTATACGGGCTGCCCGTATGCCGGATGGTATTATATGCGCTGGCATATTCGGCATTTCCGGGTTCTTGCTGGTAGGCAATGGTCAGGTATTCATACGCCTTATCATACCAGCCCTGGCGAAGATAGATAATACCGTAAAGATAATACCATTCGGCATTTCGCACGGTGATTGCATCCAAAACGGCTTTAGCTGCCTGTAGGTTGTTCTGGCTTAAAAAAGCTCTCGCCCGGGCAAATTCCGCCGCATTGGGCCCGGAATAGGCATTGCCGCTGCCGCTATATCCGCCGTATCCATAACTGCTGCCGGGGCCGCGGCTCGCCGTGCCTGTGCTCTTCTTGGTAAGAAGCTCATAGGCCTCGTTTATCTCCATCAGCTTTTCATTGGCTACCTCTCTGAGCGCCGGGTCCGTATAGCGATCCGGATGGTATTTTTTTACAAGCTGCAGATAAGCGGCACGGATTTCTTCCGGTGTGGCGTTTTCGCTGACCCCAAGCACCTTATAGGGATTGTTCATCCTTGTCCTCCAATATGCCACGCATCCTGCTTGCGCAGCCTTCGTATAATATGTTATCCAAAAGACCCTTATGGGCCTCAAGATTTAGCAGTTCATAGGCTCCAAGCGCCTCATTTTGGGATAGGGCCAGCAAAAACCGGGCCCGGGCTTTATCCGCACCCGCCGCCAGGAAGGGGTTGTACACGCCCTTATTCCTGTCCTTCTCCAAATCGTCCCACGCGTCCATAAGGTAGACCCAGCGGCCCATATGATAAAGAATGTGCGGAACGATCCGCCTGGCCTGTCCTTCGGGAAGCGGCGCACAAGTCCCTATCGTGCGCATCATGCGGGCAAAAGCATCCGCAGGCGCGTCCAATTCTTTACATCCTGTTTTTTCCAGTTCCGTCAGTTCTGCAACGCCCTCACGAACAGCCTGCGCCAAACCGGGCGCCCGTTCTTCCGCCCGGCGGGCAGCCCCCAAAAGGGCCAGCCGACCTAAAGGAGCCCCCAGCTTATGTTCATCCCGCCAATCATCGGCCAGTTTATACCAAGCAAGCAGAATGTCAAGATCCGCTGCAAAAGAAATGGGTTTGGAGTCCATTGCCATGGGGCGTTTTTTAAAGGGGCGAAAAGGACAGCGGGCCAATCCTAAGGTTCCCTCTCCCGTCGCTCCGGAGAGAAGAAGGGCCACAAATGAGCAATCAAAACTTAGCGCCAAACGCGCCACTTGGCCATAGCACCTGCCTATGCCTTTGCATAAGCCACAGTACCAGGCCTTATACTCCGCCTCCTCGCGAATCTTCAATTCCTCGCGGCAAGGCACTATATATCCAAACATTGATATTTAGCTCCACAAACTTTCATTTAAATTATTGTATCATTTTTCCGGCATTGTACAATATTTTTTTGGCGCGCACACATTATTTTGCTGGAAATACGAAAAGCGGTTTGAAATACCAAGGAATATTTGCTATAATTTATCATGTACTATGCCGCGTATAACGCAGCAAAAAAGAG
>JAYFNX010000034.1:0-48322 GCA_034933245.1 Candidatus Pelethousia sp.
AGGGGCTTACAGAGCGCCATGCCAGGGCCCTGCTTAAGCTTAAGGATGAAAAGGCCCAGCTTTCCATGGTGCGCCGCATTGGCGAAAAGGGCCTTTCCGTAAAAGAAACCGAGAAGCTTGTGGAAAAAACTTTGGATCGGCTTTATGACGAACGAGCGGACGGTGCAAAGCCAAGGCCCGTTATTATCCGGCTGGTCAAGGACTACCGCCTGTTTATGAACACCATGAACGCCGCCATCAATCAGCTTCGGGAAGGCGGTATGCGGGTGGAGGTGGAGCAGGCCGACACGCCGGACGGCGTGGACATCCGCATCTCCATCCGAAGGTAGGGGAGGTATAGGGGATTTCATCCCCCATACCCCCTGACCCGCTTTAAAAAGCGGGGGAAACCCGCGTATGGTATATTAATAATCTAGCGATATATTATTGAATTGATGGAAAGCGAGACGGCCCGGCGCATCCGATATGCGCCGGGCCGTCATTTTGTTTAGGAAAGTAATTTTCCCCCGCTTTTTTAAAAAGCGGGCGGGGGAGAGGGGCGGAGCCCCAGGGTAATTCCTACCACTCGCACTTCACGACCGGGTTGCGGGCTGCGCCTACTTCGTCCGGCCGGCCCACGGGGGTGGTGAGGGGCATCTTGTGCATGCGCTCGGGATCTTCCTTCGCCAGCTTGGCAATCTGCTTCATGGCATCGATAAACGCATCCAGGGTCTCTCTGGATTCGCTCTCGCAGGGCTCGATCATCAGCGCTTCGTGTACGATGAGCGGGAAATAAATGGTGGGCGGATGGTACCCAAAGTCGATCAGGGCCTTGGCGATATCCGCGGTGTGCACGCCATAGTCCTCCAGCTCGCCGGGGTTCACGATGCACTCGTGCATGCAAATCCGGTCATGGGGAATGCCGTACGTGCCCTTGAGGTGGGAGAAGATGTAGTTCGCATTGAGTACGGCGTTCTGGCTGGCTTCCCGGAGGCCCTCGCCGCCAAGGCTGAGGATATAGGCATAGGCCCGGGCCATAACGGAGAAGTTGCCATAGAAGGCTTTGACCTTGCCCACGGAAAGGGGCCGTTTGAAATCCAGCTTGCCGTGTTCGCCCTCCCGAACCACAACGGGGATGGGCAAGAAGGGGATGAGATCCTTCTTGCAGCCTACGGGACCGCTGCCGGGGCCGCCGCCGCCGTGGGGCGTGCCGAAGGTTTTGTGCAAATTGATGTGCATTACATCAAAGCCCATATCGCCCGGACGCACAACGCCCATGATGGCGTTGAAGTTTGCACCGTCATAATAGCACAGGCCGCCGCCTTCGTGAACGATCTTGGTGATCTCCCCGATATTGCGGTCAAACAGGCCCAGGGTGTTGGGGTTGGTGAGCATAAAGCCCGCCACATCCGGCCCCATGGCCGCCCGGAGGGCGTCCAGATCCACGCCGCCGTCCGGCGCGGAAACGATTTCCCGGATTTTAAAGCCGGCCAGGGCGGCGGAAGCGGGGTTGGTGCCGTGGGCCGCATCGGGCACGATGATGATCTTACGGTCGAAATCGCCCCGGTTGTCATGATAGGCTTTGATAAGGGTTAAGCCCGTATATTCGCCATGGGCGCCTGCGGCGGGCTGCAGGGTGAACGCGTCAAAACCGGCCACCTCACAGAGGGCTTCCTGGAGCCCGAGCATCATATCCACCGCGCCTTGCACGCAATCCCGGTCCGCGAAGGGATGCAGCCCGGAAAAGTTGTTGCAAACCTCTTCATCGATCTTGGGGTTATACTTCATGGTGCAGGAGCCAAGAGGATAGAAGCCGTTATCCACACCGAAGTTGCGGCGGGAGAGGCCCACGAAATGCCGCACCAGATCCACTTCTGCCAGTTCGGGAAGATGGAGGGCTTTTTCGGCCTTAACGGCATCGGGCAAAAGTCCGTCCTTGCGGGGCACGTCCAGGGCGGGCAGATCGTATGCTTTGCGACCCGGCTTGGATATTTCGAATAAAAGCGGGAATGCACATCTGGTCATGCTAACACCTCCTTAAGGGCGGCGAGGACGCCATCCAATTCTTCCCGGGTGTTCATCTCGGTGGCGCACCAGAGCATGCCCTTATCGCCGGGGAGCAGACGGGCCAAGGGCAGGCCACCCATGTATCCCTTTGCCTTGAGGCCGGCGTTGACGGTTTCCGCATCCTTTTCATAATCCACAACGAATTCGTTGAAGAAAGGCGTCTCCGGATAGCGCAGCTTAACGCCGGGCAGCTTTGCCATACCTTCGGCCAGGTAATGGGCTTTTTGCAGGTTTTGATCCGCCACTTCGGCGAGGCCCTGGGGACCCATGGTGGACATATAGATGCTGCTCATCAGGGCGCAGAGGCATTGGTTGGAGCAAATGTTGCTGGCTGCTTTTTCACGCCGGATGTGCTGCTCGCGGGCGGAGAGGGTGAGGCAATAGACCCGGTTCCCCTCGGCATCGGAGGTTTGGCCTACGATGCGGCCCGTAAGGTTGCGGATATAGTTGGTTTTGGTGGAAACAAAGCCCAGGTACGGCCCGCCGTAATTGAGGGGCATGCCAAGGGGCTGGGCATCGCCCAAAGCAAAGTCCGCATCATAATCCCGGGGCCGCTTGAGGGCGCCCAGGCTCAGCGGATTTACTACCGCGCCGAAGAGACCGCCAAAGCCATGAACCGCCTCGGCGATGGACTCCATGTTCTCAATATTTCCCAGGAAATTGGGGGAAGCCGCCAGCATACCCGCGGCGCCCGCACTGAGCTCGGCTATTTTGGAAACCGCCGTTCTGCCCGCCGGGCACAGCGGCACTTCCACCAGTTCAATATTGAGGAACCTGGCATAGGTTTTCATGGTGGTGATATAGTGTGGATGCAAGCCCGCGCTGTAAAGCACCTTGGCTTTGCGTTTGTTGAACTTCATGGCCACCATTACCTCGGAGCAGGCGTGGGCTCCGTCGTAAACGGAGGCGTTTGCCGCATCCATGCCGGTGAGGTCGCAGATGAGGGTTTGATATTCGAAAATGGCCTGGAGCATGCCCTGGCTCATTTCGGTTTGGTAGGGGGTATAAGCGGTATAGAATTCGTTGCGCATGGCCAGCTGGGGCACCACGGCGGGGATATAGTGGTTATAAGCGCCCGCGCCTCGGAAGATGGGCATATCCATGCAGGTGGCTTTTGCTAGCGCCTGGAAGATGCGGCGTACCTCCTGCTCGCTCTTCCCCGCTGGCATATGGAGCGGCTCCTTTAGCAGCATATCCTTGGGCACATCTACATAGAGGTCATCCATGTTTTGCAGGCCGATGGATGCAAGCATTTCCTGCCGCTCGTTCACCGTATTGGGAACGTAGCTTTTCATGTGGGCAAATCTCCCTTGCTATAAATTTTTGGTTATTTGGCGATCTTTGCTTCGTATTCTTCGGCGCTCATCACTTCGCCGTCAATCGTGCCCTCAAAAATGGCGATATAGTTGTTGTATGCATCCTGGTTCAGCAAATCGGGCTGGTCCGAAAGGGCTTCATTCACGGCCACGACTTTGCCGGTAACCTGGGTATAAATTTCCGCCGCCGCCTTTACGGATTCCACAACGGCAAAATCATCCCCGGCGCTGAATTCATCCCCGATGCCGGGCAGATCCACAAACACGATGTCCCCCAGCTCATGCTGGGCATAATCCGTAATGCCAATCTTGATCTGGCCGTTCTCCTCCAGGAGCCATTCGTCGTTCTGGGTGTACTTGCGGTTTGTCGGTACCATTTGTTGTTTCCTCCTTAAGATTGAATGGAAGTAAAATATAGGGTTATTAGGGGTTATGCCCGCTTATAGAAGGGAAGGGGCACTTGCGCCGCTTTGAGCTTTTTGCCGCGAATTTCGATTTCAAAATCCGTCGCATCGGCGCAGCCCGCATCCACCAGCGCCATGGCATGGGAACCCTCCAGGGTAGGCACGGGCACGCCGGAGGTGGTGAAGCCCACCAGCTTGCCATCGTGGTAAACATTGTAGTGCTCCCGCACGATGCCGCGCTCCAAAAGCTTGAGGCCGATGCGGCGGCGCTTTACCGGGCCCTCCAATGCCTTCTTGCCGATAAAGTCCTCTTTTTGCATTTTCACGGCAAAGCCGATGTTGGTTTCCAGGGGGGTAATGTCCTGGGTCATTTCATGGCCGTAGAGGGGCATGGCCGCCTCGAAACGAAGACTATCCCGGGCGCCAAGGGCGCAGGGCAGCATGCCAAGGGGAAGGCCGGCGTTCATCAGCGCCTTGTGGAGGGCCGCGCCGTCCGCTGCCGCGCAGTAGAGCTCCACACCGTCCTCGCCGGTATAACCTGTGCGAGAAACCAGGCATGTAATCCCCGCTACCTTCATTTTAGGAGTGAAGGTATAATTTTTGGCAGGAATTTCTCCCTCGTAGCCGGCCGCTTCCAGCACCTGCATGAACAGGGGGCCCTGGAGGGCAAGCTGCGCCCACTGGGGGCTCTGGTTTTCCACTTTCACATCGCCAAAAACGTGCTCCAGGAACCAGGCATAGTCCTTATCCGCATTGCCGGCATTGACTACCACCATGTAGTGCGTATCGTCATGCTTATAGACGAGCACATCGTCCACCACGCCGCCGTTCTCGTAGCAGAGCATGGAATAGCGGCAGCGACCGGGGGTCATGGTGGTAAGATCGTTGGTGCAGAGCTTTTGCAAATAAGCAAAGGCGTCCTTGCCTGTTACATCCAACTCTCCCATATGGGATACGTCGAATAGGCCGCAGCGCTCCCGCACAGCCTTATGTTCCTCAATAATGGAGGAATACTGTACCGGCAAGGCCCAGCCGCCAAAGTCCACCATCTTGCCACCCAGATCCAAGTGAGTCTGGTACAACGGTGTCTTTTTGAGATCATCCATGTTTCAACCTCCGATATATAGTTTTTTTTGATAAAAGCGGATATAACCATATCTTAAAGATAGGCGTGGGTTTCATAAAGTTCCTTATTATTATATACCAAGAAAGGACGCAAATAAAAGGGGGAAGAGCAAAGAAATTGTAAAGAAAAAAGTTGTGCGCAGTAAATATTTGAAGATACCCGGCGCTTTTAATTGCGCCGGGTATCTATCTATATATGCAGGTTAACCGATCGCTTTGAGAACCATGAACAGCCGGCCGGTGGAGGTGGAGCCATATTTATCGCCGCAGGTGATGAGCACCATGAGGTGGTCGCTGCCGGTACCGCTGCTGTCCACAACCTTGCCTTTATAGCCGCTGGTCTGGGCGTTGGCATATTGGGTGGAAATCCAGCTGCCGGGGCTTCCGGTTCCGCCCACGGTGTTTGCTAGAACGCTGTAAGCGCCTTCGGAGGGCGTTTCATAGAAGCAGAGAAGCTGCCACTTCTTAAAGCCCTGGTAATCGATATCGAATACGGAGGTTTTGGCGCCCGAGCAGCTCTTTCCGCAGCTTTCACAGGTGCTCTTGCCCAAGAAAGCGTTCTGCACATGGTGGAGCTGGTGGAACATACCCCTGGAGGAACCGGCGCTCTTGCGCATATTGTGGCCCATGATGACCGATACCTGGCTGCTGTAATTCGTCATGGCAAAGATATAATAGTAGGACTGGTTATACTTATAATCGGTTCCGGAGGTGGCGTTGCAATAGATGGTATGGTTGATCTTCGTGCCGTCCACCTTGATTTTGCCCCATTTATCCCCGCTGGGCGCGCTGGTGTCGGCCGTGGGCGTGGGTTCCGGCGTTGGGGTGGGCGTGGGCGCGTTGGGATCGATGATGGTGAAATCCACCTTGCGCACAAAGCCTTCCGCATCCTGGTATTTGGCATAATACCAATCCCCGTTTTCGCCCAGCAGGTCGAAGTTCTCACCCTTGACGCGCTTGAGGGTTTTAACCACGTTTTCCGCGGCGGTAGAGCTATCCGGGCTTACCCGCAGGATAATGGTTCTATCCTGGCTCTGGCCAATCTTGGCGGGGCTGAAGGCGGTATATTCCGCCTGGGCAAGGGCGGGCGCGCATACGCCTAGCAGCAGGATGCACACCAGCGCCAGCATCAGCAGATGGGACCACTTTTTTAGATGCATGTTGACTCTCTCCTTCGATCATTTGGATGATACCATAGTATAGCATAGATTATACCGGAATTATATAGAAAGGAAGACGTTCGTCTCCAACTTTTATGATGCGGTAAATTTCCGCTTATTCCGACTCGGCGCGGTTTCATGCATGGAAAAGGAAACGGCGCGGCCCATGCTGGATGGACCGCGCCGTCGTTTGTTTCTGTATGCAGGTTAGGCTACGGCTTTGAGGAGGAAATAGAGGTTCTGGTAACCGCCCGCGCTGCGGCCGGCGCCATTGCCGTAATCGCCGCAGGTGTAGAGGACCATCAGCTTATCCGAACTGCTGGCGGAGGAGATGGTCTTGCCCTTATAGGTGCTGCTGGCATAAGCCATAACCTGGTTGATCCAGGTTTGCTTTTCCGCGCCGGTGAGGGCAAAGTTTAGGAGAATAGACTGCTGGGCGCTCTTGCGGGAAGCTTCGCTATTAAGGGTATCCTCATTCAGCTCGAAGAAGCCCACAACCTGCCAGGTTGTCTTGCCGCCGAAGTTGATGTAGAAGGTGCTGGAGCCGCCGCCGCTGAGCAGGCTGTTCTGCACCAGGTGCAGGTTGTTGAAGCCGGTTTTGCTGGTGCGCATATTGTGGCCGGAAATCACATAGGTTTCCGCATTCTGGGGAGAGAGGGAGAAGAAATAGTTCTTCTTGCCCGAATAAGCGTTGTAGTAGTAATCGGTACCCTTGGCGTTCAGGGCGTTGCAGTAAATGTTGTTATCGTATAGAATACCGAAATCCGAGCCGATATTGGTGCCGGGGATCTGCTTGATGTAGCCCCAGGCATCCGCGGAGGTTTTGGTAAGGGTAGCATAGGTCATATTCCCGGTGGCGGTGGAAGCGGAGGAGGAGCTTCCAGTGGAGAAATCGGCTTTGCGCACATAGCCCTGATAGCTGCCGTAGCTGGCAAAATACCAGGAGCCGCTCTCGCCCAGGATGGAGAAGCTGGTTCCCTTCACGCCCGTCAGCTTTTTCACCACGTTGGCGCTGCTGGTGGAAGCAGCGGCGGTCTTGCGCATGATGATGGTCTTATCCAAGGAAACCATGGTGGTGGCGGTTTCATATTTGGTGTAGGTTGCGGTGGTGCTACTGCCGGTGCTGGAAGATGCGCTTCCCGCGGTGGCTACGAAATCCGCGCGGATATAACCGCTATAGGTGGTGCCATAGGAAACCTTATACCAGGTTTTACCATCGGTGCCTGTTTCGGAACTGAGGACGGAGACGGTGGCGCCTTTGGGTACGCCGGTGACCTGGCCATAACTGGTACCGGGGCCCTTGCGCATATTCACGCCGGTGGTGCAGTTGGTAATGGTGCCCGCCGTGCCCGTGGTCGTTTTGGTGGTGGTTGTCGTGGTGCTGGCGCCGGCGGTGAGAACGGATTCGGGAATCCAAGCTTCATAGGAGGCGCTGTTGGAGCTGTCTTTCACAAGGATTTTCACCCAGCCGTTGTTCACGCCGTAGACGTTTACCTGGGTGCCGGCCCCAAGCTGCTTGGTGGTTGCTTTCATGGTTGTGCCGGAACTGCTGGAAGTGGTTGTGTCGGGCAGGTAAATATAGGTGGTGGTGTTGACGGTTGCCGCCGTGCCGTAAACAAGCTCCGCATGGGCAACGGCTAAGCCGCCCAAAGCAAAAAGAACCGCCATCAGCAGGGCAAGCGAACGCATGTGTTTTTTCATGGTATTTTCCTTTCTTCCGTGTGGTTATAGCCGGTTGTGTTTCTTAAAAATTGCCAAAGTCATTGCTCCGGGTTCTTCTTTTCCGGGGCTTCCTCCTCATCAAAAACGAAGGCGTCGTGGAGCGGATCCTTTTTGGCCCCGGCGTTTTCGGCGGATTTGCCGGTGGGCTTGCCCGCCCGAGCCGCCTCCTTATCCGTAGATTTGGAGGAGTAAACCATCATGGGTAGGATGGAGGCGAGGCCCAAGCCCCAGGTGATCCAGCCAATGGTGCTGCCGGGCACGATTACTCCCAGGTATTCCAGCAGACTGGTAACGGTGAGGATCGTACCGGAAACGGCAGAAAGAATACGCAGTTTTTTTACATATTCCTCCCGGGGAACCTTCAGAAAATCATTTTCCAGCACCTTACCCCGTCCTGAGATGGCGCAATATAGGAGATATACGCCGATGAGAAGCTGCAACAGGGAGAACATGTTATCCAAACCAATCTTCCTCGTTTCTTGATTTATTTTACCAATGGGGCGCAAGCCTTGCAAGGGCCCGCCCCCTCGAAAGGGCATTGTTCAAAGAATGTTCATCGATGGTTTATAATTGGCTCCGAGGGAACGGCAAAAAAAGCGCGCGTGGGCTCGGGTACTTCTTTTAATAGGGAAGCAGCCTGCAGGGAGACTCGCCGCCGTAGATGCCGGTTTAGCGGGAAGCCCTACAGTTTTTTCAGCTTGGCGCCGTCTTTGCTATCCTCCACGGCATAACCCATGGCCTTGAGCTGCTCCCGAATTTCATCCGCACGGGCCCAGTTTTTTGCCTTGCGCGCTTCGCCCCGCTCGGTTAAAAGGGCAAGGGCTTCGGCTGGAACCTGCTCCTCTTGCTTATGCTGCAGGATGCCAAGCACGGCGGTCACATCGTCAAAGAGGGCTGCGGCCTTATCCAAAGCCGCCTTGCCGTGGGGGGCGGAGACGAAGGTGTTCAACGCCCGGATAAAATCGAAGAAAGCGCCCAGGGCGTCCGCTGTGTTGAGATCGTCATCCATGGCGGCGTAAAAGGCGGCGCGATGGCCGTCCACCGCTTCCATAAATGCCGCGTCCTCCTCCGGGCTGGCCCCCTGCGGAGCCTCCGCCAAGCGTTCCCGGGCGGTGCGGATGCGGGCCAAGGCGGTTTCGCTCTGCTCCACCAGCTCCCGGGAGAAGTTTACGGGGTTGCGGTAATGGGTGCCCAGCAGGAAAAGGCGCACGGCCTCCAGGTCGAACTCCTTGGCAATATCGCGCACCAGGCGGAAATTGCCTAGGCTTTTGCTCATCTTCTGGTTATCCACATTGATATAGCCGTTGTGCATCCAATAGCGGGCAAAGGGCTGGCCCGTGGCCGCTTCGCTTTGGGCGATTTCGTTTTCGTGATGGGGGAAGATCAGATCCTGGCCGCCGGCGTGAATATCGAAGGTGGGGCCCAAAAGCTCCATGCTCATGGCGCTGCATTCGATATGCCAGCCCGGCCTGCCCATTCCCCAGGGGGTGGGCCAAGCGGGTTCGCCGGGTTTGGCGCCTTTCCATAGGGCAAAATCCAAAGGATCCCGCTTCTGTTCCGTGGGATCGATGCGGGCGCCGCTCTCCAAATCATCGATGGATTGGCCGGAAAGCTTGCCATAGCCGGGGAAGGAGCGAACGGAGAAATAGACGTCTCCATTATCCGCCGCATAGGCATGCCCCTTGTCGATCAGGGTTTGCACCAGGGCGATAATCTGCTTCACATGCTCCGTGGCCCGGGGGTTGCAGGTGGCGCGCTCCACGCCCAGGGCGTCCGCGTCCGTATAGTATTCTTTGATGTACCGGTCCGCCACATCCTGCACGGTGATGCCCTCTTCATTTGCCTTGCGGATGAGCTTGTCGTCAATATCGGTGAAATTCTGAATGAATTTCACCCGGTAGCCCCGGTGTTCCAGATACCGCCGCATGGTATCGAACACCACGAAGGGCCGGGCGTTGCCGATGTGGAAAAAGTTATACACCGTCGGGCCGCATACGTACATGCTGATCTCTCCGGGCTTGAGGGGAATCAGCTCCTCTTTTTTGCGGGACATGGTGTTGTATACTTGCATGGGACACCTCCAATTCAAAAATCCATACAAAGGCCGGTTTCGGCCCGCTATTCTATATTATAGTGCCTATAGCAATCCAATTTTACCATAGTTTTCGGCGTTTGTTAAGCTTTATAGGCTTCCGCCACCCGGATGGCACCGGGAAAGGTGAGCCGCTCCCTGGCATCCACCTGGTGGTCCACGCAGGCGCTGTGCAGCGCCTGGCTATCCGCCTGAATCCCATCGGCCTCCAACAGCTCCGTCACCAGGTGGGTGAAATCGGCCAGGTTGGGATAAGGGAAGGATAACAGGAGAGAAAAGAGGGATGCGGGCCCCGGCGCTTCCCGGGAGGTGGCATACAGCAAAACATTATCCGGCAGGGCGCGGCCCCCGCAAAGGAGGGAAGAAAGGCGGCGTATGGCCTTGCTTTCCGAAACGATATCATCCAGCAACAGTAAGAAGCGCAGGGGTTGGGCCCCCAGCCTTCGCGCCAAGGCCAGAATATCTTCCTTTTCGGGCTGGCAGATTACCAGACGAACCTCGGGCAGCTCGTGAAGCAGGGAGAGGACATGGGCTGTTTTGCCCGTTCCGCCGCCGCCATAGAGCAGAGCGTTTTCCGCCCGGTCCCCCTGCATGAAGCGGATGGTGTTTTCCATGAGAGCCACGCGTTCCTGCTCGTAAAGGCTGGTGGGAACCAGGGGAGAAAGGGCCGCCGAAGGCAAAGGGGCAAGCTGCCCATCTTCCAGATAGAAGGCCCGGTGCCGTAAAAAAATGCCTGCGCCATAGCTGCTGAAAAAACTCCATAGGTCTTCCGTCATATCTCCCCAATCCCGGGATGAAAGCAGGCGCACGTAAATCTCTTCCAACGCCTCGTCGGCAATATAGCTGTCCACAAGGCCGCTCTCCCCATATTGCCAGGGGGTGAAAGCAAAGCGGGCCTGGGGCATGGGTGGCGGATTTATGGCGGGCTCCGCTTCTTCCCGGGGGAGCGGGCGCGTATTCGCCCCCGCCCATACCGCCGAGGACATGACGGAGATGGCGTCCTTCCCCTGGCGGGGCCGCATGGTTAGGGCTTGCTGGCGTTCCTTGACAAAGCGGGCCACATCCTCGCTGCGAAGCCTGGAAAGCTGGCCCAGGATGGAAAGCTCCTCCCGCATGTTTGCCACAATGGCCTCATCCCGGCCGCCGGCGGCGGCCATGCGGGCAAAGGGATGAGACTGGTGCACCGCCAGGGAAAGCAAATGGTCCTTCCAAAGGTCGCCGCTTACCCGCCTGTCTCCATTGGAAAGCAAAGCGCCCACGGCATCATGATAGGCCCGCACGGCGGCGGGCAGCTCGCAAGCGAGGAGCCGCTCAAACAGGCGGAACAGGGCGGAAAAAGCCGGGTCTTCCCCCGGCAGGGTACAGCGGCACAATAAACCAAGACCGTAGGAGAGCCCCTCCTCGGCCGACATATCCTGAAAGGTGCGCATGCAACCCATCCCTTCCCGGCGGAAACCAAATTTAAACAGACCCCCTACAAGCCCTGCAAACCTTCTTCAAAAATAGGGCGGCCCATGCCAAAATATCCGGGCATAGACCCAGGTGAAGCTATATTAAATTTGGCAAAACACGCCAATTTATTCGTTTATAGCATATCACAAAGGCATCCTTGCGGCAACGGGCGGGGGGTGATATAATCAAGCGTGCAAACAAAAATCCCGTTTTTCGCATACTATGAAGCGAAGACGCATAATCTGTTTGAAAGGCTTTTGCAATGACCAAGACCATTCTCCTCACCGGCGGCGGCACCGCAGGGCACGTAACCCCAAACCTTGCTTTGTTACCCCAGCTTCGGGCCGAGGGTTACAGCATTCATTATATCGGCACGGCGGACGGTATTGAGCGCACTTTGCTGGAGGAGGAAGCGGATGTTTCCTATCATACCATCAGTGCGGGAAAGCTGCGCCGGTATTTCTCTTTTAAGAATTTTGTGGACCCGTTCCGGGTGATTAAGGGTATGTTTCAGGCAAAACGCATCATCCGGGAGGTGAAGCCCGACGTGGTGTTTTCCAAGGGCGGCTTCGTATCCGTTCCCGTGGTCATTGCGGCCCGGGGCAAGGCGCCGGTCATCACCCATGAGTCGGATTATACCCCCGGTCTGGCCAATAAAATTGCCGCCCGTTTTGCGGATACGGTTTGCGTCACCTTTGAGGATACCCTCCCCTATGTGGGAAAGAAGGGCGTGTATACAGGCACGCCCATTCGCCCGGCCCTCTTTGCGGGAAAGGCGGGCAAGGGCCTTTCCTTCACAGGCTTCACCGGGGAACGCCCCATTCTTCTGGTAATGGGCGGAAGCCAGGGCGCGCAAGCCATTAACGAGGCGTTGCGGGAGGCCCTGCCTTGCCTCACCCAAACTTTCGATATTATTCACTTGTGCGGCAAGTGCAAGATGGAAGCCTCCATCGACAACCCCGCCTATGTACAATATGAGTATATTTCGGAGGAGTTGCCGGATCTGCTTGCCTGCGCGGATATCATCCTTTCCCGGGCAGGCGCAAACGCCGTGTTCGAATTTCTGGCCTTGGCAAAGCCCGCCCTGCTGATTCCGCTACCGCTTTCGTGCAGCCGGGGCGATCAAATTCTCAACGCCCGATATTTTGCCCGCAAGGGCTATGCCATCACCATGGACCAGGCGGATTTGAATCCGGAATCCCTCTGCAAGGCCCTGGCTTCCCTTTATGAAAGCCGCCTTCAGTTCATTTCCACCATGAGCAGCGATGCCAGAGCGGATGGGACAGACGAGGTGATGGCGGTAATTCGCGAGGCGGTGGAATCCAGGCGGGCCTAAGGTTCTCTTGCCCGCAGGCGGGGCAAGCCCACCGCAACCCACAGAAGGAGACTTATGCAAAAGCTTACAAAAGAACAAACCGCCGCGCTGCTGGCGGAGCCAAACGGTCCGGAAAAGCTGGCGGAACGCGCCCCGGCTGCCTTTGATGCGGCCTGGGCCCTTTTTATAGAGGAAGGAAGCCCGGCGGCCTGTTCCTTCCTTTGCCGCCTTGCCAAGCGACGGGAATACCGGGAAGCCATGGCCGTGCTGTTGGAGGACCGCGCTCCCCTTTGGGAGGCCATCGCGTCCCCCGCGCCGAAGCTGCGCAAAAATGCCGCCCGTCTGGCGGGGGAGCTGGGGAATGCGGGGGACGTGCCCGCGCTTATCGCTTCCTTAAAAAAAGAGGAGCAGCGGTTTGTGCGGCCTTCGCAAATTCTTGCCCTTGGCGCTTTGGGCGGAGAAACGGCGGAAGCCTTTTTCCAAACCTACCGGGTCCCGGCGCCGGCAAGCGAAAGCGAAAAGCGCCATGCCCGGGAGGAGCAGGAAGCCTTGGATGCGGCGCACAAGCGGCTTTTGCGGCTGGGGAAACATACCTTTACGCGCCTTCCCTTCGCGGTGGAAGTGGAGCTGCGGGGGCCGGATAAGCTGGGGGAAGCCCTGGCGGGCGAGTTGCGGGCGTTGGGTTATGCGCCAGCCGCCGTGCATTCTGCTGCGGTGCGGCTGCACACGGAGGACCTTCCCGGCCTTTTCCAGGCCCGAAGCTTTTTTGAGCTGCTTTTGCCGGCTTCGGCGGGCGTCGCGATGGAACCCAAAGCCATTGCCCAGCGGGCCGGGGCGTTTATAGCGAAGCTGCTCCCTGCCTGCCATGCGGGAGCGGGGCCCTTTGGTTACCGCATAGAGGTGCGGGCACAGGACGTGGACCGCGGAACCCTGGCCCGGGAGATTGCCCGGGGTCTGGATGGGCCTATGTTTGCAAACGCTCCTTCGGATTATGAGGTGGAGCTTCGGGTGGAGCAGCGGCAGAACGGCGGAGCCAACCTTTACATGAAGCTTTTCACCCTGGAGGATCACCGCTTCGATTATCGCCTGGCCGCATTGCCCGCCAGCATGCACCCGGCTACCGCGGCGGCCGTATTGCGCAGCGTACGCGCGCATCTTGCCTCAAACGCCAGGGTGCTGGACCCTTGCTGCGGCAGCGGTACTTTCCTCATTGAGCGAAGTCTAGTAAGCCCCTGCGCTTCTCTTACGGGGGTGGATATCGCCCATGCGGCGGTGGATATTGCCAGAAAAAACGCGGAAGCCGCCGGTTGCCCGGCCAAGTTTATGGCAAACGATTGCCTTCGCTTTTCCGCCCAGCGGCCGTACGACGAGCTTATCGCCAACCTGCCCTTTGGGAACCGGGTGGGCACCCATGCGGATAACCGGCGCCTTTACGCCGGCATTTTGGAGCGCTTACCCCAGTGGCTTAAGAGCGGGGGAATTGCCATCCTGTATACCATGGAATACACCCTGCTGAAAAATCTGATCCGGGAGCGGCCCGGTCTATCCCTTCTTTCCCAGATGCGCACGGAAGCAGGCGGCCTTATGCCCACGGGATTTGTGGTGCGGGTTCGCTAGGAAACGCGCCGCGCCCCACGAAGCAAAAAATCGAATACTGAAAAAGCGGCCCGGCACTGGAATCTGTGCCGGGCCGCTTAACTTTATTCCTTGTCAACTTCTTGAGGGTCAGTTCAAAGCGCCCGCCGCAATTTACTGCCTAGGGCCGTATCGGCTTTAAGAAAAACAAGGGAACGCCCCGTTTGGGGCGTTCCAGAAATAGGGGGATTCCAAAGGGACGTGTTCCTTTGGTGGGGGTTCGGGGGCAAAGCCCCTGAAAACAAGATCAACCCTGGCTTTCCACCACATCCGCAACCTGCAGCGCGGTGGCTTCCCCGCCGGAAAGGGGAAGAAGCTGGAGCTCGGTGGCCAAGAAAGCCGGCTCATCCGCGCTGTAAGCGCAGCAGTCGCCGGACAGCGCCGCGATTGCCACCATGTTTTCTTGCAGCGTTTTGCTTTCCAGGGAGGCAAGGTCCAGGCTGGAAAGGGCAACGACGGCCGCATCGGAGCCGGAAACGGCCGTATAATAAAGCTTGCCGTCCCAGATGCCCAGCAGCTCCATCGCCTGGATACCGCCGCCCACGGCTTCGGGGCGCCCATCCCGCAGCCGCATGATTTGCAAGTTGTTTTTAGCGTCGTCCGCCCGCAAATCATAGTGTATATAATAGACATCCCCTTGATAAAAAAGGGGCGTGCGGGGCATCCCTTCCCCCTGGAGAAGCTTCTCTTCTTCACCGCCCGCTAGCGGAATTCTGCAAAAAACGGAGGCTTCTTCCGCCACGCCCATATAATAGGCATAGCCGTCCTGCACACAGGCCAGGGCGCTGCAATCTTCCGCGAGAATTTGTTCATCCCCGCCTTCGGCGTCAAGGGAGAGAAGACCGCCCGCTTCCAGAATACTCTCGTCCTGGGTGGTGCAGAAATATAGGCGATTATCCGCCGCAACCAAGCTGTTTATATAAGCGATGCTGTAGATGCTTTCGGGCTCCCCGCCGCCTAAGGGAATGCGCAGGATACTGCTGCCCGTCACCGCATCGGCCGGAACGGGCCAGGGCACATCTTCCGTAAGGTCCGTTTGATCCTCCACCAAATAAAGGTAGCCATTGAGCACAACCGGGTTCCGGCCCAGTGCTGCGCTGAAAAGCCGGGCAGGGCCGCCTGCCTCGGCGGAAAGCACGCCACTCCCCGTGCACCAATAAAGGGTACCGCCATCTAGGGCCGCAAAGGGAAAGCTACGGCTGGCATTTGCCTCCATGGGCACGGGACCGGGACTTTCTGGCACAGGGGCGGCCGATTCCTCCGTGGCCTGCGCCTGCGCCGGGGCGGCGGATTCTTGCGGTTGTGCCGGCACAGCAGCGCAACCTGCACCTAGGACTAGAAGTATGCAAAGAAACACGGATATGGCAAAGTGGGCTCGCACCATAAAGTTCCTCCTCGTGGTATATTATTCCTTTTATATATAGCACATCTCCGGGCGGAATGCCATTTCGAAAGTGTAAACAATAGCCGTGCCCCGGCATGGCTGCCCAAGGAAATGATTTGCGAACCGGCTAAACATGGGGGACGGTTGCCGGGAGAATGCGGGCCTCGTTGCGCAAATGAATTGCTCGGGGGACCGATTCCATTTTCCCGGCCACATGCTTGGAAACAACCCTGCTTTCAAAGCAAAGCTAGAATAATAGAATAAATTTGCCTTGCCGCTTTGCTTTTGCAGGAGAGCGGGGACGCCAATCCTGCGCGGGCGAAAAAATGCGCGATTTCCGTAAAACGCGTACCTGGCACATACAATTTACATGCTTATGTAACCGCAAATACCGGCTTACATTGAAGATAATCCGCCGAAAGCAAGGAAAAACAAGGCAAAAATGCCAATGTTTCACGTGGAACCACTTTATGAAAAACCCAACCCTTTGTAGGCGCTTGTTCCACGTGAAACAATATTTTGAGGTCGGCCCTTGTTGTGGGCACTTGTTCCACGTGAAACAATATACGGTGATTGTGTTTGTCGAATAAATGCCTTATAATAAAATCAATCCATAAAAAATGCAACCATCATTTCGGAGGAATAAAGTGGCAAAAATTATTGCAATTGCAAACCAAAAGGGCGGGGTGGGGAAGACGACCACCACCGTCAATCTTTCCACCTGCGTGGCGCAAGCGGGCAAGCGTGTGCTTTGCGTGGATATCGATCCCCAGGGCAACAGCACCAGCGGCCTCGGCGTGGATAAGGAAGAGCCCGAATATAGCGTTTACGATGTGCTTATCAACGGCGTGGAAGCCGCCGATGCGGCCGTTGCTACCCAAGTGGATGGGCTGCACATTATTCCGAGCCGAAAGGAGCTTTCCGGCGCGGAAGTGGAGCTGGTGAGCGCCATGGCCCGGGAGATGGTTTTAAAAGGCGCCCTAACCCAGGTGCGGGATCAATACGATTATATTTTTATCGATTGCCCGCCCTCCTTGGGGTTGCTTACCATCAATGCGCTTACGGCCGCGGATACGCTTTTGGCACCCATCCAGTGCGAATATTATGCCTTGGAGGGCCTCTCCGACCTGATGAATACCGTGAAGCTGGTGAAGGGCCGCCTCAACCCTAACCTCCAGGTGGAAGGCGTGGTGCTCACCATGTTTGACGCCCGCACCAACCTGAGCGCGCAAGTGGTGACGGAGGTTAAAAAGTTCTTTAAAAACAAGGTATACGATACCATCATTCCCCGTTCGGTTCGGCTGGGAGAAGCGCCCAGCTTTGGGTTGCCCATTACTATGTATGATGAAAAGTGCTCGGGGGCCAAGGCTTATGTGGAGCTGGCAAAAGAACTGATCCGCAGCAATGATGAAAAGGCCACTCCCTCCGGGGATGACTTATAAGGAGGAAGGACATGGCAATAAAGAAAGGCTTGGGAAGAGGACTGGACGCGCTGCTTGGAGATTATGAGCAACCATCCCAGGAGGGAGTTCGGGAAATCGACGTATACAGCATTGATACAAACGCCGGGCAGCCCCGCAAGGAATTTGATGAAGGCAAGCTCAAGGAGCTGGCCGGGTCCATTGCCAGGCACGGGGTGGTGCAGCCCATCCTGGTACGGCAGAAGGGGGACCGATATGTGATCGTTGCCGGCGAGCGCCGGTTTCGGGCGGCCCGGATGGCAGGGCTGGCTACCGTCCCCGTGATTATAAAGGACATGGATGAGGCACAGGTGATGGAAGTGGCGCTCATCGAAAACTTGCAGCGGGAAGATTTGAATCCCATTGAAGAAGCCGCAGCCATCCGCTTTCTTATGCAGCAGCACGACCTGACCCAGGAAGAGGTATCCAAGCGGCTTTCGAAAAGCCGGCCGGCCATCGCAAACAGCCTGCGGCTTCTCTCCTTGCCCGCAGATGTGCAGGAGCACCTGCGCAAAGGGCGGCTGCAGGCGGGACATGCCCGCGCGCTGGCCGGGTTGCAGGATGCCGCGGCCCAGAAGGAGCTGGCGGACAAAATCGTGGGGGAAGGGCTCTCCGTCCGGAACGCCGAAGCGCTGGCCCGGGACCAGGGGGAGCGGCCTGCCAAAAAACCGCCCAAAGCATCCGCGCCTTTGCGCGATAGGGATCTGACGGCGGCGGAGGCAAACCTGCGGGAGCGGTTGGGCACCAAGGTTTCCATTCAGGGGACGGGCCAAAAGGGACGCATTATTATTGAATATTATAATGCCGGAGATTTACAGGCCATCTATGACGCCCTGCTTTCTGCCGGCAGGGAAGGATAATCCCCATGGAAGAGCCGTTAAGCTATCGGGTGCAACTGCGTGTTTATAAAGGTGAGAAGTGTTTTGGCAGGGGTATTGCCGAGCTCTTAACCCGTGTGTCCCGCACGGGGTCCCTTCGTTCCGCGGCCGCGGAGATGGATCTTGCGTATTCCAAGGCATGGCGCATCATCAAAACCAGCGAGGATGTTCTGGGGTTTCGGCTGCTGAGCTCCCAAGCGGGCGGCAAGCATGGGGGCGGGGCCTTACTGACCCCGGAAGCCCAGGACATGCTTGCGCGCTATGACCGATTTGTGCAGGAAGGTGAAAGGGCGCTGGATAAAATATTTGCGCAATGCTTCGAGGGGATGGTCGCCCCATGAAGCTCCGGGAAGCTTTGCAGATTCCCAGGGGCCTTACGGCCGTAATCGGCGGCGGCGGGAAATCCACCCTGCTGTTGCGCCTGGGTCGGGAGCTAGCAAAGGATGGGGAACGGGTTTTGCTGTGTGCCAGCACCCATATGTTCGCACCGCCGGGGATTCCCCTGGCAACAACGCTTCCCCGTGCTGCGGCGCTGTTGGAATCCGATAGGCTGGTATGCTTTGGCTGCCCGGGGGAAGATGGCAAGCTGACCCAGGGGGCGCCCATGGAGGACATTTTGCCTTTGGCAACCTATGTGCTTTGCGAGGCGGACGGTTCCAAAGGGCTTCCGCTCAAGGCGCACGCCTCCTATGAGCCGAATGTTCCACGTGAAACAAAGCGGCTTGTTTATGTGGTAGGGCTGGACGGTATCGGGGAGCGCATTGCCGTGGCTGCCCACCGGCCGGCGTGCTACGCCGCCCTGCTGGGAACGGATGCGGAGCACCGGGTAACACCGCGGGATGCGGCGGCGGCTATACGAAAGGAAGGCTATGAGGCGGCGGGCGCCGTCCTTTTTTTAAATAAAGCTGAAGGGGAACGCTTGGCATGGGGAAGGCAGGTTGCCGCGCATTGGCCGGGCCGGGCAGTGATTGCTGCCTTACAAAGCCCCGAGGTTATAGGGGAGGTTTGGGAAAATGGAACAAAACAGGAAATGTAAACAATTGGTGTTCATTAAAGGGGCGGGAGATCTGGCCAGCGGTGTGGCGCTTCGGCTGCACCGGGCGGGGTTGCGCGTTGTTATGACGGATCTGCCTGTGCCCACGGCCATCCGCCGGACGGTCAGCTTTTGCCCGGCGCTCACCCAAGGGAAGGCCCAGGTGGAGGATGTGGTGGCAAAACATGCGCGCAACAGAGAACAAGTGGAAGCCGCATGGGAGGCGGGGGAAATCCCTGTTTTGCCGGATCCGGAAGCCAGGAGCCTGGTTTGGCTCAAGCCCGACGTACTGGTGGATGCCATATTGGCAAAGGCCAACATGGGCACGGCCATAGATGACGCGCCGATCGTAATTGCTCTGGGGCCTGGATTTACCGCAGGTGTGGATTGCCATGCCGTGGTGGAAACCATGCGAGGCCATAATCTGGGCCGCGTTTATTTTTGCGGGAGCGCCTTACCAAACACCGGCATTCCCGGGGAGATCGGCGGCTATGCCGCAGAACGGGTCATGCACGCGCCGGCCGCGGGCGTTTTTAAGGGCATCCGTCAAATTGGCGATATGGTGGAGGCGGGAGAAACGGTGGCCTTGGTTGGAGAAGAGCCGGTGCTCGCAAAAATCAACGGCGTGCTCCGGGGCGTGCTGGCGGACGGAATTTACGCCCCGAAAGGAATGAAATGCGCCGATGTGGATCCGCGCTGTAAACGGGAACATTGCTTTAGCGTTTCGGACAAGGCGAGAAGCTTGGGCGGCGCGGTGTTGGAAGCCATGGGCGCTTTGGGCGGATTCTAACCGGCGGACTGTATGACGAACAAAACGGGCCCGGCACCTTTGTTGTGCCGGGCCCGTTTTATGCAGGGATAGCTAGGGAAATATGGGATATAGTTCAGGATCAGAAGACGGGGTGTTGGTAAGCATAACCTGGCCATTGCCGCGGCCCTTGGCAGCATACAGGGCGGAATCCGCCTGCGTAAAAAAAGCTTCGTAGGAGCAGCAGGCACTGCCAAAAGCGATGCCAACGCAACAGGTAATGGTATGCTGGGGAAAACGGGCGATGCAGCGGTTTGTCACCTCATGGGCAAGGTTTAAGGCGCGTTGCCTGACCTCCTTTGCATGGGGAACATCCGTAAGCAAAAGCATAAATTCATCCCCGCCGAAACGCCCGGCGATATCGTTGGCGCCCAGGCACGACCGAATGGCTTCCGCCGTCTCCTTAATAACGATATCCCCCTGAGCATGGCCCAGAGAATCGTTAACCTTCTTGAATTCATCCAGATCCAGCAGCAAAAAAGCGCAACGCTCCCCAGGCACGGCTTGGGCAAGCCGGTCCTTGAAAAGATGCTCCGCAGTAGCCTTGTTAAAAAGATGGGTATGCTGATCCAAATGGCTTAAAAGCATCCACCGCCACCGCGAGCTAAAATCCCGAACACGAAGCTCGGTAAGGGTATAAATGCAGATTAAGGCGATAAAGAAAGCGAAGATGGAAACCAAAAGGTCATGTAAAAAAGCTTGTTCCGGTTTAAAAATAGCGGAGAGTAAAAGAAAAATCACCGAAGAACAACAAACATTTAGGAACAAAAGCCAGAGTGGCATGTAAAAGAGAATGCTAATGGCGATGAGCACAGGGGCAAAAAGCACAGCAGGAAAATCGGGAAACGGAAAAATGGAAACGGGGATGATAAAGGCCATGATGAGGAAGGTTTGGATGAGACAGAGCCGCTGTATGCGCAAAGGAGTATCCGCCTTGTTTGGATCAAGACGGCGCACTACGTTATTTAAAAGAAGTTGTATAATCAGAAAAACAACATAAAAATAAATCAGAAGCGCAATGTTAATAACAAAATACGCCACGATCCAACCAGCTAAAAGAAAAATCGTAAAAAAATGGCAGACACGAGCAAGCGCGCGACGGTTAAAATCCTGAATAGAATCCATATCGCGCTCAAAATAGTCCTTGCTGGCACGGGAAAGGGCGAGTAAACGTCGCAGGGGATTGCGCATGGCGTTCTCTCCATTTTTCAAAATAAAAAAGGAAATATAAATATAGACATTTATTATACAGTATCGTTTTGGACGCTGCCTGTCAATAAAAAAGAAAAAAGCGCGACCATTTTTTCACAAGGCGCGCTTTTATGGAATAAGGAATTAGCTGTTGCGGTTGGACTGCTTTACCCGGGCATCCTTGGTGAGAAGTTTTTTACGCAAGCGGATGGTTTTGGGCGTTACTTCCACCAGCTCGTCGTCCGCAATAAACTCAATGCACTGCTCTAGGCTCATAAGCGCCGGTGGGGTGAGGCGCAGGGCTTCGTCGCTGCCAGCCGCCCGCATGTTGGTCACATGCTTCTTTTTGCATACGTTTACCACAATATCCTCGTTTCGGCTGCATTCGCCCACGACCTGTCCTTCGTATACGGGAATGCCGGGGCCCACAAAAAGGCGGCCGCGCTCCTGGGTATTAAAGAGGCCGTACCCGGTGGTTTCTCCGGTTTCATGGCAAATCAGGCTGCCATGGGTACGTTCTTCGATTTCACCCTTATAGGAATCATATCCGTGGTAAATATGGCTCATAACGCCGTTGCCACGGGTATCCGTGAGGAATTCCGAACGGTATCCCAAAAGGCTCCGGGCCGGGATGGTAAAGATTAGCCGGGTAATGCTGCCGTCGTTTTGGGCCAGCATATTGATAAGTTCCGCCTTGCGTTGCCCCAGCTTTTCCATTACCACGCCCACATATTCCTGGGGCACGTCCACGGTAAGTTCTTCAATGGGCTCAAGCAGCTTGCCACGCTCATCGGTTTTCATAATAACATGGGGCCTGGATACGGCAAACTCATAGTCCTGCCGCCGCATCTGCTCAATCAGGATGGAAAGGTGCAGTTCGCCGCGGCCGCTTACCTTAAACAGGTCCGTAGAGTCCGTTTCTTCCACGCGCATAGAAACATTTGTTTCCACTTCTTTTAAAAGGCGTTCCCGCAGGTTCCGGGAGGTCACATACTTGCCTTCCTTGCCCGCAAAGGGACTATCGTTCACGCAGAACATCATGGATACCGTAGGCTCGTCGATATGGACGAAGGGCAGGGGCTCGATATGCTCGCTATCGCAGGCGGTTTCTCCGATGGAAAGGCCGGTGACGCCAGCTACGGCAACGATTTCGCCCGCGGAAGCTTCTTCAATTTCCACACGCTTGAGGCCTTCGAAACGATACAGCCTGGAAAGCTTTACTTCCCGCCGCGCCTCTTTCATACCCCCGCAAAGGGTCACATATTCGTTGCGTGTGGCTTTGCCCCGCATGATGCGGCCCACGCCGATTCGGCCCACATAATCATCGTAATCGATGGTGGAAAAAAGAATTTGCAGCGGGCCATCGGGGTCGCCCTCCGGGGCGGGTACCGCGGAAAGAATGATGTCGAAAAGGGGCTGCATATCCGTGCCGAGGTGATCCGGGTCCAGCCCGCTGTAGCCATCCCGGGCGCTGGCATAGACCACGGGGAAATCCAATTGCTCCGCCGTGGCGCCTAGGTCCATAAACAGCTCCAGGGTTTCGTCCACCACCTCCAAGGGCCGCGCGCCAGGCCTGTCCACCTTATTCACGACCACCACCGGCACTTTGCCCAGGGCCAGGGCCTTTCCCAGCACAAACCGGGTTTGGGGCATGCAACCTTCGAAGGCGTCCACCAGCAGCAGCACGCCGTCCACCATTTGTAAAATACGCTCCACTTCGCCGCCGAAATCGGCATGGCCGGGGGTGTCCACGATGTTGATGCGGCAATTCTTATAGTTTACAGCCGTGTTTTTGGAGAGAATGGTGATACCCCGCTCCCGCTCCAAATCTCCACTGTCCATCACCCGCTCTTGCACCTGTTCGTTTGCCCGGAACACGCCGCTTTGGCGCAAAAGCTGATCCACCATGGTGGTCTTCCCATGGTCGACATGGGCGATGATGGCGATGTTGCGGATGGTTTCGTTGGTCATATACAGGATACCTCTATCTTCATTAAAATTGTTTCCTTTAAACACAAGAAGGTATTATACTGCATATGAAGCAAAAACACAAGGTTTTTAGGGGCTTTGCGCGGATGCAAACAAAAAAAGAGGAGCCGGGCCGCACACGCCGTATGTTCGGCCATAAACGCAGACGGCCCGCCGCATTTTTTTTGCGCCGGGCCGTAGGATTCTTGTCCAACCATGGGGGATAAGGAAACACGCCGCTTAATCCTGGAAAGAAGCGCCACGGCCGCGAGAATGCCGGTTATGCCGCTTGCACCTGGTCAAGAGCGCGGCGCACGGCGGGAATAAGGGAGACGAGGATGCATAAAAGCACTTCCGCGCCGATATAGCTGCCGTTATAGGCCAAAGAATAAGCCCATACACTATCCCAGCCCACGGCATACTCCGCAAAAAAGATGACGCCGGAAAGCACGGAGCAGGTGAGGCGGCCCAGGGCGCCTACAGCCAGACCAAGCTGAAGTTTCCTGGGAAATAATCCCGCCAAGCCATAGCAGGCGAAGGCCAGGATATAATCCAGAATAAGCTGCGCCCAATGAACCACGTAGAGATCCTGGAGAAGCTGAAGCAAGCCCAGGGCCACGCCGGCGATCAGACCATAGCGTAAGCCGAACACAGAGGCGTAAAGGCAGACGGGCAGCATGGCGCAAAGGGTGATGGAGCCGCCCATGGGCAGTTCAAAAAGCTTAAAATAGCTCATCACAAAGGAGAGGCTTACGCACAGGGCGCCGTAGACCAGGGCGCGGGTCTTCTTGGGCTGGGAAACGGCTTTTGCGGGCATGCCCTTGTGGTAACGGAAAATGGCAACGACTACACCCACAGCCACCAGCAGGGCCGCGCCCAGCAAATAGATTTCCACACCCTGCAACCCAGCTAATTTCTCGAAAAGAACGAACTGCATAAATTAAAAACCTCCGATCTTTCTCGCGCCCCCGCATTGTGTAAAACGGAGACGGAAAGATCAGGGGCTTTCCATGTCCGCTTTCCTACGCCGGTATTATCCGAACAGGTTCCTGGGTGTTATCTCAGCCGCAAACGCAGCACCCCCAGCGGGACGCATAATTCTTTTCAACATTAATTATAACACCTTTAAAAACAACTGCAAGCCCTCAAAGAAAATCATACGAGGTTGGACACGATGGTCCAAAGCCCCATAACGGCGATAAAAATGAAGACCCAGCGCTTGATGCGGGAAAGATCCGCCCGGCGATACACTAGGCCGCCGGCCAGCATGCCAAGGGACATACCTACGGCTGCCGCCAGGGACCAGAGAAGAACCTGGCCGGTGATGAGGCCGTTCATGGCCCGCACGGTAAGGGCATATGTATTGGTGACGACAAAAAAGAATTGCAGGGTAGAAACGTAGGCTTCCTTGGTCTCCATAACGCTTAAGCAATAGAGGGCCGCTGGCGGGGCGCTTACGGCGAACAGACCGCTGAAAACGCCGGAAAGAGCGCCGGTAATCAACCCGGCGGCGGGGGTGCTTGGAATGCGAAGTTTACCGGAATAAAATAGGTAATAGATGCCGACGGCCAGCAAAAACACACCTAAAGCGATGCTCATTTCCCGCTGGGGGATACGGGTTGCCAGAAGAATGGCAAAGGGCATGACCAGAAAATACGCGCCGATGGGCCACAAAACCTTTTTGGGCTGAACGGACTTGCGGTATTGAATCAGCATCCAGGAAGAGGCCAGCATGCACAGCAGGCAGGATACCGTGGAAGCGGCGGGAATGCTGGGGATAAACAAGGGGAAAAAGACCATCACAAACACCGCGTACCCAAAGCCCACGGCCGCTTGCAAAAAACCGCCCACCAGTGAAACCAAAACCAGCCACACATAGGTCATATCCATGAGAATGCTCCTTTGCGAAGAATTACACGTGCAAAAAAAATATAATTTTATCGTACGGCCTCGGGAAGAAAAAGTCAATGTTCCTTTTGGGGCGCGCTTTTTCGCCCAGATAAGCATGAAACAATGCCCGGCAGGGCGAATGAACCAGGTAACCCAAAGCCTAATTTTTCAAAGGAAGGCGAGGGAGGTGCCGACTCTTCATAAAACAGGCTTTGGTTGAAGGTAGATGCCGGATACGGTATAATAAACCCATGGATGAACGCGATCATATAAACGCTGGCGCTGCGCCTATGGGCACGCAGGAGCCCCAAGCGGAAAAGCCCAAATCCCACGGCGAGGAAATCGCGCCGGAGCAGAACCCCACCCCCACGGACGCTAATGTTCGCGGGGCGGTTTTCTCTACCCCTAAAAAGGATCACGACCTGGAGGAGGAAGAGGACGGGCTGACCGCATACGATTTCGAGAGCCGGTATATCTGGGATGAATATAAAAAGGTTCTTTATGAGACGCTGCCCGAGAAAGGACACCGGCGGCTTGGCTTTGGCAGATGGCTGGCTTTGGGCGCATGCATCCTCATTCTGGCTTTTGCCATCATGAGCTGGCTTTTGGGCGGTAAGCTTTTGCTGCCCACCGGCGGCCAAACCCACTCCATTCTTTCCGCGGAGCAAGCGGTGGAGAACAAGCAACCGGAAACGGCCCCCGAGGAAACGGAAAATGCCGTAGAAACGGTAGCAGCCCAGGAAGCTAATTACGTAGCCACGGCCATCCTGGTGGATGGGGACGTGGAAGGCGTGCTGGCAAGCCAAGAGGCGGCGTACGCTCTCATTGATGACGTAAAGGAACACTTCAGAGCCATGGCCCTGGAAAAAGGGGAAGGGGAGCTTACCGTGGAGCTGATGGACGAGGTTTCCTTCCGCCCGGCGGAAATGGGCGAGGAGGTGGAAAGCTACGAAGCCCTTATCGCGCGGTTTACGGGGAACCGTGGGCCACTGAAAGTGAAATGCACCCGCCTCCAGAAAGAGAGCCAAGAGATCGGCTTTGACACGACGGAGGAAGACGATAAATACCTGGTGGAGGGAACCAGCATCGTGGTGAGCGATGGAAGACCCGGCGCAAAGGTGACCATTACCCATACCGTTTACATCAATGGGGAAAAGAGTACCAGCCGCAGCGCCTCCGAGAGCCAAACCATCAAGGCGCAGAACCGGGTGGTTCGGGTGGGTACCCAAGCTGTGGATTCGGATGCGGAGCCAGGCAAAAAGGAGGGGAAGAAGGGGCCCGAAACGGACCTCGCCTTCCAAAGCCCCATGGCGGAATTCCAGGTTGCCGCCAACTTTGGCCAGTCCCGGGGGATCCTGCATCTGGGGCTGGATTATAAGCCAAAGGAAGGCGGAAGCTTGGATGTGCTGGCAAGTTGCGGCGGAACCGTGGCGGCGGTGATGAAGCGGGGCGGCTATGGCCTCATGGTGGAGATCGACCATGGAGAGGGGTTTACCACCCGCTATGCGCATCTGGAATCCGCTGCCGTAGTCTTGGGTGACCAGGTCCTTGCCGGGCAGGTCATCGGCCGGGCGGGGCAAAGCGGCAACGCGGAAACCGTGCATTTGCATTTCGAGCTACGCATCCATGGCGAGGCCTACAACCCGCGCTACTACCTGAGCTGAGGGCGCAAGCGCCCACAATACCTGGTACTGTACAAGGTGGGGGAGTCATGATAAAATATATAGGCTGCGGCTGCCTCGGTGGCGGCCTGTCCAGCAGCAAAGCATAGAAAGTAGAAGGTATCCATGGCGCATTATGAAATAACGGGCGGGAACCGCCTGGAAGGCGTGGTAACCATCAGCGGCGCAAAGAACGCCGCTTTGGCTATTATCCCGGCGGCGATTCTGGCAGGGGAAAGCTGCCTCCTTGAAAACCTGCCCGCCATTGAGGATGTGCGCATCCTGGAGCAGATTTTGAACCGCATGGGCGCAAAGGTGGATTTTACCCCGGATGGAGAAATGCGCATGGACCCCCGGGGCATTCAAGATTATCATGTCACCTTCGATATGGTGCGATCTTTGCGCGCTTCCTATTATTTGCTTGGCGCTCTTTTGGGGCGTTATAAGCAAGCGGAAATCGCCTTGCCCGGCGGGTGCGCCATCGGGCAGCGGCCGATTGACCAGCACATCAAAGGCATGTGCGCTTTGGGCGCGGAGATCCGCATCGAAAACGGCATCGTCAAAGCCAGGGCCTCCAAACTTACGGGCGCGGAGATTTACCTGGATGTGGTGAGCGTGGGCGCGACCATTAACATCATGCTGGCCGCCGTGGGCGCGGAGGGGCAAACCATCATCGCCAATGCGGCTAAGGAGCCCCATGTGGTGGATGTGGCAAACTTCCTGAATATGATGGGCGCCAACGTAAAGGGCGCGGGCACGGATGTGATCCGCATTCAGGGGGGCCGCAAGCTTCACGGCTGCACGTATGCCATCATTCCGGACCAGATCGAGGCGGGCACCTTCATGATCGCCGCCGCGGCTACCGGGGGAGATCTGGTGATTAATAACGTAATTCCCACTCACTTGGAGGCCATTTCCGCCAAACTCATGGAAAGCGGCGTACGGGTCATCGAAGGGGACGATGGCCGGGAGTTTTTCATGCGGGTTACGGCGGATGCGAGGCCCCGGGCGGTAAATATTAAAACCCTGCCTTATCCAGGCTTTCCTACGGACTTGCAGCAACCCATGATGAGCTTCCTCTGCGCTGCCGAGGGAAACAGCTTCATTGTGGAAAATATTTTTGAGGAACGGTTCAACCACGTGCCGGAACTTCGGCGCATGGGGGCAAATATCAACTTGAGCGGCCGCACCGCCTATGTGGAAGGCATACCTCACCTTACGGGCGCAGCCATCTATGCCAGCGATCTAAGGGCTGGCGCAGCCCTGATTGTGGCGGCCCTGATGGCCGACGGCGTGAGCCAGGTTCACAACATTCATTATGTGGATAGGGGATACGAATACTTTGAGCAAAAGCTCCGGGCCGTTGGGGCGGCAATCCGCAGGGTGGAGGATTAAGCCTTTTCCTGAGGGGATAGCTGTGCCGCTACCCCTGCGAACGACAGGCCGCAACGGGAACGCTTGTTGAGCGGCGGAAAATCAAAAAGCAATGGGCGCGCCCCTTCACAACTGGGGTGCGCCCTTTCATTTGGATTGAAGCTGGTTTCTAGCGCGCCTATTCCACAGGCTCGGCCAGCCCAAGCTCTTTGGTGATGCGGCGGGCGGTGGGGGTGGCGGCCAGGCCGCCCCGGGCGGTTTCCCGCAGATCCATGGACATCTGCTTGCCAACGGTACGCATGGCCCAAACGGTTTCATCGAAGGGAATGATGCTGCCGGTGCCGCAAAGGGCAAGGTCCGCAGAAAGGACCGCATTGACCGTACCGATGGCATTGCGCTTGATGCAGGGGCATTCCACCAGCCCCGCTATCGGGTCGCACACCAGGCCCAGAACGTTTTTCAGGGCAATGGCGGCCGCATCCAGGGAGACGGCGGGCCGGGCGCCGCAAAGCTCTGCAAGGGCGGCGGCGGTCATGGCGGCGGCGGAGCCGGTTTCAGCCTGGCACCCGCCTTCGGCGCCCGCCAAGGTGGCGTTGGCCGCGATGATGGCCCCGATGGCCGCACCGGTGAACAGGCCATCCATCAGCTTATCGTCATCCCAGCCGCGATCCTCGGCAAAAAGCAGCAAGGTTCCGGGCAGAATGCCGCTGGCGCCGGCGGTGGGCGCGGCTACAATACGGCCCATGGAGGCGTTTACTTCCACCACGGCCATGGAGGCGGCAACCGCCCTTGCCATAAGGGGCCCCATCAGGGAGACGCCGGCATAAGAATCCAACTTCTGCGCCTCGCCGCCGGAAAGGCCGGATACCGAGCGGTGCGTCTCGCCAAGGCCCTTCTTAACGGAATCCCGCATCACATCCAAATTGCGTTGCATTTCCTTGCGCAGTTCATCGCGGGAAAATTCCCCAAGCTCCAGTTCTCGCCGGATCATGGCCTCGTAAATGGGGATGCCTTCCCCGGAACAGATGGAAAGAAGCTCCACACCGGTATTAAACACATAGCTCATAGGCGATCTCCTCAATGGTTCTCAATGGCCCGCACGGCCTGAATGTTTTCGCCGCAGGCCAGTACGTCGGCCTGAACCTGGGGCGGCACAGGGGTATCCGTTTCAATAACCATGTAGGCGTGTTGCCCTTTGGAATGGCGAAATACGCGCATGCCCGCCACGTTAATGCCTGCTTTTGCCAAAACGGCAGTTACCTTGGAGATGGTGCCGCGCACATCGATATGCCGTACAATAAGGGTCGGATATTCGCCGGTGAAGGATACCTCCATGCCGTTGATTTCCGTGATCAGGATATTGCCGCCGCCGATGGAGGCGCCCAGCACATCCGTAACCTTCCCGTCATGCCCTTCGATGCGGATGCGGGCCATATTGGCGTAATCATAATCCGCCGGGGGTTCGGCGCAATAATGAATTTCGTATTCCACGCCCGCTTCTTTAGCCAGCAGCATGGAATAGCGCAGGCGTTCATCATCGGGCTCCAAGCCCAGCACACCAGCCAGCAGGGCTTTATCCGTGCCGTGCCCCCTGCCGGTTTCCGCAAAGGACCCATAGAGGGTCAACTCCGCGCGAACCACATCCTCCCCCGCAATATGCCAGGCGATATGGGCCAGCCGGGCGGCGCCGGCCGTATGGGAACTGGAAGGGCCGATCATCCTGGGCCCCACGATATCAAATGTTTTAAAGGTCTGCATAAAACTTCCTCATCAAAAGGTCCAGGGTGGGTCCGCCTGAAAACGGAGGCTGTTGAGATAGTGCAGGGGAGATTCGGGCGGCAGGGAAAAAGAAAGCGAAACCGCGGCGAGCCGGGGCAGGGATACCTTTTGCGCCCGGTTCCAATCCCGATCGCCATATTTATCATCCCCCAAAATCGGATGGCCCAAATGGGCCAGATGCGCACGGATCTGATGGGTGCGGCCCGTGTGTAAATCCACAACCAACAAGGCCGCGCCTTGTTTGGATGCCAACGTACGGTATGCTGTGCGGATTTCCATGGCATCCGGCCGGGGCGCATCATACACGGTTACCTTGGCCTTTTGGGGGTCCTTATAAAGATAAGCGGTATAATCGGCATCCGTAGGAGCGGGGATACCCTGCACCACGCAACGGTAGGCCTTATGCACCTGCCGTTTGCGGAAGGCTGGCAAAAGCGCATCCCGCGCCCCTTCCGTACGGGCGAAAAGCACAAGGCCCGTGGTATGCACATCCAGCCGGTGGAGTGGGTATACGGGCCCATATAGGGCTGTCAGCCGGCCTTCCAGGGTATCGCTCCCGCCGTCCGCCTCCGCGGTGGGCAGCCCAACGGGTTTGTCCACACACAAAATGTTTGCATCCGCATAGACCAAGCGGAACCCAGCGGCAGCCGCCTCCATGGCGGGGGCAAAGCCCGGTGTTTCCCAAACGCCGCCCTTGGGCAACGCCGTGAAGGTCATGGGCCGGTGCAGGGTGGGGTGTTCCAAGGTGAGGGAATAGGCCCAAAGAGCCAGCTGCTGGCCGGGTTTGGCGGCCGAATTATAGCGCTGGTCTCCCCAAAGGGGCAGGCCATGCCCGGCCATTTGCACCCGGATCTGATGATGCCGCCCGGTTTGCAGCGACACATCCGCCAAGGTAAGGTTCGCGCCGGAAGCGATGGGCTTATAGGCCAGGCGGGCCGTTTTAGCATCCGGCGCGTCGGCCTCGCAAAGGCGTGCGCCGGATTCCCCTTCCCGACAAATGGAATCTACCAGGTTGCCGCCCGTACCCTCTCCGCAAAGAACGGCGAAATACCGTTTTTGGGCGCCGTGGCCCGCAAACTGGGCGCATAAACGGCTGGCGGCCTTGGAAGTGCGGGCAAAAACCATCACACCGCCGGCGGGCCTATCCAGCCGATGCACCAGGCCCAGATACACGGCGCCGGGCTTTTGGTATTTTTCTTTTATGTAGCCCTTGAGCAGGGAAAGCATATCCGCATCCCCGGAGGCGTCCGCCTGGGCGGGGAGATTCGGCGGCTTTACCGCCACAAGGAGATGATTATCCTCATATAAAATTTGCATAGCGGGGGCCCTCCTATTTTACAAGCCAGGGCTGTGGCTCCGGTTCTTCGTTGCATTGGGATAAACGAGGTGCGCAAAGGCAATCCGCGCGCCTCGCCGCATAGGGGTTGAGGTAAAGCGGGCAGTTACAACGGCCTTAGAGTGGGGAAGCATCACCGCTGCCAACGGCCGGATGCGCCGCAGGGCAGCACCAGCCCGTCCCGGGAGATGGGCAGGCCGACCTCGTCCGCCGCAACTCGGCCGCCCCGGCCGCCCAAGGCCGTTCGCAGCACGTTGGAAAGAACCGTGGGCGCAAGGCCCGTTGTATAGGAATTGATAAGAAAAAAGCCAGCATTGTCCGAAAGAAGCTTTGCGCATTCGGCCACCAGGGGATAAAGCCCTTCTTCAATTTTCCACATTTCCCCGCCGGGGCCGCGGCCATAGCTGGGCGGGTCCATAAGAATGCCCTCGTATGCACGGCCACGGCGCTGTTCCCGGAGGACGAATTTCATCACATCATCCACAATGAAACGCACGGGGCGCGCAGCAAGGCCGCTCTCCGCCAGGTTGTCCTTTGCCCAGGCCACCATGCCTTTCGCCGCATCCACATGCACAACCTCCGCGCCCGCCGCGGCCAGGGCCGTTGTGTCGCCACCCGTATAAGCAAAAAGGTTTAAGACGCGAAAGGGCTGCACGTCGGAGCGGGAAACGATTGCCCGCATCCAATCCCAATTCACAGCCTGTTCCGGGAAAAGGCCCGTGTGTTTAAAGCCCGTGGGCCGCACGATAAAACGCAGATCCCCATAGGCGATGGTCCAGCTTTCCGGCAAGGCGCAAGCATATTCCCAATGGCCGCCGCCCTCGGCGGAGCGGATATAGCGGGCGTCCACAGCATTAGGCGCCGCCATAGGCCAGACGGCTTGGGGATCCGGCCGCAGAAGGCGTACCTTACCCCAGCGCTCATATTTATTACCGTCTCCGGCATCCAATATTTCGTAATCCTGCCATCCATCGGCTAGGTACATAAGCTACATTCCTCCAAATAAAAAATCAGCGAAGCAAAAGCCCTAAACGCCCGGCATAAGCCCCAGCAGGAAATTGGAGCGGTAGAAAAAGGCGGAAAAAAGGGAGTTTTCTACAAGGGTGTGAATCTGCTCGAATTGACCCAGCACCGTGAGAACGATGGGAAAGAGCATAAACAGCAAAAACAGGACGAACATACCCCGCAGAACCCCCAGGGCCATGCCCAGCGGGCCGTCGCCGCTGCGCAGCACGGGGAAAGTCCAGGCATAATCCACGCCGTTAATCACAAAGGCCAGAATGGCACGCGCAATGGCAAATACCAACAGAAACATTAAAATGTTGATAAATACGCATACGATGGTCTGGTTGAAATAATCCCCCAACGTAACGATGCCCTGATCCGCAAATGCTTCCTTGGCTATATTCTTTGCGATTTCCTTGCCCATCGGATAAGGCAAATGGGCGGAAGTAATGATATCCGAAAGATCGCCGGAGCTTACGGAGGAGATGTTTGCGCGCACATACTCGGCGTTTGTGATGTATTCACTTCCCTCGGTATAATAGAGCATCATGTTATAGAGAGACTCACTGCCCTTAATACCGGTTGCCGCAAGGGGCATAAAAAGGAAGGCCAGAACCGAGGAAACCACAAAGGCGCCAAGGTTGAGCAGGGTCGTTAAAAAACCGCGGTAAAAGCCCGCCAGGGCAAAAAGCGCCAACACGGCCAATACAGCCAGATCAAGGATGTTCATGGCGGCTCCTTTCTTTTCTATTTGACGGCAGCGGTATAAAGGCCGTTGCCACTGGTAAGCAGCATATAGCTTTCCGAAAGCTTGGAAACGGAATCCGTGGCGCGGGGCAGCTCGGTGGTAGCAAGGAGGGTTCCCGATGCGCTATAGGAATAGAGCTGCTCCGCCGTGCATACCTGAAGCTTGCCGCCCGCCAAAAAAGCGCTGATGGTCCCCTCGGGGAGCTGCACATTGCATTGGGTTGCACTGGCCACATCGCCTTCCGGAAGGGTTATAAGCTTGACGGTGCCCTCGTTAGAAGCGGCGCCGCGTTTGGAAAAAAGCATGAGAGGGCCGCTTCCCCCTGTGGAAACATCGCGAAGCTCCCATCCATAAATCAGCAAGCGGTAAGCCTCGGTAATGCCCGTGCGGTTGAAACGGATTAGGTTGGTCGTACAACTGAGGAAAATGCTGTTTTGCGTGAACACCACCCGGTGTACCAACTGGTCCAGCACCGTCATCACCCCCGTGGTGTGGTTGGTCGCGAGGTTGTAGGTGGTGAGGGTGGAAATGGGTAGGGCGCCCGTTACGGAAAGCTCCAAAGTCCACATGGTTTCATCCCCGGTCTGCGCAAAACCAAAATCCACCAGCGCGCCCGCGGCAAAATCCATCTGATCCGTCTGCGTGCCCGTCTTATCGTAGATGAGCAGGGAAGTGCCACTGGTATCCTCCCGCAAAACCGCCACGTGGTCCGTGCCGCAGGCCACATCCAACACCTGGCCGGAGATGGTAAGGGGCTCGCCCGCGCCAATGATCTGAACGGCGGAAGTGTGGTATAAAACGGAGAGGGTGGAAGACGCGGCGAGATTAACATCCCCGGTGCTCACCTGATAGGAGACATTCTTTTTAGTATCCACCAAATCTTCATAATATAGACGATCTCCATACATATAGAGGAAGCCTTTTCCGGTGAAGATATAGTTGGTATCCGCTGTAAAGGAAAGCTGCCCGGCACGCATGCCTTGCCCACCGGAACGGAGTAAGGAAAAAATCCCATAGGCAGCCCCGCATAGAAACAGGACGGCGCCCAGCAACAAGCCCACACGGAAAAGGGCGGTACCCTTGCGGCGGACGACAAAACGGCGTTTACGCATAAAGCCTCCCTTGGCGCCCGCTCCAAGGGGCGGCAGCGCGGAATGAGCGGAACAAACAGGAAAAGGAGCGCATCAGGAACGTACCAGCAAGGAGATGGCGCCCGGAAGCAGGCGGAAGGTGACGGGCACACTGCCGCAAACCTCGCCATCCAGGTCCAAAAACTCGTCCGAAGGTGTCTCAACGGTGAGTTCGTCCACCTGAAAATAGAGCATTTCGGGCAAATCCAAATGCTGGCCCTTAACGAAGCGGGAGAGCACGGGAATATAGCGGTATAGTGGCATCTTCTTGGCGATGCAAACATCAAACTTGCCGTCAAAAGGATCCGCGTGGGGTGTGGGCTTCATACCGCCGCCAAAATAGCGGCCGTTGCCGACGACCAACACAATGCCGTCCAGATGCTGGACCGTTTCACCTATGCGGATGGTCATGGGAAGCACGCGCAGGCAAAACAGGGTCTGAATGACCCCCAAAAGGTAAGGAAGCATGCCCGTGAACCGCTTCTTGAATTTTTCGGCTCGCCGAAGCACATCCACATCAAAGCCGAAGCCGGCGGCATTCAAAAAGAAACGGTCGTTGGCCATGCCCGCGTCCAGCGGATATACGCACCCCGCCAGAAGAACCTCCAAAGCCGCTTCCGGCTCCGTGGGAAGGCCCAGGGTACGGCAAAGGTCGTTCCCGGTACCAAAGGGCAGAATCCCCATGACTACGCCGCTTGCGCAAAGCACGGAAGCCACTTCGCTTACGGTACCGTCCCCGCCCACGGCCACAATGCGCTTTTCACCCGCGTCCAGAGCGGCCCGGGTAAGGGCAATGGCGTGGCCGGCATATTCCGTATAGACGGCGTCAAAATCGGCGCCGCGCTGCCGCAGCAGTTCGCGCACCCGGCCAAAGGCCTTGGCGCTGCGGCCCATACCCGCAATGGGGTTTACAATAAAGTACAGTCTTTCCATCCTATTATTCCTATTGTACAATTAATTACATAGATTATCATAATCTAAAACCGCCGAATTGTACAGAATACATCCAGAAAAATGCTGTGACCTTTTGCATCGGCAACCCGGATGCGGTATAATTTGAAAGACAATGCGCCAAGAGAGGATAAAGCTTCTATGGAATTTTGCAAGATGCATGGACTGGGCAACGATTTTATTTTGGTGGAAGATTTGGAACGCACCTTCCCGGAGGCGGACGCGCCGGCCCTGGCCCGCAAGCATTGCCATCGGCGCACGGGCATTGGGGCGGACGGGCTGATGCTGGTGCAAAAGGGCGAAAAGGCGCCGCTGCGCATGCGCCTATATAACAACGATGGAAGCCTGGCGGAGATGTGCGGCAACGGCATCCGCTGCTTTGCCCGCTACGCCTACGATCAAGGCTTTTGCAAGGAAACGGGATTTGATATCGAGACGGACGCAGGTATCAAGCGGGCCGTCATTTCGTTAAATGAGAAGGGCGCGGTATGCGCCGTGCGCATCGGCATGGGCAAGCCTCTCTTCGGTCGGCGGGATGTGCCCATGGCAGGGGAAGGAGCCATCTGCCGCTTGGAGCCCATAGAGGCTCTGGGCCGAACCTTTATTGTCAGCGCGGTCAACACAGGGGTGCCCCATTTGGTTGTCTTTCTGGAGAATTCCCTGGAAGAGGAAGACATTCTCCTTTATGGCCGGGCACTGGAAACGCACCCGGCATTCCCAAAGAAGGTAAACGTCAACTTTGCGGAAGTGTTGGATAAAGATACCCTGCGGGTTCGCACTTGGGAGCGGGGCTGTGGCCGGACGCTGGCCTGCGGCACGGGCTCCTGCGCAGCCGTCGTGTGCGCGGCGGAAGCCGGGTATACGGGCCGGAAGGCCCGGGTGGAGTTGGCGCTGGGCAGCCTTGCCATCGAATGGGCGCAGGATGGTGAGATTTATATGGCGGGCCCGGCGGCATATAGCTTTACGGGGAACGCCTAGCCTTCCCCTCCATACGGCCATGCAGGGTACGAGCTGCTTGGCCGGGAGAAAGGGAAGATACGGAGAAAAAGGATACCGGCCCTGAAGCGTACAGCATCAGGGCCGGTGTTTTTTATAAAACTTTACAAACAAAAAAGCATGGGAAGAAAAGAAGCGAGGAAAGCAGGCGGGTTTAGCCAGCGGGCAGGGCGGGCAGCTCTCCTAAAAAAGCGGCTAGGTCCGCAAAACTGCCTTGGGGGTAGCCGCCGATCTCCAACCCTTCGGGGTTCTCCAGATAATCCGTGAGCAGGTAAACGGCAAGGCCCAAATCCGCCGCCGCCATATCGTCTACCGGGTTGTTGCCCACCATCATACATTGGGCGGGCTCCCGGGATACCTTGGCGAGAATATCCCGGTAATAACCCAAGTGGGGTTTGCAGAAACGGCTGTTATCATAGGTGGTGACCAGGTCGAAATCCGAGGGCGAAAGGCGAATCCAGCTTAAACGGGATGCAACGGCCACAGGCGGGAAAAGGGGATTCGTAGCAAGAACCACCCCATATCCTTTGCGCCGGAGAGAGAAAAGAAGGGCCTTTACATCCGCCTTGGGCCCTAAAACGGCCTGGGTGGCGTTGAAATCCTTGGCATAAAAATCCGCCAGCTCCGCTTCCAAGCGCAGGGCCTCCGGCCCCAATTTTTGGGAAAAGGCGGCCCAAAACCGGCGGCAATTGGGCACGCTGCCGTCGTTTTGCATCATCGCGCCGGTGCCGAACCAGAGAGCCTTGATCAACTGCTTCGGATCATAGCCCCATGGAGAAACCCGCTTGGTTAAAAGCCCCAGGTAGGTATCGAGAAAGGCATCCTGCTGCATGGGCAGAAGGGTGCCGTCCAGATCAAAAAAAATGGTGTTCAGGGCATTCATAGGGAAACGATCATTCCTATTCTAAAAATTCTTAAGATTCCTCGCGGTCGGTGATATCCGAAAACCGGGTGTATTCGCTTAGCCAGGCCAGGCGAACGGTGCAGGTGGGACCATTGCGGTGCTTGGCCAAGATCACTTCCGTGGTGGCATCCGCGCCTTCATCATAGAAGGCGGGCCGGTAGAGAAGCATGATCAGATCCGCGTCCTGCTCGATTCCGCCGCTGTCCCGCAAATCGCTCATGACAGGCCGGTGATCCGAACGCTGCTCCGGCGCACGGGAAAGCTGGGAAAGAAGCAGAATGGGAACGTTCAGCTCACGGGCGAGAATCTTGAGGGCCCGGGTGGTTTCCGACACCCGCAGGGTCTGGTTTTGCTGGGAAGAACCCATATCCATCTGCTGCAGGTAGTCAATTACCAACATATCCAGCCCGGCCTTGGATTTAAGCCGGCGGGATTTGCTGCGAACCTCCGCCACGGAACAGCCGGGCGTATCGTCAATATAGATATTTGCCCCGGCCACAGGCTCTAAGGACTGGGCAATGCGCAAAAGCTGGTCATCCGAAATTTGCCCGGTGCGCACGGCCTGCATGTTTACGCCGCTCTCGGAGCAAAGCATGCGCTGCACCAATTGCTCCCGGGGCATTTCCAGGGAGAAGATGCAAACCGTCCGCTTGCCTCTTGTGGCGGCGTTTTGGGCGATGTTCAGGGCAAAGGCGGTTTTGCCCATGGAGGGCCGGGCCGCCAGGATCACAAGATCCCCGCCCTGCAAGCCCGATGTCACATTGTCCAGATCCGCAAACCCGGTGGGCACGCCGGTGAGCTGGCCGGGATGCTTCATGAGCTCTCCCAGCCGGTCGTAACAGGCGATAACCGTATCTCGGATATGGATCATGGTGTCCTGGCTCTTCTTCATGGAGATGTTGAAGATGGCTCGCTCCGCATCGTTAAGAAGAACCTCCAGAGGCTTTTCGCCTGCGGCAGCTTCGGCGGCAATGCGGCCGCCCGCCTCCATGAGCTGGCGAAGCACGCTTCGTTCGCTGACAATGCGGATATAATGGGGGGCGTTGGCCGCGCTGGGCACATATACGGAAAGCTCCGTAATATAAGGCGCGCCGCCCAAGGCTTCCAAGGTCCCGGCCCGTTGCAGGGCATCCAGAAGAGTAACCGTATCCACGGCGCCGCCCCGGGTATAGATATCCCGCATGGCGGTGAAGATATCCTGATGCTTGGAGAAGTAAAAATCTTGGGCGCGCAAAACCTCCATGGCCTGCTCCACAGCGGCCTTGGAGATCAACATGCTGCCCAGGATGGATTTTTCCGCCTCGTTGGAATGGGGCGGGACTTTTGCCCTGGCCTGTTCCATGGCGGGTTAGGCCAGAGGAAGGACTTCCACCTTAAAGCGGGCATCCATCTGCTCGTACATATGAGCGGAAACCTCGGTTATGCCCAGGGTCTTGATGGGCTCTTCCAGACGGATCTTTTTCTTATCCACCTCAATGTCGTATTGGGCCTTGAGCGCCGCTGCGATTTCCGCAACGCCTACGGAACCAAAAAGACGACCATCGCCGGCCTTGGCATAGACCTTCACGGTGAGACCGCTCATTTCGCCGGCCAGCGCTTTTGCATTCTGGCGTTGCTGTTCCTTGCGATGGATTTGCGCGTCCTTCTGAAGCTTAGCCGCATGCATGTTGTTGGCGTCCGCCTCTACGGCCAAGCCCTTGGGAATCAAAAAATTACGGGCGTATCCGTCGTTCACGTTGATTACATCGCCGCTTTTGCCCTTGCCCTTCACATCGCTGGTGAGTAGAACCTTCATAAGTATGATGCCTCCTTCAGATAGTTACGGTCATGCTTGCCAGGCGCGCCCTTTCAGGCTTTTGCCGCGCCCGTTTCCTGCAGATATTCATGGATGGCTTTGGTAAGCCGGTTGATGGCTTCGTCCATGGTGGTTTCCTTGAGCTGTGCGCCGGCAACCGCAAGATGGCCGCCGCCCCCCAGTTTTTCCAGAATCAACTGCACGTTGATGGCTCCCAGGCTCCGGCCGGAAATGATGATGGCGCTGCTCTTTTCCGCCAGCACAAAGGACGCCTCGATTCCCTTGATGGAGATCAGCTCATCCGCAGCCTGGGCTGCGATCAGGGGGGCGTAGCCCGTATCCTGGGGACAGGCGGAAATGGCGATGCCGCGCTCCATGATGATGGCGGATTCCACCACCTTGGCCCGGTCCCGGTAGGTTTGCATATCGTCCTGAAACATGAGCTTCACGGTGGCGTTATCCGCCCCGTTGCGGCGAAGATAGCTGGCAGCTTCAAAGGTGCGCGCCCCGGTGTTGAAAGCAAAGTGCTTGGTATCCATGGTGATGCCGGCCAGCAGGGCGCCGCATTCAAACGTGGTGGGGCGCACGCTGTCGTCAAAATATTGGATAACCTCCGTCACCATTTCACAGGTGGAGGAGGAACCCGCCTCCAGATAGTTTAGCGTGGCGCCCTGCAGGGCGTCAACCGGCCTGCGATGATGGTCGATCACAACTTTTTTGCCAGCTTTTTCGTAGATCTCGGGCGCCAGAATGGAGCTTTGGCGCTGGGTATCCACCACGATTGTCACAGACCCGGGCCGCATCATGGAAAGGGCTTGCTCCGGGGTTTTAATGGCGTCCCGGTAAAGGGTGTTATGCCGCATGGTTGTCACAGCACCCTCAATGGTGGGGTTGATCTCATCCAGCACAAAATAGGACGGACAATCCACCAGCATGGCGCAGCGCATGAGACCCAGGGCGGCGCCCATGCAGTCCATATCCGGGTTTCTATGCCCCATGATGAAAAGCTGATCCGCCGCTTCCATAAGCTGGCGCAGAGCTTTGGCAAACAAACGGGCCTTCACCCGAGAGTTACGGGTGGTCACCTGGCGCTTGCCGCCATAGAAGGCATAGTTGGTGCCCCGCTTCACAACGGCTTGGTCGCCGCCCCTGCCTAAGGCCAGTTGCATGCCGTTGCGCGCCGCTTCATCCGAATCCGCAATGCGGTTAGCCACCCCCACGGAAATGGAAAGGGTAATGGATTGGCCCGTACCCGTATCGATTTCCCGCACGGCATCCAGCAGGGGAAAGCGCTGCTTCTCCAGTTCCGCAAGCTTGGTAGCCTCAAAAACAACCAGAAACTTGCTGGAATCGTACCGGCGGGAAATGCCGTTGATGGAATTGACAAAATCACTCACCTTGCGCTCGACTTCGGTGAGCACCGTATTGCGGTGAAATTGCTTATCGGCGTTTAAGTCATCGTAATTATCCACCTGAATGAGGGCCACTGTGGGCATTTGCTCCTCATAAAGGCGGGAATAGTGAAGGGCCTCGGTTCGATCCAGCCAATACTGAAAGGTGATGTGCTGGGCAAATTGCCCCGTGCGTTGCACGTTCATGCTCATTAGCTGAAAGCTGCGGCCATTAAACTCGAAAGACTGGGCCTGGTTGGGGAAATGAGGGTCCAGCCCGGGAATAAGCCGGCGAATATCCGTGCCGTCATAAAGCTCGGAAAAGGCCCGGTTGGACCAAAGAATACGGCCCTGGGCGTCAAAAAGGAGGGCGGGAATGTCGACGCTGGCAACAATGCTGCCGGCTACCTTATCATTCTGGCGAAAAACATCGTCCATGGCCTCCTCTACGGCGCGACGGTAAGCGGCTAGGTTGCCAAGGCTAATAAAAAAAACGAGAAAGGCCAAGCCGCACACCAAAAGACCCAGCCATGCAGGCTGGACAAAATAGGCCATAAGCCCGCCGGAGAGAACGGACAAAAGCGCCAAGGGAATTAATGCGGTTTGGGGTGAACGGTTCATGGGTATCTTTCCTTCCAAATTAACGTACGGGGTAACGGCTTCGCAGACGCAACATACGGTCTAGGAGGCCAAGGGTCACAAGAATATACAGGGAAAGGGGAATCAGCAGGAGAAGGGCGCCAAACATAAGGACCAAGTAACCAGGGCCACGGCCCCGGACAACGCGCATGTAAGCGATAAAGCAAATGCCCATAAGCGCCAACGGCCCCCCGGCAATGCATTCCACGGCGGTGACGAGGGCGATGGCGTTGTTTACATTCAAAAGAACGGCCACCAGGGCGCCAAGCAACAGAATGGAAAGGCCCTGCATAAAGCTGCGGCCAAGCTGCCAGTTTTCAAAGCGAGCCATAGGCTTGGTTTCCACGCCGGCCGCCCGGCAAAGCCCCCGGGTAATGAGGGGCGCAAAAAAACCGAATAGCATAGCCATACCCACCAGCGTTCCCGTAACAAGCATGGGGGCGGCGAGCTGCAAATAGGCGGAATAGCTTTTGATTTGTGAAATGACAGCCTCCGAGGCGCCAAGCTGGGGGGCGGCGGCCAGCACCTGGTCCCCAAGGAGGCGGAAGGTATCTTCGAAATCCCCAAAGGGCCCGTTATTGGCCAAAAGGGAAGGCACGCAAAGGATAACATAAAGGCCCAGGCCCATAGCCAGGGAGCTGGCTAAAACAGCCGTACGCCAGGGACGGCGCTTGCACATACATTCGCAGAGAACATACGTGGCGGGAAGATAGAGGGCAAGCAGAAACAAACCGCTTGGCCCCGAAAGGCCTGTAACAAGCAACACGGCCAGGACGGAAGCTCCCACCGATACGCCCAGTGACAAATAGCCCCAGGCAACGGCGATAAACGCGAAGAAGCCCGGCATAAGCAAGAGGAAAGGCGGCGCAAAGCAGAACGGCAAAGATGCAAAGCCGATGAGCGCAGCCAGGAAAACATGCTTTGTATGAGAACCCTTCAAGGCAATACTCCAATCGATAAAAATACAATCTTATTATACACCGGAAATGCAAGGGAATGGAAGGGGTATAAACCTGCTCCGGCGCGAAAAAGGTCACAAAAGGGGCCGTCCCAAAGGACAGCCCCACGCTAACGACTTCCAAGTAAATTCAAAATCAATCCGCCACGTAGGGCAGAAGGGCAACGATACGGGCGCGTTTGATGGCAATGGCCAGATTGCGCTGATGCTTGGCGCACACGCCGCTCATCCGGCGGGGCATAATCTTACCGCGCTCGGTAATAAACTTACGCAGGCGCACGGTATCTTTATAATCGATATGCTCCATCTTATCCACGCAGAAGGCACACACCTTGCGCCGCGATTTGCGGGGACGGGGCCTCATTTTGCGTTCTTCCATGGTAATCTCCTTTCAAAAACTAGAAGGGGAGTTCGTCGTCCTCAATGTCCGTAAAGCCTTCGGCCACGGCTGCGGGCCCGGCCTGCCGGCCGCTTCCGCCAAAGCCTTCCTCGCCGCTATCCTGGCCGCGGGGAGAGAGGAATTCGACTTCGTCCGCGATGATCTCGGTTACATACCGCTTGGAGCCGTCCTTTGCGTCGTAAGAGCGGGTTTGCAGCTCGCCCACCACGGCTACGCGGCGCCCCTTGGCAAGGTATTTGCCACAAAGGTCTGCCAGCGCACGCCAGGCTACGACATCAAAGAAATCGGACACGCGTTCGCCGGACTGGTTGGCAAAGCGGCGGGTAACCGCGATGCGGAAGGAGCAAACGGAAACGCCGCTCCCTGTAGAGCGAACATCCGGATCCTTGGTGAGGTTGCCGATCATGATAACTTTGTTCACGTTTTCCGCGCCATCCTTTCTGCGAACGGTAGGGTATTTTAGGAAAAAAAGAGGACGTTAGGCTTCCTTGCGGGTAACGAGGAACCGCAGAACCGCCTCGTCGTTCTTGAAGTTACGCTCGAGCTCACGGGGGAGTTCGGGGGCACCGGCAAAGTTCACCAGCACATAGTAACCCTCGGTCTTGTAGTCGATAGGATAGGCCAGCTTTTTGCGGCCCCATTCATCCGTGCTCTCAACCTCGCCGCCATTAGCGGCGATAATGCCGGAAAACTTTTCGATGATGGCCTTGATGGCTTCATCCTCCAGATCCGGCGTGACGATGTACAGAGCTTCGTACTTATTCACGCTTTTCACCTCCTTATGGTCTAATGGCGTTATGTCGGGCATAACGCAAGAAGTACGTTAGCGCCCTATTATACCACAATAAAAAGCCCCGGCGCAATAGCATTGGCCAGGGATTTTAGACAAGCTTCTTATCTGCCGGCCGCATCCTGCCCGGATTCCATGCGACCCGCGGGTTGGTATTTTAGGATGTGGCAGCGCGTAGCCCGCCCCCCCGCGAAAAACCTAACCCAGTTTTTCCAAGCCCAACCTAAGGCGCCGGAGAGATTCCGCACGGCCCAGCAGGAAGGCGATTTCAATGGCCCCGCCGGGGGTCACCTGCTTGCCCGCCAGGGCAATGCGCACAGGCCAAAGGAGGGTGCCGTTCTTCATGCCTTGGGCTTCCGCATAGCCCAGCAGGGCGCCGTGGAGCGCTTCCTCCGTCCAGTCCGGGAGCGCTTCGAGGAAGGGCAAAACGGCCGTAAGGACATCGCGGCTCACCTCGGGGTTGGTCTTGGACTTCTTGTTGGTAAAAAGGTCGATGGAATAGCCTTCGTCCAGGGCGGTAAGAAAATCCACCATTTGGGGCAATTGGGAGAAGATCTCCACCCGGGGCTGCAGAATACGGCAAAGCACATCCCGATCCATATGGCCGATCCCTGCCTTCTCATACCAGGCGGCCGCGTGGGCGGTAAATTCCGTGGCGGATAAATCCCGGATGTATTGGGCGTTGAGCCAGGTGAGCTTGGCTGGGTCAAAAATGGCCGGGCTTTTGCTCATGCCGGTCACGTCGAAGGCCTCGCAAAGCTCAAATAGGGTGAAACGCTCCCGCTCGTCCCCGGGATTCCAGCCCAAGAGGGCGATGTAGTTGAGCACGGCCTCTTTGAGATAGCCTTTGTTGATGAAATCCGCATAGGAAGCGTCCCCATCCCGCTTGGATAGCTTATGCTGGGCATCCCGCATGATGGGGGTCATGTGGATATATTGGGGAATTTCCCAGCCGAAGGCTTCGTACAAAAGATTATATTTCGGCGTGCTGGAAAGATACTCCATGCCCCGCATTACGTGGGAAATGGCCATAAGATGGTCGTCCACCACGTTGGCGAAATTATAGGTGGGCATGCCGTCCGCCTTAATGAGGATGTTGTCATCCAAATCGGCGTTATTTACGGTGATGGTGCCGAAGATCATGTCCGTAAAGGAAGTGGTCCCCTCGGTGGGAACGTTTTGGCGGATAACATACGGTATGCCGGCATCCAGCTTGGATTGGATCTCCGGGGCCGAAAGATGAAGGCAATGCTTATCGTATTTGAAGGTTTCGCCCCGGGCCGATGCCTCGGACCGCCGCTCTTCCAGTTCCTCCTTGGTGCAGAAGCACCGGTAGGCATGGCCGGAGGCGATGAGCTGCTCGGCATAGGGAAGATAAAGGGGCTTGCGCTCGCTCTGGACATACGGGCCATATTCGCCGCCGATGTCCGGGCCCTCGTCCCAGTTCATGCCCACATCCTTCAGGGTGCGGTAAATAAGCTCCGTGGCGCCTTCCACAAAGCGGCCTTGATCCGTATCCTCGATGCGCAGAAGGAATTTGCCGCCGTGCCTGCGGGCAAAAAGGTAGGCATAAAGTCCGCTGCGAAGGTTGCCGATGTGCATATAGCCCGTGGGGGAGGGCGCAAAGCGCGTTCTTACTTGCTGCATCTCAATTCACCACCTTAAAACTATCCTTGAGGCTTACGATGCGGTTAAATACCGGGGCCGCCGCCGTATGGTCCAAGTCCGCGCAGAAATAACCCACCCGCATAAACTGATAACGGCTACCCACGGGGCATGCGGCCAGGCCGGGTTCCACGAATCCATGGCGCTTCACAATGGAAGCGGGATTCAGACGCTGGGTAAAATCAAGCGCCTCCGCTTCGCCGGATTCGGGAAGCAGCAGGTCCTCATATAAGCGGAATTCGGCGGCAACGGCGCTTTGCAGGGGCAGCCAATGGAGGGTGCCTTTTACCTTGCGCTGGCCTTCGCCGCTGCGGGTTTCGGGGTCATAGGTACAATAAACGGTGGTTACGTTGCCGGCGGCGTCGGTTTCATACCGGGTACACTTAACGATATACGCCCCTTTGAGGCGCACTTCGCCATCGGGCTTGAGGCGGAAATATTTCTTAGGCGGGTCGTAGCTGAAATCCTCCCGCTCAATGTAAAGCTCCCGCCCAAAGGGGAGGGCACGGACACCTGCGGTTTCATCGCCGGGCAGATTATCCAACGCAATGTTTTGCACGGTGTTCTCGGGCCAGTTATCCACCACCAGACGAATGGGGTCCAGCACGGCCATCATCCGATGGGCGTGCGCGTTAAGATCCTCGCGAATGCAGTGCTCCAGCATGGCGGTTTCCACCACGGAATCCGCCTTGGCGACGCCTACGCGGGAAAGGAAATCCCGGATAGATTCCGCCGTATAGCCCCGGCGGCGCAGGCCGCACAGGGTGGGCATACGGGGGTCGTCCCAGCCGGCAACAAACCCTTCCTCCACCAGGCGGCGCAGATAGCGCTTGCTCATCATGGTATTGGTCAGGTTCAACCGGGCAAATTCGATCTGGCGGGGCTTTTGCTGGAATTCGCATTGTTCCACCACCCAGTCATACAAGGGGCGATGGGCCTCGTATTCCAGCGAGCAAAGGGAATGGGTTACGCCCTCAATGGCGTCCTGAATGGGATGGGCAAAGTCGTACATGGGGTAGATGCACCACTTGTCCCCGGTGTGGTGGTGGGCCATGTGGATGATGCGGTACATGGCCGGGTCCCGCATGTTCATATTGGGGGACGCCATATCGATCTTCGCGCGGAGGGTTCGGGTTCCATCCGGGAAGTCGCCCGCTTTCATGCGCGCAAAAAGGGCCAGGTTTTCTTCCACGCTGCGGTCCCGCCAAGGGCTGTTGCGGCCGGGCTCCGTGAGGGTGCCCCGGTATTCCCGCATTTCGTCCTTGGAAAGGTCGCACACATAGGCAACGCCCTTTTTAATAAGCTTGACGGCCAGTTCATAGCAGGTATCAAAGTAATCCGAACCGAAGAAAACATGGGCCCAATGGAAACCAAGCCAGCAGATATCATCCATAATGGCGTCCACAAACTCCTCGTCTTCCTTGGTGGGGTTCGTATCATCAAAGCGGAGGTTGCAGCTGCCGCCAAACTTTTCCGCCATGGAGAAATCGATAGAAAGAGCTTTGGCGTGGCCGATATGCAGATACCCGTTGGGTTCCGGGGGAAAGCGCGTCTGGATATGTGAAAGGCCCTTTTCCCGGATATCCTGCTCGATGAATTCCTCAATAAAATTTTTAGAAGATAGACTCTCTTCCATGGTCATACGCCCTTTCTTTTGCGCACGTACCGGCGCGTTTTAATTCCAGTTCCGATGGGATGGCTTAGCCGTGAAGGCCCCGGGCTTGCCTATCCATATCCTCGATGACGATATCATAGATTTCGCCCAATGTGGCGCAATAGGCCAATACCTTCCAGGGCTCGTTGGTGTGAAAGTGAATCTTGATCAGCCTTGTATCCCCCACGGCCAGCAAACAGTCCCCCGCCAGACGTTGGGTAAAATAAGCGCTGATGGCGTCCTCATCCAACGCGTCGCCCTCGATCAACAGTTGTGTATCGTATTTATATTCCAGCATGGCTATTCCTCCGGGCACGCATCTTCTACGGCGATATATTTATAATCGGCCCCACAGGCCTTGATATAGCGGATCAGATCCATGCGGGAGATGGCAACGGTATGGTTGCTCACCAGGGGATGCATGCAAAGAAGCGGATGGGCCATAATGTCCCGGTCGATGGCCACGCGTACGCTGTGATCGGGATTGTTCATCAGGGCCAGCGGTGTGACGGAGCCGGGCTCCAGCCCCAGCTTTTCCTTAAGTTGTTCAGGGGAGCCAAAGCAGAGGCGTTCACTTCCCAGCTGGCGGCTCACAGCGCCCGTGTGGAATTTCTTATCCGCCTGTAGCAGGGCGAGATAGAAAACCGTGCCCGCCCGGTTGGTGAGAAACAAATTTTTAAAATGCACCGCGCCGATATCGTCACCGATGCCCTCGCAATCTTCCATGGTGCGAGCGAATGCATGTTCATAGAGCGTGTAAGGTATATGGAGCTCGTCCAGCTTCTTGAGAGCCGGCAGAGCGCGCGCATCGGGCATGGGGAATGTACCTCCAAAGTAGAATCAGTTTATCATACCATAAAATGGGCGATGAAGAAAGGCGTGTATTGCCGAATAGGCACTTTTTAGGCGGGGAAGCCAAGCAACAGCCCTGCAATTGAAACGGAGAAAGTTCAAGTTAAGAACGGAGAGGGACGAGGCATCCCGCGCCGGTTCCTCTAAAAAACGCGGGTCATTTATGATAGGGTTCCCCCGCGTTGATTTTGCAGGCTCGATAGAGCTGCTCCAGCAGCATGACCCGAAAAAGCTGGTGGGAAAAGGTGGGCGGACCAAAAGAAATTCGCGCGTCCGCACGGGAAAGCACCGCGGGAGAAAAGCCCAAAGAACCGCCGATGAGGAAGCTCAGGCGGCTCTTTCCGTCGGTTAGCCAGCCTTGAATGCGGGAGGCCAACTGCGGGGAAGAAAGCTGCTCCCCGGCAATATCCAAGGCTACCGCCAGCTCGCCCTCGCCAAGCCGCGCCAGCATGCGGCTGCCTTCTGCCGCCTTCACCTGCTCCTTTTGGGCTTGGGAAAGCTGCTCCGGCGCTTTTTCATCCGGCAGTTCGATGATTTCTAACGTGGCATAACGGGAAAGACGCTTGCAGAACTCCGCGCAAGCATCCTTATAAAAGCGCTCTTTCAGTTTGCCAATGCATAAAATCCGAATGCGCATGGGACCTTACTCCGAAACCGAAAAAACGCCCGTCGCTTCTTCCCGGCGGGCCACGGTGAGGGAGAAGGCCTCGTCCGGAATATCCGCCAGGCGAAGCTGTTCCCGCACGGTGGAAAGGGCAAGCTCCGCAAAGTTGTTATCCCGGCTCAGGTGGGCCAAAATGGCCTGCCGTACCCCGGTGGTATAAAGCCTAGCCAAGGCCCGCCCCGCATGCTCGTTGGAAAGATGGCCCCGATCGGAAAGAATGCGCTGCTTGGTAACATAGGGGTAGCGGCAGGAGCGGACAAGCTCCGGGTCATGGTTGGCCTCAATCAGCACCAAATCACATCCGGCCGCCTGCTCCAAAAGCACCGGGTCCGCATGGCCGATATCCGTCATAACGGTCATGGCGTGGGCTCCGTGGGAAAAACGGTAGCCGACGGACTCCCGTGCGTCATGGGGGGTTTTGAAGGGAAACACAACGGCGTCTTTCAGGAAAAAACCGTGGTCCGTGGAAAAAACACGGGTGTTTTTTGGGGCGATTTCCCCTATGAGGGGGAGCATGGCCTCCCAGGTGCCCGCATTTGCATAGATGGGCACATCGTAGCGCCGGGAAAATACCCCAGCGCCCCGCACATGGTCAATATGCTCATGGGTGATAAACAGGGCTTGAATGGTTTCGGGTGGAATGCCAACGCACCGTAGGGCGTTCTCCAGGCAACGGCAGGCCTTGCCGGCATCCACGAGAAGCCGTACCCCATCGATTTCCACCGCCGTGGCGTTTCCGGAGGAGCCGGAG
>JAYFNX010000035.1:0-41720 GCA_034933245.1 Candidatus Pelethousia sp.
ATCCTGCATCCCCTGCCCCGGGTAGATGAGATCGCCTTGGAAGTGGATAGCTACGAAGGCGCCGCTTACTTCCGCCAGGCCCATAACGGTATGTACCTGCGCATGGCTCTCCTGGGCCTCCTCTCCGGCAGGGCTTAAAAAGAAGAAAGAATCCATCTATAGGCGGTGTTGGCTAAGCCAGCGCCGCCCTGTCCCATAAGAAAGGAGCGTTTACCCATGCAGTGGGATCATATCGTTAAAAACGGCACGCTGGTTACGGCTAACGAAACCTACCAGGCGGATATCTACGTAAAGGACGGAAAAATCGCCGCCATCACCACCGAAAAGCTGGAAGGCGATGCCTTAGAAGTGACGGATGCCAAGGGCAAATACGTGCTCCCCGGTTTTATTGACTCCCATGTCCATTCACGGGATGGCCGCAAGGGCGCCCACGAGAAGGAGGATTTTTTCCATTCCTCTATGGCTGGGGCCGTGGGCGGCGTTACCACCATTTATGAAATGCCCAATTGCAACCCCGCAGTCTACAATGTGGACATGATGAAGGATCTTATCGAGGTCATCACGCCCAGGGCGCACGTGGACTTTGGCGTATGGGGCCTGTGCTTGGGCGATCTGAACAACGCGGAGATTCCCAAATTAAAGGAAGCGGGCGTTGTGGGCTTCAAGTTCTTCTGGGGATACGCCATCGATTCCAAATCCTATCAGCTTATCTACAATTACCAGGAAGGCATGGAAAACGCAATTCCGCCGCTGGATCTGGGCCAGATTTATAAAATGTTCCGTGAAGTGGCTAAGACAGGGAAGATGGTAGCCATCCATGCGGAGGATTTCGATATCATCAAGCTGCTCACCAAGGAAGTGAAGGAAAGTGGCGATAAGAGCTATGCAGCCATGCTGCGCTCCCGGCCGGCTATGAGCGAAACGGTCATCATTCAGACGGCCATTTCCCTTTCCCGCGAACTCGGCACGCACCTTCATATTCTCCACTTGGCCGCCGGCGATGGCGTGGATCTGATTCGCCGCGCCCAGGAAGAAGGCGTGCATGTAACTGGCGAAACCTGCCCCCATTACCTTGCGCTTACGGACGAGGATGCCGACCGTTGTGGCGCCATGATCAAGGGCTATCCACCCGTACGGACCCAGTATGACCAGGATAAGCTGTGGCAAGGCCTTAAAGACGGAACGCTCAGCCTCGTTTGTTCCGACCATGCGCCCCATACCCCGGCGGAGAAAAAGCTCAGCCTTTGGGAGGCTCCCGCGGGTATGGCAACCATTGAAACCATGAGTATGGTTCTTCTTAATGCCGTAAACCAGGGCAAACTGTCTTTAAACGAAGTGGTTCGCGTGCTTTCCGAGGAACCGGCCAAGCTGTTCGGCACGCATCCCTTAAAAGGCGCCCTGCAGACCGGCGCGGATGCGGACCTTGTGCTGGTGGATCTGGATACGTCGTATGTGTTCCATCAGGAGCAGTTGCATTCCCGTACCAAGCTCTCCCCTTATGACGGCCTGACCTTTAAGGGAAAGCCCGTGCAGACCATTCTCCGGGGCAAAACGATTGCGAAAAACGGGGAAATCGTTGGTTCCCCCTCGGGACACTTTATTCGTCCCCTTTCCTAAGCACAAACCAACCTGTTATTTATTTAGCAAATCCGCGAGGGGGCGACGACTCCCTTCGCGGATTTTTTTGTAAATATACTACAGGCAGGCGATTGCGATGCCTTGTTGTATCCCAGCCTACCCTAAACAGATATTCGGGGCTTTTCTTTGCCCGCGTTATACGGACAATCGTTATACTCTCGATAGAATAGCCCTTTTTTGGCAAATTGCAGCCTATTGCTTTAAAGTGCTCTTTATTCAGTTTCGCTGTTTCATCAATTATTTTTATATATAAACTGTTTTCTTGTTGTTGGTGATTTAATATGCTATACTGTCACCATTAAATAATTTTAGTTTATTTTTTTCAATCATTTGCATGTGCTTCCATACACAACTGTCGTTTTCTTTACCTTTGTGGCACTATGTTTCCCCGATCAACCTACCATACAGGTTATTCTTGTTTTCAGAGCCAGATATTGAATCCTAATGCAACAACCATTTGGGGTGTTTCTTCCTAGAACTAATTTCAATACAGCATGGCAGGCGGTTAGGCCGCATGCCAAGGAGGGATTGTTTCATGGCATTATTGGAGACCAAAGGACTTTCTATCAACTTCGGCGGCTTATGGGCAGTCAACAACGTGGATTTTCAGATCGAGCCTGAACAGATCGTAGGCTTGATCGGCCCAAACGGCTCGGGTAAAACCACCTTCCTCAATATCGTCAGTGGTATTTATAGGGCAACGCGGGGTGAAGCCTACCTGGCCGGCGAAAATATCACCAGGCTGCGGCCCTTTCAGGTGTATCAAAAAGGCATTTCCCGCACCTATCAATCCAGCCGTTTATGCTGGGATCTAAGCGTGGCCGACAATCTCCTTGTGGGCATCTACACCTCCCAAGATTACACCCTGGCGGATACCTTCTTCCGTCCCAAGAAAGTAAACGGCCAAATATATGACTGTTTGGACAAGGGATTGGAATTGCTGCGTTATTTCAACCCCAGCTTGGTAGACCGCCGCTACGATTTGGCCAAAAATATTCCACACATAGACAGACGCCGCATCGAAATTACCAGAGCGCTTCTGAGCGAGCCCAAGGTGCTGCTTCTGGATGAACCTACGGCAGGCCTCAACGATGAGGAAACCATGACCATGATGGACGAAATCCGCAAGATCAAAGAAAAAATGAAGGGGATCGCCGTCATCATTATCGAACACGACATGAAGGTTATGGAAGAAGTGCCCGAGCGCATCGTGGTGTTTAATGCGGGTGAAAAAATCGCCGAAGGCGATTATCAGCAGATCATCAGCGATCAAAACGTGATCGACGCCTATATCGGAGGTGAAGAAGAATGAGCGAAATGCTGCTCAAGATCGAGGGTCTGGACACATCCTATGGCCGTATTCCCATGCTGATGAACCTGTCCCTGGATATTCATGAAAAGCATGTGTGCTGCGTGCTGGGGGCAAACGGCGCAGGAAAATCCACCCTGGTAAAAGCCATCCTCGGCATGGTAAAAGCCGATACGGGCAAGATTCACCTGCGGGGCCAGGACATTACGGATTGGCCCACCCATAAGCGCATCGCCGCAGGTATTCAGGTGGCTAGCGCCGGCACGGGTACCTTCCCCAAGATGACCGTGGAGCGCAATCTAAGGCTTGGCGCCTATAACATCCGCGATGTGAAGCTCCTGGAGGAACGGCTGGAGAAAATCTATGCCTCTTTCCCCGTTCTCAAGGACCGGCTCCAGCAAAAAGCCGGTACCCTTTCGGGAGGCGAGCGTACCATGCTTTCCATCGCCCGGGCGGTCATCAACAAACCCGCGCTGCTCATCATGGATGAGCCTTCCTTGGGCCTTGCGCCCATTGTGGTGGATGAGGTCTTCCGGATTGTTAAGCGGCTGAACAAGGACGACGATATGTCCATCATGTTGGTGGAGCAGAATGCCGCCAAAGCCTTGTCCGTTTCCCAATACGGCTACATTATCCAAAAAGGACAGATTATCTTCTCCGGCAGCCCCGAGGAAATCAAAAGCAGCGAATTCATGGAGAATCCCATCATGTAACCGGTACCTCCCCCGTTTGGGGAAACGATAAAAAATTAAAAAACAGGAGGGAAAACGAATGAAAAAGACCCTGGCACTGCTTCTAGCAGCATTGCTGATGGCAGCCGCGTTTGCCGGTTGTGGTTCCCAACCGGCCGCGCAACCCGCAGCCCAGCCCGATGATCAAAGCGCCGCTGCCGAACCGGCTGCGCCCGCAGACTCGCAGGAGGTTATCTCCCTCGGATTTCTTTCCCCCATCACAGGGCCCAACGCCGCGGAAGGCGCGGCAGCCCGCAATGCGTTCCAACTGGCCATTGACCAAGCCAACGCATCCGGCGAATACCCCTACACCATCAACGTGCTGATCATGGACGACCAGTCCGATCCCTCCGTGGGCGTTGCAGGCGCACAGAAGATCGTGGCGGATGATACCGTAGTAGCCGCCACCGGCCACTGGAACAGCGGTGTGGCCGAAGCCACCATCCCCGTGTTCAAAGAGGCGGAGATCCCCTTCCTCATTTGGGGCGCCATCCGCGAAAGCCTCACCTCCGCCGAGAATTACCCCTGGGTAACCCGCTCCGCGCCCACCGATGTGCAGGAGAACGTGCCGCTGGCTAAGGCCGTGCTGGACGATATGGGTTATAGCAAGATCTTCATCGTTTCCGACACAACCTCCTATGGCGCCGGCAACACCGCCGCCTTCAAGGCGGAACTGGCCAGCCGTGGCCTGGAGCCTCTGGGCGTAGAAGAAGTGCAAGAGGGCACCGTGGACTTCCGCGCAATCCTGAGCAAAGTGAAGAACTCCGGTGCAGATTGCGTATACTGGGGCGGCGTTGTAACCGAAGGTTCCCTGCTCAAGCAGCAGATGTATGAGGAAGGCGTAAACGCACTATTCTGCGGCATCTCCGGCAACTACTCCGAAGACTTCCTTAAAATCTCCCCCGAGGCTGCCGAAGGCGCCCTCATCGTAAAGCCCGGCATCGTGCTGGAGAGCACCGAAGCCGGTAAGAAATTCGTAGAGGATTACAATGCCGCCGGCTTTAGTGAGCCCATCGGCGCTTACACCCCTTATGCCTATGAGGCTGCGCTGATTCTCCTACAGGCCCTTAAGACCTGCGGCGATGCGCCTACCGCCGAAGCCATGCGCGATGCCATCAAGGATGGCGAATTCCATGGCATCATGGGCACCACTACCTTCAGCGAGATTGGCCAGACCACCCTGGTAGCTGCCTACCTCAACGTGGTGCAGGATGGCGCTTGGACCGTATATGACGATTCCGAGTATGCCGCCGGCACCCGCACCTTCCCTGGCAAGTAGCCAAAATAACGACATCTGATTCTTTCATAACCACAACCGAAGTTGCACCCCGCGCAAGCGGATACTGCGTATTGCGCGGGGTGTCCCCTTTGGCGAAAGGAGCTGTATTACCTACATGGATATGTTTTGGGGATTATTGGTGAGCGCGATCCTTCTTGGTTGTACCTATACGTTGGTGGCCATAGGCTATTGCCTGTTCTTCGGCGTGCTGGATGTGGTCGTGTTCTGTTGCGGTGATATCGCCATATTCGGGGCTTTTTCCATCATCGGCGCTTATACAATCCTTTACTCAGCCGGCATTTACCAGGCGGTTCCCCCCATTGTGGCGATTTTCATCATGCTGGCTGTCGCTGCGCTGCTGTGCGCGGTGTTAGGCCTAATTACTTACCGTCTTTCTATCAAGCCCTTTGAGCGATCCTCCACCCTGATGCCACTGCTTTCCACCATTGCGATGGGCGTGGTCATCAAAGAAATCCTGGGCCTGGTCTTTCAGCCGGTGGTCAACAGCGCGGCCAGCGCCGTAGCCAGCGGGATGGACCCCATCAGCGTGGTAGGCGGCCGGAACCCACAGGCTATGCCCCGTCTCATTGCTGCCCAGGGCACCACCAATGAGCGCAATATCATCATTATCGCGGTTATGCTGGTGATCTTAGTAGCATTGTTCCTGTTCTTGAATAAAACGAAAATGGGGCTTTCCATGCAAGCCATTTCGCAGAATAAAGAGCTGGCGCTCATGACGGGCGTCAATGTAAAAAGCACCATCACCTGGACCTTTGTCATCGGCGGCATTCTGCTTTCGGTAGGAGGCTTCCTGTTGGGTAATTATCAGACCATCGTCCGCTTCGACGGCGGAACCATGTACGGCTCCAAGGGTTTCTCGGCCGCCGTGGTAGGCGGGCTGAAAAATACCTGGGGCGCCGTTATCGGCGGCATGCTGCTGGGCTTTGTGGAAGTGTTCACCGCAGGTTACATTTCCGGTGGCACAAGGCTTCAGAACATCATCGCCTTCCTGGTGGTCATCATCTTCATCGTCTTTAAGCCCGAAGGCATCATCGGCGAAAAGACGGTGGAAAAGGTATAAGGAGGCGCCGCATGAAAAGCAAGATTTTTGATACCCCTTTGGCTGTAATTCTGTGTAACGTGCTGATTGCCGTGCTGGTCTTCTCCATCGTCATGGCGGAGTATGCCTTGAGCTTGATTCTGTCGGCCGCGGCTGTCATCGTCATCCTGGCTATGGATAGGTTCAAGATTGTGAGCCGCATCTTTGACCTCTATATTAGATATAAGAAGGCGGCCATTTTCTCGGGCATCGCGATGGTAATTCTTTTCCCCATTAGCCTGACCAAGAATATCTATATCGCCCACATCGCCACCGTGGCCACCATCTACGGCATCGCCTGTTTGGGCTTGAACTTCCAGATGGGCTCCACGGACATGACGAACTTTGCCCCGGCGGCCTTCATGGGTATTGGCGCGTATTCGGTGGGCATCTGTACCATTAAGTTCGGCCTTTCCCCCTGGATCGGTATGCTTATGGGGCTGGTGGTTTCGGGCGTTTTCGGTTTCATTATCGGCCTGCCCACCCTGAAAACCAAGGGTTATTACCTCTCCTTGGTCACCATGGCCATTCAGCTCGCCTTTACGGAGCTTGTAAAAATCATCCCCTATCTGGGCGGTTCGGACGGTATGTCCAACGTGACAAAATATTCTGTTTTCGGCTTTGAGCTTTACAAGCGCTATACGGTGGGAGGCATCAAGTTTGCGCCCCAGGTGCCTTACCTGTACCTATGCATCCTGTTCCTGATCGTGTGCACCTATATTGCGATGCGGGTCTATTTCTCCCGCACGGGCCTATCCCTCAACACCATCGCGCAAGACGAAATCGCCGCTAACTGCATGGGCATGAACGTATCGCGGCAAAAACTCTTCGCCTTTGTCATCGGCGGTATGTTCTGCGGCCTGGCGGGTTCCCTTTTTGTGGGCCTGGAAGGCTACGTGGGACCGGATAGCTACGACTTTGCGAAATCCCTCATGCTGATCTGCATGGTGATTCTGGGCGGCATGGATAATTCCATCGGCATTATCGTGGGCGCCTTCCTGCTGGCCATTATCAGCGAAAAACTTCGGGACTTTGCGGACTTCCAGCAGCTCATCTACGGCGCGATTCTGGTTGTCATGCTCATCGTGCGGCCCAACGGCATCATCCCCAAGCGCGTGCGCAATTACTGCGGCATTTGCCGGCGCCAGCCGATGCCCCCCCCTTCCCAAGCGGTTGTCTCAGACGACTAATTAGCTACATTTATCGTTAATAAATTTCATATGGGGTGTATCGTTATTCGTGCGCAAGACTAACGTTTTGCGCACGAACCCCCTAAAACGCAGGCATTATACAGCAATTTTATGATTGCAATTTTATAAATAACCAAATTCTATCGTCCATTGTTATGCGTTTATGCTATAATTACTTTGCAGGAATAATAATAAAAGATTTCAGAATCATGTAAGGAGTGAAACAAAGGTGGAGCATTCAAACCAGTCCGTAATTGGGCAGAACACCCCCCGCAGTGACGGCTATGCCAAGGTCACGGGAACGATGCAGTATCCTTCCGATATTATCATTCCCGGTATGCTCTATGGTGTAGTTCTGCGCAGCCCCTACCCTCACGCCGAAATCGTCTCCATTGATACCAGCGAGGCGGAGGCCATGGGTGCGGTCTGTCTAACCTATGAGGACATCAACCCCGTCATCTATAACGAACGCAGCGTTTCCGTGCCTGCCCATACGTACCGGGACCGGACCGTTCTGCCTAAGAAAGCCCGTCACGTGGGCGAACCCATTGCGGCCGTGGCGGCGGAAACAGAAGAATTGGCCTATAAAGCCCTGGCAGCTCTCAAAGTGGAATACAACGTTTTACCTGCCGTTTTTGAACCGGAAGACGCCATGAAGGATGGAGCGCCCCAGCTTTATGAGGAGATCTACCTCAATGAAACCAAGCTTGCGGTGCACAACAACATCGGCGTCATCCGTAACATCGACGAAGGGGACTGCGATGCAGGCTTCGCCCGTGCGGACCGGATTTTCGAACACGATTTTGAACTGGGCCGCATCTATCACGCCCAACTGGAAACCAAAGGCTCGGTGTGCAAGCCCGAGCCGGACGGTAGCCTGAGCATTTGGGGGACCTGCCAGTCCATCCACGGTACCCGCCAGCTTATGGGGCGCATCCTGAACATGCCCCTTTCCAAAATCAATGTGAAAAAGCTCCCCTTTGGCGGCGCTTTCGGCTCCTCCATACAGGTCAACACCGTCATTCCCATCTGCGCCTGCATCGCCATGAAGGCCCGCCGGGCCGTTCGGATTTGTTCCTCGCGGGAGGGAGATTTCTATAGCCACAACAAATATCCCAGCAAGTTCCATGTAAAGATGGGCGTAACCAACGATGGCCTCATTACCGCCGCAGAAGTACAGGCGCTGGTGGATTTCGGCGCGCATCAGGTGCAGCCTTTACCCTATATGGGCTGCGTGGCCGGCTGGTTCGCCTCTCTTTACCGTTACGAAGGAAATATTCGCTTCAAGGGCACGGCCGTCTATACCAATAAGACCCCTTGCTGCGCCATGCAGGGCTATGGCAATCCCCAGGTAAACTTCGCCATAGAGAGCATGATCGATATTATCGCAAGTGAAATGCGCTTCTCCCCCATTGACTTCCGCCTTAAGAACTACCGGGGCGTTGGGGATGAATTCTGGGGCCAAGGCCCTACCATCCGCTCCATCATCAAGAGCAGCGGTGTGGAGGAGAGCCTGGTGGAAGGGCGTAAGGAATTCCGCTTTGACGAGCGAAAGGCGCCCTCCGAAAAGTCCGGTGTGAAACGCCGTGGCGTGGGTGTGGCTCGTGGCTTCCATTGCTCGGGCACCGGCGGTCCCAAGGACGGCGAGGTGATCGATTACTCAAGCTGCATGGTCAAAATCAACGAGGACGGGTCCGTAGACCTGGTAACCCCTGTGACGGACCATGGCGGCGGTACCTTGGATGCCCTGCGCAAGATCGTATCCGAATCCCTCCAGGTACCCTATGACTTGGTTGGCCTGTCCCCTGCGGAAACCATGAACACGGGCTACGATGTGTGCACCCATGCAACCCGCGGCGTATACTGCGGCGGCGGTGCGGTGTACCATGTATGCCGGAAGGTCAAGGAAAAGCTTCTGGAAACGGCGTCCAGATACCTGGTGGAAAACGCCCAGGATCTGGAAGTGATTCTGGACGAAGAGGCCCATCAGGGCCGGGTGCAGGTAAAAGGATATCCTCAGAAGAGCGTGACCATCGGCGTTCTGGCCAAGCACGCCCAGATTATGAACTGGGGTACCATCGCCTACACGGATAGCTACCGCCAGAAGAACTGCCCGCCCTGCTTCACCACCCACTTTGTGGAGGTAGAGGTCGATACGGAGACCGGCGTTATTACCCTGCCCCGGGTGCTCATCTATGGCGATTGCGGCGTGGCCATGAATCCGGATCTCGTTAAGGGCCAGCTTATCGGCTCCTTCAATCGCGGTTTCGGCTACACGGTGCTGGAATCCCTCCCCACGGATCCGGTTACAGGCGTTTTAAAGAACAACGCCCTGCTGGTGGATTATAAAACGCCTACCAGCGCGGAAATGCCCTTGGTCGGCAATATCCGAGCGGAGCTTTGTCACACTTATGAGCCCACAGGCCCTTATGGCGCCAAGGGCATTGGAGAGGCGGCCCTGGCCTCCGTCCAGGCGGCCGTAGCCAACGCCATTTACAATGCCGTGGGGATTCGTTTCAGCAAGCTTCCCATCACGCCGGAGGTCATGCTGGCCGCGCTCAAGGAAAAGGAGGTGCGCTGATGGCACATACCAATACAAAATTCATGGAGAAGGAATTCGACTATTTAAAGCCAAATTCTCTCTCGGAAGCCCTGGGTATTCTGGCCGATAATAAAAACGTCAAAATATTCGCAGGTGGTACCGATCTTATCGTAAAGTTAAAAACCGGCGCGCCAATCGAGATGGACTATATGCTGGACATCAATGCCATCGAGGAGCTTAAGGGCATGAAACCCCTTGCCGGCGGTTTGGCCATCGGCAGCGCCGAAAAAATCGCGGTGCTTGAAAGAGACGGCGATGTGCAGGCAAAATATCCGGCCCTTTTCGAAGCCTTTAAATCCATGGCAGCCATCTCCATTCGCAACATGGCCACCTTGGGTGGTAATTTTTGCAACGCTTCGCCCGTTGCGGATGCCGTAGGGCCCGTGATGTGCTATCAGGGCTCCGTGGCGCTGCAAAGCCGGGATGGCGGCGAGCGTCTGGTGGCAGCCGAAGATTTCTTCCTCGCCCCCGGCGTAACCGTGATGCAGCCCCAAGAGATGCTGACTAAAATCATTTTGCCCGCCCCCGGGAAAAACACGGGCGCAGCCTTTATCAAAATGGGCCGGGTAAAATCCGATATAGCCAAAATCAGCATTACCGTGGTGCTTGAGCGGGAAGGAAACGCTATCGCGAACTGCCGCATGGCCATGGGCTCCGTGGCCGCCCGGCCGCTCTTCCTCAAGGACATTTCCCAATCCCTAACAGGCAAGGAAATGTCGGCCGCCCTTATTCAAGAAACGGCGGAACAGGTATCCGCCTTCATCCGTCCCATAGACGATAACCGCACCACCGCCCAATACCGGACGGATGTGGCGGCGATCATCGTCCGAGATGCTCTAACGAAAGCATGGCAGCGTAGCGGAGGTGATACCAAATGAGCCTGCATCAGATTACACTTAAAGTCAACGGCGTACCGCGAACCCTAACGGTTAAAAGCAACGAGTTGCTGCTCAGTGTCCTTCGGGATCGTCTCTTCCTCACGGGCGCCAAATATGGCTGCGGCATTGGCGAATGCGGTGCCTGCACCATTCTCCATGGAGACCGCAGCGTTCTGGGATGCCTCGTGCCCGCCGTTGTGGCGGACGGCTGGGAGATCACCACGGCGGAAGGCCTTGCCAAAGACGGAGAACTTTCTCCGGTGCAGCAAGCATTTATCGACAAAGCAGCCATTCAGTGCGGCTTCTGCACCCCGGGCATGGTGGTAACCTCCACAGCCCTGTTACGGGAAAATCCCGAGCCGGACGAAGCGTTTATCCGAGATTACCTGCGGGGCAATTTCTGCCGCTGCACGGGTTATATTGCTATGATCCAGGCGGTTCAGGCCGCTGCTAAGCGAATCAAGGAGGATAAAACATGAAAAACTTCGAGTTCGTCAACGCAAAAACCATAGACGAGGCTGTGGCGCATTTGGCTACACTGGGCTCCAAAGCTTATGTGGTGGCCGGCGGCACCAATGTGCTGGTGGATATCCGCGATGGGAAGCGCAATGATCGCACCCTGGTAAACATCCGGGATATCGCCGACCTTAAGGGCATCCGCTTGGAGAATGGCTTGGTGCATATCGGCGCACTTACCACCATCTCTGAGATGGCATCCTCCGAGCTTCTCCGGGAGCACGCGCCCTGCCTGTATATGGCGGCCAACGTGTTTGCAGATCCCACCACCCGCAACAGCGCCACCATCGGCGGCAACCTGATTAAGGCCTCTGCCGGCGGCGATACCCTCCCCTCCCTCATGATCCTGGAGGCTGAGGCGCACGTAAGGAGCAGCCGAGGCGAGCGGGCGCTACCCGTGTGTGATATCTTTGTGGCCTTGGGGAAAACCAAGGTAGAACCCGATGAGTTGGTTACACATTTCACCTTCAAATCCAATCCCCATACCGCTTTCATGAAGATGGGGCAGCGCAAATCCATGGCCATCTCCGTTTGCACCGCTGCGGCCTACGTGGATGCGGACGAAGCCGGTATCATCCGGAATTGCCGCATAGCTTTGGGCGCGGTAGCTTCCACCCCGGTGCGGGCTGCAAACGCCGAAAAGGCGCTCCTCGGCATCAATGCCAAGGATGATGCCGCCTTTAATGCCATGTATGAGGCGATACAGCAGGACATGAACCCCCGTCCCCGTTCCGTTCGTGCGTCGGTAGAATACCGGCGGCAGATTGTGCCGGTGCTCGTCAAGCGGGCGGTACGGCATGCGTCCTTTGGCGAGTGCAGCTAGGGAGGAAAAAACGATGAGCGAAAAGATTAAAATCAACCTCAAGGTCAACGGCCAGGCCGTCACCTATGAAGTGGAACCCCAGCAAAGCCTCATGCGCGCCCTTCGTGACCATTGTAATTGGGATGTAAAGTGCGGCTGCGAGGTGGGCGAATGCGGCACCTGCACCGTTTTACTGGATGGCACGGCCGTGAAGAGCTGCATTACCCTGGCCGCCGCCTGCGATGGCCATGAAGTTTGGACAGACAAGGGCTTGGGATATCATGAAAAGCTTACCGCCCGTTTGCAAGAGGCCTTTGTGGAATGCGGTTCCGTGCAATGCGGCTTTTGCACCCCCGGCATGATTGTGGCGGCCACAGATTATCTCATGCATGGTGGGAAAGCCGACCGTCAGGCCATTCGCAAGGCCATTTCCGGCAACCTTTGCCGGTGCACGGGTTATGTGAAGATTGTGGACGCCATCTATAAAGTGGCCAAAGAGATCGAGGAGGGGGTGCTGGCATGAAGCGGAATTTGAAACTGATCGGCAATCCCGTGCCGCGACACGATGCCTGGGCGAAAGCCAAGGGTGAGCAGCTTTTCAGCGACGATTGCTCCATGCCCAATATGCTTTACGGCAAGGTTTTGCGCAGCAAGTATCCCGCCGCTATTCTAAAGGGCATCGACACCTCCAAAGCCGAGGCTTTGCCCGGCGTGCATGCCGTGCTAACGGCCAAGGATGTGCTGCATAACGAAGATATTACCAAGTTTGGCCAAATGCGCGATGTGGGCGGCGGCTTCGAAGGCCTTTACAAGGTTCTGGCCAGTGGAAAAATCCGTTCTAAAAGCGAAGCCATTGCCTTGGTGGCAGCCGAAACCGAAGAAATCGCCGAAGAAGCCTGCCGGCTTATTGCGGTGGATTATGAACCTACTCCGGGCATTTACGATCCCCGGGAAGCCATTAAAGAGGGCGCGTACCTGGTTTCCAGTGAGGATAATTCCAATGTGATCATGCGCACCAAGATCGAGTGCGGCGAAATTGACGAAGCATGGGCCCACTGCGATGTAATCGTTGAGAACGATTATTACACCTCCCCTCACGAGCATGCCTATCTGGAAACCGAGAGCGGCATGGCCTGGCTGGATGAAAACGGCGTTATCACGTTGCGGGTGGGCGTGCAGGTGCTGGAGCATTACCGCACGATTGCCAAAATTATGGGGCTGCAGCATACCAAGGTTCGCAACATGAGCGTTCCAATGGGCGGCGGCTTCGGTGGCAAGGAAGACATTACCGTGGAAACCTACCTCGCCCTTTTGGTCAACAAAACCCGGCGCCCCGTGAAGATGGTCTGGAGCCGGGAGGAATCCATGGAAACCCACGCCAAGCGGCATCCCGAATACCTGCACTATAAGACGGGCGCCACCAAAGACGGCAAGGTTCTGGCCCAGGAAGTGTCCATCGTGATGGATGGCGGCAGCTACACTTACCTTACGCCTTGGGTGCAGATGTACTCCACCTATTCGGCGGCAGGCCCCTATGTAACTCCCCATGTGAAAATCCAAAGCGTTTCGGCCTTTACCAACAACACCTTCTCCAGCGCCAACCGTGGCTTCGGCGGACCGCAGGTGAATTTTGCCTACGAGCGGCAGTTGGACCAGATTGCCGACAAGCTTGGCATCACGCCGGTGGAACTCCGGCGCCGCAACGTAATGCACAATGGCGACAAACTGCCCACCGGCTTTATTCCGCAAGGGCATATCGCCATGCACGAGCTGCTGGATAAGGTGGACGCTGCCCTCAACAGCACCCCAAAGCCGGACCGCCTGCCGGACGGCCGCAAGGTAGGCCGCGGCATTGCCTGCGGACATATGGTGTATGGCCGCCTCACCTTCCTGCATGACTCCTCCCGCGTTTCCATCCGCATAGAACTGGACGGCTCCGTGACCTTGCGGGCCGGCGTGCCCGATCTGGGCGGCGGCCAGGCCAGCGTTCTGTGCCAGATTGTGGCCGAGGAATTGGGACTGGACATCACGGATGTGCATCCTTACATCATGGATACCCACCTTACGCCCCTTTGCGGCACCACCACCGCCACCCGGCAGCTCTATATGTCCGGCAACGCGGCTTACAAGTGCGCGAATGTCATGAAGGACCGCGTTTTGGAAAAGGCCTCCGCCCTGCTTGGGTATCCCGTGAGCAACCTGGCCCTTGGGGAGCATAAGGTCTATCTCGTAAACAATCCAAGCGTCTCTATCCCCTTCGTAAAGGTTGTGGGCCATCTGAGCAACGATGGCGGCGAGCTGGAGACCATCACCCAGTTCAACGCCCCCTTCACCGAGGTGCCGGATCTGACCGATATCAAGGGCCAGCTCAACCCGGATCTGACCTATACCTGCCACGGCGTAGAAGTGGCCGTGGATGAGGAGACGGGCGAATACGAGCTTCTCCGCATCATCGCGGGCATTGATGCGGGCAAGATGATCAACTCCAACTCCTGCGAAGGCCAAGTGGAAGGCGGCGCCATCTACCATGCCCTGTGGGCCACCCATGAGGACCTTAAGTGGGAAAAGGGCATTACCCGGGCCAACAGCTTCTCCACCTATATCATGCCCACGGCCGTGGATGTGCCGGATGTGGAAACCATCGTGCTGGAAAGCGGCGGTGGCCTAGGGCCTTACGGCGCAAAGGGCATTGGCGAGCCTGCGGACAACTCCATTGCGCCGGCCGTGGTAAACGCCATCCGCGATGCCATCGGTACGGACCTGAACATGAACATCATGCCCATTTCCTCCGAGAAGATCCTGGCCGCCATTCATGGCGTAAACATGGAATAGGGCGTCTTCTTCTCCAAATAGGAGGGCCCGTCGATGGGCTGAACCCGGCGAGGGAACGAAAAAAAATGCTATGACGAGAAGCCCTGTTCGATCTTGAATGGAACAGGGCTTTCGCAACCCAAAACAGCAGCGAGCGCTGCTGTTTGAAGTTTGCCAGCATTGGAAAAGAGCAAGAAGGCACGGGTAAATCCCATGCGGTCTTGCTTTAATCAAGTTATCGCGCGTTCATTGAATAGGGACGATACGCCACAGCTTATAGGGAGGCAAAATAGGAGATAACGATAGCGGCAGCTTCCTCAACCTGTTTCATGGAGATGTCCTTATGCGCCGCCAGCCGAATGCTCTCGTCCGTCATCTTAGCCACCAGCAAGCCCTTTTCCCGCAAGCCATCCGTCACCTGCTGTGCGGTTAGACCGGTGGGCGTCACGTTCATGTACACGAAGTCGGACTGATCCGCCTTGGGATCCATTATGGCATTGGGAATTACCGAAAGCAATTGTCCTAAGCGTAAAGCCTTCGCGTGATCTTCCGCCAAGCGCGAGATGTTCTCCTTTAGGGCGACGATGCCGGCGGCGGCAATAACGCCGGCCTGGCGCATGGGCGTACCTATCATTTTTCCCACAGCCCTCGCCTCTTTGATAAACTCCTTGCTGCCCACCAGCATGGAACCCACCGGCGCACAAAGCCCCTTGGACAGACAAAACATAACCGAATCCACGGGCGCAACCAATTCCTTTACGTCTACCCGCAAAGCCACAGCCGCATTGAATACGCGAGCGCCGTCCAAATGCACATGGAGGCCCTTCTTGTGCGCCATATCGCACACGGTTTTTGTGCAAGCGGGGGTCAAGCAGGTGCCGCCGGAATAATTGTGTGTATTCTCAAGGCACAGCACCTTTATATCATGTTTCAGAAGCAAAGCCTGAATTTCCGATGGTTCAATCTGATAATCCCTGTTAAGGTGATAAAATATGGGCTCAAGGCCGGTGAATTTATCCATAAAATCATACTTTTCGTTGATATAAATATGGGCGGTTTTTTCCACCAGAACCTTATCTCCACGGTTGGTGGCGGCATACATGGCTACATGGTTGGCTAAGCTGCCCGTTGCTACATACATGGCCTCTTCCTTGCCCAATAACCGTGCCGCAAGCTGTTCCAGCTCATATACCGTCGGGTCTTCGCCCCGTCCGGTCAAATCCACACGGCCGCCGTCGCCGATAGCCGCATGGTGCATAGCTTCCCACATATTTTCCGTGGGGGTGGTGGAAGTATCGCTTCTAAGGTCCAAAAGCTTTTTGATTTCGCTGATTGTTAAACTCATATCTCACTCCGTACTTGTTTCAAGCTATTTTCAAACGGTTCGAATCTACAATATTATGGGGGCTTTTATCCCATCATCCCGCTATTTGCCGATTGTGGTGCCGGCAAGCTTCTCGTAATATTTTGCAATGGCGCTGTGATCCTCTTGGCCGCAGCCATCGGCATGCAGCAGTTGCAGCATATCCATCACCTGGGAAGTCAGCGGAAGGGGTGCGCCCACAGCATGACCGGTTTCCAGAACATTGTTCAAATCCTTAATGTGCAAATCTATTTTAAAGCCGGGTTTATAATTATGTGCAATAATCATGGGGGCCTTGGCATTCATAACGGTGGAGCCTGCCAAGCCTCCCTTGATGGCTTCAAAAACCATATCAGGATCGACGCCAGCTTTTTTTGCCAGCAAAAACGCTTCGGAAACAGCGGCAATGTTCAAGGCAACCACAATCTGATTCGCTAACTTCGTTGTATTGCCTGCGCCAATTTCGCCGCAGTATACCGCGCTGCCACCCATAACCATCAGCATGTCGTAAACCTGCTCATAAACGGCCTTTTCGCCGCCCACCATAATGGACATGGTGCCGTCGATAGCCTTGGGTTCTCCACCGGATACCGGCGCGTCGATCATCTTAATGCCCTTCTCTGCGCAACGCGCACAAATTTCCTTCGAAGCAAGGGGCGCGATGCTGGACATATCGACCAAAATGCTGCCGGGCTTTGCGCCTTCCAATACGCCGTTTTCGCCGCAAACAACCGCTTTTACATGGGGCGAATTGGGAAGCATGGTGATGATAAGCTGCGTTTGCTCCGCTACATTCTTTGCGGAAGCGCCTGCCACTGCGCCTTTTTTCACCATCTCGGCTACAGCCGCCTGGTTTAAGTCATACACCACCAGTTCATAGCCTGCTGCCAATAAATTCTTACACATGGGCTTACCCATAATGCCCAAGCCGATAAAACCAATTTTTTTCATATTGAATCTGTCCTTTCCTAATGGTTATTAAGTATAAGCTATCTGGATTTCCCTCTACCGGTAACAGGGATACAGTCCATCACCTTTTCGCCTTTTACCAGAAAAATTCTGTCATACAAATTCATGGTGGTGCAACAATGTCCCGGAATCAGTTTACATCTGTCACCGATTTTGAAAGAGGCCAACGCTTTATCATGAATTGTGCAATGCTCCTCGCTTACGCGGAAGGCGACCTCCGGGTAGTCCGCCAGGAGCGGAGCGGTTTGGTCGGTGGAAATCCCCTTAACACCCGCATCTAAAATTGTTTGGCCTTCGCTTTTACTTATGACTTCAGCCAGCACAAAAAGCGAATGGTCAAATCCCGGGTTAAGCTTGCGGTAAGCAGCGTCCATATAGACGTAGCTTCCGGCTTGAATTTCCGTATATACGGAATCCCTGCCGCGGAATGCAATGGTACCGGTGCTGGTGCCGCTGACCTCCTTTATTTCCACGCCCCGGCCTTCCATATAGGCAAGCAACTCGGACAAACGCTCTTCAACCTTTTGGGAAGAGAGCTGCCGCTTTTGGTAATTCTCCTCATGGGAGAGGTTGCCTGCATAGGCTTGAATGCCGTCGAAGGACAGTTTGGAGCAAGAACGGATTTTTTGCGCAAGGGCATCAAATTCCTCTTTGGTATATACACCGCAACGCTTCATGCCGATGTCGTATTCGATATAGCAGTGAATCACACTATCCTGTAGCTTAGCCGCAGCCTGCAAATCCGCAATGTTTTCCGCCTGATCTACGCATACCGTAAGCTTGCAGCAGCGTGCGAGCGCCGCTAGCTCCGCTATTTTTTGCTTGTTTGTAATTTGGTTGGCAATCAAAACGTCCTCTACGCCTGCAAGGATGAGATCCTTTGCCTCCTCCAGCTTGGAGCAGGTAATTCCCTTTGCTCCGCGGGCAAGCTGCATATGAGCCAATGCCGTGCATTTGCAGGACTTGTAGTGGGGACGCATCTTCATCTTGCTACCATTAAGCATGGCATTTGCTTTTTCTATGTTTTTGTAAAATACATCCACATCTAAAATAAGGGCCGGGGTAGGCAATTCATGAATATTCATATTGATTGGCATGGCATTCTATAATCTTGCCATGCACTCCTTTCCCTTTTCCCAAAAAATTATTTAATCCCTAAAAAGCAGTGTGTGCCGAATGTTGACCTCCGGCACACAGCTTATCGAAATTTTATGCCAGCTTTTTCGCTTCCCTTGCGGCGGAACGCTTATCGAACTCGGATACAATAATCGTTCCGGCCACGTCGCCGCCCACATTAACAACCGTGATGATCATATCCAGCAGGGCAAATATGGAAGCTATCATTGCAACCATACAGTTGGGGACCGCAAACAATTCGCACATAATCATCAACTTAACCAATGCGCCGCCAAATATGCCGCCGCCGCTAGATGCAATTAGCGAGCCCATGACTGCCATATACAGCAGCGTGCCAAAGCTTAGGTTGAGTCCGGCTGCCTGCGCGGTGAAAACGATAACGCAGGGGAAGAAGATTGCCGCGCCGTCCAGGTTTATGGTGGCACCCAAAGGAATGGTGAAATCGGAAATCGAAGGATTCACATCGTATTTCTCATTGCAAACCTTAAGATTGCTGGGGATAACAAGAACGCTGCTGGAGGTGGAAAGCGCTACCACAACGCTGGGCATAATGTTCTTTAAGAAAACAAAGGGATTCTTTTTTGCAAACAGCAGAACCGCCAATCCATACACGAGAAGCATTTGCACGAGACATGCCACCAAGAAGGTGCCTGAAAAGCTTGCCAATGCGCCCACGACGGCTCCGCCATGTTTGCCAACTACGGCGGCCATTGCAAAGAAAATACCAATCGGTGCGACGGTGAGCACGACCTTTAACAAGCCGTTGAACAGTTCTCTGATTGCTTCCATCCCACGAATCAGGGTTCCTTTAAATTCATTTTCCGGCATGCGCAGAATAACAAAGCCGGACAGTGCGCTCAGTACCAATACCTGCAACATATTCGTTTCGGCAAGAGGCGCAAGGAAGTTGTTTGGTACCATGTTCAGGAAAAACTCGCTAAAGGAGAGCGTGACACTTTCCATTTCCGCAGCCGATTCGTTCAGAATTTGCGGGAAATTGGCGCCCGTATTCATTGCCGAGCTTACAAGGATGCCCACTGTGCTGGCAAGGAAGGTGGTGATAAAATAATAAGCGAGAATTTGTATGGCGATCTTACCTATACGCTTTGCATTTTTTTGTTTGCCGATGCTCAGCGCAAGCATGACAAACACGATGGGAGCTATGCTGATTTTCAGCGCATTCATCCAAATTTTGCTGATAAATTCAAATTTACCCATGGTTTCACCAAAAATGAAACCTGCAATAACACCTGCAATCATTCCGATGAAAATCAAAACTGTGATAGATGGCTTGTTCTTTTTCATAGTTTTCCCTACTTTCTTTTAGATACCGAACTAATATGCGGTTTGCCGGCTGTTTTCAAAATAGCAGGTATTCCGTTTATTGACAACCGTTGTTTTTGTCTATACAATATCAACATATTCGATATTTTTTCTGCAAAGCTGGTTTTTACGTTGCTTTGTCATGCCATTTTATTAATTCGGTTGTGCAACTTCGATGAAAAGCTGTTGTGTACGTTGCTTTTATCAAAATGCACCTTCTATATTTAAGAACGGACAAAATAGTTATTGTGACTATTCATGAAAAAGAGGGTTTATGACGACTGAAGATATTGAAGTTTTCCTGACGATTAACGCCTGCAAAAATATTTCTCATGCGGCAAACGCCCTGTTCATGTCACAATCCACCGTTAGCTACCGGCTTGCTACCTTGGAAAAAGAGGTGGGCGTTAAGCTGTTTTTCAGAAAAAAAGGATTGCCTACCCTTTCCCTTACGGACGCAGGGGAACGTTTTTTTGTTATCGCGGAAAAAATGCGGGATTTACATAAGGAAGCCCTATCCCTGCAATATATTAATTCTAAAACCCGCTTGACGGTTTGTGCGGTGGACAGCGTCAATATGTATCTGCTGACCTCCTTTTATGATGCGTTTATTCAGGAAAATTCCCAATTTGAGCTCACGATTCTCAATGGCTACAGCGAAGAAATTCTGCCAAAACTAGAGCAGCGAGCTTACGATGTAGGCATTACCAATAGCGATATTCACTATCCTTCCGTTGATTCCCAACTGCTTTTTCAAGAGGAATATGTGTTGGTGATGCGAGAGGACATCCCCTCTAACTTTCAATCTCCCGTTAACATAAAGTCATTAGACCGTTCCAAGGAGGTATATCAATCCTTTGATTCTAATTTTGCGCAATGGCATGACCGCCTTTTGAGCGTGGCAAAATGTAAAGCAAATACCGAAATGGCAAGAATGACCATGAATCTCATCAACCAAAAAGGAGATTGGTCCATTGTCCCCATTTCGGTAGCAAAGCACTATATCAAGCAGCCCGGGCTTTTTTATTATCCCATCGAAAATCCGCCCTTCCCCAGAAAGGTATTCTTTTCTTTTAACATTAGAGGAAGCGCCGCGCATCAAACTACGATTAACCATTTTAAGGAAAGTTTACAACGCTTTTTGGCGCACGCTCACCCATATTTGATACAGCCATCCCCCAAACGCTAATAAATGGGTATTTATTATGAAAAATACGGACGTTTCTCATCATAAAACCTATATTATGATAAGTGCTAAGCAAGCTTATACCGTTATGAGGTTTGGAAGGGAGTTTTACACAAATGAAGCATATCGGTTTTATCGGAACGGGTGTTATGGGTCAATCCATGGTACGGAACTTGCTCAAGTCAGATTATTCTGTCAAAGTGTTTAATCGCACGCGCAGCCGCGCCGCTGTATTGGAGAAAGACGGTGCAATCGTCTGTGATTCCATTGCAGACTGCGTCAAGGGGCAGGACGCGATTATTTCCATTATCGGTTTTCCCAAAGATGTGGAGGAGGTTTTTTTCGGGGAAAGCGGTATCCTGGCGCACGCAGCAAAAGGCACGTATCTTATTGATATGACCACCACAAGCCCCGCCCTTTCCCAACGAATTTTTTCCGCGGCAAAGGCACGGGGACTTCACGCTTTGGATGCGCCTGTTTCCGGCGGGGATTCAGGTGCAAAGAACGCAACCCTATCTATTATGGTGGGGGGCGAGCAAGAGGATTTTCATCACTGTATGCCTATCTTGCAGGCAATGGGGGACAAAATCACCTATGCGGGCGCCGCGGGTGCAGGGCAGCATACCAAAATGGCAAATCAAATCGCCATTGCGGGCGCGGTTGCAGGCGTGGCGGAAGCGATTTCCTACGGCGAAGCCGCAGGCCTACGGCCCACCGCCCTTTTAGACGCCATTTCCAACGGCGCCGCTGCCAGTTGGCAGCTCCAGAACAACGGGTATAAAATGGTGGAAAATGATTTTGCGCCGGGCTTTTTTATCAAGCATTTCATCAAGGATATGCGAATTGCAGTCGAAATGGCGGAAGAGATGGAGCTTTCCCTTCCGGTTTTGCAGCAGGTGTTCACGATGTATGAGCAATTGCCCGAAACGGTGCGGGAAACCATGGGTACGCAGGCAATCATACAGCACTATCGCAAGGACGCATCCATTGAGGAGACGTGTAAATGAAAAATGACCTGCATGTGCAGCAGTTACGGCAAGACGCCCTAGATATTTGCAAAACGGCTATTGGAGATGCCGTTCCCAATGTGGCGGTGGCCCGCGCCATTGAAGGTTATTCCTTTCTCCCCGGAAAGGTCGTTGTTATTGCCATCGGAAAAGCGGCATGGCCCATGGCAAAACAAGCTTCCCTTTCTTTAGGCGAGCGGCTAACAAAGGGACTGGTTGTCACGAAATATCATCATAGCGGCGGAGAAATACCCAACTTTCGAATCATTCAAGCAGGGCACCCCATTCCCGACCAAAACTCTTGCCTTGGGGCAAAAATTGCGCTGGAATATGTGGCGGATTTAACGGAAAACGATCAAGTGCTTTTCCTGATCTCAGGAGGCGGTTCTTCTTTGTTTGAATTGCCGCTGGTTCCCCTTCCCGCGCTAATGGATATAACCGACCAACTTCTAAAGGCAGGCGCGGACATCCGCGAAATGAATACCATTCGCAAACGCCTTTCCGGGGTTAAAGGCGGTAAGTTTGCCCAGCGTTGCGGGAATGCCACTGTTTTTTCCATTGTTCTATCCGATGTGTTGGGAGATTCCGCGGATATGATAGCCTCGGGGCCCACAGCCATAGACTCTTCCACCTGCGAAGATGCGCTGGATATCGTCAGAAGATATCACATTGCACTCTCAGACGAAGCGAAAAAATTCGTGCAAACGGAAACGCCCAAAGTATTGAAAAACAGCCACATTCAAATTGTGGGCGGCGTTTCGCAGCTTTGTGCGCGGGCAAAGGAACGGGCAAAAGAGCTGGGATATCATCCTCTTATTCTCACTACATGGCTTTCCTGCGAAGCGAGGGAAGCGGGGAAATTTTTGGCGGCCATGGCCAAGGAATATGCCCTGAAGGGGGAAAAATTGGCATTTATCGCCGGTGGCGAAACCATGGTGCATGTTACGGGCACCGGAATGGGCGGTAGAAACCAGGAAATGGCGTTGGCGGCGGCCCCTATTATCAGCGGCCTTGCTAATATTGTAATGATTTCCTTGGGCTCGGACGGTACCGACGGCCCCACCGATGCGGCAGGCGGTATGGTGGACGGAACCACGGCAGATACGCTTACAAGCAAGGGGATTTCCGTGTATGATGTACTGCAAAACAACGACGCTTACCATGGGTTAAAGCAGTGCGACGGCCTTGTGATAACCGGGGCCACAGGAACCAATGTTAACGATATTTCCTTGGTTTTGGTCGGATAACGCGAAGTACATTTCAAAAAGAGAGGCAACAGCTTTTGTTGCCTCTCTTTTGGAAATAGCGGCTTTCCCTATTTCTTTCATTAAATATATAGGAAGAATGGCTACCTATCAACAAACACGCATGGCGCCACGCAAGGGGGGGCAGGCAGGGCGCGGCCCTTTTGTGCAGCTTGCATCTGCCTTTTCAATCGTCCTTCTGTCTAACTAAGGATTGATCGCAACCGCCGCTTAAGCCAGTTCCAATTCCACAATGGCTTTGAATAGATCTCCATCTACATAGAGTGTCAAGCTTCCACCGTTAAGCTGGGCCAGGCTCTGGGCAATGGAAAGGCCCAATCCGCTTCCGTCGGCGGGGCGGCTGCTGTCTCCCCGGACGAAACGCTCCATCAATTCCTCGGGTGAAATATTGAGCACCTCCCGGGAAATGTTTTTAATCTCAATGTGGGCCCTGCCCTCTTGCTCCCGGGCGGTCAGGTAGACGCGGGTTCCGCTTTGGGCATATTTGCAGGCGTTGCCCAACAAATTATCGAACACCCTCCATAGAAGCCGCCCGTCCGCCATGGCGAAAAGCCCCTTTTCAGCATCGCAGAGCATGGTAAGCCCCGCCGCCTGCATTCGCTCCACATATTCGGCGCTGCACTGGTTTAAAAGCTCCGCCACATCCGTGCGAACCCGTTCCACGGCGATGTTCCCCGTGGAAGCCTTGGACGCCTCGATCAGGTCTTCCGTAAGCTTCTTCAGGCGCTGCGCCTGGCGGCTTAAAACTTGAATGTACTGCTTGGCTTTTTCGTTTTCCAGCCTTTCCTTGCCCAGCAGATCCACATAATTGATAATGCTGGTGAGGGGCGTTTTCAGGTCATGGGAAACGTTGGTGATAAGCTCGGTTTTAAACCGCTCGCTTTTCAGCCGCGCCTCCACCGTGGTGGTCATCCCCGCCCCAATGCTGTTAATCGCTTCCGCATGGCGCCGGAAGATCGGAAGCATGTGTTTTATTTCCATCTTCGCTTCCAGATCACCTGCCGCCAATCGTTGGGACACCCTTTGGATGGTGCCAAACTGAAGCGCGCCATAACAGCAGCACAAAAAAATCCCGGCGCAAACCACAAACCACAGGAACAGCTCTAAACTGCTATACATCTTAGCGCCGCCCAGAAAAAAAGCCACCAATAAGAACGTTCCGGAGCAAAGTGCCACCGGCCATATAGTGGGCAGGTTGACAAACAGTTCGTTAAGGTTCAGCAAGAGGCGTTTGCAAAGGTTCCAGGCCCATTTCCCCCCCTTCCATAGAAGGCGCAAAACCCAATAACACACCGTGTTGCGCCACCAACCACCCAGCTTAAGGCGAACGGCCAGGGTTGTAAGCAATCCAATGCTAAACAGAGCAATCACCACGGATACCGGGACCCCTACAATCATAAGGGTGTATAGGTTGAAATCCATCCCATCCCTTAGCTCAAATACCAAACTTATGCCCAGGATTGTCAAAAATCCAAAGCTCAGAAGGTAAATATCGAGAGGAATCGCCTCCTGCCACCCCGGTTCAAATCCCGTATTGCCCGGCCTCCGTCCGGCCGCATGAAGCAAATAGGCTAGGCCTCCCAGGAGGCAAAGCCCCATGAAGGCTGCCGCTGAAAGCAAGATATCCTGCTCATAGCGGAAGGCGTAAGGCACATCCTGCGCATCGGGCCGGGTTTGGGCATAGGTCACGCCCAGAAGGCAGAGGGCCAAGCCCATGGCCAACGCCACGCATACAAGCACCACCATGGTTTTCGAAAAAAATGAATACGTTCGTTTCATCGGGCATCCCCCTTTTCAATTTTGTAGCCCTGCCCCCAAACCACTTTCAAATAACGGGGCTCCGCGGGAGCAATCTCCAGTTTTTCCCGGAGATGCCGAATATGCACGGCCACGGTTCCTTCCGCGCCAAACGCGCTATCCTTCCAAACCAGCTCATAAATCCGTGCGGAGCTAAACACCTTCCCCGGGTTTTGCATGAGCAACCGCAGGATGCTATATTCAATGGGCGTAAGGGATACGGGCTCCCCATCTAGCGTAACTTCCTTTGCCTCGTCATCCAGGGCGATGCCGCCGATGCGAAGGGCCGAGGGCACCTTTTCCATGCCTCCCAGCAGGGCGTAGCGGCGAAGCTGGCTTTTTACCCTGGCAATCACCTCCACGGGATTGAAAGGCTTGGTGATATAATCGTCTGCTCCCAGGTTCAAACCCAGCACCTTGTCCGTATCCTCGCTTTTCGCCGTGATGAGAATGATGGGAATGTTGCTGTCTTCCCGAAGGCGAATGGTGGCGCTCAGCCCATCTAAACCAGGCATCATGATATCCATGAGCACAAGATGCACCGGTTCTTTTTCCACTAGGTCCAGCGCTTCCTGGCCGCTGTAGGCCGTGCGCACGTTATAACCCTCAGCCCCCAGGTAGATCTTTAGGGCGGCTACGATATCCCGGTCGTCATCGCAGATCAAAACATTGTACATGCTGCTTTCTCCCCATTTGGTTTACCTGCTCTCATCCTACCACGTTCTCCTTTAAAATCGTAGTGGCAAATGCATTAAGAACTTTTTAATCCCGGCATGATTCGATGGATAGTATGGGCAAATTAAATGATAAAAACGAGCGATATTTTTCTGAATATGTAAATTAGGGCAAAAATGTTATCTTCCTAGTTGAACGTTGCTTTTTTTGCCTTTATAATCTTTGCATAGCCCTTACTTTTTGTAAAAGTACCGAAGTACCTTAGAAAAAATGAAAGAGGAGGTATCGCGCCATGGCAGAACGTCACGTTCCCAAAATTACAGGCGAGCTCCGCGCCCATATCCTTACCATGCCCGAGGAGATCTATCAGGCAAGCGGCATGGTTGTCTTGGGCCGGCGCATAAAATCCGTGGTATTCTCCACAGATATCGCCATCATCCGCAATTGCAACGCGGACGCTGTGCTGGCCGTATATCCTTTTACGCCCCAGCAAGCCATATCCCACCCCATCATATCCGCCAGCTATATGCCCGTGTTTTGCGGCGTAGGCGGCGGCACCACCACCGGCAAGCGCACCGTAACCCTTGCCGAGGACGCGGAAGCCCAGGGCGCCATAGGCGTGGTGGTAAACGCGCCTTTGCCCAATGAGACGGTGCGCATGATTGCGGATGTTGTGGACATTCCCATTGTGGCCACCGTGCTCAATGAGAATACGGATATCGACGCCCGCCTCAAAGCGGGGGTATCCATCCTGAATATCTCTGCCGCGGATCGCACCCCCGAGGTGGTGCGGTATATCCGGGAGCGATACCCCACCGTGCCCATTATCGCTACAGGCGGCCCCACCGCGGAGAGCATCCTTCGCACCGTGGAAGCAGGCGCGAACACCATCAGCTATACGCCGCCGAGCACCAAGATTCTTTTCAGCTCCATGATGGCAAAATACCGCAAAGCGGGCTATTGAGCTTTGCAGCAAAACCCGGGGTCTGCGTTTTAACGAAGGCAGGCTCCGGTTTTTGCGCACACGATTCGGCAAATGCCCTGGATTTTTTTCCCGAAATAGCGTATACTTTTAAGAAATTAGGAAGGGAGACTTTGCCTCATGAAGTTTTATGTTTGCGCCCATTGCGGCAACATCATCGCATATGCGGAAGACAAAGGAGTTCCGGTTGTATGTTGCGGGGATGTTATGCAGGAACTCGTTCCCAACACCGTGGATGCCGCCGCTGAAAAGCATGTGCCTGTTATCGAGCAATCCGGCAATGTGGTTACGGTGAAGATCGGCAGCACAGCCCATCCCATGCTTCCCGAGCATCATATCGGCTGGGTGGCGCTGGAGAGCAAGCAAGGCAACCAGCGCAAGACCTTGGCCATTGGTTCCGAGCCTACAGTATGTTTCGCCCTATGCGAGGGAGACGAAGTCGTTGCCGCTTACGCCTGGTGTAACCTACACGGGCTTTGGAAGGCATAAAGGAGAGCGAAGGGAAGGTATATGCAAGAGGATAGCGGCAAGGCGCAAGCTGATGAAGTACGGTTCTTAGATAAGGACGGCCAAGGGCCGGATGCGGGACAAAACGGAGGGGAGCTGGATCATTGGGCATCCGCCCTTACGGAAGGCCAATGGAAAGCTTGGCAGATTGGCGTGGGAATGGCCTTGGGAGCAGCCGGTGGGTTATGCCTGTTTTATTTGGGCGGCACCCAAACTTTTGGCTCCGTAGGCTTTTTGTTGGCCATTGCCATCCTGCTTTTGGTGCCCAACATCCTGCAGCGCAGCCTGAGCAGAAGCATCCACATGGGCCGGATAACCTCCATTCTCTCTTTCACGCTGGCGTTACTGGTATACTTCTTGATAAATCTGCCTGCATAATACAAGCAAAAAGGTTGCGCATTGCGGCCCCATTGGCATTACAAGCTTCATAATAAACAAGGACAAAGCTTCGTTCGGTTTTCATTGGAACGGAGCTTTTGTTTTTCATACTTACGATGTTTTTCAACTTGCCTTGACATTTGTTTTGCTTCGGAAATATACTCGTGAGTATAAAATCATCCGGATAATTTATCACGCTTATTCACCTATTAATCTTAATTCAATATTCGGTTGGAATATCCGATACATGCATAAGAAATAAACACGGAAGATCTTCTTCTTTTATTTTGCGCGCATTCTTGTGGCGCATCAACGCAGCCTTTCAAAAATGCCTTGCCATGGAACCCTTCCTTTTAGGAAAATCCGAGGCTCGTAGAAGGGTAGGCGTTTCCCCTTCTGCGCAAAAAATATCCCCGGGAACCGGCACGAGCCTTCGCGCCGTCGGCGCATCCACGGCGGTGCGCGGCCACACGAGTTACGGGTGAAGAAATTTATAGCCACCGCCTAGGCACTGTCTGTGCAATGGACGTAAAAACTACGCCCCGCATGATCGCCGAAGGCGGAGCTAGGAAGCAGCATAGAAAAAGAGCCCATTAAAAGCGACAGAAAGGAGCACGCAATGCAAAAGCAGTTCCAACTAGGTAGCAACGTCTGGCCCGCCGGCAAGCGCGCCGCTGTGATGTTCACCTTCGACTTTGACGTGGAAAGCCTGCAAACGTCCGGTTTCGTCGGGCCGCAGATTATTTTTGCAGACCGTTCCAGGGGAGAAAACAGCCCTTATGAAGGGCTGGCTCGTTGCTTATCCATGCTGGAGCGGCAAGCCATAAAGGGCACGTTCTTTGTGCCGGGTTATGTGATGGAGCGCTATCCCCAGCAGACCCTCTCCATTGTGAAAGCGGGGCATGAACTGGCTTGCCACGGCTACGCGCATAACGATTTTCATAAGCCCATTCCCGTGGAAGAAGAACGAGACAACATGGCCAGGGCAGAAGCGCTAATAAAAACCTATACCAACAAGATGCCCGTGGGGTATCGGGCGGCCGGCGGCTTCATGCAACCCTATATGGTGGATCTGTTGGCGGAACGCGGATACCTTTACAGCTCCGCCAACACCCCCCTCAAATGCTGCGATTGGACCTATGCATATGAAAAGGACGGAATAAAATTACCCCTGGTGGAATTCGCCACCGACGTCATGCTGGATGACTTTCCTTACTTCTCTATGATTCTTTCCGCACCGGCACATCATAACCCGTGCAACAACGATACGGTGCTGGAGATTTGGAAGGAGGAGTTTGACGGCAGAGCGGAAGAAGGGAATAAGTTCATGGTGCTTAAGCTTCATCCCGCCATCATCGGGCGCGCCAGCCGGATTCGCATGTTGGAAACGCTGGTTGACCATATGCAGGAAAGCGGAGCCTGGATCGCCACCTGTGAGGAAGTGGCGCGTTATGTTCTGGCGCAGAACGGTCTGCTGTAAGAAGGCACGAATATGCTTTGGCCAACGGGAAACGCATGGCCGGCATGATGGTTTTTAACTTGGATGTCACGGCGAATCTGAGAGGAATCTACGGCCCTTGCAATCTTGCCAACCGAAATTGCGGCAGCTACGGCCCCATGCAGACATGCCGGCATACTTCCCTCCCCAAAAGCGGATTTATACTATGAAAGGCTATCCCTATGCAAAAGGGCCATCCGGCATGGATGGCCCTTTCTAGCTTTCTTTTCCATTTCAAGGCTTTTTATACGTTTCCCGAAGAAGCAACACATCCTTGGGATCTAAGGCAGCCACGATCTCCGTCTGCCCATTCCACGCCTTCTTTGCCAACTCCATCCGCAGCAGGGGCGCATCCTCCCCCGCGCCTTTTACCCGCAGCAACAAAATTCTGGCAAATACATCCGCAATGGTCTGAACAACCTCGCAGGGAATGCGGTTTGCATCCCCGCCTTCCGCCATGCGCAGGCTATGTACCCGCAAGCCCACCCACGTGATATCCTTTTGCACCGGCCGGCCCGCATCCAGTATAATCCCCCATTCTGGAAGATATACATGGTTTTCCAGCTCCGCCGGCCGGCCCTTTGCATAGTTCTTGCAACCGGTAAGCCGTGCAGCCCCCAGGGTGCCGGGGTCCGCAAAGAGTGCGTCCTTTTCCCGGGGCGGCTCCGTTTTTCCCTGCTCCATAATGCATAGGCCGCGGCAGTTGCGATATACCTCATCCCGATCATGGGACACCCAAATATAAGGGCCCTGGAATGCCTCCAGTACCTTGCCCAGCTCCTGTTCCAACTGCCATTTCAGATAACTGTCCAAGGCGGTAAAGGGTTCATCCAGCAAAATCGCGGCAGGATCGCCCGCTAAAATGCGCGCCAAGGCCACGCGCTGCTGCTGGCCGCCGGATATCTGCCGCGGTTTTTTATCCGCAAGGCCCTCCAAGCGCAGCATAGCGATCATCTTATCCACGGTGCCAAGCCGCTGCATCCGGGGTTTCCCGTGGGCGCCGGCGGCGATATTCTGGGCCACGGTCATGTTGGGAAACAGGGCGAACTGCTGGAACAGATAGCCGATGTGCCGCTTTTGCGGAGGCAGATCAATATGCTTTTCGCTATCGAAGAGCACCTTGCCATCCAACTCAATACGCCCTGCATCCGGCCGTTCGATGCCGGCGATGCATTTGAGGGTCATACTTTTGCCGCAGCCGGAGGCTCCCAAAAGGGCCAGGGCTTCTCCGTTCTCCGTCTCAAAATCCGCTTCCAAATGGAATTTCCCAAGCGCTTTCTTTATATGCACCAAAAGGGCCATTACGAAACCTCCTTTTGGCGGCGGTTCTTCTTTTCCAGAAGGTTTACAGCCATAAGAACCACAAAGGAAATCGCTATGTTGATTAACACCCATTGGAAAGCCAACGCGTCGTTATCCGTGCGCCAAAGCTGGTATACTGTGGTGGAGATGGTAGCCGTGCGGCCTGGGGTATAGCCCGCGATCATGCTGGTGGCCCCATATTCCCCCAATGCCCTTGCAAAGGACAGTACCGTGCCCGCAAGAATTCCCTGGCGGCAAACCGGCATGCGCACGCGCCAGAAAATATAGCGCTCCGAAAGGCCCAGGGTGCGCCCAGCCTGGGCCAGCGTTTCGTCAAAGGATTCAAAAGCGCCCCGGGCGGTTCTGTACATGAGAGGAAAGGATACCACTACCGTGGCGAAGATGGCCGACCACCATGTCATAACCAGCTTAAGGCCATATTCCTCAAAAAACCACGAACCCAGCACCCGCTTTGGGCCCAACAAACGCAAAAGCAAATAGCCCACCACCGTGGGGGGCAGCACCAGAGGCAGCGTAAGGATTACATCCAGAATTCCTTTTACCACCCGGGGGGTTTTTGCAATATAGTACGCAGCCAGTATGCCCAGAAAAAACACCGCGATGGTGGAAAGGCCGGCGATGCGCAGCGAATTGAAGAGCGGGAACCAATCCATACCGTTTCCTTTTTATGCGTATTCCCGCTTCCGTCCGTGGACGAAAGCGGGTGTATCGAATTCTATAAAGTCTGCGGTGGGCTTTTTTAAAAAAGCGTATGCGCCATTCTTATGCGCAAAAGTTATGCCGCGGGCACGAAGCCTACGCCCTGGAATACGGCCATAGCCTCTTCCGTCTGGAGATAATCCAGGAAGGCCTGGGCAACTTCCGGTTGCTTGCTTCCATTGAGCACAGCGGCAGGATAGATGACCTGCTTGCACATATCCTTGGTGGCCTGGTCGACAACGGTCAGCCCCGCGGAGAAGGCATCCGTCGCGTAAATGATGCCGCAGTCCACCGCACCTTCGGATACCTGGGTGGTAACCTCCTTCACGTTGGAGCCATAGCTGATCTTCTTGTCCTTTTCCAGGCCCTCCAGCAGGCCCAGGTTTGTAAGGACCTCCATGGAGTATTGGCCCACGGGCACGTCGTCGTTGCCCAGGGCGATGCTGCCGCACTTGGCGATATCCGCAAAGGACTGGATGCCGGCAGGGTTGCCTTCCGGAACCACCAGAACCACTTTGTTCTCCAGCAGATTTATGCGGGTTCCCTGCAGAACAAAATCCAAGCCGTCCGGATTGGCTTCCGCATCCTTGGAGACATCCAGCTGGTTCATCTGCTTCTGGGCGGCGGAAATAAACAGGTCGCAATCCGCCCCCTCCTGAATCTGGGTCTTCAGGGTGCCGGAGGAATCAAAATTATACACCACGGTTACTTCGGGAGCCACGGCCTTGTAAAGCTCGGCGACTTGGGTCATGGTTTCCGTCATGGAAGCGGCGGCGAACACGATGAGCTCCACAGGTTCGGCGGCGGGTGCTTCAGCGGCGGGTGCTTCGGCGGGTTCCGCAGCTTCCGGCGCGGGAGCGGGCTCCACAGCGGGCTGGGATGCGCATCCGGCGGCTAAAACAAGCATCAGCAAAGCTACAAGGACAGAAATGGCCTTCTTCATTGTTTTTCTCCTTAAATTATTCTTTATGTTTTATCGTTATTTGCCAAAGGGGCAAATGGGATACCGGCAGGGTTTACAGCCCAAACACAGCCCGCCGTTGCCCATGGCGGCAATGTCCGCCCGGGTGATGGGTACATTGGCCAATATCCGGGGCAGCAGCAAGTCAAATACGGTGGCGCCGGCATACATCACGCAACCGGGCAAGCCCAGGATGGGCAGGCCGTCCTCGAAATAACCCAATAGGAACATGGCGCCGGGTAGGACAGGCGCTCCATAGGAAACGATTCGCGGTCCACTTTCCCGGATGGCGCCGGGGGTATTATCGTCCGGGTCCACGCTCATGCCGCCCGTACACAGGATCAGATCCACCCCGGCCTTGCGGGCATTCTCAATGGCGGAAACGATATCTGCCCGCTCATCCCCCGTATACACCCGCTGAACCACGGTTACCCCGTAAGCGGCCAGCTTTTTCTCTACCACGGGCGTAAAGGTATCCTGGATGCGGCCTTTCTTTACCTCGCTGCCCGTTGCCAATAGGGCGGCGGTTTTTCTGGCATAGGGTAAAAGGGTGAGCACAGGCTCCTTCCCCGCCACGGCTTCCGCTTCCTCCAGCAAGGTTTCCGGCACAACCAGCGGGATAACCCGCATGCCGGCCAGCTTGTCCCCCGCATGCACAGCCGTATCCGCATGCCGGGTAGCGATGATGATATCCCCAATGGAATTAATGGCGGTAAGCTTTGCAAGGTCTGCCCGGAACAAGCCCGCCGTTTCCGCAAAAAGTTCAATTTTCCCTTCTTTTACCTCATTGCGGGATAGGTTTGCGCCTTTTGTAATGGCGCAAAGCCGCTCGGCAGCTTCGTTTTCATGAAGCATCCCGCTTTGCTTTTCCCAAACGTACAGATGCTCTTTCCCCATGGAAAGCAGCATGGGGATATCCTCGGGACATACCACATGTCCTTTCCGAAACTGGGCATCCTTGAATTCATCCTTGACGATACGCGTTAAATCATGGCAAAGTACGTGACCGACAGCATCCTCAGTTTTAATCAGCTTCATGAAGCACTCCTCAGAATAACCTATTTATATTAGGATACCATTATTCTTGTTCAAGTACAACGTGGAGTATGTACGTATAGAAATATTCTATATATTGATTTTTTTGCCCTATTTATTTGGGATTTTCCCCGATTCCGTGCAGGTAAATCTCGCATTTTTCACATGCGGCCACAGCATTATCTATAAAGCAAGACCGACGCAAAACTGCGCCGGCCTTAAGAACACCGATCTTTTTAAGGATGCCTATTATTCGCAGGCCAGGGACAAAATGGCGTCCGCCATCATGCAAGCATCATCCAAAAGATTATCTAGCGGGATGAATTCATCCACCTGATGGATGCGGTTATCAAGCCCCGGGCGTTCGCAGCCAAAGGCCACCGCATTGGGGATGCAGCGGGCATACGTACCGCCGCCAATAGCCAAGGGTTTGGGATCCGCCTCGCCGGTCCGCTCCCTGTAAACCTTGAGCAGCTTTTGCACCAGTTCGCTTTCGGCATCCACCGCATGGCCAAGCTGAGAATGAGAGCCGGTAAGGACAAAGCCGCCGGGCTCCAAGGCCGTGACGATTTTTGCAGCGGTCTGTTCAATGTTCAGGCCCAGCGGTAAGCGCAGATCCAGACAAAAGTCCTTTACGCCTTCCGCATCCCAGTCCAGCATGGCTACGTTACAGGTGGTCCGGCCGGAAAGATCCGTAAAATCCACACCCAGGCTCTCGCCGTGAACTTCTTTGCCAAACAGGCTGTAAAGTAGCTTTACAGTTTTTGCATCTTCTCTGGGAAGGGGGAGCCGGTTTAAAAGCAGAAGCATAGCTTGCAGGGCGTTTTCGCCCAAATCCGGGGTGGATGCATGGGCGCTGCGGCCACGGATGGTGATGCGGCAGCCGTCTGCGGTAGGCTCACAAGTAACAGGCAGATCATGTACTTTGGGCGCCACCTCTTCCGGGGACAGCGGCAGTTCCGCCACAGCCAGATCCGGCACCACATTGGCCTTCACGCCTGCGCGAACCCGCACCGACGATGAAAATTTGGAAGCAAAATGAAGATGGCATATGCCCTTCTCACTGTTTACCAAGGGGTATTCAGCATCCGGGGAAAATGCCAGGTCCGGCAGCTTTTCCACCTTTACATAATGGTTCATGCAGCCCCAGCCGCTCTCCTCGTCGCATCCCAGGAGCACCCGCACCCGGCGGTGGAATTTGGCCCCGCTGTTTTTTACAGCGGCCAAGGCATACAGTGCAGCGACCGCCGGGCCTTTATCGTCCATGGCGCCACGGCCGTAAAGGCGGCCATTCTCGATGTTCGCCTCATAAGGAGAATGCCGCCAGCCCTTTCCGGCCGGCACTACGTCCAGATGGGCCAAAATGCCCAGTTCCTCCTGCCCTTCTCCCGCCTCTGCATAGCCTATATAGCCATCCACATCCCGCGCTTCAAGGCCCAGCTCCCGGGCAAGGTCTAACCCTGCGCAAAGGCACGCTTTGACTGCCGGCCCAAAAGGAGCCCCTGGAGCCGCCTCGTCCTTGGTGCTGGGAAAACGGATCAGGTTTTGCAGGGATGCAACCAGCGCATCCCGGTTTTCATACAGCCATTTGTCCGTTTGTTTCATGATGGTATCTCCTCCTTTGTAGGTAGTGTGCTGGTTTTGTAAACGGGTTATGCCGCCTTCCCGGCACGCCGCCGCCTATTAGTTGAAGGAACCAAAGCCCCGGCCCACAACCTCTTGCGTCTCGATGATAGAAAATAGGGCGTTGGGGTCGTGATCCTTGACGATACGCTTTACCTTTGCCAGCTCCACCGTGCGCACAATGCAGTAGACCAGCTTGCGCGACGCGCCGGTATAAGCTCCCTCGGCATGGATATAGGTCACGCCCCGGTGCAGTTCGTTGAGCACCAGCGGGGCGATTTCATCCCATTTGTCCGAAATAATAAAGATGGTATTCACCCGGTTCAGGCCGCGCAGTGCGGCGTTGAAAGCCACGTTGCAAATAAACATGGCGATCATGGACAGCAAGGCCAGTTCCAATCCACGCAAAAAGCCCAAAAGGCCCATGATAATCACATTGAAAAAGATGCTCACCGTGCCCATGGGAATGGAATACTGGCGGCTTAGGATGGCGGCAAGAATATCCGTGCCGCCCATGGTTGCATCCCGTTTGATGACCCATGCGCCTGTGAGGCCGATGATGGAAGAACCGGCGGCGGCGGATACCAGCGGGTTTTGTACGCCGAAATTCCAGCCTTCCGTTAGGACCATGGCAAAGGAAAACATGACGGTGGCCACCGCGCTAAAAAGGATGCTCTTCGTGCGCATAAACTTGAGCCCGACCAAACAGATAGGAATATTCAGGCCGATAATGAATACCCAGATGGGCAGGCCCGTAATATAATTAATCAGCATGGCCATTCCCGTAACGCCGCCGGAAAGGAACCCGTGAGGCACGTAAAACCCGGTGAGCGCCGCCGCCTGAATCATACAAACCACGGCGATGATAAGGAGGGTGATGGTATCCTCCTTTGGATCGAATTTAAATTTCTGTACTTTGCTCTCCATTTTTAATGCATGCAGGGCATGGGCCCCGCTTTTCTCCCATATTATTACAGCTTAAGTATATCGTACGCCGCCGGGAAAGTATACAGCATTGCCGTGCTTTTGTGTGAATTTTCGAACCAAGTTCACAGAAATTTCATCCGCAAAAGCGGATGGCCGCCTGCTTGGCAGCTTGCAACAATTGGAAGAGGTAGCTATAATAAGCCCATGAGTATATTTCTTGCTATCCTGCTGGGCCTGGTGCAGGGCCTGTGCGAGTTTTTACCCGTATCCAGTTCGGGCCACTTGGTTCTTCTGCAGAATATATTCGGCATGGAAGAAGGGGCTTTGTTTCTTGATACCATGCTGCACGTGGGCACGCTGCTGGCCGTGCTCACCGTCTATCGGCGGGCCATTTGGGAGATGCTTTGCCATCCTTTTCAAAAAAAGGTAGGCTTACTGCTCCTCGCTACCGGCGTAACGGCCGCGCTTGCCTTCCTAACCAAGGACCTGATTGTGGATGCTTACCAGGGCGGCCTGCTAGGCATAGGATTTTTGGTAACGGCCGCCGTTCTTTTTTTGAGCGAGCGATTTTTTCGTGCCCATGAAAAAACGAGTTACGCCATTGAAGGCATGAAACCTTTGGGCGCCGTAGGTGTGGGCCTTATGCAGGCCGTGGCCATTCTGCCCGGCATATCCCGCAGCGGTTCTACCATCGCCGGTTCCCGCTTTTTTGGCCTTAATTCAGAGGCGGCTGCCGAATTTTCGTTCCTGCTTTCCATCCCTGCCATCCTGGGGTCGGTAATTCTTCAGCTTCCTGATGTTCTGGAACAGGGCATGGGGAATCTCCCCTGGGCGCCCATTCTGGTAGGCATGGCCGTAGCGGGCGCGAGCGGGTATTTCGCCATTCGCTGGATGCTGCGGATTTTGAAAACAAAGAGTCTCACGGGGTTTGCCCTATACGTGGGCGTGTTGGGCATTCTGGTGCTTTTCGATCAATTGGTCACCCATGTATTCTTTTAGGAAAGCGGGGAGGGAGCGCATCCCCCGGCGGCCAGCCCTGCAAAGGGTTGAAGAGCCTCGTTGCGCGTGCGTAGGCAAAAGGTAGGCAGCGCGTACTTCTACTGCCATGCGTCGGGATGCGACCGCGAAAGCCCGGGGTCGCGGCGTTCTCATTTGCGATCCCTTGTACTTTGTTAGCCAGAAATACCGGTATGCAACCATGCCGGTATTCTTTCTTCTATCGCTTCATTTTGAGTTGAATGTCCAACCGGCATGGGTTAATATGAAAGAAAGGCAGCCCAATTTAACCCAGCGAACAAGAACAAAAAAAAGGAGAAGCAAGCATGATACAACTCGTGGACCATGGCGTGTTCCTGGTGAACGGTGCTGTGGCAGAGCGGGCGGAGATGTCCCCTGCCGAGGCGCGAAAGAACACCATTGCCTCCCAAATTCTGCGTGCGCACAACGTTTCCCAAAACGAAGATGCGCTACGCATCAAATTTGACAAGCTGATCTCCCACGATATCACATACGTGGGCATCATCCAAAGTGCCAGAGCCAGCGGCCTTACCCGTTTCCCACTCCCCTATGCCATGACCAATTGCCATAACAGCCTCTGCGCCGTGGGCGGAACGATCAACGAGGACGACCACGTGTTCGGCCTTTCCGCCGCGCAAAAATACGGCGGCATCTATGTGCCTGCCAACCAAAGCGTAATCCACAGCTATGCCCGGGAAGCCATGACCCGCTGCGGCAGCATGATTCTAGGGTCGGACAGCCATACCCGCTATGGCGCCCTGGGCACCATGGGCGTGGGCGAAGGCGGCCCGGAGCTTGTGAAGCAACTTTTGGAAAACACCTACGATGTGCCCGCTCCCGAGGTGGTTCTGGTTTATCTCACCGGCAAACCCAAGCGGGGCGTAGGTCCCCACGATGTCGCCATCGCCCTTGTGGGCGCCACCTTTGCAAGCGGCTTTGTGAAAAACAGAATTTTGGAGTTTACCGGCCCGGCGCTCAAGGATCTGCCCATCGAATACCGCAACGGCATCGATGTGATGACCACCGAAACCACCTGTCTCTCTTCAATTTGGGAAACCGACGGAGTTGTGGAGCGCTATTATCAGATTCACGGCCGGCCGGCGGATTATGCCCGCTTATCCCCGGGGCCGGTTGCCTATTATGATAAGATGATCCACCTTTCTCTGGATCAAGTGGAGCCCATGATCGCCCTGCCCTTCCACCCCTCCAACGCCCATACCATCCGGGCGTTCCTGCAGGATGCGGATAACCTTTTGGGCGCGGTAGAGGAAGAGGCGGCCAAAAAATTCCCCAAGGCTAAGTTGGACTTGCGAAGCAAAATTCAAAACGGGAAGGTTCATGCGGATCAGGGTATTATTGCGGGCTGTTCCGGCGGGCTGTTCGACAATATTACCGAGGCGGCGGCCATTTTGGGCAGCGGCAGCATCGGCAACGGCTACTTTGACCTCTCGATCTACCCAACCAGCATTCCGGTAAGTCTGGAGCTTACCCGCATCGGCATATCCGCCGCCCTGCTTGAGGCGGGCGCAATTTTGAAGCCCTCCTTCTGCGGGCCGTGCTTCGGCGCGGGGGACGTGCCCAACAATAGCGGTTTCTCCCTGCGGCACACCACCCGCAACTTCCCCAACCGGGAAGGTTCCAAGCCAGGGGAAGGCCAGGTGGCGGCCGTGGCTCTCATGGACGCCCGTTCCATTGCGGCTACGGCTAAAAACGGCGGCGTCATCACCCCGGCTACCGAGGTAACCTACGAGATTCCTGCCTATGAATATCATTTCGATAAGGCCGTATATGAAAAGCGGGTCTACAACGGCTTTGGTCATCCCCGCCCCGAAGTGGAACTGCGCTATGGTCCCAACATCACCGATTGGCCCAAGATGTACGACCTGACGGACAATCTGCTTCTGGAGCTTGCCGCCGTGATCCGGGACCCGGTGACCACCACGGACGAGCTGATTCCTTCCGGTGAAACCAGCTCCTACCGGTCCAACCCGTTGCGGCTGGCCGAATTTACCCTTTCCCGCCGGATGCCCTCGTATGTGGGGAAGAGCAAAGCCATCGCGGCCATGGAAAGCGAACGCCGCGCAGGCCAGCTTCCCGTCCATATCCAAAAAGCGCTTGACCAGGTAGGGGATGGGGCTTCTCTCTCCCAAACTACGGGATTCGGCTCCTGCATCTTCGCCAACAAACCCGGGGACGGCTCCGCCCGCGAACAGGCGGCCTCCTGCCAGAAGGTGCTGGGGGGCGCCGCAAATATCTGCTACGAATATGCCACCAAGCGGTACCGCAGCAACTGCATTAATTGGGGCATTTTGCCCTTTACCCTGCCGAGTGGGGCGGATTTCCCCTATGAAGAAGGGGACATGATCTTCGTGCCCGGCATCCGCGGCGCCGTGGAAAGCGGCCAGGAGATGATTGCCGCCAAAGCCATTTCCAAGGCGGGCGTGCAGGATATTCTGCTGGAGCTCAAAGGACTCACCGCCGATGAGAAACAAATCCTGCTGGCCGGCTGCCTCATGAACTATTATGCCGCCCGTAAAAACGGCTAAGCCTGCACAGCGGGGCATCGTGCGCTAAGAACGTGCGCGCAGCGAGGGAGGAGGCAATTGCCTCCTCCCTTTAGATTACCGAAAAAGGCTGCGCGCCTGCATGCGGGTTCTTCCGCCGGAGCCCCTTTATGGTCCTTTCGGGATAAGCAAAAACGCGGAGGCAAATGCCTCCGCGTTTTGTTGTTGGAATAGGATTAGCCTTCCAGGGTATTGGTGTCGACCTTCTGGAAATACTCCTTGGTGATCTTGATGATCAACGGAGACAGGCCCAGCAAAGCGATCAAGTTCGGGATGGCCATCAGGGCGTTCAAGGTATCCGCGATATCCCAGGCCAGGTTCAGTTCCATGGTGGCGCCAAGGATCAGGACCAGGATGAACACGATCTGATAGGGCTTGATGATCTTGGTACCGAAGAGGAACTCTGCGCAGCGGGTACCATAGAGGCCCCAACTGAGGATGGTGGAACCGGCGAAAAGGGTGATGCCGATGGCAACCACGATGCTCGCGCCGCTTCCGAAGGTGGAAGCAAAGGCCGCGTTGGTCAATTCTACGCCGGCACCCTTGCCAAAGCCAATGGGCGTGCCGCTCATGAGGATAACGAGAGCGGTCATGGTGCAGATCACGGTGGTGTCCGCGAACACTTCGAAGATACCAAACAGACCTTGCTGCACCGGGCCCTTGGTGTCAGCCGCAGCGTGGGCGATAGGCGCGGAGCCTAAGCCGGCCTCGTTGGAGAACACGCCGCGGGCAACGCCCTTTGTCATGGCCTTTGTAATGGTAATGCCCACCGCGCCGCCAACCACGGCGGAGGGATTGAAGGCGCCCACGAAGATGGCCTTGAGCACGGTGCCGATGTTACCAATGTGGAAGAAGATAACGATGATGGACGATACGATGTAGATCACAGCCATGACGGGGACCAGACGCTCGGTCACTTCGCCGATACGCTTGATGCCGCCCAGGTAAACCAGGCCCGCGATGATAGCCATCGCGATACCGGCGATCCAGCGGACGACCATATCGTTGGAAGTGCCGTTGGAGATTACGCTGGCCGCGCCGGAGATCGAGCTAGCAATGGAGTTTATCTGGGTCATATTGCCGATACCGAATGCGCAGATGGCCCCGAGCACTGCGAAGATCGCGCCCAGCCACTTCCAGTTCGGCCCAAGGCCCTTGGAGATGTAGTACATCGGGCCGCCAACCCAGTCGCCCTTGGCATTGCGCTCACGGAACTTGATGGACATTGCCACTTCAGAATACTTGGTGACCATGCCGAAGAGGGCCGCCACTTCCATCCAGAACACGGCGCCGGGGCCGCCGGCCGCGATAGCGCCCGTTACGCCCACGATGTTACCGGTTCCAACCGTAGCCGCCAAGGCCGTGGTAACGGCCTGCAGAGGGGAGACCGCGCCGGGGTCGGATACTTCATGCTTCTGGAAGCATTTCCCCAAGGTGTTTTTCAGTGCATAGCCAAAGCGCCGGAACTGAATAAAGCCTACGCGGATTGTGAGGTAAATGCCTGTGCCGACGATGAGGATCAGCATCAGGGGGCCCCATACAATACCATTAATGGTACTGTTAATTGAGGCTAGTTGTTCTGCAAAACTCACGACGATACCTCCCATTATAAAATGATTAAACTCCCTCGGAACGCAACCTTCGTGCTTTCGAAAACCATTCGCCGGCATATGCGCCGTTTTTTAAATTCAATTATCCATGCCCGCTGATACTATTGTTTTACGAAATGAAGGTGAAGCGAACCGTCTGATAGGTACATTTTATGGACTTAGTGTGAACGTTTCAATAAGAAAGTTGATATATGTATGATTCCTTAACGCCATATATAATTTTCTAAACACCATTTTAACATATATGCAGTTATGCTGTTTACTAGGGATTTTATACTTCCTTCTTTCTATTGAAAGATGCGCAACAGCTGCAAGGAGGTGTATATTTTTTTCTTTAATTAACCGTTATTTTAATTTTACAGATATCACCATTCTATTCGCCTAAATAGTCGCCTCTGTTTGCCGGATAGGTATAGCCCCATATTCCCGGGGTATACTAACCCAAGAACACGCCGGATCACCGGCAAACATACAAGGAGGCAAGACAGATAATGAAGAGAACAATCCTCATAGGCCTATTGGCGCTGGTTCTGGCGCTGGCCATGGGCTGCGCAACGACTACGCCGACCCCTTCCCCCTCTCCCCTGACGCCCACGATGCCCCCGGCGAGCCCCAGCCCCATAGCGACCGCGCCCATTGAAAGCATCAATCCCGTGGTTACGGATAATGCTGCCGGCGGCGCGGCCGTCATCGAAGGATTTGAAGAGGGAAAGACGGTCAAGGAATCCGAGCTGCCCCAAAAAGTGGTGGACGCGATCCAAAAAGCCTATAGCGACGCAAAAATTAAAACCATCACCTACGTCACCTATATGAACGACCAGGTATACCATGTGGTGCTGGAAGAGCCTGCCGGCGCGGATAAGGTGGAGCAGTTCTACGTAAAGGCAGACGGTACCATTGTTCCCTATGAGGTCACGGCTACAACCGCGCCCTAAGTTTGATCCCATCTCCCCCACCGGCCGCCATTGGCGGCCGCTTTTTTATTTATGCTATTGATTGTAGACTTTCTGTGATCCGTG
>JAYFNX010000036.1:0-7106 GCA_034933245.1 Candidatus Pelethousia sp.
CCATGAATCTCCACCCCCTGGCCATCCAGGGCGGCACAGATATCATCCTTGGTGGAAAGGGGATTGCTGCCCGTGGCGCACACCTCGGCCCCGCCTGCCCGCAAAACCAGCGCCAAATAAGCGGTTTTCGCCTCCATATGAACGCATACCGCGATCCGCAAGCCTGCAAACGGCTTCTTTTTTGCAAAATCCGCTTCGATCCCGGTAAGCACCGGCATAAATTCGCGCACCCACTGAATGCGCTGGCGACCCAACGGCGCCAGGGAAGCGTCGCGAATGGTACTCATGCATTTTCCTCCATGACTATAAAGTTAGCGTTTCCTTAATTTTTTATTATCCCACGAAACCCCCACCGAGGCAACCGCCATAGGCTTTTTTCATATTATTTTTACATCGCACCCGTGGCAAACGATACACAAATATTGTATGATAAAAAAATAAACTGGATGGAAAGGAGTGCGCTCCATGTTTACAATTTCACAGTATCGCGAGAGCGCGGACTATATTCAAAAAAAACTGGGCGGTTTTTCGCCGGAGGTTTTACTCATCCTGGGCAGCGGCCTGGGCGGCCTGGCCGAGCAGATGCAAACCCCCGTCTACATTCCCTATGGGGAGATCCCCCATTTTAAAAAAAGTACGGCGATGGGCCATGCGGGCCGGTTCGTGGCCGGGCTTTTGGGCGGTAAACGCGTCCTCATGATGCAGGGCCGCCTCCATGTTTATGAAGGCCATACCATGGAGGAGGTTGCCTATCCGGTGCGGGTGGCCCGCCTGCTGGGAATTGAAACCCTCATCGTTACCAATGCAGCCGGCGGCGTGAACCTGGATCTTACGGGCGGCAAGCTGATGCTTATCCGGGATTATATTAAGTTTACCCTGGACAACCCCCTTATGGGCCCCAATTTGGAAGAATTCGGCCCTCGCTTTCCGGACATGACCTATGTGTTCGATCAAGCCCTGCGGGAAAAATTCAAGCGAGTTGCCGCAGCCCATGGAGAAACGGTTGCCGAGGGGGTCTATTTTTACATGACCGGCCCCCAATACGAAACGCCCGCCGAAATTCGGGCCATCCGGGCCCTGGGCGGAGATGCCGTGGGCATGAGCACCGTGCCGGAAGCCATTGCCGCCAACCATTGCGGCATGCGCATCCTGGGCGTCTCCCTGGTGACCAACATGGCCGCGGGCGTGCTGGACCAGCCCCTCTCCGGGGATGATGTCATCCAAGCGGCCAACGCCGCCGGCGCCAGATTCCAGAAGCTTATGCGCGCCTTCCTGGAGGCGCTCTAATATGCCGCAAGCTTACGATACCCTTTTTGAGAATGCGCAAATTCTCACCATGGTGGATGCATGCCCGGCGATGGAAGGCTGCGTTGGCGTGCGGGATGGCCGTATCGCCCTGGTCGGGCCTTTGCCCGAAGGGGCTCTCGCCAAACGCCGGATCGATTGCAAGGGCCAGATTCTCATGCCCGGCCTCGTGAACGCCCACGCCCACACCCCCATGTGCATCATGCGTGGCTATGCGGACGATTACCCGCTAAAAACCTGGCTTTTTGAAAAGGTATTTCCTGCGGAGGCCAGGCTGGACGAGCGGGCGGTGCTGGCCGGGGCGCGGTTGGGCTTTGCGGAGCAGCTTTGCACCGGTACCACCAGCGTGAGCGATATGTATTATCATGAACCCGCCATCGCCGCCATTGCCCTGGAGGCCGGCATGCGGGTTTCCCTATGCAACGCCGTGGTGGCCCTAGCGCCGGATTGGTCCATGGAAAAGGACCGGGGCATCCGGGAAACCTTTTCCATGCTTCGGGATTACCAAGGGGCCGGAGACGGTCTAGTGCAGGTAGAAGCTTCCATTCACGCGGAATATACCTCTGCCCCCTCCGTTTGGCGCTTGGTGGCGGAACTTGCACGTAAGCACGGCCTGGGCATCCAGCTCCATCTAAGCGAAACCCGGGCGGAGCATGAGGAAGCCAAAGCCCGCAATGGCGGCAAGACCCCGGCCTATGCCCTGGCGGAGCAAGGGGTATTCGAGGGCCGCGTTACGGCGGCCCACTGCGTTTGGCTGGAGGAAGCGGACAGAGCGCTTCTGGCCGAAAAGGGCGTAAGCGCCGTCCATTGCCCCGTGAGCAACCTGAAGCTGGGAAGCGGCGTGGCGGATGTAGCCGCCATGCGCCGCGCAGGCATCAATGTGGCCCTGGGCACGGACGGTTGCTGCTCCAACAACACCCATGATTTATTTGAGGAGATCAAGCTGGCCGCCCTTTTGGCCAAGGGGAAAGCGTTTGACCCCACGGTTCTTTCTGCTTACGAGGCGCTGAAAATGGCAACGGTAAACGGAGCCCAAGCGCAAGGGCGGCCCGATATTGGCCAAGTTGCCGAGGGTATGCAAGCGGATTTAATCGTGCTGGATCTGGATCACCCCACCACCCGTCCCAGCTACGATCCCTTTGGGGCAGTGGTGTACAGCGCCACGGGCCGCAGCGTCCGCCTGACCATGGTGCAAGGCCGCATCCTGTTTGAAGGCGGCATATTTACAACCATTAATTTAGAAAAAGCATACGCCGAAGCCGAGCAATACGCCAAGCTCCGGGTATTGGGAGAAGAGAATAAATGATCACACCAGAGCAAGTTAAGAACAACCCGTCCATCCGTACCTATATTCAAAAAGCCGATGAAAGCCTTATTGCCTTGGGCTACACGGAGCACAGCTTTGCCCATGTGGGCAGGGTCGCATCCGAAGCAAGGCGCATCCTCCTGGGGTTGGGCAGAAGCCAGCGGCAGGCGGATCTAGCGGAAATTGCCGGATATCTCCACGATATCGGCAATATCATTAACCGGGTGGAGCATGCGCAAAGCGGGGCCATTATGGCCTTTCGTTTGCTGGACAACATGGGCATGGAGCCTGCGGAGATCGCGGAGGTTATCTGCGCTATCGGCAACCACGACGAAGGCACCGCCGAACCTGTAAACGATATTGCCGCCGCCCTGATCCTGGCGGACAAGACAGATGTGCGCAACACCCGGGTGCGCAACAAGCTGCGGGATATCTTTGACATTCACGATAGGGTGAACTGGTCCGTCCAAAGCAGCGAACTGGAGCTGAACCCAGGCCATGGGGTTATCACCCTGCTGCTCACCATCGATACGGAGGTGTGCTCGGTGATGGAATATTTCGAAATCTTTATCGGCCGCATGATGCTCTGCCGCAAAGCGGCCCAGCGGCTGGGCCTTCGGTTTCGCATCATCATCAACGGGCAGACCATTCTTTAGATCGAATCTTGGTCGCCCCTGTCGTGAGGGAAACCCGGAGTTTCCTATTTTGTTTTAAAAAGCGGGACGCAAGCGTCCCGCTTTTTTAGGCGAATCTCCCCCCCTTAATCAAACATCTTCTCGATGCGGAACATGCTGGAAAGCACCAGAAAACCCGGCCTATAAAGCCTGTCAATATTCCAATAGCTCACGCCTCCCAGATCATAGGTTTGCACCAGGGTCAAACGGGCCAGGATGGAGCGCGCGTCATCAAACCAGACAATATGCTCCGCCCCGTTGCTATCATAAAATTGGAAGAAGGGGGCTTGGGCCTTTTGATCGTAGCGAATGTCCGCAAAGTTTTCATAAGCCAGGCGGGGTGCGTCCGCCAAGGCCACGGTCCTGGCGGGACGGCCCGTTTCATAGGGTAAGGTCCAGTTATAGCCGTAATTGGGCATACCCATGAGAATTTTGCGGCTGGGCATAACGCTTACGGCATAGGTAAGCACCTTTTCCACCTGCTCAATGGGAGCCACGGCCTGTGGCGGGCCATAGGTGTAGCCCCATTCGTAAGTCATGAGAATCACCAAATCACAAATTTCACCGATGGCGGCGTAATCATGGGCGGTATAGAGGGTTCCTGTCTGTTCAGGCCCCGTTTTGGGTGCCAGGGCAGCGGAAAGTTGATAGCCTCCGGGAGCCAAGCGTCGCTTGAGCCGCCGTAGAAAATCGGCATAGGCTGGGCCATCCTGCTGTGGGAGATATTCGAAATCCACATTCAGGCCCATATAGTTTTTCGACGAAAGGATGCGGAGCATATTCTGAATAAGTGCCTCTTGGGCGGCCATATCCGTGAGCAAAGCATGCCCAATGGACCCGTCAAATCCACCGCCCTCTTTTTGGTTGCTCACCGCCATGATGGGCGCCACATCGTTGGCGTAGGCTTGGCGGATCATGGCGCTGTCCGCCAAATCCGAAAGGCTGCCGTCCGCTCTGGCACGGTAAGCAAACGGCGTCAGATAGGACAAATAGGGAAGCGCGCCGTAAAGAGCCGCATCTCCTATCCCGGGCAGCGCATAGCCGTTTACCAGGATGGAGCGGCTTGGTGCGCCATAGGGAGGAACCACAAGCGCTTGACCTACCGCCAACTTGCCGCCGTCGCCAATCTGATTGGCGGCGGTGAGGGAGGCCACCGTGGTATCATACATCCGTGCGATAGAAGAAAGGGTCTCGTCCCGTTTCACGATATGCAGCGTCAAAATAAAAACCTCCTTGCCGGGCTTTATATCTATGCCTATGCAAGGAAGTTTGCGCGCATTCGTATGTTTGGGACATCCAGGCAAGCGGGGGCCTTACGGGCGAAAGCGCACGATGCCAGCATCAAAAAAGTGGCCGGAAGGGGCCACTTTTTATGAGAACGAAACTTTGGACTTTAGCTATCGTGCCGCTTGGAAGCCTTGGCCTCCAGTTCCTTGAGCTTGGCGGCGGGATTCTTTACCTTGGCCAGGAAGATCATGGCCGCAATGATATAAGGCTTGTAGGACGCTTCCTTGTAAAGCGGATCACGGTAGCGGTCGAATACGCTGGCCGCCACTTCGCCGGCCTCGCAAGATATATCGGTGATGTCCGCGGGCAGGCAATGCATATACATCGCTTTGCCGTCCTTGGTCAGCTTCATCATTTCCTCGGTGCATTCCCAATCCTTATGCTGGGCGTTCTGCGCAAGCAGTTTTTTCTCCAAGGCCTTGATGCCGTCCATATCGCCCTTGCCGTAAAGCTCGGTGCGCTCCTCCATGGCCTTGAAGGGAGCCCAGCTCTTGGGGTAAACCACATCCGCATCCTTAAAGGCTTCGGCCATGGAGTTGGTGATCTCGAACTTGCCGCCTTGCTCGGACGCATTTTTCTTGGCAACCTCCACCACCTCGTCCATCACTTCATAGCCCTCGGGATAGGCCAGCGTCACATCCATACCCAGCCGGGTCATGAGGCCAATGATGCCTTGGGGCACGGAGAGGGGCTTGCCATAGCTGGGGCTGTAGGCCCAGGTCATGGCAATCTTCTTGCCCTTGAGGTTCTCTACGCCGCCGTAGAGGTTGATCAGATGGAGGGCGTCGGCCATGGCCTGGGTGGGATGGTCGATATCGCACTGCAAATTAACCAGCGTGGGCTTCTGTTCCAGCACGCCGTCCCGGTTGCCGGCCGTCACGGAATTCACTACCTCATGCATGTAGGTATTGCCCTTGCCGATGTACATATCGTCCCGGATGCCGATCACGTCCGCCATGAAGGAGATCATGTTGGCTGTCTCGCGAACGGTCTCTCCATGGGCGATCTGGCTCTTGCCTTCGTCCAGATCCTGCACTTCCAGGCCCAGCAGGTTGCAGGCGGAGGCAAAGGAGAAGCGGGTGCGGGTGGAGTTATCGCGGAAGAGGCTGATGCCCAGGCCGCTGTCGAATATTTTGGTGGAGATGTTGTTCTCCCGGAGGTGCCGCAGGGCGTCCGCCACGGTGAACACGGCTTCCAGCTCTTCCCGGCTCTTTTCCCAGGTGAGGAAGAAATCGCCCTCGTACATATCCTGGCAGTTCAGTTTATCGAGTTTGTCGGTATACTTCTTCACGTTGCTCATGCTTTGTTTCTCCTCATTCAGTAAAGGTTTATTGTTGGGACCAGGCGGTCTTATTTAATATCGTTGTTGGTCTTGCCCGCGCGGAACTGCACCACGTCCTCCCCGCTCTTGCCTTTATAAAGGCCGGGGATAGCTGCATAAACGGCCGCGCATGTAGCCAGATCCTGCTTCCAGGTAACCTCGTTGGGCGCATGGGCCTGAGACTCCGCGCCGGGGCCGAAGCCCACGCAGGGGATGCCGTAGCGGCCCTGGATGGATACGCCGTTGGTGGAGAAAGTCCACTTATCGGTCAGGGGACGTTTGCGCAGATGCATGGAGGCAGCATCGCCGATCCGCTCGTCGCCATAGAGGGCCTTGTGGGCATCCACCACGGCCTGTACATGGGGCGCGGTCTCCTTGTTGATCCAAGTGGGGAAATAGCACTCCGTCTCATAGACCAGGCCGGTCCAGGCAGGACGGTCGTACATATACATGGAAACCTTCACATCTTTGGCATACTTCTTGCAGGCGGGCAGGTTTTCGATTTCTTTAAGGCAGGAATCCCAGGTTTCTCCGGCTGTCATGCGGCGGTCCAGGGAGACGGAGCAGGAATCCGCCACGGCGCAACGGCTGGGGGAGGTATAGAAAATCTGGGAGGTGGTGACGGTGCCGCGGCCCAGGAAGCGGGCATCCTCATAGTGATCGGGGTTGTATTTGGGGTCCAGCATCTTTGCGAGGCCTTTGATCTCTGTGCCTTCCTCGGCGTTGTTCTCGTTGAGCGCCTTCACCTCTAGGAGAATCTCGGCCATCTTGTATATGGCGTTATCGCCGCGCTCAGGCGCGGAACCGTGGCAAGAAATGCCCTGAACATCCACCCGGATCTCCATACGGCCCCGATGGCCCCGGTAAATGCCGCCGTCGGTGGGTTCGGTGGAAACGACAAACTCGGGGGTAACGCCATCCTCATTGTGGATATACTGCCAGCAAAGGCCGTCGCAATCCTCTTCCTGCACGGTGGCGGTCACAAGAACCGTCACATCCTCGGGGATGAGGTTCAGGTCCTTCATGATCTTGGCGCCATAGACGGCGGACACGATACCGCCTTCCTGGTCGGAACCGCCGCGGCCACCGATTTCGGTGTCGTTCTCAAAGCCCTGGTACGGGTCGAATTTCCAGTTATCCCGGTTGCCGATACCCACGGTATCGATATGGCCGTCAAAGGCGATGATTTTCTTGCCATGGCCCATCCATCCCA
>JAYFNX010000037.1:0-52518 GCA_034933245.1 Candidatus Pelethousia sp.
CTCATACCGAACACAGAAGTTAAGCCCTTATACGCCGAAAATACTGAGCTGGCGACGGCTTGGGAACATAGGTAGCTGCCGGATTCCACATGAAAAAGCATCCAATCAGGGTGCTTTTTCATTTATTTTGTGTAGCCTACCTAATGCCTCGCCCCGCCTCTAACACGCTCCCCTGCCGCGCTTTGCACTATACCGCGACCCTCTTCCCTATATCGGGTCCTTAACCGTCAATAGGAATAGACTAAAAAAGCTATTTGCTGTTATAAGTAAATTGAAAATGCCCAAATTATATGGTAAAATATAAAAAAATTAGCTATTGAAATTTTCATGCAATTATCATTTTTTAAAGTCTCAAACATAATAATGGCCCTGCTGATACCAGCGGCGTTCCTTTGTTGCAGTTGTTCAGGCGGTGCGACTGTGGTTAAAATCGTTTATGAACAGCCTCCAAAGAATGCAGCCGCTGCATCTAACCCTACGGCATCCAATTCTGATTGGATTGGAAGTGCCGATTTAACTTCGCAGGCGAAGGTAGACGTTGCGGGTATGGATTCTCAGCCCGCGACGCCTGGTTCTACGCCATTGGCGACGCTTGGTATCGATATTTTGGCAACGACGCCGCTGCTATCTACGCCTATACCAACGCCTTTCGTTACATGCACGCTATTCCCTACCATGAAACCTTCTCCGAACCCAAGCCCTACAGCTACGCCTATTCCCTCTGCTATGCCTACATTTACGCCTGAGCCTACTGAAAACAGCAAGAAAATTATTGAGGAGGAAAATCGTCGATACGAAGCTGAAATCAGCAAAATTCAATCGGATCTTGCGTTGCAGCTTGCGGGTTTTGCAGATATGATCGGTGCGTTGGAGAAAAGCCAAGCTGACTTTCCGGAACATGCAGAGGAAATACAGGTGGAAATAGACTCCATTGGTGCTAGTATTGCCGCCTGGGAAGCGGATGCCGCCGCGCAAATGGCAGAGGCGCGAGAGCGGCATTTATTGGTTATTAGCCAGTGTGGCGGACAATGATAGAACGCTAGGAAAAGGAATGCTTTGTAAAAAATAGAAAGCCGGGCCATCAACAGCCTGGCTTTCGTTAATGCTAGGAAGGAGGGGTTTCTTTTGCAAATAGGGAGAAGCTATTTTTTATACAGTTGCTGTCGGTAGTCTTTCAGATTGCGGGCAAGAAGAGCGGGCGTATCGAGCCCAAAGGGATACTTGGCTGCGCATTGGGCACAAGGTAGGCAATTTTCTATGGCTTCCATATTTGCCTGCCACCGGGGAGTGAACCATTGTGCGCTGGGAGAACGCCGAACCATCAAGGACATGCGTGCGCATTCGCTTATGATGATGCCGGCAGGGTAGGCCATGCAATAGCCACAATCCCGGCGAAAGTTGCCGGCAAGCTCCGCCCGATCCGCAAGAATGACTGACTGAAGGTCATTCGAAAGCACCGGCGAGTCTTTTATATAAGAAAGGAACTCGTCCAATTCCTGTTCCCTTTGAGTACCACAAATAGGCAGCACGGTTTCGTGCTGGCCAGCCAAGCATAGGCTACCGCGCTATTGTGTATGAGGCCTCCGGCAAGGGCCTTCATGGAAATAAATACCATATTTTTTTGCATGCTAAAACCAGAGCCCGCTCTTTTTCGGTGGAAAGATAGCTAAAAGGGAATTGCAGCGTTTCATATAGGCCGCTTTGTATAACTTCCATAACGATCGCCAAACGGTGGTTTGTCATGCCGATAGGATGGATTTTCCGGATGCTTTTGCCGTCAGGAGCGCCTCATAAAGACCACTGCCATCGCCGGGCTATGGACAAAAGGGCGTGTTGTGCAACTGATACAATCGATATGGTCCGTTTGCAGTGCCTCTAAAGATTGGGCCAATTCAGCCTGCAGAACCTCGCCGGTTTTAGCCATGGTTTTGGAGACGATGGAGATGCCGCTCCAGTTTTCGCCAAATGCTTTTCCCAGTTTCTGTTCGCTGTCCGAATAGCACCGGGCCGTATCGAAAAAACTCATTCCGCCCGCTCATGATTTTCGGAGCAGGTGAATGGCATCCGGCCTCGGATATGCGCTGAATGGGCAACGTGCCACAACCATTTTTGTTAGCTACGATGCCGGTCTTGCCCAACGTATCGCTTACCATATGCGCCTTCCCCGCCGCGCATATACCCATAAGTTTGGTGGCGGGCACAGCTTTAAATAGTATCCTCGGATAGGTTTGCCTAGCGCTTCCATGGCCTCAATACGTACGGATCGGAAGAAAAAGTACGGCTTATCCTAGAAAAATGGTTTACAACCGCTGAATGCGCTGGTACAATATTATTTGGTGTCCTATGCACCTCAACACAATCGATTTACTTATCATACTACTACCGACAGGGGGAAGACCATGAAGAACTACACCGCATCAAACATACGCAACATCGGCGTTTTTGGCCATGGTGGCGAGGGTAAAACGACCCTTACCGAAGCTATGCTTTACAATGCCGGTCTCCTTGAGCGTATCGGTAAGGTAGAGAACGGCTCCACCACGACCGATTACGATCCCGAAGAGGTCAAAAGAACGATTTCCATCAACGCAGCGTTGGCCCCCTTCGAATGGAAAGACGTAAAGGTCAATATAATTGACGCCCCCGGTTTCTTTGATTTTTATGGCGAAGTAACCGCTGCCATGTGTTTGGCCGATGCGGCCCTTATCGTGGTGGGCGCGGTATCCGGCCCGGTGGTGGGCACGGAAAAAGCAATGTCCATGTGCAAGAAGGCTGGCAAGCCCCGCATGATGGTCATTAACCAGATGGACCGTGAGAATGCCAATTTCGATAAGGTTATCGGCGAGGTTAACGAGAAGTTCGGGCCCAGCGTGGTGCCCATTCAACTGCCCATTATGGAAAAAGGCGCGTTTGCAGGATATGTGGATATCGTTCATATGGCCGCCCGCCGCTTTGATGGAAAAGGCGATAAGGAAATCCCCATACCCGATTCCCTGGCTGACCGGGCGCAGGAGCTTTATGAACACCTGACGGAAGCCGCTGCTGAGAGCGACGATGCCCTTATGGAGAAGTTCTTTGAGGAAGGCGAGCTTTCCCGCGATGAAATCTTGCAGGGCCTTAGCAAAGGCGTGCTGGAGGGCGTTGTTACCCCGGTTTGCTGCTGCTCCGCCGTGTCAAATATCGGCGTGACCACGCTGATGGACAACTTGGTTCACTATATGCCCTCCGCAGACCAAGTAGACGCTCCCGCTGCGATCAACGCTAAGAACGGGGAACCTGTTCAAGTGGGCAAGGACGGTAAATTTGCCGGCCAAATCATTAAGACCGTTGTAGATCAATTCGGCAAGTATTCCATCATTAAGGTCTATCGTGGCGCGTTGAGCGTGGAGACCTCCCTTTACAATCCAAACCAGGAAAAAAGTGAAAAATCCACGGCGCCAGGCCTCATGCGGGGCAAGAAGGTCGCGCCTATGAATAAACTCATTGCCGGCGATATTGGCGCGCTGTCCAAACTACAATACACGGCCACCGGCGACACTCTCTGCGATCCTTCCGACCCCGTACAGTTTGCGGCCATTGACTTCCCCCACACCAGCATCGCCTTGGCGGTTTCAGCCAAGAAGCAGGGTGAGGAAGATAAGGTTTTCGCCGGCCTCAACAAGCTTTTGGAAGAAGACCCGACCATGGCTTTGGAAAAGAACGTGGAAACCAGCGACGTGCTCATCTGCGGCCTGGGCGAAGTGCATCTGGATGTGCTCTGCTCTAAGCTCAAGAATAAGACCGGCGTTGAAGCGCAGATTTCCGATCCGCGCATCCCGTATCGCGAGACCATCCGCGGCACTGCGGAGGCTGAAGGCAAGCATAAAAAGCAAACCGGCGGCAGCGGCCAGTTCGGCGTGGTTAACATGCGCTTTGAACCCCTGGAAGGCGGCGGAGACTTCGAGTTTGTCAACGCCATCGTCGGCGGCGTGGTACCCAAGGAGTATATCCCTGCCGTTGAAAAAGGCACCCGGGAAGCCATGAAAAAGGGTGTGTTGGCGGGTTATCCCATGATCGGCGTGAAAGCGACCCTTTTCTTCGGCAAGTATCATCCCGTGGATTCCAAGGAAGTGGCCTTTAAGAGCGCTGCGCGCCTTGCATATAAGGAAGCCTGCGCCAAGGCACAGCCCGTGCTTATTGAGCCCCTTTACCGCTATGATATCACCGTGCCCAACGAGTATACCGGCGCCATTATGGGCGATCTTTCCAGCCGCCGTGGCCGCGTGCTGGGCATGAATCCCTGCGAGGATGGAACCGTAGTGGTAGCCGAAGCGCCATTGTCCGAAATGTTCAAATATGCGACGGATCTGCGTTCCATGACACAGGCCCGCGGTTCCTTCACCAGCGAGTTCGTCCGCTATGAAGACGTGCCCGCCATGGAGGTTAAGAAGATCATTGAGAACGCCCAGAAGGACGAAGACGAAGAAGAATAATCAAATACCAATACGGGAGCGCAACAAGACGCTCCCGTATTTTGTTTAGGAGGTGATGAATCTTGGGCAAAGAAGACAACCGTTTTATCCGGGTTCACCATGAGAACGGATGGTCCGGCACAAATGAAATCTGGGTGGATAGGCAGACAGGCGTTAATTACCTATATCATTCAGGGGGCTATAGCGGTGGACTCTGCGTGTGCATAGATGCAGACGGAAAACCCATTATCACCCGGCTGGATGAATATGGGCGTATACTTTAAAAAACAATGGACAAGGGAATTGCGTTAAAAAGAAGGCCGAAAAAGCGGCCTTCTTTTTCAATGCATTTAGTTTCAGCGCCGTTTTCCGGTAATGTGGGCTACGTCAATAACATATACGGCGGTACGCTCTACGACGGAAGGGTCAAATTCAAAGGCTTCCGCCTGGGAAAAGCGCATTATCAGGGCGGATAGCCCATCAATTTTCTCCTTTTGGTCCGTAAGAAGCCGCGCCTTGCCAAAGCCAATGACGCTCTCGTAAGAATAGCCATAGCTACAGGCCGTAGTGCCCTCCACGAGCTGATGCGAGCAATCGACCTCAAAACAAACCCTGTCATCGGCCGCCAACATGTCCACCTTCTTTCCGGATTGGGCACAATGGAAAAAGAGCGTGAGAATACCGTTGCTTTCCCGGTAGGCGAAGTTTAGGGGAACCACGTAAGGCCCTTCGGGACCGGTCATACCCAGGTGTAAAACCTTGGATTTTTCAAGGATGGCCAGCATGTCCTGCAGGCCGGTTACAGCTCTATCAAAACGGCGCATTGGGCGGGAAACGAAATCAGACATGGATATATCCTCCTATTGGCTTAAGATTGGGCCTTTCCCAAACGTCCCCAGAAAGAGAAGGTGAGCGGCCAAACCAAACCACCGAAAAGCGAAACCAGACAATACCGAAGGCAATCTGTGGCCGGATTCCCTTGGAAAAGGGCGTTCAAGGGGGCTTTTAGAGCGGCTTTAAGAAGCAGCATAAGGGCAATCCCCAGGGCGAGCTTAAACAATTGCGCCCACCACAAGGCTTTGATTTCATAACGCAGATACCGTTCGTTCACAATCCAGCATATGGTAAATCCTATTGCGGCGCCAAGCAAGGTATAGGCACTTTTGAGACCGTGGGCATCAAACTCGGGAACATTTTCCGCTCCCTTGGGATAAAGGAGTAGGTAAAGAACCAGTAAGACGGCAGAAGCTAAGACAATGGTTTGGAGAACGCCGCTTTTCCAGGCTTGAAAAGCCCATGTACCAAACCAGACGGAGAGAAGTCCCATACAAAGGGCTACCCCCACATCCAAAGGCGTATGGACGCCCAAATACATTCGGGAGAAAGCCGTTAGAAGGATAGCGGCGGAACACACATAAACCAAGGGCGTTTGCTTATTCCAAAGCCCGAAAGCGGCAAAGTTCGCCGTGGCGTTTTGGGTATGCCCGCTGGGGAAGGAATATCCCGTGGCGGCTGCCCTTGCGGATTCTACAATGGTAAAGGACGAATCCTGTACCCACGGCCTTGGAATAAGAAAAATAGCTTTGAGAAGCTGGTTCGCAGCCGTACCTACGATTCCTATAAAGAAGAGGCAATACCCTTTTTTCTTATCGATGCACCAAAGCATGAGGAGAACCAGCACAATGAAGACCGTTTGATCACCTAAGTAGGTGACGGCGGAAAAAAATGCATTCAGAAAAGGGGTGCGGATCTCCTCTAAGGCATGTAAAACGCTCATGAGCCAAAACCTTTCTGCTTTTCTACCCAAAGTATATCATAAAGGAAACAAATGGTGAATATAGGGCGATATTTGCATGCACCCTTTGCACTGCGCTGACTGCCTATGCTATACTAGGAAACATACTTCTCCTGCTTGCTAGACGGGAACCGCGGCTCCCCATGGATCGATAGAAAGGAGTTTTCATGCAACTATATTTGGATAATATACCCGTAGAAGCCGAGTGCGGCGAAACCATCCTTACGCTGGTACATCGGGCCGGGCTGGATGCGCAGGACCTTATGCACCGGCCTCTTGCGGCCCAAATTGGGGGCGCCATATACACCTTAAACAACAACCCGATCCATAATACCGATACGGGTACACGGCCCCGCAGGGCTGTGCGGGAGGCAGGCGGGCATATCAAACTCCTGCGTTACGGAGATGATCTGGGCAAACGGGTGTATGAACGAACCCTTCAATATGTGCTGCTGATGGCTTTTCGTCAGCTTTGGCCCGGGGCAAGGGTGCAGGTGCATTACTCGCTGGGTCCGGGCGTCTATATGACCGTAGATAAGGAGCCCGCCCTGTGCCAAAAGGACTTGGATGCGCTAAAATCCCGCTGCCAGGCCATTATCGATTCGGACATTCCCTTTATTCGGGAACGGCTGGATATTGGGGAGGCCATTGCCTTTTTTGAAAAGGAAGAGCAGAGAGATAAGGTTCGCTTGCTGCAATGGCGCAAGTTCAGCTATTTTGATTGTTACCGCCAGGGGGATTATCTGGATTATTTTTATGGGGAGATGGCTCCTTCTACCGGGTATGTGAAGGTATTTGACCTCCAGTTCGTTTCACCGGGGGTGGTTATGCTGATGCCGGACCCGACAGACCCGGAAAAGCCCGGCAAATATAACCCAAGCCCCAAGTTTGCTGCCATATTTGCACAGAGCGATGAATGGGGACGGCTTCTTCACTGCGCCAACGTGGCGGATTTGAATGAGATGGTGGAGAATGGTTCCGTGCGGGAACTCATTCGGGTGAGCGAAGCCCTTCACGCAAAAAGTTATGCGAACATTGCCGACAGTATTGTGGAACGGGGTGCGCGTGCTGTCATGGTCGCCGGCCCTTCCTCTTCTGGAAAAACGACTTCGGCCAATCGTTTATATACCCATCTGCGGGTTTTAGGAAAAACCCCTGTGCTTATATCGCTGGATAATTACTACATTGACCGGGATAAGCTCTTTCCGGATCAAAATGGTGAAATTGACCTTGAGAGCATTGATACGCTGGATGTGGAGCGATTCAATATGGACTTGGAGCGCCTTCTTGCCGGAAAACGGGTCGAAATTCCGATATTTGATTTTAAAACCGGCCGTCGTGCTCCGAAGGGAATGGAAATTCAGGTAGGGAAAGAAGAACCCCTCATCGTGGAAGGCATTCATGGCTTGAATAAGCGTATGCTCAGCCCTTCTATCCCGGCGGACAGTATATTCCGCGTATATGTAAGCGCCCTTACCACGTTGAATCTGGACGATCATAACCGCATTCGTACAACGGATATCCGCCTGCTACGGCGCATGGTGCGGGATTATGAAACCAGAGGGGCCACCGTGGAACATACCATGTCCATGTGGCCCAGTGTCCAGCGCGGGGAGCAAACTTGGATTTTCCCTTATCAGGAACAAGCGGATGCCCTTTTTAATACGGCTCTTGCCTATGAGCCTGCCGTATTGAAAAAACATATTTTCCCGCTGCTGCTCATGGTTACGGAAGAAAGCCCTTATTATGCTTCCGTGCGCAGCGTCATTAAATTCCTAAATTATTTTCAAGAGGCGGATGTGGAGGATGAAATTCCACCCATTTCCATCTTGCGGGAGTTTATCGGCGGGAATACGTTTTATCGGTAATGAGCCTGCGCCGGGCGGCTGCGTGCGCATCCTTTTATATCCCAAGAAACGCAAAAAAAAGAAGCAGGACCCGCATGGCCCTGCTTCTTTTTGCATGCCATGCATCGTATTGCGCATCGAAGTCACGGCGAATTGCAAAATTACTTGCATAATAAGTAAATTACCTTCCATTCAAGATTCCTCTATGCTACTATATAATTGAAAAGGCGAATTTGCAGATATAATATATACTATGGGCCAGAAAGAGAGGCTAACCGGGTATGCATCAGGACACGCAAGAGAATTTCCAGACTACGCACAAGATTAATATTGTGGCTGCATGGATTTGCGCCATTCTTTTCAGTGGGGTTGCTTATTATCAGCATGGGCTCGATTCGGCTTTCTTCTTTACGGTCAGCACTATGGCAGGAGCCTGTATCCTGATAACCGGTTTAAATTGGATTCCATTGAAAGAAACGCGAAAAGGGAGCATTCTGGTATGCACGCTTGGCCTGGCTACCCTTCTGCCTTCCATATATCAAGGGGGAAGCGACCGCGGATTTTTGGTATCGTTCCTTGTGCTTGCTATGGCAACTTTATATTTTCGCGCAAGCATCATCCTCTCCTATGGAATCATTTATATCGGCGCATGCATAGCGGCCATAATCATCAATCCCGGCTATATTGACGGCCCGAATTTCGAGATGGGCCGCGTGCTCGTAAAGCTGATCGTCTATACGGCGCTGACGGCGGTGCTCTACATGGCAACCCGCAAGGGACAGAGAATGGTACAAGCAAGCGTGAAGACGGCTTCGCACTTGGCAGAATCGACCCGGCATATAGAAGCAGTATCTGGACGTTTATTCCAATCCATTCCGCCTCCATATCCGGCGCGGCCAAGGAAATAGCCAAACGCAGCCACAGGACCATGAACGTCACAAACGAACTGCAGGAGAGTGCGGAAACGGTCAAACGGCATATGGATGGAAATCAGGAGAATATGGGCTTGTTGGAAGGACGGTTCCTTCAGGTAAACAATCGGGTGAAGGAGGGGCTTGGGCAAATGGCGAGCGCCGAGGGAGCTATGGGGCAGGTAGAAGACGCAATTTCTTCCGCACGCCAGGCAACAGCAACCCTTCTGGCACAGATGGAGCAAATTCAACAAATGTTGCGCCAAATCGAGGAAGTGGCATCGCAGACCAACCTGCTTTCCCTGAATGCATCCATTGAGGCTGCAAGGGCAGGGGCGGCGGGCAAAGGTTTTGCCGTGGTGGCGGATGAGGTGCGCTCGCTGGCAGCCCGTTCCGCACAAGTCGCTGTGAAGATTCAAGCTGTGGTCAATGCTCTCGCCGGCGCGACCCAGGAAGTATATACGCGTGTGGATGGCGGCGGGACTGCGGTGCGGGATGGAATGGCAAGCCTGCACGAGCTGGGAGACTCTCTGGAAGCCATGGAGGCGGCAGCGCAGGACGCACGGCGGATCATGCAGGAGCAGCGCTGCGGAATGGATCAAACGGACGCTTCGGTCGTTAAAATGCGGGCGGGCGTTGCACAAATCTCCCAGTATACGAATGACAACGCGGATGGCGTGGAGAAGATTACGGTTGCCATTGAGGAGCAGAACGCATCTACCACAGCGCTTGCCGCCCAATTTTTGGAAATCGCTGGCATGTCGGAGGAGCTATGCCGGGATGCTTAAACATCCGTTATACTTGGCCTGAACATAAGGATGGTTGCGAGATCCGTACAGAATATTGGGTATGATGAATGATGATGTACCTATAAGCGTTTACCGGTGGCTTTCACCAGAAATATTTATGTATGGAAGGGATCCATCTTGATGCATCAGTCGGATATTCAGAGCCGCCTATATAGAGCCGTTTTGCTTATTGGTGCGGCGCTTTCCCTTGCTTGCATTATTGGCAATGCGATTTCCGCGTTTCCACTGCGAATCAACATCAAATGGATCGTTCTTTTTTTCGTGTGCGTCACGGGCCTTCTATTTTTCAACAAGAAAAGATACCATAGCCCCATCATGTTCGCCGTGTTCTTCTTTTTGATTTTTCTTTTCCTCCCTTTCGCTTTTATTGATTCAGGCGGAAGCAAAAATAATGCCAATGGCTATTCCTTTTTATTAATCATCGCGGTTACCTATCTTTTTAAGGGTTGGAAACGCATATTTCTCGTATCGGGCTTAGTGCTTATCTTTATGGCGCTGCATGCCTTGGAGTATTTCTATCCGGATCTTATCATGGTTTATTCGGATTGGAATCAGTTTGTAGATCGCATGATTCAAATCCCTTTCATACTGACGGCATCTTTTTTCATTATCCAGAAGTTTGCGAAGGAATACGAGCAAGCGAATGCCAAGCTGGAGGAATATGCCAGGGTCGATTCGCTGACAGGGCTTTATAATCGCAGAATGTTTGACCAGGGTATTAAAGAGGCCGTTGCGAGCCGCAATAAGCCGGTTTGTCTGGCTCTTATTGATGTGGACAATTTTAAAAAAATTAACGATGGCTATGGGCATGGCATGGGCGATGAGGTGCCCAAAAAACTAGCCGACTTGCTGCAAGATGCATTTGGGGAAGCGCCAAACAGCGTGAGCCGCTGGGGTGGAGATGAATTTGCAATAATATTCTACGGGGAAGAATCTACGATCAAGATGCGGATGAAACAAATTCAAGATGCGTTTCAATCTTCTATCTGGCCGTGTCCCATAAAAACGAGTATTAGCTACAGTATAATTGCATCCCGTGGCGCTGAACAGGTGGAACAGATTCTGGCGCAGGCGGACAGGTCTCTATATCTGCAAAAGAGAAGGAAACAGGAAAATGGATGAACGTTTCAGCTTCATCTCCAACTGAAGTCCGTAAAGCTCGCGGAAATGCAAAGATAGGGGTGCCCCGAAATGGCAAAAGCCCGTCAATTATATAGCAAAATAAAAGAGTGGACGTACGTCCACTCTGGATATTCAAAGGATTAGCAAATATGTCGCAAAACGCGCGGCGAATTTTCGCCGGGTTGAGATTCCTTTGCAGATAGGCTTATGTATTCTGCGTGTTCTGGTTTGCACGCTGTTCAAGGTAGGTGCGTAAAGTAGTCGCAGCGGGTGCATCCCCCAGCAATACTTCCACGAGTACAAGAACGGCCACAAGGACATTTTCCAAATCTACCGTGATGTTAATCGTATTGTTACCAATATCTCTTACGACTGTTCTAAGGGTTTGGTCTTGATCCTGACCTTGCGCTTGAAGTTGTGCCTGCAATTGCGCCTGCAATTGTGCCTGTAGTTGTTCCTGTAGTTGTTCCTGCAATTGCACCGGGTCCTGTTCCCATCGGGTACCGCAGCACTGGCGTTGGCAGATGGCATTAGTAGTAAGCATTCATTACCCTCCTTTCTTAAGGGGTGTTCTATATATACTATGGTTATGGTGCATAAAAGGTGAACGACATGAAAGTTGGGCCCCGTTCTCTGATTTTACGGTTTAATTTAAGTTGACAAAAAACAGATTGCATAGTAAACTATTTTATATTCAAAGTGATTGATAGACCTCGTATTTGTGTAAATCGATGTTTATGGTTTACAGAAATATGAGGTTTTTCTATGCTTGAAAATATAGGTTTGCTTTAGGAGGACTACATGTATAACGGTACGGTAAAATGGTTTAATGCGGAAAAGGGCTTTGGCTTCATTTCAAACGCGGCAGGCGGGGAAGATGTGTTTGTACATTTTTCCGCAATTGTGTCGGACAATGGATATAAATCCTTGCGGGAAGGGCAATTTGTCACGTTTGACATTGAGGCGGATCCTAAGAATAATAAGAAGTTTCGTGCGGTAAACGTACAACTTGCCTAGCTTAACCCGAAAGATCCGCTCGCCTGGAAACGGGCGGGCGGATTTTGCATACATCAAAAAGGAGACGATATGAGCGAAATAAACGTTTTTAACAAATATGGGCTATCGCCCAGCATACAAAAAGCAATTGACGACATGGGGTTCCAAAAAGCAACGCCTGTGCAGGCAAAAACGATACAGCCTTTTCTTGCAGGCCGTGACCTTATTGTACAGGCGCCCACAGGCACAGGCAAAACGTGTGCGTTTGGCATACCGGCTTGCGAGGCGGTGGATACAAGCGCCAGGAAGGTACAGGTGCTCATATTGAGCCCAACCCGCGAACTGGCAATACAAACCTCGAACGTTTTCAGAAAATTGACGAAGTATAAAGCGCAAGTACGCCTTGCCACGCTTTACGGCGGGGAAAACATACAGAAGCAGTTTGCGGCCCTTCGGAGACACCCTCAAATCATCATAGCAACGCCGGGGCGGTTGTTTGACCATATGAATCGTGGCACCGTAAAACTAGATGGCGTAAAAACCGTTATATTGGATGAAGCCGATAGAATGCTGGATATGGGCTTCAAGGAAGATATCAATCGGATACTAAAGGCCGTGCCGGAGGACCGCCAAACCGTGTTGTTCTCCGCCACGCTTCCTAAGGGAATTATGTCCATTGCAAGGAGTTATCAGCATGAGGCACAGCATGTTTCCATCCAACAGGATACACTGACGGTAAAATCCGTTGCGCAGTTCTATACGACTGTTGCAAGTGGCGCGAAAAAACGGGAACTTTTGTCCCTGCTGGAGAAAAATAGCTGTGGACTTTCCCTGGTCTTTGTCAATACGAAGCGCATGGCGGATGGGCTTTGCGAGGCGCTTAAAAAGAGCGGAATTCGGGCAGAGGCTTTGCATGGCGACATCAAGCAGCAAAAACGAGAGCGTATCATGGCGGCTTTCCGCTCCGGCGGGATCGATGTCTTGGTCGCAACCGATGTGGCGTCGCGCGGCATCGATGTCAGGAATATCGACGTTGTCATCAACTATGATCTGCCAATTGACAGCGACTGCTATGTGCATAGAATAGGCCGCACCGGCCGTGCCGATCGGAGAGGCACAGCCTATACCCTTATTTACCGGCAGGAAATAAGGCTGCTCCATACCATTATGCGCCAGACGAAGGCTGTAATAACGCCGGCGGCGCCATCGTTGGTAGCCGCGGGTTAAGACGGTATGCATTGGCGTCCCGCAGGCGCCGATGCCTCCACCATTAAAAGCCTAGAAGACAGCATTTGCGCGCAAAACGCTAGGGCAAGATAACGCGAAAAGTTGGATCAAAAAACGGATAGAGGAGTGGCGAAAACGCCCTCCTTTTTTATTGTCCCCAATATTTATAAAAACCGTTTGTACCATCGCAATAAGCATCTTTGCCCGATATGTCCCACATTGGAATTGCTGAACCGGGCCAATGTTGGCTTACTGCTTGTTACCCATGGAGCGCACGATGCGGTGCATTTGGCGGCATACTGGATCAACCAACCAGGGATGTTAATGGGTACAAGGGGGGGAATGCAGGTGCATATGCGCGTAGCGTAGGCAGCGCGAGGGATTGGACATCAATATTTCAATTTCAATCGATGGATGCAAAAGGAGCGCCCAGAAAAGCGGACGCTCCGTTACAGTTATGATTAGCAATTACGAATAGGGCCGCAAACACAGCGCCAGCTATTGCCGTTCCAGACCCAGCCGCACCTCCAGCGACGGCAACAACATCTACAGAACATTAAGTTGTACCTCCTTTCGTGAGAGTATGTACCTATGCGGTAAATCCGCTTAGTACATTATATTCAAATGGAATTTTTACGTGAAAGGGACGAAGCGGAGCGCGCACGTTCACGTTGGGTGAACCCATTATGGGAGCGGGCCGCCAGGCTGACCCGTAAAGGCTTCTGCATATATTTAAGAAGCGATAATGAAAGTGACTTTATCGTGACAAAGATTCGTAATTGGCTTAGAGAGAAAGGCCCCATTACGGCGTATAACGAACCGGGCAACGCATGGGAAAACGGCTCTATCAAAACTTCCAACGTGCATATGCGTGCTTAACTTTTGAACGGAGAAATATTTAATACGATGAATGAAGCACAAGTATTGACGCAAGGATGAGCATGCGGCTACAATCAAATTAGGTTGCATTCGAGCTGCGGCGGCCGTCCGCCCCTTTAACCGTGGTTCCAGTTGCTGCCTAGAAGCCCCGGTTTACGAGCATTGCTTCTGAGCCGGGAACCTTCTTGACCGCCCGTAGCGCTGGGGTCGCTCTCCTGTGTTGCGCTAGCTTCCAGGTGAGAAAAAGCGGTTTGCGTGTAGCCGGCGTTTTCAAAACCCGCATATTCAAGCCTGCCGATGCCGGCCCACACAACTATCCAAGCCTGCCGATGCTAGGCGCCTAACCGTACCGACATATTGAGCAGTTGCGTTTGAATGGACTGCATGCTGATCTAGAACTTTCCAACGATAGCTGTCAACGCTTTGTTTGCACAAGACGCATTCGGACATTCATAAAAAAGAACCGCACATGGTTCAGCGCGGCACGCAACACAATAAAAAAGGCTAAGCCCACGCGCACCCTGTTGGAGCAGGGACGACTACACTTGTAAGAAAGAATTGGAGTGAGAAGATGGAGAAAAGAAAAATTTTAGCGATTGTAGGGTCTTTGCGGAAGGATTCCTATAACCGCCAGTTGGCAATGGAGGCAAAAAAAGCGATTGGAGAACGGGCTGCGTTTGAGCTGCTGGAGTATGCGGACGTGCCGCTTTTCAACCAAGATATCGAGCTTCCCGCTCCACAGGCCGTCCGGCAGGCACGGGAAGCCGTGAAATCCGCACACGGCATTTGGTTTTTTATCCCGGAATATAATCATTTTTTTTCCGGCGTATTAAAAAATCTGCTCGATTGGCTTTCCCGGCCCGTAAGTGAAAATGAGGGGCAGGTTCTTTCCGGTAAGCCGGTGGCTATAAGCGGCATTACGCCTGGGATGTCCGGCACGGCAAACGCCCAGGATCACCTTGTTACGCTCCTCAGCTTATTGAATATGCGCATCATGAATATACCGCGCTTAACCATACCAAACGCAATGCAGCAATTGGATGGGGAAGGGAGACTGGCATTAAACAAAAGCGCCGCCCGCTTGGAAAAGCAGGCGGAGGCCTTTCTAAATTTTCTGGAGAAATAACGGAGGGCATTGCCCTGTAGCTTGAGGCCCGGGAACCCCCTCCCTTTTTGCAGGGGCAAAGCCTCAATCGCAGTTTATTTGCCGCGCAAGTCGAAAAAGATGGGGAAACGTTTAATCGCCCCCATCTTTTCACATCTGATGCTTTTGTGCGTGTTCTTTAATCTTTTCAAAGGTTTCTTCGCTTAAATCGTGCTCGATCTTACAGGCGTCCGCAGTGGCCGCTTCTTCGCTTACGCCCAGTTTCATTAAAAGATTGGTCAGCAGGCGGTGGCGGGTATATATCCGGCTGGCAATTTCCATACCCGCGGTAGTCAACGTAATGTAACCGTCCGCATCCATTTTGATATAGCCGTTTTCCCGAAGGCGTTTCATGGCCACGCTGACACTGGGCTTGGTATAGCCCAATTTGTTTACGATATCGATGGAGCGAACCATTCCCAAACGTTCCTGCAACATTAGAATAGCCTCCAAATAATCTTCGGCCGATTCGTAAATTTTCATTTGAACGCTCCTTTGCATAATGGTTTCTGCCAATAGAGTAACATGGATTCAGAAAATTGGCAAACGAGAAGAATGACGCTTGACAGCAACCAGTTAGTTATGCTAAACTACAAGCACAAAGGTTAGCAAGAACTAACCTAATGAATTTGCAAACGGCCGAATTCGTCTAACTTATAGAGCGAGGAGGAAAAGCATGATGCCTTTAACAATGGCAAAGGCCGGGGAAACGGTGATGATTCGAAAAATTACCGGTAAAGATGAAGTGCGCCAACACCTGGCTGAACTGGGCTTTGTAGTGGATAGCACGGTGACGGTGATCAATGAGATTTCCGGCAACCTGATCGTTCAAGTAAAGGAGAGCCGAATTGCGCTGGATAAAACCATGGCGGGCAGAATTATGATTTCTTGTTAGGAGGCTATAAAAATGAAAACGCTGAAAGAGGCAAAAGTGAGCGATACCGTTACCGTGGTTCGCCTGCATGGAGAAGGGCCGGTAAAACGCCGAATTATGGATATGGGCATTACGAAAGGCGTGGATATTCAGGTGCGCAAGGTTGCGCCGCTGGGCGATCCCATGGAGCTGAACCTGCGAGGCTACGAACTTAGTCTCCGTAAGGCGGACGCGGAAATGATTGAGATTGGTTAAAAGCGGGTTACCCCGCAAATTTTTTGGGACAAAGGTTAGGGCTAACTAACAACGGGAGGAACGGAATTATGAATCTCAAAATCGCGCTTGCCGGCAATCCGAACAGCGGCAAAACCACCCTGTTCAACGATTTGACCGGCAGCAGCCAATATGTGGGCAATTGGCCCGGCGTTACCGTCGAAAAGAAAGAAGGAAGGCTAAAGGGACATAAGGATGTTCTCATTCAGGATTTACCCGGCATTTATTCCCTTTCCCCGTATACGCTGGAGGAGGTGGTGGCCCGAGGCTATCTGGTGGGCGAAAAGCCGGATGCCATTATCAACATTGTCGATGGCACCAACATAGAACGGAACCTTTATCTGACTACGCAATTGATCGAGCTGGGCATCCCGGTGATTGTAGCCGTGAATATGATCGACCTGGTGCGCAAAAACGGGGATAAGATCGACCTTGGCAAGCTGGGTAACGCCCTGGGCTGCGAGGTGATGGAGATTAGCGCCCTCAAGGGTGAGGGCGGCATGGCCCTTGCGGAAAGGGCGGTCGCCCTGGCGCAGGCGGACAAAGCCGGCGAACATCCCCATGTGTTTACGGGCAGCGTGGAGCACGCGGTGGCCCATATTGAAGAATCCATTTCGAGCTTGGTGGACCCTCGCACGCTCCGCTGGTATGCCCTCAAATTGTTTGAACGAGACAGCAAGGTTTATGAGGAACTGAAGCTGGATGCAACCCTGGGGGCCCATTTGGAGGAACACATTGCGGACTGTGAGCGGGAGCTGGAAGACGATGCCGAAAGTATCATCACCAACCAGCGCTATGCTTATATCAGCAAAGTGGTGGATCGCGCGGTGCGGAAAAAAGCGGCGAAACATAGTCTTTCCGCCTCGGATAAGATTGACCGTATCGTGACAAACCGCATCTTGGCTCTGCCGATATTCGCCTTGGTTATGTGGGCGGTTTATACCATCGCCATCGGCACGGTGGGGGATTTTCTCACCGGCTGGACCAACGACACCCTCTTTGGTGAGATGATCGCCGGCAACCTGGGAACCTGGATGGAATCCATCGGCGTTGCTGGCTGGCTTAACGGCCTGGTGGTGGAGGGAATCGTGGGCGGCGTGGGCGCCGTAATCGGGTTTGTACCCCAGATGCTTGTGCTCTTCTTCATGCTCTCCATCCTGGAAGATGTGGGCTATATGGCCCGCGTGGCGTTCATTATGGATAGGATCTTCCGCAAGGTGGGCTTGTCCGGCAAGAGCTTTATCCCCATGCTTATCTCCTCCGGCTGCGGCGTGCCGGGCGTGATGGCCTCTCGTACCATTGAGAACGACCGCGACCGCAAAATGACCATCATGACCACCTGTTTCATCCCCTGTGGCGCGAAGATGCCTATCATCGCCCTGTTTGCAGGGGCCTTGTTTAACGGCAGCAGCCTGGTTGCCGTATCCGCCTATTTTATCGGCGTGGCGGCCGTGATCGTATCCGGCATCATTCTGAAAAAGACCAAACTCTTTGCGGGCGATCCGGCTCCCTTCGTTATGGAGTTGCCCACTTACCATGTGCCCGCCATGAGCAACGTACTGCGGGCCACCTGGGAGCGCGGATGGAGCTTCATTAAGCGCGCAGGTACTGTGATTCTCGCGTCTTCCATCGTGCTCTGGTTCCTCCAGGCCTTTGGCGTGGTGAATGGCGCCCTTACCATGGTGGAGGATAATAACGGAAGCCTGCTGGCCGCCATCGGTACGGTGGTCGCCCCCCTCTTTGCCCCGCTTGGCTTCGGAAGCTGGCAGGGCGCGGTCGCAACCTTTACGGGCCTGATCGCCAAGGAAAACGTGGTAAGCACCTTCGGCGTGCTCTATGGCTTTGCGGAAGTGGCCGAGGACGGTATGGAAATCTGGAGCGCCTTGGCAGCGGACTTTACGCGGCTTAGCGCGTATAGCTTCATGGTCTTCAACCTGCTGTGCGCTCCCTGCTTTGCGGCGATGGGCGCCATTAAACGGGAGATGAACAACGCAAAGTGGACCTGGATCGCCATTGGCTACATGACCGGTTTCGCATATTATGCGGCCTTTATGGTTTATCAGATCGGCCTGCTGTTTAGCGAGGGCGTCTTTGGCTTTGGAACCGTGCTGGGCTTCCTTGCCCTTGCCGGGATCATCTACATGTTGGTACGTAAAAATAAGTATTACGCGGTGCTTCCTTCCAAGGGCGTCGTACGCACCGCCGGAGAATAGGAGGGTGTTCTATGTTCGCATTTCTTTCGGAAAACCTGGCAACCATCGTTGGCTCCGCCCTTGTGTTCGGCGTATTCCTGCTCATCCTTGTAAAGCAGATCAAAAACCACCGGCAGCATAAGGGCGGTTGCGGATGCGGATGCAGCGGATGCCCCAACGCGGGTTCCTGCCATCCACAATAAAAAGAAAAAAGAAATAAGTGGGCCGTGACAAATTTGTCACGGCCCCTGTTAGCTATCGTTGTACATTACAAACCCGTCGGAAAAATACCTTACAAGAAAAGGGCGACGGCGCAATAAACCAATGCGAGCGCCATGATTGCGTTGACAAGCTTGGCATGGCGGCTGTAAAAGCCGTAGAAGAGAGAACCGAAAGCGGCCCATAGCATGACGCTGCTAAAACCGCCCAAAGGAATGATGGCCGCCTTGGCCGCAATGGCGGGCAGTGTGGTGAAATAGGGCAAAATATAATTGGACATGGTAGTAAGGGCAAAAAGCAGGAACTTAGGGTTTATAAATTGCAAAAATACGCCGGTAAAAAAAGTGGCGGAAACGTCCTTTTTCCCATCCGCACCCTTGGGTTCGCCGCTGTGCCAGATTTTATAAGCCAGGTACAGCATATATGCCGCGCCGATAACCAACATAAAAGGTTTCACGCCCGGCAGATAGTCGAACAACGCTTTGCTGAAAAGCCCAACCAAGGCCATAATAACGGACTGGCCCAAAATAAGCCCCCCCATAAAGGGCAGGGTGCGCTTAAATCCGAAACGGACGCCGTTGCTCATGGATGTCATGGTGTTGGGACCGGGAGTAAAGTCCACAATCACAACATAGGTTAAAAATTGCGATAGGCTAAACATGCCTTACATCCCTTCAGGGCGAATGCCCAGTTTATCCAGCGCGCGGTAAAGCTTGGGAACAGGCAGGCCAATTACAGTGAAATAACAGCCCTCCACTCGCTCCACAAAGATGGCCGCTTTCCCCTGCACGCCATAGGCGCCGGCCTTGTCCATGGGTTCGCCGCTATGGACGTAAGCCCAAATTTCCGCATCCGAAAGTGGGGCGAAGGTTACATGGGTCACATCGTGCAAAACCGTTTTGCTGTTTGGCGCTAGAACCGCCAGACCCGTATAAACCGCATGGGTTTGGCCGCTGAGGGTACGCAGAATTCGGTAAGCATCCTGCTCGTCCCTGGGCTTGCCGATGATGGTACCGTTTAGCCATACGATGGTATCCGCCCCCACCACACAGGCATGCGGCCGCTGGGAAAAAACCGTCTCCGCTTTGCGCAGAGCCAACTTCTCCACATATTCGCCGGGGCGGGTGAAAGGAATATCCTCATCCGCATCGCTTGCAAAAACGGTGAAGGGCAGACCGATCAGTTCAAAAAGCTCCTGCCGCCGGGGCGACTGGGAAGCCAGAATTAATTCCATGGGGGAAATACCTCGCGCTTGCATATTTAAAACCCGCCCCATTATAGCATATTTTCAAAGGTATAACCATCCGCAAGCTGGACATACTTCCCAATAAAAGACATCTTTGGGGAGGTAAACCATATATGTTTTCCAAGCGGCTGATGGAGGCGCTGGGAGGCGGCATCGCAATTGATTTAGGAACGGTGAATACCCTGGTGGCTATTCGTGGCCGGGGAATCGTCCTGCGGGAGCCAACAGTGGTCGCGGTCAATATGGGGCATAAGCGGGAGATCCTCTGCGTTGGAGGCGAGGCTATGCAATTGCTGGGCCGCTCGCCCGGCGGCGTAAACGTATGCTATCCCATTCGCGACGGCGTCATCTGCGATGCACCTTTGTGCGAAGCCATGCTCAAGCATTATATCCAGCAGGCCCTGGGCCGCAAAGCGGGGCCCCTGGGCGTTCGCCTCATGCTCTGCCTGCCCATGTGTGTAACGGATATAGAACGGCGTGCTCTTCTGGAAGCGGCAAAAGGCGCGGGCGCCCGCACCGTGCTTCTCATGGAGGAGCCCGTGGCCGCAGCCCTGGGGGCTGGCATATCGCCCCAGGATACCCTGGGTAATATGGTGGTGGATATTGGGGGCGGCACCACGGATGCGGCGGTATTGGCCATGGGCGGTGTGGTGTCCCACCGGAGCGTGCGGGTGGGCGGCACCCATATCGACGAGGCTATCGTAGAATATGTACGCAGAGAATATGACCTGATGATCGGCTGCCGCACGGCGGAGCAGCTTAAGCTTTCGTTGGGCAGGGCGCAGGTGGGCGGGGTAGAACATTGTGAAGTGCGGGGACGGAGCCTTAAGACGGGGCTGCCCGCTTCCCTGGTGATAAGCCAGGGGGAGATCGGCCATGCTATCGTGGAGCCGCTGCGCAAGATCGCCTTAGCCGTGCGGGAAACCCTCGCGGAGACCCCGCCGGAGCTGGCGGGGGACATCCACCGGCGGGGTGTGATCCTTACCGGCGGCGGCGCTTTGCTTTCCGGCATGGATACCATGCTGGAACGGGATACGGGCCTTACGATCCGCGTTGCCGAGGACGCGCTGGACTGCGTGGTTCTAGGGGCGCTCCGGGCCCTGAACGCACGGGACGATATTCCAGATACGCTTTATGCCGATCTGACAGCGGATGTCTAGATTAACATTGTGTGACTTATGGCCGCCCGAACTTGCTTTGGGCGGCCTTTAAACATATAATAGAACCGTATATCCAGGCATTATTTTTACGGGAGTTGCCATGCGCGAGCTTTTTAAAAGTAAATTATTTTTCCTGCTGCTCATCGTTGTGGTGATATTGGCTATCCTAGCTATTTCTACCGCAACAGATCGGGCTGCCGTCACATGGGTGGAGGATACGGTGAACACCGTATCGCAACCGTTTCAAAAATTCTCCGTGCGGGCATCCAATGCCATAATCGATTTTTTTGAACGGCTGTTTAAGACTACCGATGCGGATAAAGAAAACGAGCAGCTTAGGGTGAAAATCGCTCAATATGAGACGATGGAGAGCGAATTGGCTTCCCTTCGGCAGGAGAATGAGCGGCTCAAAACCTTGCTGGACTATGCGGATACCTTGGAAGGGTATGCCTATGTTACAGCGCCCATTATCGGCCGCAGCCAGGGCGTTTGGTTTAATGAATTTACCATTGGAGCCGGGCGCAACCAGGGCGTAGCCGAAGATATGGCTGTGATCAACGGCTTGGGCTTGGTTGGCAGGGTTTCCAGCGTGAGCGCCAACACCTGCAAGGTGATCGGCATTATTGACGCCACTTCGGATGTGAGCGTGATGGTGGAGCGCACCAGGGATTACGGGTTTGTGCGGGGCAATTTGAGCGCCGGCGGAGACGATACCATGGAGCTTTATTATCTGCCCACCGGCAGTGATTTGGTGCCGGGGGACGCCGTGGTCACCAGCGGCATCGACGGCATCTTCCCAAAGGGTATTCCCGTGGGCTCGGTGCTGGAAGTATCCCGTGCCAATGGTGAAAAGGAAGAAAAGGACGCGCTTGTTCAACCCACCGTGGATTTTTTAAGGCTGGAAGAAGTGCTTATTCTGACAAAAGCGGCACAAGAGGAGGAACAATAGCATGATGTACCGGGCATCCGTGGGCATTTCCTTGCTATTGGTTGTCTTCTTGGACAGCGTGCTCTTTGTAAGGCTTAATATCATGGGCGTTCGGCCGGACTGCATGATGGCCCTCGTGGTATCGCTGGGGGTGCTGTTGGGCCAAGCGGAGGGCGGCATATTCGGTTTAGTAGGCGGGCTTCTCATGGATGTGCTTTTCGGCAGGGCTATAGGCCTTAACGCCATCGCCTATTTGCTTTCGGGTGTGGCGGGCGGCTTCTTCTATAAAAAGTTCTATGCGGATAACATCATCGTCCCTTCGGTCACCGCAGCCCTGTGCGCCCTGGGGCGAGAAAATCTGATGGCCGTTGTCGTAAAGCTGCAGGGAGGAAGCTTCGGCTATTTTGAGATGCTGTTTGCTTATATGCTGCCCTGCGCGCTGCTGACGGGCGCTTTCTGCACATTGGCACATCTGCTCCTTAAACCTACGCTTCAACGGCAGGTAAAAAAGCGCTATGAACGCAATGCGGGAGGTATTCGATGAAAAAACGCTCCATGAGCAGATATCTCATTTTGGGCGCCGTGCTTGCCCTTTTAATGGCAGCCCTGATTTATCGGCTCAGCTCCATAACCTTGGCTGCGGGTTCCAGCTATGCCCAGCAGGCGGAAAGCCGCGCCACCTCCACCATCAGCATTAAAGGAACCCGGGGCCGTATTCTGGATAGGAACGGCATGGTTTTAGCCTACAGCAAAAATAGTTATAACGTGGAATTTTTACGGGATGCGGATAATCGAACCGATTATGACAGCGCCGTTTATACCGAGGCCCTTATGCGGGCGATTCAAATCATAGAAGCGGGAGGCGGTACCACCATTGAGACTTCCTACATCCACATGGATGAGGAAGGGCGCCTCTATTATGATTGGCGTGTGACCAGCAGAGCCAACCAGGTGGCCCGCTATAAAAACTTCTGCGAGGCCATGGGATTTACTATCGAATTTGATGAAAGCATTAAGGACAAAGCTCTTTGGGACACTTCCGGCTGGCCTACGGCCGAGGAAAGCTATAAAAAGCTACGGGCGCTGTGGTTTATTCCGGAGGAGCTAACCTTTGAGGAAGCAAATAAGGTTATTTCCATCCGCCAGGAAGTAAACTTGAATAACTACCGGGCATTTGAGCCTATTACCATCGCCTACGATGTGGATATGGAGGTGGTGGCCCAAATTAAACTCCATGCGGACGAGCTTCCCGGCCTCCAGACCTCCCAGTCCACAACCCGGGTTTATCCCAGAGGTACCACAGCCGCCCACATCATCGGCTATTTAGGACGCAGCGCCACGGAGGAAATGGTTAAACAGAAGGGCTATTCCTACAACGATTATATCGGCGTGGCCGGCGTGGAGGCCACCATGGAAGGCTATCTTACAGGCGCCACCAACGCCCACCAGGGAAGCCGCACCGTGGAGGTGAATAAGAATGGCAGCACCATTCGGGAGTTGGAATATGACGCGCCAACGGATGGAAACGACGTGATGCTTACCATCGACTTAAACCTCCAAATGGTAACGGAGCAGGCGCTGGCGGACTTGATCGAGCAGATTTCCGTCACCGAGGCGGAACTACTTCAAACAAAAACGGAGACATATGCTAAGGTAGCGCCGGATAACGACATTTCAAAAATCAACACGGCCAAGACCGGCGCGGCGGTGGTGATGGATGTGAACACGGGGCAAGTGCTGGCCATGGCCAGCTATCCGGGATTCGATCCAAACTGGTTTACGAGCGGCCTTTCCACGGAACAGAGCAAGCTGCTTTTCGGGGATGATGACGATCCAACGAGCGAGGTGGGGCAAACCACGCCTACGCTTAACAAAGCCATCTCCACGAAGTTGGCGCCGGGCAGTATTTTTAAAATGATCACCGGCATTGCCGGCGTGGCGGAAGGAAAGCTGAGCCTGGATGAGCAGATCAGCTGCGAATATGAATACTTCATCACCAATTCGGACGGTTCCCTGGTTGAACAAAATGCGCCCAAATGCCATATAGGCAGCCTCGCGAAAGCCCATGCGAGCCATGCGAACCAGACCTTGTCCGATGCAATCCGAAACTCCTGCAACTATTACTTCTGCGAGGTGGCATACCGGGTCGGTATCGAGCGGCTCTACGCCTGGGCCGAATCCTTCGGCCTTACCAACCCCACCAATATCGAGCTCACCGGGGAGGCCACGGGCATTGCGGGAAAGCAGAACGTGCTCTTTGATAATACGCTTACCAATGACGAAGGCGAATTGGAGGTCTATGGGCAAAAGACCAGCCTGCCGGGCTTGATTTACCGCAAGCTGAAAGAGAAGCTCACCGAATATGTGGGCCTGCGCCGCATGGAGGTGGATGAAGAGGCCATTGATAACTGTGCCCGTAAGCTCATGCAGCTTCAGGATGGCTCCGTGGAAGGCAAAGGCGACCAGGTCCGCCAGATTATCAGCGATGAGATCGGCATTCCCGTAGGTATCACCCAGGAGCGGAGGGATTGGGTTAGCGCCATTACCTCCCTACTCAATGAGATTCAGTGGAAGCCTACCCAGACCATCCGCACAGGGTTCGGCCAGGGTGTTACGCTGGTGACCCCCATTGCCGTGGCCCGCTATGTTTCAACCTTAGCTAACGAGGGCACCGTGTATGATGCGCATATCGTGGATCGCATTTTGGACAGCGACGGCAACGTGGTGAAGGTGTTTGAACCCACGGTTTATAACCAAATCGAGCTGCCGGATGCCGTATGGGATGCTGTGAAGGAAGGCATGAAGGGCGTGGTGTCCCCGGAGGATCATGGCGATGCAGCCAAAAAATTCAGCGAGGAGTTCCAGGATCAGCACCTGAAAGAAACCTCCGAAAAGCGTTTGGCCGGCAAAACGGGAACGGCGCAGGTCGGCGCAACGAACAAGATCGATATCGAAAACACCTCCTGGTTCGTTACCTTCGCGCCTTTAAACAATCCGGAGATCGCCGTGGTAGTATGCGTGCCGTATGGTTTCTCCGGTTCCTCCAGCGCACCGGCCATTGAGGATATTTTTACCTACTATTTTGGCAAGCAGGAGTCTGCGGCGCCGGAAAATCTGGTGGATATCGGTTCCATCGCTCCATAGGCCATCCATAGCCAGAACGTAAGCCAAGCGCTGCCCGATTCGGGAAAATGGGCGCTTGGCTTTTTTATAGTTTCCACTTGAAAAAACAGAACGTGTGTGCTATCCTGTTATCGGAACGCACGTTCTATGGCGCGGAAAGAGGCAGGGATGATCCTGCATGTGGATTTAAATTCCTTTTATGCTAGCGTATCGGTATTGGACAGTCATGGGTTCTATACGCCCGAAACGCCGCTTATGGTTTGCGGGGATCCGTCCAAACGGCACGGCATCGTGCTGGCGGCTACCTATCCCGTAAAAAAGCTGGGCGTTCATGCGGGCATGCCGTTGCACGAGGCCCTAGCTTTGTGCCCGCAAGCCGTTGTAGCGCCCACGGACTATCCCCGCTACATGGAGCTTTCGGAGTCCTTTATGCACATTATGGAAAATTATTCCCCCTTGGTGATGCGTTTCGGCATTGACGAGGCGTATTTGGATTATAGCGGCTGCGAACATATTTTTGGCCCTCCAATCCAAGCGGCCCATGCCATTCGGGAACGGGTAAAGCGAGAGCTGGGGCTTACCGTGTCTGTGGGCGTGGGGGATACCATGATAAAGGCCAAGATGGGAAGCGATTATAAAAAGCCGGATGCCGTTACGTTTCTGGATGAATTGTTTTGGCGGGCCCACATTTGGCCTATGCCGGTGGAGGCGTTGCAGTTTGTAGGCCATGCTACGGGGCGGCGGCTCAGGGAGATGGGTATCTGTACCATTGAGCGCCTGGCAAAGACCCAGGAGCGGTTGCTTACGGGAACGTTCGGGAAATTAGGACGACAGCTCTGGCTTTTTGCAAACGGCATGGATGAGCGCCATATTGCCTATGAGCATGCGCCGCAAAAGGGGATCGGCCATTCCACTACGCTGGCGCAGAACGCGCCGGACCTGCCAACTGTATGCCGGGCCTTGCTTTACCAGACGGAGCGGGTTGCGGCGCGCCTGCGGGAGGCGGGTTTTCGCGCCTCCCTTGTAGGCGTACATATTCGCTATGCGGATTTGCACGGGCAGGGCAAGCAGGGCTTGTTGCCACGCCCCAGCGATCTTACGGGAGACATCTACGACAAAGCCCGGCAGTTGCTGGAATCCTTCTATACGGGCGGACCGGTACGGCAGATTGGTGTGCGAGTCGGGCAGTTTACGGGGGAGCCGGAACAAATTTCCTTTTTCGATGGTTCCGCCCGGGACGCCAAGCATCGGCTGGACAGGGCGGTGGATGCGCTGCGGCTGAAATATGGAGCGCACGCGGTAATGCGCGGAGGCACAATGGCCTTTGAATATGATGAACGCGAGGACTTTACCCCTTTCCGGCGGGATTAACCCAGACGGTTCCCGAAAATGGATAGGGCCTTTCAATAAGGAAAAGAATGGGGTATAATAAGGTCGCGTGGCGTACCGCGCGACCTTTCTTGAATGCTAGGAGGCTTGCTCATGACAAATCCAGACCGGGTGGCGTTTACCCTTTTCGGCAAGGATATATATTGGTATGGAATCCTTATGGCGCTGGGCATTCTGCTGGCCATATGGCTTGCGGATAAGGAAGAAAAACGTAAGGGACTTCCCAAAGACACCATATTGGATGCCTGCTTGTTTATGATCCCCATAGGCATTGTGTGCGCGAGACTTTACTATGTGGTCTTTGAATGGCAGTATTACAGCCAGCATCCCATAGAAATTTTTTACGTGTGGCAGGGCGGGTTAGCCTTTTATGGCTCTCTGTTGGGCGGATTGCTAGGCTTGTGGATTTATACCAAACGTAAAAAAGTGCGCATCCTGCGCATTATGGATTGTGTGGCTCCTGGGCTGGTGCTGGCCCAAGCCATTGGCCGCTGGGGGAATTTTTTCAACCAGGAGGCCTTTGGATTGCCCGTTAACAACGGCAGTCTTATGTGGTTCCCCATGACTGTGCGCATAGAAGGCGTGCATTATTTTAACGGTGAGCTTTGCAGCAATCCCTATCATTTAGCCACCTTCTTTTACGAATCCATGTGGTGCCTCCTGGTGTTCATTTTTCTATGGTCTTACCGCAAGAAATTTAAGCACGACGGCGACGCATTTTGGACCTATGCCTTGCTGTATGGGTTTGAGCGCATGTTCGTGGAAGGCCTTCGGGGGGATAGTCTCTATCTTATCCAGCCCGGCGAGCTCATTGCGGGCGGAATTCGGGTAAGCCAATTGGGCTCTTTTCTGGCGGTATTGTGTATTGTGGCGTTTTTCTTGATCCGCAGGCATAAAGAAAAACAGCTTGGCCGATTGATCTGGCCGGCGCCGGAAACGGAAACCTCCCCCGTGGCCGAAGAACCTAAGCCGGATTTGGAGCAAGAGAAGGCGGAAGACACCGCGTACGAAGCCATGGATAAGGCGGAAGACGCGAAGGAGGACGGGGAGGCATAATCTCCCACATAAAAAAGCCCAAATGGGAGGCTTCGTATGAAGCCTAGAAAAAATAAAGCGGGGGATATGTTCGTATGCGAAACCTTACGATGATGACCGACTTGTATCAACTCACTATGATGTATGGTTATTACAAGCACGGCATGACGAAAAATGAAGCCATATTTGATCTGTTTTTCCGTACTACACGGCCAAACAGCGAGTATACTGTTATGGCGGGCACAAAGTCCGCCATCGATTATATTAACGACCTGCACTTTTCTCAGGAAGATATCGAATACCTGCGCTCCTTGAACCTGTTTGACGAAGGCTTCTTGAAAACCCTATTGGAGATGCGCTTTACCGGGGAAATTTACGGCATGCCCGAGGGTTCGCTGGTATTCCCTTACGAGCCCCTTCTGCGGGTGCGCGCGCCCATTATGGAAGCCCAGTTGGTAGAAACGGCCCTTTTGACGCTTGTGAACCACCAGACGCTCATCGCGACAAAGGCCAGCCGCGTGGTTTATGCTGCCCAGGGGGATGCGGTGCTCGAGTTTGGCCTGCGGCGTGCCCAGGGGCCGGATGCGGGTATCTTTGGGGCCAGAGCCGCCGTGGTGGGGGGCTGTGATTCCACCTCCAACGTACTGGCGGGCCAGTGGTTCGGCTTGGCTGTGAAGGGAACCCATGCCCATAGCTGGGTCATGAGCTTTCCGGATGAACTCTCCGCTTTCCGGGCCTATGCGGATATCTTCCCATCTACCTGCTTGCTGCTGGTGGACACCTACGATACCCTCAGAAGCGGCGTGCCAAACGCTATCCAAGTATTCGACGAGCTGCGGGCAAAAGGTTACGAGCCCATAGGCATTCGTTTGGATAGCGGCGACTTAGCCTATCTTTCCAAAAAGGCGCGGGTGATGCTGGATGAGGCGGGTTATCCGAACGCCAAGATTTTTGCCAGTAGCGATTTGGATGAATACGTGATTCAGGACTTGAAAACCCAGGGGGCCCGCATTGATGTATGGGGCGTAGGCACCCGGCTGATTACCAGCGCGGATTGGCCCGCCTTGGGCGGAGTCTATAAGCTGGCCGCCGAGGTGGTGAACGGGGCGGTTATCCCTAAAATTAAGCTTAGCGATAACGTAGCCAAGCTAACCAACCCCGGCTATAAAAAAGTGGTGCGCTTTTATTCCAACAGCACGGGAAAAGCTTTGGCGGATTTAATTATGCTCAATGAGGAAACCGTGGATGAAACCAAACCCTTGCGCATTTATCATCCGGAGCAGCCCTATAAAACTACGGTTCTTACCAACTTCCATATTAAGGAATTGCTGGTACCCCTGTTTATCAACGGAAAACAGGTATATGAATGCCCGGATACCTATGCTGCGCGAGAATATAACCGGCAAGAAATGGAGACGTTCTGGGCGGAGCATAAACGCATGCTCAACCCCCAAGTCTATAAAGTGGATATTTCGGACAAGCTGTACGATCTGAAACAGCGGCTTATTTTAGAGAATGCAAAAAAAGAAGATATTTACAGCCTCTAAACGAATATTTGCCGGTCTGGCGGTTTTGCCTTTATGCCTGGGACTGTGCGGCTGCATGGTAAATACTTCGGCCGTGCTCCTTCCTGAGAACACCCTGGCCCCTGCGGCAACGCCTGTGCCAACGCCCGTGCCGGCGGTTACCCAAAGCCCACAGCCCATGGAGAGCCATGTGCCTATTGCCGGTGTGGATACCATGTATGACGAGATGGGGGAATATGTTTCGGGCGCGGCTCATTTTCAGCGCTATCTTACCTATGAAAACATCCAGGTCTACGAACAGAATGAGGATACCTTTCTGGATGCCGTGGTAATAAATTCGTACCCCCAGCCCCTAATCTGCGCCTTAGACGTGGCCTTTTTCGATGAAGAAGGGGAGGAGTTGGCCTCCGCACGGGTCCAAACCAGGGATGGCCAATATGTGCTGCACCTTGCGCCAGGCGAAACGGTGATTTTCGCCCAGATCGATACGGACACAACCCTGACGGACAAGGAATTTGACCTTGTTTATAACGAAAGCTTGGGGGTTTTACCGGGATAAACATCTATATTTGCCAGATTGACACATAATTAACTGGGGTGATACACTACATATAGTATCATCCCATTTTTTAACATGGTCGTTCATGTGCAAATCCAACAGAAAGTGAGGAAGTGGCATTGAAGATCGATCCAAAGGTGCAGGAGCTGGTAAACAGCTATGGAAACTGGATGCAGAAAGAGGAGCATGAGAATCGGCGCGGCGGTACGGGGCGGATGACAAAAGCACTGTATCCCTATACGTCCCTGTTTTCGCCCATTCAATGCAACCGCGTAACCATCAAGAACCGCATGGTGATGGCGCCCATGGGCAATATCGACATGTGCGAGGAAACGGGCCGCCCCAATGATAAAATGCTGCAATATTTCTTCGCCCGAGCCAAGGGCGGCGTGGGGTTGATCACCACGGGGCTTATCCCCATCAGCCATGGAATCGATCATTCCGTAACGGAACTGGGAAAGCTGTCCTATTTTCCGCGGATTGACAGGAGCCGTACGGTGTTTGCCGGATGGCGGGATCTGGCGCAAGGGTGCCATGCCTATGGCAGCAAGATTTTTGTGCAACTCACGGCGGGATTGGGCCGTGTGGGCAATCCCCAGTGTCTGATTAACGAGCATAAGTTTCCGGTTTCGGCTTCCTTTAATCCGAATTTCTACATCGCGGAGATTCCCTGCATGCGGCTTTCGGACGGGCGGCTTAAAAAAATCATCAAAAACGCGGGCCAGGCCGCTGCGGACGCCCAGGTGTGCGGGCTGGACGGCGTGTACCTTCATGGCCATGAAGGGTATTTGCTGGAGCAGCTCACCAATCCCGCTTTCAACCGGCGGAGCCTTGGCAGGTACGCCAACTGGCAGCAGTTCGGCATCGACCTAGTGGCGGATATCCGCCGGCGGGTAGGCCCCCATTATCCCATCATGTACCGGATCGATCTGAGCCTGGCCTTGAATGAGACCTATGGCGAGGCGCGGATGAAGGCGGAAAAATCCCTGCGCAAATTCACAAATGGAAGAACCATGGCGGATACCCTGGAATACATGGCCAATCTTGTGAAGGCGGGCGTGGATATGTTCGATGTGGACCTGGGTTGTTATGATAACTGGTGGCTGCCCCATCCGCCGGAAGGGATGCCCGCCGGATGCTTCCTGGATGTTTCCAAGGTGGCAAAAGACTATTTCCGCGAGAAGGAGATCCTCTCTAACGCCGGGTTCGAGGTGCCAATTGTGGCCGTGGGTAAGCTGGGCTATCCGGACATTGCGGAACAGTCCCTTCGGGACGGCATGTGCGATATGGTCATGCTGGGAAGGCCCCTCCTTGCCGATCCGGAATGGTGCAACAAAGCGTTCCGGGGGGATGTGGAGCAGATCCGCCCGTGCATTGGCTGCCAGGAAGGCTGCATAAACGAATTCGTAGAAGGCGGCCATCCCCAGTGCGCCGTGAATGCCCGCACCGGTTTTGAAGATGTATTTCCCGCAATTCCACCCCAAACGCTGGAAAAGAAAAAGATATGCGTGGTGGGCGCAGGCCCTGCCGGCGTCAATTTGGCGCTGACGGCTTGGCGGCGAGGACACACCGTAGAGTTGCTCGAAGCAACGGACCAGATCGGCGGCAAGGTGGTTGCGGGATGCGTGCCCAAGATCAAGTTCGATATTGAAAATTATCTCGCTTATCTGCGCAGCACCGTAAAGGAGGCGGATGGAAAACCGGGCTTTACGTTGCGGCTGAATACGGTGGCCAGCCCGGCTTGGATTCAGGAGCAGGGGTACGATGCGGTGGTGTTTGCCATCGGCACCCAGGCGGCTACGCCCCGTTTTTCCGGCGCGGAAAACATGCGTACGCTTCAGGCGACGGAACTGCTGTCAAAGCCGGCGCTTTTGGAAGGCGTGAAGAAGGTAACGGTTATCGGCGGCGGCGTGGTGGGCTGCGAGGTGGCTTACTGGCTGGCTTACGAGAAGAACTGCCAGGTAACGGTGGCGGAGATGCTTCCCTATTTTATGGATGGGGCTTGTACCGCCAACCGGGGCTATTTGCTGTATTACCTGGAAAAGGCGGGGGTAAAGCTTTATAACCTGGCCAAGGTCAAGGGATTTGAGGACGGCAAAGTCAAAATGTGGGTGAGCACCTCCAAGAGCAAACCCGATCCTTACAATGCCTGGCAGCCCATCCTGCCTAAGAATATCGAGAATCCGCTGGCAAAAAAGCCGGGCCCGGAGGGGCAGGATCTGGAAGTGGAAGCGGATTTGGTGGTGTATGCCATGGGTGGCAGGCCGGATGACGGGCTGTTCTTTGCCGCGCAAAAGCTCAGGGTTGCGCCGGAGCTTTACAACATCGGGGATAGCTTTTCCAGCGGCCGTGTTTTGGAGGCCACCCGCGCCGCCTACCATCTAGCTTGCAAGATTTAACCTGGCCGGGAGGAGGGAATGGAATGGAAACAAACATGACGCTTACCCCGGAACAGCAGGCCCTGCTTTCCGGAGAAAAGGGCGAGGCAATGGCCAAAGTGATGAAGACGCTGGTCATTTACGGCGAAACCTTTGGGGCTGCAAAAATGGTGCCCGTTACCAGCCAATATGGACATCTTGTTACCAGCTTTGGCCTGGGCGTAATGAAACCCATTTATGAACTGATGAACCAACTCATTGAGGCAGGGGCATTGGCCGGGCAAAAGTTCTCCGTAGACCCAAGGCCGTTGGATAAAAATGTGCCCAGCAACGCCCTGCAGAACTTGCTTTTTAAGTTTATGTACAGCGCGCAGGAGAGCTATGAAGGCCAGCTTAAGCAGCTGGGCCTGTTGCAGGACGATGCGTTTACCTGCACGTGCTACCTGCCTGAAATCGGCAATACCCCAAAGAAAGGGGAAGTGCTGAGCTGGGCGGAATCCAGCGCCGTGGTCTATGCGAATAGCGTGCTGGGCGCCCGCTGCAACCGCAACAGCGGAATCATCGAGCTTTTTGGCTCCATTGCGGGGTGCGTGCCCTACTTTGGCCTTCTCACGGATGCAGGCAGGAAAGCAACGTGGATTGTGGATGTCAAAACCACGAAAACGCCGGAGGCTCAGGTTTTAGGAAGCGCCATCGGCATGAAGGTGATGGAGGATGTGCCGTATATTCGGGGCCTATGCCGGTTCATCGGCACGGAACTTACCGAAAACGCCTGCTCCTATCTCAAGGACATGGGTGCGGCAACGGCCTCCAATGGAGCGGTGGGCCTTTATCATGTGGAAGGGCTTACCCCGGAGGCCGTGGAACAGGGGGAGAGCCTCCTTGCGCCGGATGCCAAAGTCTATGTGATAGACGATGCGGAGATTAAACGGGTTATGGACGGCTATCCGCTCATCTGGAAGGATAAAAACGCGAAGCCCAAGCTGGCCTTTATCGGCTGCCCCCATCTCTCCTTTGCCCAGCTTGTGGAATGGACGGAAAAACTCGAGGCGGGGCTTAGGACCGCTGGGAGGGAAAAGGTGGCTATTCCCACGGTGTTCACCAGTGCACCGGCCGTTCAAAAGGAATTCCAGAAAACGGAGTATTACGCGCGCCTGCAAAAGTTGGGCGTGGTGCTCTCCTATATCTGTCCGCTCATGTATATGAACAACCCCCTGTGCGGCAAGCAGCCAGTGATTACCAATTCCAACAAGCTGCGCACGTATACTTCCGCCAAGTATATGACCAACGACGACATTTTGGAAGCCATTACGAAAGGGGGTAAATGATATGCGCCAATTTAAAGGCCGGCCGGTTATCCCCGGAAGTGCGAAGGCACCGGCATTGGTTTCCCGCGAGGGCTTCAACACCTTGGCCAGCTATCAAAAAAGCCTCATGTTCGGAGACAAAAAGGGCGTTTGTTCGGATCAGAACAACCCGGATATCTTTGGCAAGCCCATGGCGGGCACAGCGCTGTGCCTGCCCCAGACCATTGGCTCTACAACGGGCGGTATGGTGCTTTATACGGCGGCGGCCTTGGGACGGCAGCCCGCTTGCCTGCTCTTTGCCAAGCCCATCGATTCCCTGGCGGCTGCCGGGGCTATCCTGGCGGATGTTTGGACCGATTGCTCCATGCCCACGGTGGATGGCCTTGGGGACGAGTTCCTCGCTTTTGTGCAATCCGGCATGACGATTACCGTAGAACCTGACGGCACGGTAACGGTGGAATAACCCATCTTTGCAGCAAAAATAAAGGGCCTTTGGCATATGCCGAAGGCCCTTTATAGATTCGGTACTTATCCCACCAGCTCACCGACCATGTCCGCATAGGTTTTTGTTAGGGAGAGCTGGGTATATTTGAGCTGGGAAGAAAAGACGGTATGGGTGGATGCCGTGCTCTGAACCAGGGTGGTAAGTTCGGTGGAAAAATGGTCTTTACAGGCCACCAGCCGGGCAATGGCCTCGGCGCTCTCCGCATAGGCGGAAAGCCCCGCCATGTTCTGCTCTAAGGTAGATTGGATAGCCCGCACGGCCGCTTGCCCTTCGGTAACGGTTTGCGCATCCCTGTCAAAAGCGATAGCCGCTTCCGTGAGGGCCGCCTGTACATCGCTTAAGGCCGAAAACCCAGCTTCTACTTCGCTAAGCTGGGCCTGTTCGGCGCTCACCCGGAAGGTGGCGCCCGGCACGCTGATTTTATGCACCGTGCAGTCCATTCCCTCGTTTACCAACCGGTCCTTCACTTCCTTGGCCTCCGCTTCCTGGGCATATCCGGCTGCCAGCACCCTATAGCGGTCTCCATCCTGCAGCACATAGCCGCCTGCCCCTTGGCCCTGAAGGGCCTGTGCCTGCTTTTCCGCGTTGTCCTGAGAGGAGAATACGCCCATCTGCAGCGCATAGCAATCCAAGGCCGGCAGGGCGATATTCGCGCTCACGGAGCTTCCATCCGTGCTTAAGCTCACCTGCTGCACATCTTCCACAGGGGTATCTTCAATGGGCGCTTCCTTTCCGGTATAAGATGCCAACGCCTCAAAGGCAGGCGCCATAACATGCTCGGCCAGCCAGGTTCCCGCAGCGCTGGCTGAAACCAGGTACACAATGGCGGCTATCATCAGCAGGACGATCATAGCCCGTCCCGCTCCCGAACTGGCGTCAGACCCCATCCGGCTCTTACTCGTTCGATAGGCTTTGCGCCTTCTGCGCCTCCCGTATTCCATCGATTTGCCCCCCGCTTCCTATCCATAGGTTTTGTTGGTATATGCATATTCGCCCCAGGGCCTGTACAGAACCGCAAAACCCGCATATTATGAAAAGCGGCTTCGTTGTGAAGCCGCTTTTGCGTAAAAGAGTGGTGAGCAAGCCGTAAGCCGAGTTCTGTCCAGGCGCTTTCGCGCCCTGGGTGACCATCTATCTAGGCCCTTTGTTGCCGAAGGGCTCAAGCGATTATCAAGAGCGTGACGGGCCGCCATTCAATGCTCTCATTCCAATCTTGCACCGGGTGGGGTTTACAGGGCGGCAAAGTCGCCATTGCCGCCGGTGAGCTCTTACCTCGCCTTTCCATCCTTACCGGGCCGAAACCCGGCGGTATATCTCTGTTGCACTTTCCCTGGAGTCGCCTCCGCCGGACGTTATCCGGCACCCTTGCCCTATGGAGCTCGGACTTTCCTCATACGGTCAAAGCCGCATGCGGTCACCTGTCTTACTCACCATTGGTATGATAACGCGGTTAGACCGCGTTTACAACAAAATTTATTTTCCTGCCGAGGGGGAATATAGGATACGGCCGCAATTTTCACATTCCACCAGGCCGTCCCCTGCGGTTACCTTGCGTACAACCACCATGGGCAGGCTCATGCGGCAGCCGCTGCACTGCTCCTGCTCCACCATAGCCATGGGAACGGCATGGTGGCTTTTAACGGCGGCATAGCGCTTCAGAAGAACGGGATCCACCGTTGCCTTCCGCTTTTCAATAACCGCCTTGGCTGCATCCAGCTCGGGCTGGGCGGTGGCAATTTCCGCTTCACAGGCGGCGCGGGCCGTATCGTATTCCTTTTTTGCCTTGGAAGCCTTGGCGAAGGTGTCTTTATAATCTTTGGTGGCCTTCTCGATCCAGGTGATGGTATCGTAGATATCCCGGCGGGCGCTCGTAAGCTGATCCATCAGGCTTTCTAAGGATTTGCGGGATTCGGTCATTTCCGCGGCGGTGCATTCCGCATCGTTTTCCATAGCCGCAAATTCCGATAATTCCAACTCATATTTATGTTCTAACTCGCTAAACTGGGAAGCAAGCCGGTTAAGCGCTGCCCTACGGGTATCCATTTGCTTCTGAATGCCTCCAATTTGCGACTGCTGTTCGCTTAAAAAGCCATGAAGCTTGTTTAGCTTTTGCCGGGTGGGCGTGGAGCGAAGCTTGCTTTCCAACGCATCCAGCGCAAGTTCCGCCTGCTGATATTCCCAAAGTGCGTCCAGTTTGCCCATGTATGCCACCTCCATTTATATTCTGCCTGCGTTCCCGGGCCGGCCTATAGGCCCCGCAGGCACGCCGTTTCAAAACAAGTCAACCTATATTGTACATCATCCGTCAATCCCTGTAAACACTCCATAAGAGGCCGTAATACCACGCGCTCCGTCTCATAATGCCCGGCTTCAATAACGGCCAAGCCTAAACCATTGGCCTCCAAAGCCTGATGGTGCTTAATTTCCCCGGTAACCAGGGCTTGTGCGCCCGCCGCTTTTGAGGCGTAAATCGCATCCCCGCCTGCGCCGCCTAAAACGGCAACGGAGGTGAGAGGCATATCCCATGCGCCGGCCACCCGCACGGTAGCGGAGAGCACCCTTTGCGCATGCATGGCAAAATCCCGCAGCGAACAGGAAGGAATCAGGCCGAAGCGCCCCATATGATCCGGAGGAAGGGGCTTAGAATCGGTTATACCCAAAACGGCGCAAAGGCAATCGTTAACGCCGCCCTCCGCGATGTCCAGGTTGGTATGGGCGGCAAAAAGGCCGATGCCGTGCCGCAAGAGCAGCCACGGGGCGGCGGTGGCGGGTGCATCCGGCAAAATGGCCTTCACGCCGCCGAAAAATATGGGGTGGTGGGTAACCACAAGATCCGCGCCCCAGTCTATAGCTTCTTTAGCCGTGGATATAGAGCAATCCAACGCGAGGAGCACCTTGCGGATCTCGTGGGATTCCGGGCCGATGAGAAGCCCCGGATTGTCAAAATCCAAGGCCAGGGCTCGGGGCGCCAAGGTTTCCATACGGATCAAAAATTCTTCGAGCTTCATACATGATCCTCCAACATTGCGATGATGGTATCCAATGCGCCCAGCGCTTGGAGCAACAAGGTCGGTTCAAAGCCGCCCTGCCGGGCACGCGCAAGACGCTTTTCGTGGCCCGCCTTGTATTTTCGGGCCAAAGGGAGCAGCAGCGAATCGCCTTTTTCATAAGCCACGGGTCCCAGCTCCAGATAATCTTTGGGCCAACCCGCAGGCAGGGGGCGAGGCCGGCCGCTTTTCGCGCAGATGAATTGGTAGTAACGGCCACTGTCCAGCACAATGGCTTCCTCTAGAATGCAATAGGCGTTCTCATAAAGAAAACGGCGGAGTTCAGCCGCATTTCCCTGGGGCTGCAGCACAATGCGCTCTGCCGCACGCGCCGTTTTTTCCCCTTCCCGCAAGAGGCGAACCATAAGTAACCCGCCCATGCCCGCCATGATTATGGCATCGGCCTCCCGGGGAGAAACGGTAGAGAGGCCATCGCCTACCCGAAAATCCATTTGCTGGGCCACTTGGCAGTGCAGGGCCAAAGCTTCGGCTTTTTTTAAAGACTGGCCGCTCACATCCGAGGCAATAACTCTTTGCGCAACGCCCCGTTGCAAAAGGGCTACGGCCAGGCGGCCATGGTCGCTGCCGATATCCGCCACAACGGCGCTGGCGCCCAGCATGTCCGCCGCCTGGGCCAGGCGGGGACGCAGATGCACATGCATAGTTCCTCCTGAAATTGGTCTCTTTTCTATTTTATAGGATAGAACGACGTTTTGCAAAGCTTTGTCCTTTTTTATAGGTCTGATAGAAACATCTATATTTTTTTCCTTTCCTATACTATAATTTTTAGTAAGAACACCTCTCTGCTTCATGTTGGCAGCTAAGCAAAATCACTGCCGGAGGATATGCCTTTGAATACCACCTGGGGACAGCGGCTTGATGCCGAGGCCATTCTACCCGAATATCCCAGGCCGCAATTGCGGCGGGATAGCTATTTCTGCCTGAACGGACGCTGGCGCTATGCCATATCGGCCGGTGAAAAGATGCCTCTTAAGATGGAAGGAGATATTCTCGTGCCATTTTCTCCGGAAAGTTCGCTTTCGGGGGTAAATCGAAGGCTGGAAGCCGACCGGACCCTATGGTACCGCCGGGAGTTCACGCTGCCGCATGGATTTAATCAGGGGCGGGTTCTGCTGCATTTCGGCGCGGTGGATCAGAATGCGACGGTTTATCTCAATGGCCGGGAACTAGGCGGGCATACGGGCGGCTATACCCCATTTACCCTGGATATAACACCTGCGCTTCAAACGCAAAACCTGCTTACCGTAAAGGTAAAGGACGATACGGACGCATCCTCCCATACGCGGGGCAAGCAAGCCTCTAAGCCTGGTGGTATCTGGTATGGGTCGCAAAGCGGCATTTGGCAAACGGTATGGCTGGAAAGCGTACCGAAGGATTATATTACGGGCCTGTTTATCCGTCCGCTCTATGACGAAGAGGCCGTGGAGCTTACCGTTTGCGCCAAACGAAACGGGCTGCCCTGCACCGCCCGTGTGGGGGATGTGGTGAGCGAAGGGGTTACCAACATGCCCTTCCAGATCAGCATGCAGGGGTTTACGCCCTGGTCGCCGGAGCGGCCCCACCTTTATGATCTCATCATCAAAATGGGGCTGGACCAAGTGCAAAGCTATTTTGGAATGCGCAAGTTTTCCATGGAGAAGGACGATGCGGGCATACCGCGGCTTTTCCTCAATGGCAAGCCTTATTTTCACAACGGCGTGTTGGATCAGGGCTATTGGCCGGACGGCCTCTATACCCCGCCGGGTGACGAAGCTATGATTCACGATATCCAAACCATGAAAGCTTTGGGTTTTAATATGTTGCGCAAGCATGTGAAGGTTGAACCTTTGCGTTGGTACTACCATTGTGACAGGCTGGGCATGCTGGTTTGGCAGGACATGCCCAACGGCGGCGGGGCTTATAAGCCTAGGGTGACCGTGGCGCCTCTGTTCCTTGGCCACCATAAAAAGGATGACGATTACCTTGCTTTTGCCCGGGAGAGCACACAGGGCAGGGCGGACTATCGGCAGGAACTGGGCGAGATGGTGGCGAATTTGTTCAATTGCGTGTGCATTGCCATGTGGGTGCCCTTCAATGAAGGCTGGGGCCAGTTCGATGCGGTGGAGGTCGCCCAACGCATTCGCCATTGGGATGGGAGCCGAACCATCGACCATGCCAGCGGCTGGCACGATCAGGGTGCGGGCGATGTGAAGAGCGTGCACGTCTATTTTCGTCCCTACCGCTTCCGGCCGGACAGGCTGGGAAGGGCTGTGGTGCTCTCCGAGTTTGGCGGCTATGGGCTCATGATAGAGGAACATGCCATGGGAGGGAGGCGCTTTTGCTATAAGAGCTGCAAAACACGGGAAGTATTTTGGAATGCCTGGCGCAAACTTTATGAACGCCACATCCTCCCGGCTATGGAAAAAGGCCTTAGCGCTGCCGTATACACCCAGCTTTCGGACGTAGAGACGGAAACAAATGGCCTTTTAACCTATGACCGGGCGCTTTGCAAGCTGCCCCAGCAAGAAACGAAGGCGATCAATGATAAGCTACGCTTTTAAAATGCCGTGAACGCCGATGGCGGGAAGAAGCGGGATAAAGCTCACTTCAAAAAAACGGCGGCGCACAATAAGCGCCGCCTTTGCGGTTTCCCCCATGCTTACGGTGCGAAAAGGGACGTATCCGGCGCGGGGGTAGTGGAGATCGCTCCATCGCCCAAACCTGCACATTCCGCAATGGCTGCGGCCAGATAATCCACGGCATTGAGGGCCTGTTCCAGGGTATTGGCGTTATGGCCCACCTCTATCAGCAGACATTGGTTGGAGATGTGCTGATTATAACGGCCCGTTTTCACCCGAATATTTCGGACAAGCCCTGGGTTTACGCCTGCCAGAGATTCCGTGATGCGCTTTGCCAAGGCAAAGTTTGCCGCAAAGTCCGGCATTTCCCCATAGCCCGTGCCGGTTGCGCCTTCGCCCGTACCCACCACAAACATAATTCGGGCCACCTCCTTGCCGTCAATTACAATAAAATCCTTAGGCTCCTTAATATTGGAGCCGTAAGCATCTCGGTGCACATCGATGAACATGGTGATGGAAGGATAGTCCCGTTTGTATTTTTCCATAGTTTTTACCGAACGCGAATAACTGGTGGCCAGCTTGGGCGGCTCATGATCCGTGGTATCATGGATAACGGCAATACCATAAGTCTCCCGCAGAAGGGTAGCCAGCTTTTCGCCCACCGCAACGATGTTGTGATCATTTTCATGGGTACGCCAATCTCCCGAGGGCGTATACGAATGGGCAGGGGTCTGGAAATAGGCCTCAGTTGTATGCGTATGATAAATAAGAACTTTCGGTTCCGTACCTGCAAGGTTTACCATGGGGGACTGGGTGATGGTAAGAAGCTCTACGCGAATGCCCTCGCTTACACCCTCCGCAATATCCGTACCCACGCTGGGGGTTGGAGCCGGCGTGGGAGGCGGCGCATAGGGCAGGCCATATAGGATGGGGAGTTGCAGACCCGCCAAACGGTGGGAAAGCGCCAGCTCACCGCCATAATATACCTGCCCCTGAATCCAAAGGACCCCTGCGCAGCAAAGGGCCAGCAGGGGCAACACAAGGGCCCGCCCGGCCCTGTTCGGCCGCGATGGCGGCAATTTCTTTCGCATCATACAAGCCCTCCCTGCTATCAGCGTATGAGAAGGGAGGCGTATATATGCTAAATGGGTTTAAGCGATGAGCATGCGGACCTCGTCATAATCCGTGCCGAATAGAGCCATGTTGATCCCATCCGCCAGGATGCGGGACATATCCGTGGCGATCTGATCTACATCCTTCGGGGTGACGATCATAGAGCCCAAATGCTCCTCGCTCACCTTTTCTGCCAGGGCACGGAGCTTGTCTTCATCCGTATGAAGCCCTGTTTCATCCGCAATCAGGGAAATGGTATCCTGGGAAATGGTGGTGGCATACACCACCATGGGTACGCCGATGGCCAGAACCGGCACGCCGAAGGTAGCTTCGTTTAAACCTTTCCGGTTATTACCTACTCCGCTGCCCGGGCTGATGCCCGTATCCGCGAGCTGGATCGTCGTGCTAATGCGGGCAGCGCGGCGGGAGGCCAGGGCATCCACCGCGAGAATGATATCCGGCTTGAGCCGTTCCACAACCCCTTGTACGATCTCCATGGTTTCAATGCCCGTTACGCCCAAAACACCCGGGGCAACGGCGCATACGGAGCGTATGGGGCCGGATACGGCATCCGGCAGGTATTGGGTTACATGGCGAGTCACATAGACCTGCTCCGCTACCTTGGGGCCCAGGGAATCCGAAGTGATGGCCCGGTTCCCCAGGCCCACCACCAAAACGGTAGCTTCGGGGCCTAACCCCTCCAGCAGGCGCGCAAGCTCGGTTGCGAGGCTTTTACTTACCCGCTCAAAAAGGTCTAGCGGCCTGTCGGAAAGCCCGGGTGCATCCAAGGTGATATAATGGCCCACAGGCTTTTCAAGTTTTTGGGCCGCCTCTTCTGTTTCCACTTGGATGCGGGAAATGCGGATGCCATCTCCGTCCTCCCTCTGTTCGGTGACACCCTGCAATTCCGGATTCAGCTCCCTGGATTCCATTGCAAGGTCCGTGTATATGCTTTGCGGCATGGTTCTTTCCTCCTTGTATGATGGGTTCAGGGGTAGTATGCCGCCGGGCGCCCTGCGATATTTGCAAAAAAACAGGGAAGAGCCCTGAAATAGGCTTGCAAACCCCGACAGGACATGGTATAATCTCTACTGTTCGAGTAAAAAAAGGGAGGAACTAACTTTGGCAAACCATAAGTCCGCACTGAAGCGGGTCGGCATCACCGCGAAAAAGAATCTTCGCAACCGCATGATCACCTCTCAGGTTAAGACTGCCGTCAAGAGCTTCGACACGGCTCTCGCTTCCGAAGATAAGGCCGCCATTGCGAATAGTTACATCAGCGCTGTGAGCACGGTGGACAAGGCAGCGGCCAAGGGCGTTATCCATAAAAATGCGGCCAATCGGAAAAAGACCCAGCTTGCTGTTAAGCTGGCGGCGAAATAAGAGCCGCGTATTAGCATTCGCTTAAAACCGGCCCCCTTGCCGGTTTTTTTGCGTACCTATTTGTTTAGATTGCATGGGGGATAGCGATGAAACAAAATAAAGGCCTGCTCTATGTTTTGAGCGCGGGTGTGCTCTGGGGCTCTACCTTGGGGTTATATGCCAAGTTTATGAGCGCGTTGGGGTTCACGGCTATGCAGATCACCGCGGTTCGCATGCTGATTAGCGCACTGATATTTGCCCTGTATGCCTTGGCCTTTAACAAGCGGCTATTCAAGGTGGCCCTGAAAGACTGCTGGATGTTCATTGGCACAGGGATCATCAGCATCGGCGCTTTTTGCTATTTCTATTTTACTTCCCTGGAATATTGCCCGCTTTCCGTATCGGCTATTCTGCTGTATACCTCTCCAATTTTTATCATGCTGTTTTCGGCCCTTCTCTTTAAAGAGCGCATTACCCGCATCAAAGTGGTCGCCATGGTTTTGGCTATTGGTGGCTGTGCGCTGGTAAGCGGCCTGGTAGAGGGGTTTGGAACGGTTCCTCTTATCGGCGTGGTTACGGGCCTCCTTGCGGGTCTTTGCTACGCCCTTTATAGCATCTTCGCTCGCTATGCCCTCAGGAAATACCATACCCTCGCCATCAACCTGTACACGTTTGTTTTTGCTACCATGGCCACCTTGCCGGCTGGCGGCGCAGTGAAGACCTTAACCATGCTTACGGCATCTCCCCAGGCCTTGGCTGTGGGAGTCATCGGCAGCACTTTGTGCAGCGCCGCTCCCTTTTTCCTTTATACCAAAGGCATGGAAACCATGGACACCGGCAAGGCGGGCATTTTGGCCACCACTGAGCCTATGATGAGCGCCCTGGTAAGCGTATTTATCTTGAAGGAGCCCATGAGCATTTGGGGCGGGGTGGGCATTGCTCTGGTGCTTACCGCCATTGTGCTGCTTTCCAAAGGGCCGCAGGCTTCGCCTGTGGCACAGGAGACGAAAGCTTCACCGGAAGAGCCATAAAGGATTTGTTTCCCTGTGCGGAACTGTTTTCTCCGCTGGCGAATTTAAAGGGCCCGGTGCATGGCAGCACGGGCCCTTTGCGTTTACGAAAAGCAAACAGAACGGAACCTGAAACCGCTTCCAGCGAAACGGCTATTTTTCGGGCATGCACAGGATGAGCGCTTGCTCCAATGCACCCGCATCCTTGCGCTGGCCGGATATTTGCAAATAGCCTACATCCGCAAAACGACGTAAATTGGCAAGCAGTTGGGCCTTGGAATAGCGATAGGCCCCTTCGAAGGCCTTCTTCATGGGGTAAGTATTGCCCAAACGCCTGAGCGCCGCATCGCGGCCAAGCCCTTCTTCTATGCACAGGCGGGCTTGGAGCATCCGCCGGAAATTACTCTCCAGCAAGGCGGCCATGCGGAAGGGGCTTTCCCCATCGTCCAACATATGGCGGTAGGCCCGCAGGCCGTCCTGCGCTTTGCCCGCCAGAAAATAATCGACCATGTCGAAGACCCGAAGCTCCACATTGCGGGTAACGCAGGCCGCGATGGCGTCTTTGGTCACCTCTTGCCCGGGGCCTCCATAAAAAACGGCCTTGTCCAGTTCGTTTTTTAAGGCCGATACTTCGGTGCCCACCAAGGCCACTAAAAAACGGGCGGCTTCGTCTGTGATGGTTGTGTCCAAGCGACGCGCCTGCTGGCGTACCCAACGGGCCGCGTCCAAAGCGGATAGCGGGTCAAAATTTACAGCCCTGTCCGCCTTGCGCATTGCCTTCACCAGCCCTAGCTTCTCATCGGCCTTACCCCGTACAAAAAAAATGAGCAAAGCTGTTTCCGGCATGCGCGGTAAGTATTCGGCCAGCCGTTTACCATCCTCTCCCTGGGGCAAAAAACGGCACACAACCAACCGTCGTTCCGCGAAAAAAGGCAGCGTTTCACAGGCGGAGATAATGTCATCCGCCACGCCGGCATCGATGTATTGCAGGTTGAGTTCGCGGGAAAGGGCGTCTGTCCGTTCCACCAGGGAGGCCAAAGCGCTCTCTTTGACATATTCCTCCTCGCCTGTGAACAGGTATGCTCCCGCAAGCGCGCCATCCTGCATGGCTTTGAAAAAAAGACGGTCGTTCATGCGCTTATTATAGCATAGGCAGCAAAGCGGCGGCAAACAGGGCGGCGCCATAAGCCCATTTTTTCCGGGCGGGAAGGATACAATAGCGGGAAAGCGGAAGCATGGCCCCAAAGAGAAGCGCGCAGGTTATAAACCCAGGCCTGGGCACTTGAACCAAGGCAAATGGGAAGGCGGAAACGGCCTGGGCGGCCGCATGCATGCTGCTGACAAACAGTCGGGCGGAGGGGGCCAGAAATTCTCCAAGGCGGATATAGACGGACCCTGCAAGGCAAGCTGCCATGGAAAAAAGAAAGGCCACCGGTACAATCGGCAGAATAAGAAGATTGGCAAAAATCGAGAGCAGGGCCATTTCTCCGAAGTGATGGGCGGTTAGGGGCAGTGTGCCCAGCATACCACATATGGAAAGGGAGACCGCCTTGCCCAACTGCTCGGGTAAAGGCAGATGCTCCGCCAAAGTACGCCCCAACATATCGATGACGGCCACGGCCCCAAAGGAGAGCTGAAAGCCAATATCATAGAGAGCGGAAGGGCTGAAGACCAGAATGCATACAGCGGAAAAGGCTATGCTGCTCGCCTGGTCTTTTTTGCGTCCCAAAGCTTCGGCCAGCAGGGGGCAAAGGCACATCAAACTCGCCCGAACCAGAGAAGCGGGAAAAGCCGCCACGGCGGAATAGGAAAAAAGGACTAGGGCGTTGACGCCCAGCCGGAGCCGGATGGAGGCATTTTTGGCCAAACGATTCAGCACTACCGATACAAATGATACGTGAAGCCCGGAAAGGGCTAACACATGGGCTATCCCGGCGCCCCGGTAGACGGCATGCAAGTATTCGCTTAGGCTGCCTTTTATACCCCAGAGCATGGCGCAAAGTAGGGAGGATTCCTGCTTTGGAAAGAGGTGCTCGGTGATTAAGACCAGGGCTTCCCTGGCAGCCGAAAAGGGTCGAAGCAGGGTGACAGGCAAGGATAAGTCGGGCAGCAGCAAGCACCGGAGCAGGGAAAACACAAGGGCCAGGGCAAAGGTGCGCAGCGGGAAAAGCGAATAATACCAGCAGGCAAAGCCCAGGAGAGAAAAAAGGCATAGGGCCAGTAATGGCCCTATGCCCACAAGCGTTCGAAAAAAGAGGATGCCCATTCCCACGCCCAACACGGTTGCTACCATGGGACGATACAAAAAAGGAAAGGCGAGAGGAACATGGCGTTGCATGGCCTTTTACGGAAGCTCGGCGATCAGTTCGATTTCCACGGAAGCGCCGCCCGGAAGCTTATTTACTTCAAAGCAAGAACGGGCGGGGTAAATGCCTTCAAAAGCATCCCCGTAAATTTTATTTACGGCGGCAAAGTTACCAAGATCGGTGAGGAAAATGGTAGCTTTCAGGGCATGTTGCAAGGTCGTGCCGGCTTCGGCGAGAATGGTTGCGATGTTCGTCATCACCTGGCCGGCCTGCTCCTCCACACTCTCGGCCATTTTCCCGGTGGCTGGATCCACGCCGACGGTGCCGGAAACGAACACGAGCTTTCCGGAAACGGTCGCATGGCAATAAGGGCCAAGGGCTTTGGGGGCATTGGGGCTGATAATGGATTGTTTCATGGCTGCACTCCTTTTTGTCTATGGTTTGTTTGCGAATGCGGCAAGGGTTTTCCCGATGTCGCGGTTCCACATAATAAAGGCGTCCTCGCCTGTATCGCTATAATACCGCTTGCGGCGCCCCGCAGTTTCAAAACCTAAATTTCCATAAAGGGCCTGGGCGACCAAGTTGCTTTCCCGAACCTCCAATGTCATCTGGTTGGCGCCGTACAAGCGGGCCGTGCGAAGCATTTCCTCCATAATTGCCCGGCCATAGCCTCTGCGACGAAACGCGGGCGCTACGGCAACGTTGGTAATATGGGCTTCGTCATAAATAACCCACATTCCTGCATAGGCTTCGAGTGCTTCCCCCACAAGCCCCACCCGATACCTGGCCACAGGGTTTTTTAATTCCCCGGCCAAGGCCTTTTCGCTCCAGGGCGAACGGAAACAGATGCGTTCCAATTCGGCTATGCGGGCCACGTCTTCTTTTTGCATTGGACGAAAATGCATATCCGTCATAACTGCTTTCCTCCGTAGAGACGCTCCGCCTGGGAGGGCCTGATGTAGAGCGGCAGGGCTTCCCGCTCTGCCGTCGGCATACCAAATGCGCAGAGGCCTATCTTTACGGCGGTCACGGTGTTATCATCCACAAAACGGGCGCCGGAAACAGCCTCTTGAATGGCCTGCCGGTGCAAAACCGCTCCATCCCCCACGAAAGTCGTTCCCGCAGGGGGATCTTTTAAAAATTCCGAAATGACGACGGCGCTTTCGGGCATAAAAACCTCCCCGTCGAAAAGAAGCATGGCATAGCCGTTCCCGTTGCGGCAATCCAAAAGAGAACAAACCGATCCGGAAAGACCCTGGGCTAACCCCCGCAGGGAACTTACGCCGACCACAGGCCGATTCTGCGCCATAGCCAAGGCGTTTGCCGTGCAAACGCCGATCCGCACGCCGGTAAAGGATCCGGGGCCTATATCCACGGCATAAGTATCCACAAGATTGGGCGCTAAACCCGCCGAAACGAGCACTTGCTCCACGAAGGGCATAAGGGTTTCGCTATGGGTTTTTCCACCTTGCCCCAGGGCCGCATGGGCTAACCGCCCGTTTATAAAGAGCGCCGCAGAGGGTAAGGGGCCCGAGGTGGAAAGGGCGAGCAAATTCATGGGAGTACCTCCAACAGTGCCTTATGAATGGGACCGGTGGCTTCAAAGCGCAACAGCCGGGCGTCTTCTCCGCTGCCGGCAAAGTGGATTTCCAGATGGTCGTCCGGCAGGGCATCCGGCACGTTTTCGCACCATTCCATGGCGATTATCCCCGCCTCGCAAAGATAATCCGCAAATCCGATGGCAAAAAGTTCATCGCTGTCGGCCAACCGATAGGCATCGAAATGGAACAAGGGCAAACGGCCATTCCGGTGCTCCCGCACAATGGTGAAGGTGGGAGACTGAATATCCATGATTCCCAAAGCTTGGGCCATGGCTTTAATAAAGGTGGTCTTTCCAGCGCCAAGCTCCCCGTATAAGGCAAGAAATGCACCTGGAAACAGGCCCATCCCAAGGCTTTGGGCAAGAGAGGCCAAACGGGCTTGATCCACCCCTTCATAACAACGCTGCATGCGCATTAGTCAAACGCTCCTTGGGCCGCCAATTCATTTCGGAAAGTCAATAGCCTGTCCTCTTCAATCGCGCTGCGCACTTGTTCCATAAGCCGAAGGGAAAAACGCAGATTATGAAGGGTAATAAGCTGGCTGGCCAAAATTTCCTTGCATTTAACCAAATGGCGGAGGTATGCCCGCGTAAAGCCGTTCCTGCATGCATAACAATCACAACCTTCCTCAATAACGGTGAAATCATGCTCAAAGGTTGCATTGCGCAACATGCGTTTCCCTCGCCCTGTAAGAGCAAGGCCGTTGCGTGCAATGCGGGTTTGGAGGACGCAGTCGAACATATCTACGCCCCGGATGGCTCCTTCCACCAGACAGTCCGGGCTGCCTACGCCCATGAGGTACCGGGGCCGATCCGTAGGCATGTGGGGCATGAGGGTTTCCAGCATCTCGTACATAATGGGCTTTGGCTCGCCCACGGAAAGGCCGCCGATGCCATAGCCCGTCATATCCAGATCTGCCAAGAACTTGGCGCTTTCCACTCGCAGGTCGCCATAGGCGCCCCCTTGCACGATGCCGAAAAGAGCCTGATCTTCCCGTGTGTGCGCTGCTTGGCAACGCTTAACCCAACGGTGCGTGCGCTCCATGGCTGCCTTTGCATAGGGATAATCACAGGGATAGGGGGCGCATTCATCAAAGGCCATGGCGATATCCGCGCCCAAGGCTTGCTCAATTTCCATCACGAATTCGGGCGTAAAAAAATGTCTGCGGCCATCCAGCAGGGAACGAAATTCCACGCCGTCCTCTTTGATCTTATTTGTTGCGGCCAAACTGAAAACCTGAAAGCCACCGCTATCCGTCAGGATAGGGCCGTCCCATTTCATGAAGCTGTGAAGCCCCCCGGCCTCGCGGACAAGCTCGTGGCCCGGCCGCTCAAAAAGATGGTAGGTATTGGCCAAAAGAATCATGGTGCCGATTTCAGATAGATCCCGTGGCAGAATAGCCTTCACCGTGGCTTGGGTACCCACGGGCATGTAACAGGGGGTTTCGATAACCCCGTGGGGGGTATGGAGCCTGCCCCGCCGCGCCCCGCTCTGGGCGCAAACATGGAGAAGCTCAAAACGAAAAGCAGGATTGCGCATAAAACTCCTTATTATATAACCGCAGCATGGCGCTAAAAGCGCTTGCTAAACGATAAGCATGGCGTCGCCAAAGCTGAAAAAACGGTATTGTTCTTCCACCGCATGCCGATATGCGGAGAGAATTTCTTCCCTGCTGCAAAGGGCGCTCACCAGCATCAGCAGGGTGGATTCGGGCAGATGAAAGTTGGTAATGAGGCAATCCACCGCCTTAAAGCGATAGCCGGGGGTAATAAAAATATCCGTCCAGCCCGATTTGGAATGGATGATCCCTGCCTCGTCCGTAACGCTTTCCAAGGTACGGCAACTGGTTGTCCCAACGCAGAAAATGCGCCCCCCTGCGGAGCGGGCTGCGTTGATGGCTTGGGCGGCCTCCGGGCTCACCTCATAATACTCCGCATGCATGTGATGCTCCTCCACATTTTCGGCGGAGACGGGGCGAAAGGTACCCAACCCTACATGGAGCAGAATATCCACGATGGCGACGCCTTGCTTGCGCAAGGCACTCAAAAGGTCGGGCGTAAAATGCAGCCCCGCGGTAGGCGCGGCCGCAGAACCGTTTTCGCGGGCGTAAACGGTCTGATAACGTTCTTTATCTTCCAGCCGTTGTGTAATATAGGGCGGAAGAGGCACTTCACCCGCCCTGTCCAGCACCTCTTCAAAAATACCCGTATAATGCAGCTCAATAATCCGGCCGCCTGCCTCTGTTGCTTGCCCCACGGTGGCCGAAAGCTCGTCGTTTATGCGAAAGGTTAAGCCTTCCTTGGCTCTCCTGCCGGGCTTCACCAAACATTCCCACCGTCTCTCGTCCAGCCGCTTTAAAAGCAAGAACTCCATGGTACCCCCCGTACCTTCCCGGTGGCCATGAAGCCTTGCGGGGATAACCCGGGTGGTATTGCGCACCAGCACATCCCCCGGGCGCAGGTATTTGAGGATATCGGTAAACACCCCGTCGTAAATTTTGCCTTCTGCCCTGTTGTATACCAGCAGCCGGGAGGCGCTGCGGTTTAAAATGGGCGTCTGGGCGATAAGGGACTGGGGCAAATCGTAGTAAAAGTCGCTGGTTTTCAAACTGTCATAATTCCTCCATTTCCTTTTACAATTATAGGGGAAAAGCATGCCCTTTGCAAGGCGGCCTCACATGATGATGCTGGAAATCGACTCGTTTTAAAAATAGAACCAAACATGGAAAACAAACTATAAACTTGCTGGAAATAGGATTGCACTTTGGAAAAAATAACGATATCATTCATAATGTAGCATTACAAAGAGTCGGCGGCAGATAAATATGGGGCTGTCGGGGAAAGAAGTGACATGATACGTAGATGGGTGGCTGTTTTGACGGCATGCTTTTTTTGTGGAAATCTTCTTGGTTGCGACGGTGGGGCGCAGATTGTGCAGTTGGAGGCCCCCCAAAGCCAACCACAGGCGGAAAATGGAGAACCGGATTCCCTAACGGAATCCGTGCAGGACGTAGCGGAAGCCATGCTCCCCGCTCCCTTGGAAGACCAGGAGGCTGTGCCGGCGGATGCGCCTGCCTGCGTTCCCAATGTGGATCTTTCCGCGCCTATGGTGGCGCTTACGTTTGACGATGGGCCTCTTGCGGGCAGCACAAGCCGGATTCTGGACATTCTGGAGGCGAACGGCGTGCGGGCTACTTTTTTTGTGCAGGGAAAACAGGCGGCCCAGTACCCCGAACTTGTGCAGCGGGCCTATGGCCTGGGCTGCCAGATCGGCAACCACACCTATAACCACAAGGATCTTACGGCCTTGAACGATCAGGATGCCTTGGGGCAGATCGAATCCGTAAACAGCCTGGTGGCGGAACTTACCGGAGAGGGCTGCGCCCTGGTGCGGCCGCCGCATGGCAGAGGATGGCGGGACGAGCGGGTTTTAAACCTGGTGCCATACCCGCTGATTCTCTGGAGCATCGATACCAACGATTGGAGCACGCTGAATCCGGAAAAGACCATTTTTGCCGTGCTGGATTCCGTGAAGGATGGGGACATTGTGCTCATGCACGATGTCTACTCTGAAACGGCCGATGCGGTTGAAACCATCATACCCGAGCTGATTGCCAGGGGTTATCAGCTTGTGACGGTAAGCGAGATGTTCGAATACAAGGGGCTGGAGCTTTCCCCGGGGCATGCTTATCGGCATGCCGGATAGGCTGCGACATGCTCTGCTATTCTGTGCCTTTGGGGGCGCGGCTGTGCCGCGCTTCTTTGCATATGCGGCCGCCGCCTTTTCTTTTTTTGCTGGACATGCAGGATTTTAGACTGTTGGCGTAGAAATAACATAGTAGCATCATACGGGAGGACAGCCATGGGCATACAGAGCGAGGATTTCCGCCGCCATGTGGAAGAGCTAGAGGAACGGTTCCTCTCTCCCTATGCCGCCCGTGCTTCAAAAAGCAAGGGACGGGAATATCCCCTGGAGGAGTGCCCTGTGCGCACGGCCTTCATGCGAGATAGGGACAGGATCATTCACTGCAAATCCTTTCGCCGGCTTAAACATAAGACGCAGGTTTTCCTTTCCCCGGTGGGGGACCATTACCGTACGCGGCTTACCCACACGCTGGAGGTCAACCAAATTGCCCGTACCATTGCCCGGGGGCTGCGGCTCAACGAAGACCTTACGGAGGCCATTGCGCTGGGGCATGATTTGGGGCATACGCCCTTTGGACATGCCGGTGAGGATATGCTCAACGAACTTGTGCCCGGCGGCTTTGAACATAACGTGCAGAGCCTTCGAGTTGTGGAGAAATTGGAGAATAACGGCAAGGGCCTGAATTTGACCTTTGAGGTGCGGGATGGCATCCTGCATCATAAGCGGGATGGAACGCCCGCCACATTGGAGGGGCAGGTTGTGAGCCTTGCGGATCGCATCGCATATATCAACCACGATATTGACGACGCGATCCGCGCATCCGTCATATCCCCGGCTGATATACCGCAACGCTGCAACGAATGCATGGGCTCCTCTCATGGCGAGCGGATCAACAGCCTGATTTGCGATATATTGGCCCAAAGCTTTGGAACCCCCCAAATTTCCATGAGCTCGGAAATGTTTAACCATTTTTCCCTTCTGCGGGAGTTTATGTTTGAACGGGTGTATTTAAACCATGAGGCAAAGAAGGAAGAAGAAAAAGGGAAACACGTGATCGCAGAACTTTACCGCTATTATTTAGCCCATGTGGATCGTTTGCCCGCGGAGTTCCGAAACAATATAGATACGGACGGAGCGGAGCGCGTTGCGGCGGACTATATCGCCTGCATGAGCGACCGGTATGCCATCACGGATTATACCCGTCTGTTTGTACCCTCTGAATGGGTATAATGACAATGCCGTGCATCGGCGTGCGCGGCGTGCAGGATTTTGAGATTTGCCGTCGAATAAGACCATGTGGCAGGAAAAGGAGGGATGGCGTATGGGCAAATTCCCCGAAGCCTGGCTACAGGAGCTGCTCGGTAAGAGCGACTTAGCGGCCATCGCCTCGGAATATACCCAGCTAAAGCCTAACGGCCGCCGCCTATGGGGCTGTTGCCCTTTCCACAGCGAGAAAACACCGTCCTTTTCCGTAACGCCGGATACGCAGCTATACTATTGTTTCGGTTGCCATGCCGGGGGCGGGGTTATCCAGTTCGTGATGGATACCGAGAAGCTCACCTATACGGAGGCCATCAAAAGCCTGGCCCAGCGGGTGGGCATGGAACTGCCGGAGGAGGTAAACGATGAGAGGCTTCGGCGGGAACGGGTTCAAAAGGAAAGGCTATATGCCGCCTGCAAGGAAGCTGCCCGGTTTTATGTGCGCCAGCTTTTAGGGGAGCCGGGCGGCCGTGCCCGGCAGTATCTTATGGGGCGGGGCGTGGATACCTCGGTGGTAAAGGCCTTTGGCCTTGGATACGCACCCCCGGGCTGGGACAACCTGGCAAACCATATGGCTGCCCAAGGTGTGTCCGAAGAAACGCTTTTAGAGGCCGGTTTGGCTGTTCGGGGGAAAAAGGGCGGGATCTACGACGCCTATCGGGACCGCATCATTTTCCCCATTATCGCTGCAAATGGCCGG
>JAYFNX010000038.1:0-8837 GCA_034933245.1 Candidatus Pelethousia sp.
GGAACAACCCCCGTTCCCGGGCAAGATAGCCATTTTCATCATCCAGACTGGGGATAATGGCCTCGTTTTCCAAGGTGGCGTTCACGGCATCCATAAGGGACTGCGGCTCGTTGAGCAAAAGGGCGAGGCTACGGCTAAGAAGCTGGCGGTAAACGCGGACATAGGTTTTTGCCACGCCCGGCGCCAGGCCATAATCAAAATTTACAATGCTTTGGCCGCCGTGCTGGTCATTTTGGTTGGACTGGATGGCGATGCAGGCCAGGGCCGCATAGCTGGAAATATGCCGGGGCTCTCTGAGAACCCCATGCCCCGTGGAAAAACCGCCCGCGAAAAGTTTGAGCAAATCAATCTGGCAGCAGGTCGTGGTAAGAGTGTAGAAATCCAAATCGTGAATATGGATATCCCCCTCCCGGTGCGCCCTGGCATGCTCCGGGTTGAGGACAAAAAGCTCATAAAATTGTTTGGCGCCCTCGCTGCCGTATTTAAGCATGGCCCCCATGGCGGTGTTGCCGTCGATATTGGCGTTTTCCCGTTTGATATCGCTGTCGCTTGCATCGGTATAGGTTATATCCTCATAAATCTTCATCAGGCGGCTATTGGCCTGCCGAATGCGGCTGCGCTCCGCCCGGTAGAGAATGTATGCCTTGGCGGTCCGCACATGGCCGTTATCAAGGAGAACCTGCTCCACGCAATCCTGAATTTGCTCAACATTGGGCTGGTCCATCCCCGCCTCGTCCAGGCGCTGGACAACCTGGCGGGCCAACTCTTCAGCGCCGGTACTGTGTACGCCCGTGGCATCAAAAGCTTTCTGAATGGCTATGGCAATCTTTTGCATGTCAAAGGATACGGTCCGTCCGTCCCGTTTTTGAATGGTGTCTATCATAAGCGCTTCCTCCTGCGGCTCTGGTATGAATTGGCGCGGCTAGCACAATATGTGGTATCCGTCTGTTTAATTAGTATATATATTTTGTGGTTCATTTGCAAGGGCGAGAAACTTCGAAGTTATTGCCAATACAAAAAAGGCCCCGAAAACGGGGCCTCATTGCTTTTACTAATGCACCGAATTTATCCGCAGCGCGGGAAATAGGGGATTAGGAAGCCTTTGCTCGTTGAGCGTCCAAAAGGTTACCGGTGGGACTGGAAGCAAGCACTGCAGTAGATCGGCCGATCATTCTTGGGAACGAACGGGATCTTGGTGGGCGCTCCGCACTCGGCACAAACGGCATCGTACATTTCGCGCTCGCCGCTGCGCTGGGATTTACGGGCGTTCCTGCATGCCTTGCAGCGGATGGGCTCGTTCTGGAAACCCTTCTCAGCGTAGAATTCCTGCTCACCGGCAGTAAAAACGAACTCAGCGCCGCAATCCTTGCATACCAAAGTCTTGTCTTCGAACATGGTGAAAAATCCCCTTGTAAAAATATTTTCCGGTTGTCGCATCTTTCGGCTGACCTGGTCTTTGCCCCCACACTCGCCGCCGGGAAGGTTCGCTACTAGGCTTTACGCCCCCCACTACTACCCCTCTCGCAGCCTTGCGGCTGCGGGCGGACTTACATCTAGGCCGCACCATGCTCACGGGATATTCGCCCGCTTATGTGGATCGTTTCGCCTGCGACTGGCATCGATTTGCAACCACAGCCCGAAAAATCCGAACAACCTAAATAGTATTATAAACGATGGTAATCAAAAACACAACAAATATTTTTCTTATTTATATGTCTTTATGCAGGACGTCCTCTTTTTTCTTGCAAAATTGGTCTTTATCCCTCAATGTTGTGCAATATCGTCATAAAGTGCCCTGGGGCCTCCCACATATTTGGGCCGGGTGCGTGCCATGACCAGATTCGCCTGCCCTATTTTACGGGTTTGTGCGTGAATGGGCACCACAACCGGATGCATATGCATGCCGATGAGTGTTCCGCCTATATCCATGCCGGCAGCGGCCTTGCCGCGCAGATCCTCTACCATCACATAATCGTCCAGTCGCTTCATGGCTTCCATGGAAAATGCGCCGCCCGCATGAAGGTGCGGCCGCACCCAGACCTGTTGAAGATCGTAGCGTTCCATACAGGCGCGTTCCACCACCAGGCAGCGATTCAGGTGCTCGCAGCACTGGGCGCACAGGAACAGCCCCCGGGCTTTGGCCTCGGGCAAAATCGCATCCATCACGGCCTTTGCCGCTTCCTCCGAGGAGCCGGTACCGATGCGCTTGCCGCAGATTTCGCTGGTGGAGCAACCTACGACCAGCATATCCCCAGCCTTAAGATTATCTGCCGCCGCCATAAGCTCCGCGGCGGCCGCCCGCGCCTGTTCATAAATTTCCTGCATTTGGTTTCCCCCTATCCTTGCTTTCGTGCAAGGAACATTATAGCCTTTCCCCGGCTACCTTGCAACACTTGTCCGCCTTTGGATGCCCGTCCATTGCGCGCCTTCTTTTTTTGTGGCCGGCGGCCGGCTTGACACATATTCGAGGGAAACTTATACTGAATAAAAGTTATAAGGCGAAAGAGGCCATTTTTATGCATGAACATGGAAAACGCAAATCGCTGGGCGAGCTTTCGCCCGGTCAAAGCGGGTTTATATTTGGCGTAAATCCTGCGGATGATCGGGTGCGCCGTCGCATTGTGGATATGGGCATCACCCCCGGCACCCAGGTGACGGTGGTAAAGGTTGCGCCCATGGGTGACCCCATCGAAATTGCTCTGCGGGGATATTCCCTTTCCCTGCGCAGGGAGGATGCCCTCCAAATTACTTTAATGGAACGTGGCGAGCAGGAGGCGCTGCAAAAGCAGCAGCGGGATTCCCTTGCCGAATATGAGCGGCGTTCGAAAGGCCAGCTTGGCCATGAACGGGATACGGATACGGCAGGGCATCAGCGGGCGGCCATGCTGACCGAAGCGTTTACCAGCACCTGCACTTCCTGTCCGAATGCAGGCTCCAAAGACGCCTGCATCATCTGTTCCCACAATGGCGGCTTAGGTGCAGAAAATCAGCCTGTGAAGCTGGCCCTGGTGGGCAACCCGAATTGCGGGAAGACCACCCTCTTCAACGCTATGACTGGCGGCCATGAATATGTGGGCAACTGGCCGGGCGTAACAGTGGAAAAAAAAGAGGGTAGGATCAGGCGGCCCAACCGGGGCGAGATAGGCAAAGATGCCCTCTGTACTTATGGACACGACATGACCCTGGTGGACCTGCCGGGGATCTATTCCCTTTCCCCCCACTCCATGGAGGAGATCGTGGCACGGCGTTTTATTGTGGACGAAAAGCCGGACGCCATTATCAATATTGTCGACGGCACCAATTTGGAGCGCAATCTATATCTCACCGTCCAGCTTATGGAACTGGAGCGGCCCATGATTATCGCCTTGAATATGATGGATGAGGTGGAAAAGAACGGCGATCAAATCGATGTGAAACGGCTTTCCTTGGAACTGGGCGTACCCGTTATCCCTATTTCCGCCCGTACGGGCATGGGCGTGGGCACCTTGGTAGCGCAGGCGCAAAAGCTGATTCACGCTATCCACGCCCAATTCCATGAAGGCTTCAATATTGAACCCGATGATTTGTATGATGATTATACCCACGTAGCGCATCACCGCATCGGGCAGTTAGTAGAGAGCTATGCCAAAGCCGCGGGGCTACCCCTGCATTGGACGGAGATCAAGCTGTTGGAGGGGGATCAGCTCATTCGGGAGAGCCTGAACCTGCCCCCGGACATCGCCGGGCAGGTCCAGCGAATTGTCACGGAGTATGCGGCAGCCAGCCCCCTTGGAGACAATGAGACCATGGTAGCGGATTGCCGTTACCGCTATGTGGGCCGGGTTAGCGCCTTGGCCCTAAAGCGGGCTCGAAAACAAGGCGAAGCCAGCAAGTCCAACCGGATTGACGCCATCCTTACCCATCGCGTATTCGCCCTGCCCATTTTCTTCGGCATTATGATGCTCATTTTTGGCCTCACGTTTTCCAGCTTGGGCGCCTGGCTTTCGGACTTGGTCAGCAACGCCATCGGTTCCATTCTCATTCCGTACATCCGGGATGCGCTCACCGCCTCCGGTTCTTTTGCCTGGCTTACCGGCCTGATTTGCGACGGCATCCTTACGGGCGTGGGCGGCGTGCTTACCTTCCTGCCTCAAATCGCCATTTTGTTTTTCTGCCTTTCGCTTCTGGAGGACAGTGGCTATATGAGCCGCATTGCTTTCATTATGGATAAACCCATGCGCCGCTTTGGCCTTTCCGGTAAAAGCTTCATTCCTCTTTTGATGGGCTTTGGCTGCACTGTGCCCGCCACTATGGGTACCCGCACCATGGACAATGATAAAGATAAGCGCATGACCATCCTCCTGCTGCCCTTTATGAGCTGTTCCGCCAAGCTTCCCGTGTATGGGCTCATCGCCGGCGCCTTTTTTGCAAAAGGCCGCACGTTGGTCATCTTTACTCTCTCTGCGCTGGGCATTTTTTTAGGCATTCTTTCGGGCTTGCTGTTTAAAAAACGGCTCTTTGCCGGGGAGGATGCGCCCTTTGTCATTGAGCTTCCGCCCTACCGGGTGCCCACCGCCCGCAATACCTTCACTCACGTTTGGGAACGGGTAAGCCATTTTCTCCAAAAGGCAGGCACCATCATTTTTGCCATGAGCGTTGTGCTCTGGTTCTTGCAAAATTTTGATTTGCATCTCACCTTGGTGGACGATGCTTCCATAAGCATACTGGGCATGCTGGGGGGCCTCATCGCGCCTTTGTTCCGGCCGCAGGGCTTTGGCACCTGGCAGGCGACGGTAGCCTTGCTTACAGGTGTGGTTGCCAAGGAGGCGGTGGTCTCCAGCCTTGCCATGTTCTACGGCTTTTCCCTCTCCGCCGGAAGCGGCACCGTGGCATCGGCCCTGGCGGGTACCTTCACGCCCCGTTCCGCCTATGCGTTTTTGGTGTTCGTTTTGCTTTATACCCCCTGCGTGGCAGCCGTTTCCACCATGCGCAGGGAGCTGAACAGCGGGAAATGGACGGCTTTCGCGTTGGCGTGGCAAGTGGCTATAGCCTATGTGGCCAGCTTTGTCGCGTATATGTTGCTGGGTCTATTCCTACAATAATAGTAGGTTCGCTTTATTGAAAGGGAGGGATTGTATGTGGTATATTCTTGCTGGCCTAATCCTGATTTACACGTTTTGGAGCCTAGCCCGCTGGTGGAAAGGGAGGAAAAAAGGCTGTCACGGCGACTGTTCAAATTGCCCTGGGCGGGGGAATTGCGGCGGGAAATAAAAGAAACGCTTCCCTTTGTCGGCACCTTTTCACAAAAAAGCCTGTTTTAAGTCCGTCTGTTTATGCTATACTTAGAGCATAGAAGATAGAGCGCCACAAGATTCGGCGGTCACACCCGATTCGGCGCAGGAAAGGGGAATGAACCTATGCGTATTACTATCACGGGCAAAAACATTGAAGTATCGGAATACCTGGAAGACCTCGTAACCAAAAAGGTATCCAAGCTCGACAAGTATTTCCCCGAGGACACCGAGGCACATGTGACGTTGGCGGTGGAACGTAACCGCCATATCGTCGAAGTTACCATTCCCTATGTGAGCGGCATCATCCGTGGCGAAGTCGCTTCCGGCGATATGTACGCTTCAGTAGACAGTGTGCTGGCAAAGCTGGAGCATCAGATCGTTAAGCACCGTACAAAGCTGGAGAAAAATCTACGGCAGGGTGCTTTTAAGGCAGATCCCGTCTATGCGCCCATTGACGACGAAGAAGAAGAGCCCCGGCAAGTAGTGCGCGTAAAGCGCTTCTCTATCAAGCCCATGAGCGTTGAAGAGGCTATTTTGCAAATGGAATTGCTGGGCCATTCCTTCTACGTATTCGAAAACGCGGAGGATGGCACCGTAAACGTCCTCTATCTGCGCAAGGATGGCAACTACGGCCTCATCGAACCCGAATATTAACCATATCCGTGCGGGTTATTCTGCGCGAAGCCTATCGTCCCCGATACAACGGCGGCAGGGCCAATCGGCCATGCCGCCTTTGTTTAGTCGGTTGCTCTTGTGCGCGGAGCGGGTAACCCGTTACATGCATGCCGGGGGGGGTTAGGATATGGCCATGGTTTTCTGTTGCCTGCAAACAAAGGCTAACCAAGGCTAGGCAAACCGCTGGGCGACAAAATCTCATAAACCCCGCGTATTGCCCAATTGGCCCCAAGGAAGTTATAATATAAAAAGAATATTCGCGAGCGGGCACCCCTCATATCCTCTGATATGAGGGCGTGCTTGCGTGCAGGAAAGGAACGAACATGTTCATTATCGTTGGCTTGGGAAACCCGGGCCGTGAATATGCCAACACGCGACATAATGTTGGCTTTTTAACGTTGGACATACTTGCCCGGCGCTGGGGCATAGATATAAAACGGCATAACTTTCAAGCCGTTTTCGGCGAAGGGTTTGTTGATGGGCAAAAGATCGTGCTGGTTAAACCCGAAACCTATATGAACGAGAGCGGGCGGGCTGTTCGGGACGTTCTGAATTGGTATAAGTGCGAGCATCAGGAGCTACTCCTCATTTATGATGATATCGACATCCCGCTGGGAGATATCCGGATTCGTTCCGGTGGCAGCGCCGGCACCCATAACGGCATGCGCAGCGTAATTTACCAGCTTTGTTTCGATGATTTTCCCCGCATCCGCGTGGGCATAGGCCAAGCAGCAGGGCAACGAAGCCTGGTTTCGCATGTGCTGAGCATGCCCCAAGGGGAAGATCTCGTGCTGTTGGAAAGCGCTATGGAAAAGGCTGCGGACGCAGCTGGCATGATCACAAAAGGCCGTCTTTTAGATGCCCAGGCGCAATATAACAAACGGCCCCCAAAAGAGAAGCTTAAAAATGGCGGGGAGGCTGAAGAAATAGAGACCGGCCCAAAGGATAGGGGCGGTCTTGGCCTTCCCAAAATTCTATAGTACGAGGAAATCAGTTTGAGCCAACATCCGCTTCTGGGCATCCTGTCCCAACATCCTGAATACATGCGGCTTCGGGAGGCCCTTGCCAACGGCGAGGGTCCCTGCGGCGTTTTTGGCCTTTCAGAAGCCAGCAAAGGGCACGTAGCCGCTGGTCTCTTTGCCGATACGGCCCGTCCGTTGGTCTTTGTAGCGCCCAACGAAAGCATGGCCGAAAAGCTTTGTGAAGAGATGGCCTGCTATGTTCCTTGCTTACATTTCCCGGCCCGAGACATTCCCCTTACGGGCGCTTACACCAGCTCCGAGGGCTTGGAGGCCCGCCGGGTGGATGTCCTCTGCCGCTTGGCGGCGGGAGCCGGCAATGGCACAGCCCTCACAGTATCCATCGAAGCCCTCATGCAGCGCCTGGCGCCGCCGGATGCGCTCCGCTCCATGGTGCGCACCGTTCAACCCGGCGATATCCTGGAGCCACGCGCGCTTTTATCCGCGCTGCTCTCGGCCGGCTACCAGCGGGTGGATCTATGTGAAAGCCGATGCCAGGTATGCCTGCGCGGCGGTTATCTGGATGTATTTCCCATCAGCGCGGAGAACCCGGTACGCATTGAGTTTTTTGACGACGAGGTGGATACGCTCCGCACCTATGACCCGCTAACCCAACGTTCCATTGAAAATATTGATTCCGTAAAACTGCCGCCGGCCACGGAAATGCCCTTGAGCGATCAAGCCCGCAAAGCTGCCCTTGCCCGCATGAAAGGCCGCCCGGCCCTGGCGGATATGGTGGAGAATCTCTCCGCAGGCGGTACGCCGGACGGATCCGTTCGCCTCCTTCCTCTTTTTTACGAAACCGAATACACCCTTTTGGATTATCTCGACGGCGCCCTTTTTCTCATTGATGAACCGGCCCGGGTGGAGGAAAGCGCCAAAATGGCGCACAGCCAATTCTTGGATCTGTGCACGGAAGCCATCGCCACGGGCGGAGCGCAAGGTGAGCAGGCGCAACTCTTATGCTCCCCCCTGCAGACCATTAAACTTCTGGACACGCCCCGTACGGCGCTTCTCTTTTCCCTGACCCGCACCTATGGGCTCATCGGCATAAAGTCACCCTTTCGCTTTGAGACCAGGCCCGTTTCCCGTTATGTGGGGGATGAAGCCCTCCTTTGCGAGGATCTAGCGGCCTGGCAAAAGGCGGGAACCACCGTTCTTATTTACGCGGGGCCCCATGCCGAGCGTTTACGGCAGCGCCTCGAAGATATGGACGCCGTGTTACCTTGCGTGGAAAATTTGGACCGACCCATCGTAAAAGGCGAACGGATCATTCTGGGGCAAAGCCTGGAGCGCGGCTATGAATACAGCGAACTGGGCCTTGTGGTCGTCAGTGAAAACGAGCTCTATGGAGATGTAATCCGCTCTCCCAAAAAGGCACGGCGCAACCGGCCGCAGCTGGCCTTCTCCGAGTTGAATGTCGGGGATTTGGTGGTGCATGAGCTGCACGGCATTGGCCGTTTTGTGGGCGTTGTCACCCTCACGGTGGACAATGCCCCCCGTGATTACCTGCATCTTGTCTACGCCGGCGGAGATAAGCTTTATATTCCTACGGATCAGTTGGATCGGGTGCAGAAATACATCGGTGGCGGCGAGGATGGCGCCGCTTCCCATCTTTCCAAGCTGGGCAGCGGCGAATGGCAGCGAACCGTTTCCCGCACCCGGGAGGGGGTTAAAAAGCTTGCTTTTGACCTAGTGCGTCTTTATGGGGAACGGCAAAAAATCCAGGGGTTTTCCTTCCTGCCGGACAATGCCTGGCAGCGGCGGCTGGAGGAAAACTTCCCCTATGAGGAAACGCCGGATCAGCTTACCAGCATTGCCGAAATTAAGGCAGATATGGAAAGTGGCCGGGTGATGGATCGTCTCCTAT